>JAJEEM010000060.1 GCA_022820995.1 Gemmatimonadota bacterium | reverse complement strand
GAAACGCCATCATGAACCAGCTGAACGGGATCAGGAACGGGACGAGCCCGGCCACGCGATAGCCGAGCATGGGAGTGTAACGATACTCGCCGAACGGGAAGCCGGTCGCCGTGCCCAGCAGTTCGGCGCCCAGCGAGAGACCGCCCGCCACGAGGAGCGCCGGAATCCAGCGTGCGCCGACGCGCGCCGTGAGGGAGTACGCCAGGACCAGAAAGGCGATGACCACGTGTCCGCGCGCGAAGATCTGAAAGGCGGGCGCGTAGAACCAGGCGGACGACGGGAAGCGGGCCAGGAGGTGAGGGTGCAGCCCGAACGACGCGAAGCCCGCGACCGAGGCCGCCGAAAAGAGGCCCAGGACGGCGAGCCCCAGCCGGTCGAGGTGCGTTGAGCCGGCAAGGCGAGCGGCATCAGCCACGGTCGTCCAGCCAGTCTCCGAACGCTGCGAGGTTCCCGAGCGCGACAAGGTCCGTGAACGCCCCGCCGCGGCCCCTCACCTCCACGTCGCGTAACGCGTTGCCTCCGAGAACGAGAGAGCATGGCTGTTCCGGGTCCGCGAGTTCCCGGGCAGCCTCGACGAAGCGGAGCACATCGGCGGCCACCGCGGGAGGCGTGAAAGAAACGCAGATCAGCGACGCGTCGAGCGCTCGCTGCGTCGCCACGATCTCGGGGATCGGCACTCCCGCCCCGAGGTGTTCGACGTTCCATCCCCTGTGGAGGAGCAGGAGCCGCACGAGCTGGGATCCGAGGACGTGCTGCTCGGGCTCGACCGTCCCGACGACGGCGGTCGGCCTGTCAGGGTTCGGTGCGTCGGCGTCCCCCCCGGCCGCCGCGAGCAGCCGCCCGACCGCCTCGCCCGACTCGCGGCTCGCGGCCCGTTCGTCGGCGATACGAAGCTCCCCGCGCTCCCAGCCGTCTCCCACCCGCCTCATGAAGCCGCCGAAGACGCCATCGAGGACCCACGGGTCCGGTGCGTCGCCACGGGCCGCGACATGCCACAAGAATCTTCCGATAAGATGCGATCGCCGGGTCCGCAGCCAGTGCACGAGCGCATCGCAGGCCCGACCCGGGTCGCCGCGTTCGAGTGCCTGCATCGCGTGCCAAGCGTGAGTCGCCTGGCTTCCGAAGCCGTGGAGGTAGACCCTTCGGTCCCGGTCCCGCGCGACGTCCAGTACGAGGTCGAGAGGGATGCGGCGGTGCCCTCCGGTCGTCACCGCCGTCCGGGGGCTGTCGAACCATCGCTTCACGGTCGACGGATGGATGTCGAGCAGCTCGGCTACGTCGCCGGTTCCAAGGTCGGCGGCAGGGATGTTCACGAGGCTCCACATCCGTTCATTCCATGTCGAAAACAAACAGTAGGATGCAAACGTGGAGCCAAAGTATCATCGAATACGATCATTTCACAACAAATGATCGTTTTTGTCGCACGGGATCGGCGTGCTAGCGTGGCGAGCCGGGCGCCGAACCCTGGATCACTTCTCGGACCTGCGCTCCGAAGCCGCGTGCGCGTTGAATAACCTCCGCTTCGTCGACCGTGAGCACTCGGCCGTCCCTGACGACGACGCGGCCGTTCACGAGGACCGTGGAGACATCGCTCCCCCGCGCCGCGTACACGAGGTGGGAATAGACGTTGTAGAGGGGCGTGAGCCCGGCGCGCCGCGTGTCGAGCAGGACGATGTCGGCTCGCTTGCCCGGCTCGAGCGAGCCGATGCGGTCGTGGAGGTTGAGAACGCGGGCGCCGCCCATCGTGGCCATGCGGAAGACCGTTTCGGCAGGGAGCGCGGTCGGATCGGCGTTCGTGAACTTGTGGAGCTTGGCGGCCGTGTCCATCTCATCGAAGAGGTCGAGGTCGTTGTTGCTCGCCGCGCCGTCGGTGCCGAGCCCCACGGGGATGCCGGCGGCCAGCAGTTCCACGACCGGCGCCGCCCGCGGAATCCCCAGCTTGAGGTTGCTCTGCGGGTTGTGCGAAACCCCCGCGCCCCCGGCCGCGATGCGTTCGATGTCCTCGTCCGAGAGGTAGATGGAGTGGGCGAGCACCGTCCCCGGGCGGAGCGCGCCGATGGATTCCAGCGCCTCCACTACGCCCATCCCGGTCAGTTCCGTCGCCGTCGCGAACTCGCTCGCGTCTTCGGCCGTGTGGATCTGAAACGGCGCGCCGTGGTCGATGGCCAGCCGCAGGGCGGCGCGCACGTCGTCGAGCGAAGTCGTGTAGAGCGAATGCGCGGCCGTCCCCGGGACCAGCGTGGGATGGTCGCGATACGTCTCCATGAACTCGGCGGCGTCCGCCAGCGTCGCCGCCGGCGAGGCGAAGTCCGGAGCCGGGAAGCCGATGACGTGCGGGCCCATGACTGCGCGGATGCCCGCATCGATGACCGCCCGCGCCGCGTCGTCCCGGAAGTAATACATGTCCGCGAACGTCGTCGTCCCGCTCTTCAGCATCTCGATGGACGACAGGAGCGTGCCCCAATAGACGAACTCGGGATCGACGAGTTCGGCCTCGGCGGGGAAGATGTGCTCGTTCAGCCACGTCATCAGCGGCATGTCGTCGGCGAGCCCCCGGAGGAGCGACATCGCGGCGTGGCCGTGGGTGTTGACGAGTCCGGGGATCACCAGGTGTCCCGTCGCGTCGAGCACCGCCACGCCGGCCGGACGGGGAGCATCGCCGTCGAGGATGGCGGAGATCCGGTCCGCCTCGACAAGTACGGCGCCGCTTTCGAGGATGGTGCCCGCCTCGTCCATCACGACGACCGTGCCCCCGTCGATCAGGAGCCGCCCGTCCTCCGCGGCCGTGCCGTCGGGATCGGAACCGGCGGAGCACGCGGACAGGAGTACGCCGGCGAGGAGGAGCCCCCCGCCGGCCCGCGTGGCGGTCTGTGTGACCGCGTGTGACAAAGGCTAACCGTCCTGCGGCTGCGGGACGATCCGGATGTAGGGCAGGGGCTGCTCCCATCCGTCCGGGAACCGCTTCCGCGCTTCGTCGTCGGTGACCGCCGGCGCGATGATCACGTCGTCGCCCTGCTCCCAGTTCGCCGGCGTGGCCAACTGCTTCTCGGCCGTGAGCTGGCACGAATCGAGGAGCCGGAGAATCTCGGAGAAGTTCCGGCCCGTGCTCATCGGATAGGTGAGCGTGGCCTTGATCTTCTTGTCCGGCCCGATGACGAACACCGAGCGCGCCGTGGCGTTGTCCATCGGCGTGCGGCCCTCGGACGTGTCCCCCGCGTCGGCCGGCAGCATGTCGTACGTCTTGACGATCTCGAGCTTCGGATCGCCGATCAGCGGGTAGCCCACGGCGTGCCCCTGCGAGGCCTCGATGTCCTTCGACCAGGCCTCGTGATCGCTCACCCCGTCGACGCTGATCCCGATGATCTTGCAGTTGCGCGCAGCGAATGCGTCCTGAAGGGCGGCCACCGCCCCCAGTTCCGTCGTGCACACGGGCGTGAAGTCCTTCGGATGGGAAAAGAGAAGGGCCCACCCGTCCCCGATCCAGTCGTGGAAGCGGATCGTCCCCTGGGTCGTATCCGCCGTGAAATCGGGCGCCGTGTCGTTGATGCGAAGCGTCATTCGTTCCCCCGGAGTTGAGCCGTCACAGTCGCAGTCGGGGAAAATGATCGGCACTTTCGGCTACGGGGACAACGCCGGCGGCGTCGAACGTCCGCTATGGCCGAATCGGCGTCGATCCCCGCATGTTCTCCTGACGTGTCTGGAACACCGAAAGCGTAGACCCCGGAGGGTTCGGAATGAGGATCGGACGCCGCGTCCTGCTTACGACCGCCCTGCTCACCGTCGCCATCGTCGCGACGGCGCGGGCGCACACGATGTATCTGAAGCTGGAGAGCTTCTTCCTGGAGCCGCACTCCACGAACGTGGTGGCGCTGTTCAACGGTGATTTCGACGAGAGCGAGAACCACATCACGCGCGACCGCATGCTGGACGTCAGCATCGTGGGACCGGATGGGGTCGTGCACCCGCCGGCCGAGGCGTGGCGCGACACCGCGATGTTCCACTGGCACGCGGACAGCGTCGACACGGCGCTGCTGACCTTCGAGACGGGCTCGGCGGGGACCTACGCGATCGGCGTGTCGACGGGGGCGCGCGTGATCCCGCTCACGGGGGTGGAGTTCACCGAATACCTGGTTCACGAGGGCCTGGTGGACGAGATCGCTGAGCGCGAAGCGGCGGGCAAGACGAACGACGACGCGGCCGAACGCTACAGCAAGCACGTGAAGGCGATCGTCCAGGTGGGCGACGACCGGAGCGGCGAGTGGGAGAAGGAACTCGGCTATCCGGTGGAGATCATCCCGCTCCGGAACCCCTACGATCTCGTCGTCGGCGACGACCTCCAGGTGCGCTTCCTCCGCGCGGGCGAGCCGGTCGAGAACGCGCTCCTGTACGCCAACTACGAATTCAACCCCCACTCGCACGACGATGCCGGTGGACACATCGAGGCGGTCGAGGCCCGCACGGACGAAGATGGCGTCGCGACGATCCCGCTCGTCGGCGGCGGCCGGTGGTACATCCGGACGATCCACATGGTGGAAACGCCGTCGGAATCCGACGTGGACTACGAGTCGAACTGGGCTACGCTCACGTTCCAGATTCGCGGCGGGTAGACAGCCGCTTCGGGGCGGCTAGACCGCCGCACCCGGGATCCGGGCTGCGGGGGCGCGCCGGCTGGCCGGCTAGTAGCCGCGCTCCCGGTTGACGACCGCGAGAAGCGGCTCGCCGGCCGCGAAGCGTCGCAGGTTCTCGCGGAAGAGGATCCACATCCGCTCCATGTGACCGTCGGAGTCGCCGCCGAGGTGCGGCGTGATGAGGACGTTCGGCATGCCCCATAGCGGATGGTCGGTCGGGAGCGGCTCCGGTTCGGTGACGTCGAGGCCGGCGCCGCCGATCCTTCCCTCCCGCAGCGCGTTCGTCAGCGCTTCCGTATCCGTCGTCCGCCCGCGACCGAGCGTGATGTAGAGAGCGGTCGGTTTCGTCACCCGGAAGAAGGCTTCGTCGATGAGGCCGTCCGTCTCCGGCGTAAGCGGCAGTGCGTTCACGATGACGTCCGCCTCGGGCACGAGATCCAGGAGTTCCGACGACAGCCCGACGCGCTCCACGAAATCGGGCCCCTCGCGGCTGCTGTTGCGCGTGGCGATCACCCGCATGCCGATCCCGTGGGCGATGCGGGCGGTTTCCGTCCCGATCCCGCCGAGGCCGATGACGAGCATCGTGCGGCCCCGGAGTTCGAGCAGTTCGCTCCCCTCGCCGCGGTAGGGCGAGGGCCCGGTGAGGGGCCGGATGTCCCAGCGTCGCTCGCGCTGCAGGTCGAGCGCCGTATGGAAGCGGCGGGCCAGCATGAGCGCCATGCCGAGCGCGTGCTCCGCGCCGCCGGGGGCGAAGATCCGCTGGGCGTTCGTGATGACGAGGTCCTCGGCATCGGAGAGCCCGGGGATCGCGAGGTAGCGTTCGACGCCCGCCGAGGAGAGTTGCACCCAGCGGAGCCGGTCGCCGGCGGCGAGGATGTCCGCGTTCAGTACGCCGAGGACCGCGTCGGCGTCGTGCGCCTCGGCCGCCGCGGCCTGCCCGTCTCCGACGACGACGAGGTCCACGCCCGGGGCGACCTCCGCGAGTTCGGCCGTGCGGCCGGGCCACAGATCGGCGACGACGACTTTCACGGGCGGCTCCCAGTCAGGAGAGGATCGATCGGGCGAGGGGCCCGGACGCAGGCCGAGCACCCCGGCCGGGGCGCGCTCCGCTTCGGCCGTGCCCTCCGGCGGACGGTCGGCGGCGCAGCCCGCGATCGCCAGCGCGGCGAGCAGCGAATACAGGCGGCCCGGCGAGCGCGCTACGGGTTCCCCCCCATCCGCTCCTGGTAGCGCGCGCCGCTCAGCACGTTGAACATCGCGTAGTTGCCCTCGTGGCACGCGTACTCGTAGAGCAGATGGTCGAAGCGCTTGAAGGGGACCTGGCCGCCCCAGGGGCTCGTGTACACCGCGGGATCGTCGATCGTGAACTCGTAGAGGATCGTCTCCTCGTCCACACGCGTGAAGCGCTCGGTGACCTTCCGATCCTTCGAGGGCGGGACCCCGCGGAACGCATGCTCGGGGTTCAGGTTCGTCGTCTCGACGACGAGCGTTCCGTCCTCCCACCAGCCGACGGAGCTTCCGAACCACGGGGTCACGTGGTCCGGTGCGGGCCGGCTCTCGAGTTGCTCCTGCGGGTCGCGGATGGGGATGATCCGCGCGTCATGCACCATCTCGGCCATGATCACGACGAAGTCCTCGTTCTGCGCGATCGTGTAGCTGTTGTTGTACCAGTAGTTGGGGAGCATCGGCGGCCCGGCGCTCGATCCGAACGATACGATGCACCGTTCCGCGAGCGGCCGAAGCTCGGGGTGGTCGTACTGGCCGAATCCGGCGCGGAGCTCAGCCGCCTCCTCCAGGCGCCGGCGGGCCTCCGGCGTAAGGTCCGGAATCCGTCCATCCGGCGGGTCGGTGACGAGGGAACTGCGCGGCTCGCCGTGCACGATCGCCACGCGTTCGCCCGGCTCGCGGTAGAACTCGTCATAGCACGTCGTGGCTCCGTCGATGCACACCCGGTGCTCGCCCCCCGGCGGCAGCGGCCGGTCCGGATCCACGGGCGCCGTCCGTTCGGCGACGGTCTCCGCCTGCCCACCCTCTATGGCGGCGACTTCGTCCGGGCTCAGCACGGGCCCCCTGCCTTCGGGGCGCTCGAAGGGGGTCAGCGTCTGGTTGGTCCAGTTCCCCTGCAGGTCGGGATGGCCGTGGGCGGTGAGCGGGGGCTCCCAGTCGCCGGACGTGGTCTGCGTGCGGGCCGCGTCGGGCTGAACGAGTACGGCGGCAGCAGCCGCGAGCCCGAGGACGCCGATCGCGACATAGGTGAAGGGGCGCGCGGCGGGGTGATCCACGTTCATCGTTCCTCCTCGGTGCCGGCAGCGGAATCGGCCGTACCGCCAATCTGCGGTTCCGGACCCGGGAGCGCGAGACGTGAAACGCGAAAGGGCCCGGAAGACCGGGCCCTTTCGTGGAGCAATCAGGCGTGACCGCGTGGGAGTCAGAGACCTCCGCCGCGACGCCGCGCCGTGCGCCCCGTCGAGCTTCCGCTTCGCCCCGTCCCGCTTCGGCCTATCGCGCTTCGCCCGGTCGAGCCGCCTCCCGAGGTGCCGACCGACGCGGCCCCTCTCGGCGAGCCGAAGGACCCGGCTCCGACTCTGGAACTTCCGCTGCTGTAGCCCCGCCCGCTGATCACCCGGCCGCCGCTGTTTTCGCGTCCGGTGCGGACGATCACCGGGCCGTAGCCATACCCGTATCCGTACCCGTATCCGTAGCCGCCATAGAAGGGGTATCCGTATCCGAAGCCGAAGGGCGAGTAGCCGTATCGGGACCAGCCGAAGCGGCCGTAGTAGGGAGACCCCCAGCCGTAGATCGGGTCGTAGTATCCGCCGACGCCGCCCCAGGCCCGTTCGCCGCCGCCGCCGCCCGTGGACACCGCGAAGCGCTCCGGATAGCTCCGTGCGACCATCATGTCGATGACGCCCTCCGACACGCCGGCATCGGCGAGTTGGACGAGCCGGTCGGCGTCGATTTCGAGCGGCGTCTCGTGTTCGACGATCCAGGCCTCCACGGCCTCGGGATCCACGTGAGCCTGCGCCTCGATGATGTCGTCGACCGAATACCGCCCGGACGCCGCGAGTCGCAGCGAGCGCACGGCCATACTCCGGTCGGCCGCGATCTCGCCCAGGCCGACGGCCTCGGCCTGACTCTGCGTGGCCAGCCGGTATCGCGTCACCCACGTCACCTTCTCGCCGCCGACCGTGACGACCCGCGCATCGATCCAGGCGTCGGACGAGATCATCGCGAACATTCCGCTCGATGATCGATCGACCCCGCCCTCGCAGGCCTGGTCCACGTCCATGAATACCCGGCCCGGGCGGGAGGCGAAGACCGCGCGGCGCGATCCGCTGCAGCCCTCCTGGGCGGCCTCGTGGGGCTGTCCATCCGCCCGCACGATTTCCCGGGCCGCGATCTCGCCATCTTCCACCGCGATCATCTCGACGCCGGCCTCCTGGGCGCTCGGCTGGAAGCAGAGCAGCGATTCGGGCGCGTCCGCGGTCGTCGACGTACGAACAGGCTGCCAGCAACCCATCCAGGCGAGCCAGCGGTCGTCCATCTCCTGCGCCGCTGCGGTCGACAGCGGCCCGGCCGCGAGCATCATGCCCGCCGCCACGAAGAGAGCAGAGCCGATTCCAGCAGTTCGCTGTTTCGTCATGTGATCATACCTCGAGGTTTTACAGCCGTACCGAGAAGCCGAACGCGGCGCGGAGTCCGTTCAGGTCGATCTTGTCGAACCCGACGAAGCTCTGCCCCATATCCGCGCTGGCCCAAGAATAACGGGCTTCGGCGGTCAAAATCCACCGCAGCCCGAGCGAGTAGTCGAATCCGGCCGTCACGTAGCCGAGCAGGGACCCGTTGCTGGAGGAGAAGTAGTCGTAGAAGATGTCCAGCGTTTCGTAATCGACGAACTCGCCGTCCTGCTCGAATTCGTACCACACGAAACCGGCCCCGCCTCCGACGAACGGAGCGAACTTGCCCGGAATCCAGGCGAGATCGCTGATCCGCCGTCCTCTCTCCGTGAGGTAGGCCTTCAGGCCGACGGTGAACGGGACGCGACGGAAATCCGTCGTCTGCAGGATCGGCAGGTCGTCCGTGCCGATGAACTCGCGGGACTCGGAGTCGATCTGGCTGTTCTCGTACCCGAGGCCAAGCGCAAGATCGATGCGGTCGGAGAGCCGGATTCCGAGGTCGGCGGCGAGCGCCACGGCGTTGAAGTCCGCCTTCTCGACCGTGAGTTCTTCGCGCGTGAAATCGAAGATGTCGCTGTCCGCTCGGGGTATCGCGTACCCGATTCGAGCGCCGAGCGTGATGTCGGGACGACGGAAGAGAAAGTCCTGCGCCGCGAGGGCCTCGGCCGCCCAGGCTCCCCCGATGACGGCGAGGACGGCCGCCATCGAGGATTGTCTGAATCGGTACTTCACGTTGCCTCCTTCAAGGCGCCTGAGCGAAACGCCCGCTCGCGCCAACCGGGTTTTCGGTGTGCCACTTCTAACACGAGGCAATCCCCGGGCGGGTCACATCCGTCGCCAGCCACCCGCCCGCCGCCGCTCAGCGGACGCCGCCGCGCCCCCGGCCCTCTCCTCGCCGACCTCTTCGCTCTAGCCGCTTGTCACGACCACCGGCGCTTCCTGCTGGACCTCGCCGCCGTCCGCGTCCCGCGCCGTGACCGTGATCGTCGTGGCTCCCACCGTCACGCCGACGACCGTGAGCGCGTTGCCCGAAACCACCGCCACCGCCACAATGGGGTTCGCGGTCGTGACTTCGAACGTCAGGTCGTCCCCCTCCGGGTCGCTGAAGTACTGCGACAGGTCGATCTGGTGCACCTGCCCCGTCGTCAGCCTCAGTGCCGGGATCGATTGCGAGGCGACCGGGGGCTGGTTCGGCACGGTGATCACGAAATTCTGCACGGCTTCACCGCCGGCCTGATCGCGAGCGAAGAGGAACCCGCCCGCCTGGCCGGTCCCGACCCCGACCACGGTCATCCTGCTGCCCGCGACGGAGACGCCGGCCACGAGCGCGTTCGACGTCCCCGCGCCGTACAGGAGCGGATCGCCGTCCGGATCCTGGAAGAAGCCCGACACGTCCACAATCACATGGTCGCCGGCCGCCACCGTCACCGGCGGCACGACGCCGACCGCGACCGGCGCCTCGTTCGCGGGCACGGGCTCCATCGTGTCCTCGCTCTCGATGCATGCCCCGGCGGCGAGTACGGACAACGCCACGGCGACGCAGACGCCCGCGCGCCCGGAATTCAACTGTTCACGCAGCATTTTTTTCTTCTTCCTTAGGCTTTTGAGAAGGGTTCAGCCCGTCCGGCCCGAGTGGCCGTCAGGGCAGGGCCATCGCCGCAAGTCCGTCGGTCAGCTGAATGATCACATACTGCTTCCCGTCGTGGACCCAGCTCGACATCCCGTAGCGCGTGTTGCCGGGCAACTCCACCTGGCCCACGCGCTCGCCGGTCCGCTTGTCGATCGCGAACAGGTGCGGCGTCCCATCGCTCGTCTGTCCAGACGCAAGAAGGAGCGTCGGAGTTGCAACCATGGCGGAGTGGCCGCGCCGGCCCTGGTTCGGGTTCACGTCCACTCCCTGCAGCATCGGATGGTCGCGGATCACCGCCTGCTGCCGCTCCGGCGCGTCGCCGTGCGGGATCATCCACAGGTGTTCGCCCGTGTTCACGTCGATCGCCGTGATCCGCCCGACCGGTCCTTTCCAGATCCTCAGCCCCTCGACCGTCGCCTGGTCCGCCGTGTTCTCCGTCACGACGCCGGTCGCGCGGGAGAACTCGGAGTGGGTGACGCCCGTCTGCTCCGGTCCGTCGAGTTCGGATTCGATGCCCGGGGCGACCATCACCGGCGAGCACCCGCTCGTCGAGGTGACGAAGACGATCCCGTTCACCGGGTCCGCGGCGGGCGGGCCGGTGATGTTCGCGCCCCCGCCCCCGCCCGGGCAGATGAGCGCCGGCCCATCGCCGTCCGGGTTCCCGACGTGCGTGGGCGGGTTGAAGAGCGGCACGAAGAGATCGTTCTCCCGCGCGTACTCGAGCGCCATCTCGCGCAGTTCGGGCGTGTAGTCGATGAGGTCCCGCTCCGTGCGGCCCTGCAGGTCGTAGGGCAGCGGCCACGTCGGGTGCGGCTGGGTCTCGGCGAGCTTCTCGCCCGGCACCTTCGACTGCGGGACCGGCCGCTCCTCGATGGGCCAGATCGGCTCGCCCGTCTCCCGGTCGAGCGCGTACAGCCAGGACTGCTTCGTCGCCTGGAAGACGCCCTTGATGGGCCGTCCGTCCACGACGACGTCCATGAGGAGGGGGGCGGTCGGCGTGTCGTAGTTCCAGATGTCGTGGTGTACGAACTGGAAGTGCCAGCGGCGCTCGCCCGTCTCCGCGTCGAGCGCGACGATGCTCGTGCCGAAGAGGTTGTCGCCGGGGTGGAACCCGCCGTAGTAGTCGATCGTGGCGCCGTTCGTGACGAGGTAGACGAGTCCGAGTTCCGGATCCGCCGAGAGCGGCGCCCAGGGGGAGACGTCACCTGTCCACTGCCACGCGTCGTTCTCCCACGTCTCGTGTCCGAACTCGCCCGGCCGCGGGATGATGTGGAACTTCCACTTGAATTCTCCCGTGCGGGCGTCGTAGGCCAGGATGTCGCCCGGGACCATCTCCTTCCGGGTCTGGTTGTATCCCTGCTCCGCGGAGTTGCCGACGACGACCACGCCGTTCACGACGATGGGAGGAGAGGACGACGTGATGTACCCGATCTCGAGCGGCATCCCCTGATCCGGGTCGTACTCCTGGTTCAGGTTCTCCCACGGCTCCCATCCCTCGATGAGATCCTTCACGAGGTCCACCGTCCCCGAGGACGGGAATCCCGGCAGCGGCACGGCTTCGCCCCAGTTTTCCAGCGGGCGGCCGGTCTCCGCGTCCAGCGCGTAGAGGAAGAACCCGGGACTGAGGATGTAGACGACGCCGCGTCCGTCGACCTCGGCGTAGGCGACGCCCTTGCCGTACGCCTTCCGCATCGAGTACTCGTGCCGCCACGTCATGGGCTCGGCGAAGCTCCACAGGAGTCTTCCCGTGGAAGGGTCGAGGGCGACGACGTGCCGGTTCTCGCCCGTCACCGTGATCATCTTCCCGTCGACGTAGGACGGCGTGGCCCGCGCCGTGCTCGGCCCGAAGCTCGAAGCGTCCCAGCGCCACGCGACCTCGAGGCTCTCGAAATTGGAGGCATCGATCTGCGTCGCCGGCGTGTAGCGGGTGTGCCAGGCGTCGCCGCCCAGGTAGGTCCACGCGGCTCCCTCCACGCCCGGGCCCTGCGCCGCGGCGGGGATGCCCGCGATGGCTCCGAAGAGAAGGGGGAGAAGAAGGGCGCTGCCAGGCCAGCTCCGATGGTTCTTCATCATCCGTCCGCTCTCGCTGTTCTCTCTTCCGCAGTTCGCCGTCCGGTGTCCGGTGTCCGGCATGGATAACACTCCATCGTGGACGCGCGTTTCCCGGGGCGCAACGTCTCCTTGCACGCAGGCGAGGTTTCTTCGCACTGTATCAAGCGGTTAAAGAGGAGTCGCTGGAAGCGGCAGCGGGAGCAGTTCCATCTGCAGGAGGTTGCCTCATGCGTGGATCGCATCGTTACTCGAGCCATGCCCGGTCGCGTGCAACGGTCCTGGCCGCCGTCATCGTGCCCCTGGCCCTGGGTTTCACGTTCGGGGATCTCGCCGGACAGGGACCGGCGGCGAGCGGGGCGAACGGCGCCGGCGGCGCGGAGGCCGACGTCACCTTCTCGAAGGACGTCGCCCCCATCCTCCAGGCGAACTGCCAGATCTGCCACCGGCCGGGATCCGTGGGTCCGATGTCGCTCCTCGACTACGGGGAGACGCGGCGCTGGGCCTCGCGCATGAAGGATCTCGTCTCGAAGCGGCTAATGCCCCCCTTCCACCTGGACACGGGCGTCGGGATCCAGGACATCAAGGACGACTGGCGGCTGAGCGATGAGGACATCGAGACGGTCGTCGCGTGGGCGGACGCCGGAGCGCCGGAGGGCGACCCGGCCGACCTGCCGCCCCCGATCGAGTGGCCGAGCGAGCAGAAGTGGCAGCTGGAGGACCTCATCGGCCCGCCCGATCACGTGATCAAGTCGAAGCCGTTCGACGTGCCGGCCGAGGGCGGCGACACCTGGTGGCGGCCGCGGGTGCCGACGGGTCTGGACGAGGATCGCTGGGTGAGGGCGTTCGAGACGCGCCCCTCGTTCCCGGCCGGGCGCCAGGTCGTCCACCACGCGATCCCCCGCCTGCTGCGGCTCGACGAAGACGGGGAGTACCAGCGCTTCCAGAGTCTCTCCGAGTACGCGATGGGCAAGGTCGGCGAGCTCGTGCCCGCCGATGCGGGCCGCCTCCTGAAGGCGAACGACATGATCGAGTGGGACGCGCACTACTATCCCATGGGATACGACGTCCCCGGCGACCAGGTCGAACTCGGGATCTGGTTCCACGAGGAGGGCTACGAGCCGGAGTTCCAGCAGGACCTGCGCCTCTATCCCCTCAGGGGCGACATCGCGCTGGCGCCGGGGGGCACCGCGATGACGCAGGGGTTCATGCGCTGGGACCACCCGGTGAGGCTCGACAGCTTCCAGCCGCACGGGCACGTCCACCTGCACGCGATGTCGATCCAGGCGCTCTACCCGAACGGCAGGCTCGAACTCATCAGCATGGTGACGGATTTCGATGCCCGCTGGCATCACAGCTACATCTACGAGGATGATGTCGCGCCGCTGCTCCCGCCCGGGACGGTCCTCGTCATGACGGGGTGGTACGACAACACGGCGGAGAACGAACTGACGCCGGACCCCGAAATCTGGTACGCCCGCGGCGCCCGCACCGGGGATGAGATGTCGCATGCGTGGCTCGCCGTGACGCACCTCACGGAGGAGGGCTACGAGCGGCTGGTCGAGGAGCGGGAGAAGAAGCTCGCGACCGACGACGACAGCAACGACAACAACTGACCTGCAACTGAGACGGAACATGCGGATCGCACATGTCGCGGCCGTCCTGGTCGCCGCACAGGTGGCGCCGGCCTCCCTGACCGGGCGGCCGGCGCCCGTTCATGCCCAGCAGGTGCAGCGGCTGCCTCTCGCGCCCATCCCGCCGAAGGGCGAACCGGTGGCCCCGTTCTTCGAGGGCTGGTACCGGAACGACGACGGCTCCTTCACCTTCTCGTTCGGCTACTTCAACCTGAACACGCAGGAAGTCCTCGACGTCCCGCTCGGCCCGGAGAACCACATCGAGCCGCACGACTTCGATGGGATGCAGCCGACGCACTTCCCGGTCCGGCCGCGCCGCGACAGGGGCGTCTTCTCCGTCACCGTGCCCTCGACCTGGGAGACGGGCGAGGAGCGCGTCGTGTGGACGATCACGACGAACGGGGTCACCTACTCGGTGCCGGCGCGCGTCTTCGCTCCGGCGCTGCAACTCGACTACGGGCCGCGCGCCATGGGGTCGGTGCCGCCGCTCGTCCGCTTCGACCTCGAGGGCGAGGCGGGCCAGCACGTCCAGGGCGTGTGGGGAGAGCCGCGCGCCGCGAAGGTGGGCGAGCCGCTCACGCTCCAGCTGTGGACCGAGGAGGTGTCGGTCCGCGACCCCGAGGACCTCGTGAACCAGGAAGTCGACGTGGAGGTGACCTGGTTCAAGCACCAGGGCCCCGCCGCGCCGGTGGAGTTCGAGCCGTGGCAGATCACCGTGGCGGGCGGGACCGGCGAGACGACGACCGCCGCCACGTTCAGCGCGCCCGGCGAGTACATCCTGCGGGCGCGCGTCGACAACTGGGACGCGAACGACAGCGCGGGCGGAGACCAGTGCTGCTGGAGCAACGCCTACGTCCGGGTGACCGTCACCCCCTGACCGCCTGACAGGAGGCGCCATGGCGGACTCGACACCCTGCGCCCGCGCCGTCGCCGTGCCCGCCGGCCGCGCTCGCCCGCCGCTTCGGCTGGCCGCGCTCGCCGCGCTCGCCGTCTGCGTGGCGGCGTGCGAGACGTATCCTCCTCCGCCCGAGACGGTCCGGATCCCGGTGGTCGACACCCTGCACGGCGTCGAGTTCACCGACGACTACCGGTGGCTCGAGGACCAGGAGAGCCCCGAGACCCGCGCCTGGATCGACGAACAGAACGCCTACGCGGAACTCATCGTCGGCGACTCGCCGCTGCGCGCCGGTCTCGAGGGGCGGCTCCGGGAACTGATGGACGCGCCCGGGGCGATCTTCCCTCGGCGGGCGGGCGACTACGAGTACTTCTCCTTCCGGAAGCCGGGCCGCGAGGTGGGCGCGATCTACCGCCGTCCGGCGCCCGACGAACCCGACGACGCCCCGGTGGATCCCGAGGGCGAGTTCGAGGTCGTCATCGATCCGCTCGATCTCCGCGACGACGCCACGACGAGCGTGAGCATCGTCGACTTCTCGCCCGACGGCCGTCTCATGATCTACGCCATCCGCGACGGGGGCCGGGACGAGCGGGAGTACCGCGTCCGCGACGTCGAGAGCGGCGAGGACCTGCCCGACCGCCTGCCGACCTACCTGTACGGCAACGTCTCCTTCGATCCGGAGGGGGACGGCTTCTACTACAGCCGCCGGTCGCGGGAGACGGGGGCCCGGGTCCGGTATCATCGCCTGGGGACGGACATCGCGGAGGACGCGGAGTTGTTCGGGGAGGGGCACGGCCCGGAGAGGTTCGTGGGGTTCTCGCAGGGGGGCGACGGCCGCTGGCTCGTCTACACCGTGCAGCACGGCTGGGCGCGGACGGACGTCTACCTGCAGGATCTCCGCTCCGGCACGCCCCCCGCGCCGCTCATCGTCGGCGCGCCGGCCCGCTTCGGCACTCGCTTCGTCGACGACGAACTCTACCTGCTCACGAACCTGGATGCGCCGAAGAACCGGATTCTCGCGGTGAACCTGGAGAACCCGGATCCCGATCCGGCGCGGTGGCGGGAGGTGCTGCCCGAGGGCGAGGATCTCCTCACCGGGTACCGGTTTATCGGCGACGACCTCTACGCGGACTACCTGCGCGACGTGAGCAGCCGGATCGTGCGCTACGGGCCCGACGGCGCGGAGAAGGGCGAAATCCCGATCCCGCCGCACCACGTGGCGACGCTGCGCTCGCACGGAGAGGACGGAGACGAGGCCCTCCTTACGCTGACGTCGCTCCTCACCCCCTCCACCATCCTCAAGCTGGACCTCGAGACGATGGAGACGCAGGAGTGGCGGCCGTCATCCGTCCCCTTCGACGGCTCGGAGTACGAACTGAAGCAGGTGTGGTACACCTCGGAGGACGGGACGCGGGCCCCGATGTACGTCGCCCACCGCCGGGGAATCGCGCTGGACGGGCAGGCGCCCGCGCTCCTGTACGGGTACGGCGGCTTCAACGTGAACCTGCTGCCCCGTTTCGACGCCCGCGCCGCGGCGTGGCTGGAGCAGGGCGGCGTGTACGCGATGGCGACGCTGAGGGGCGGCGGGGAGTTCGGCGAGGAGTGGCACCGGGCCGGCATGCTTGAAAACAAGCCGAACGTGTTCGCCGACTTCATCGCCGCGGCGGAGTGGCTGGTCGACAACGGCTACACGAACCCGGACCGGCTCGCGATCCGCGGCGGGAGCAACGGCGGCCTCCTCGTCGCCGCCTCCCTCACGAAGCGGCCGGACCTCTTCCGCGCGGTCTACTGCGGGCTGCCCGACCTCGACATGGTCCGCTTCTACCAGTTCACCGACACGAACAACATGCCGGCGCTCCTGGAGTACGGGAACGCGGCCGTGGCCGAGGAGTTCGAGGTGCTGCGGACCTTTTCCCCGTACCAGAACGTCCGCGACGGCGTGGACTACCCGGCGGTCATGCTCACCCAGGGAGATCTCGACACGCGGGTCCCCCCGCTGCAGGCCCGCAAGATGGCCGCGCGCCTGCAGGCGGCGTCAGCGTCGGGACTGCCCGTGATCCTCGACTACGACCCGCGCACGGGCCACGCGGGCGGCCGCTCCTTCAGCCGCAACGTCCGCAACGCGGCGATGGAACTCGCCTTCCTCCTCCAGCAACTCGGAGCGTCCGAAGAGTAGCAGCGGGCTCCGCGAGTTTAGGCCTAGGCGGTCGACGGGCGGTGCCGGTGCCCATAAGCTTGGAACTCGTCGCTACTTCGGCGGGAATACGAGACGGAATCATGAAGAGAATCACGTTGCACGGCATGTCCTCACGCCTGCATCGGTCACTCGAGGAAGCGGCGGTTCGCAACGGCCGCAGCCTGAACCGCGAGATTCTGGCACGGCTGGAGGCTTCCGTATGTCCCCGGCCAGTCGATGTCGAGACCCTCCTGCAACGGATCGAACTCCGGCACGCCCAGATCGGCCCGATCGACCTGAGTCCCGAGAACGTGCGCCGGCTGCGAGACGAAGGACGACGGCTCTACTAGTTTCGGATGCTGAGGGGCTGGTTTCGGGTGCTTGTTCGGGTTATGTTCGGTTGCGGTGAGGCGACGAGGCGGAAGCACCGGCTTTCGGCCTCCGAGGTGACGCACGGGAGGTGTGGATGAGGCGGATTCCAGGGTGGGGACGATTGCGGTATCGTGGCGACCGGACATGGCGACCCGTTGCGGCTTCGCGTACGACTCGCGCATCCTCAGCGCGTATGGTCAGCCTACCCGTTCGAGACATCCTGGGTGAACTGACTCCGGTCGAGCAGAAGCTGGCACCCGGCGTTCTGCACGTTGCCGGAGACGTCGGCCTGCTGCGGGCAAGCCCGAAGGTCGCCGTCGTGGGCTCGAGAAAAGCGAGCCAGGAGGGGTTGACCAACGCCACGCGGGTCGCCGAAACGCTCGTTGGACTAGGCGCCACTGTGGTTTCCGGTCTTGCGCAGGGCATCGACACCGCTGCCCACAAGGCTGCGCTCCGCGCCCGAGGCCGCACATTCGCGGTGATCGGAACGGGGCTGGATTTGGCCTATCCGCGCCCGAACCGACGGCTCCAGGAACACCTGATGAACAACTTCGCCGTCGTCAGCCAGTTCCCCGCGGGATCTCCTCCGGCGAGGCGGAATTTTCCCCAACGTAACCGAACGATGGCTCTCCTCAGCGACGCGCTCGTGATCGTGGAGGCCGCCGAGAAGAGCGGTACCATTAGCCAGGGCTGGGAGACGCTACGCCTCGGGCGCACGCTCTTCCTTCTGGAGCCCGTCGCCAACAATCCCGCCCTGTCGTGGCCGGCCGAGATGCGCCGCTACGGAGCGGAAGTGCTGCGGCTGGAGGATCTGGATCGGATTCTCGACCGCCTTCCCTGCGTGACGCTGAGCGGGGCGATCGGATTCTGACGGATGCGGTTCGCGTCCCTCCTGGTCTACACACCTTGGCGCCGCGACCCCGAGAACCTGGGGCCGGGACCTCGAAGCATCATGGGTATGGTCAAGGGTGCCCGCCCGGAAGTCTTGGAACGCATGGCCGTCCGTTGCGGTGAGCGTCGAGATACGGACTTCGACGGGTTCTTCACTCCCGATTCGACCTTGGTTCCCATCCCCACGAGCGCTCCGGCCAGAGTTCCCGACACCCTGTGGCCCGGGCTCAGCATCGCCGAAGCGCTATTGGAGCAAGGGCTGGGTCGCGACGTTCAAAAGTTGCTCGTGAGAACCGTCCGCGTCCCAAGGGCGCACGAGCAGTCTGCGGCTGGTCGCCCGCGGATGGACGAACTGGTCGCTTCGCTCGAGTGGCGGGGCGATTTCGGCTCGGGTCTTGAGCAGATCGTACTGGTGGACGATGTCGTGACTCGCGGCACCACCTTTCTTGCGGCACGGGAAGTCATCCACCGAACAGAGCCGTGGCTGGAAGTGCGAGGGTTCGCCGCCGTTCGAACGATGAGCTTCGAGGTTGTGACCGAACCCCTGAGCCCCGCGACCGGCCGGGTGGAACTGCAAGCGAATGGGTGGGGGCGCCGAGATCCTTGAGCGCAGGCTTAGCTCAGAGCTGCTAACCACGCTTGCGAGAGGAACTCCTTGATGCGCACGGGTCGAGTGCTACGGGCTGGCCCACACCCCTGTCGGCACGGCGCAGGTGAGTCGAGGAGGAGAAATGTATCATCCGAGTGCTCAAGAGAACGTTGATGATACATTTCTCGAGCATCGAAACCTCAAAAGGCGGAAATGATTGCGCGATTCCTCATTTCCGGTGGAAATGAGAAGCGAAATGTGATGCTACCACATTCCCTCCGCAAACGTGATCGCGCACGATTTAAGGCACCTTGCCATCATGTGTTCTCCTGTTGGTAGACGTATCGCGCGCCACGCCCGTGGCCCTCGATGCGAACATGGTCTCCTCCGCAAGGTTCGCGGATCAGCTGCGGAAGCCCGCGCTCTCAAGCGCGTTGGTGCGCGTCAGTTGGGAGAACGCGGGTCTTGTCATGGCCGCCACGTGAAGGCGCACCCGCAGGGCGTCAAACTCGGTTGTCATCAAGCCCCGGTTCCCGGGATGCGGCGGAAGAGGCGGACCACGACTACGAAGGCCGTGGCGTACATCACGGCGCCAAGCAGGAAGGGCGCGCCGGGAAGCTGGAACGGCGCGGCGGGTGACGTGAAGTAGCTGAACAGGCCGGCGGTGAAGATCAGGGGGCTCAGGATGCCGGTCAGGCTCATGAGCGACTGGAGGCCTCCCTGGACCTTCCCCTGGTCCTGTGGTTCCACCGCGCCCGCCACGAGGCTCTGGAGCGCGGGCCCCGCGACGCCGCCGATCGAGCCGAAGATGATGAACGCGATGAGCATCCATCCCTGCGTGGCGAGGCCGTAGCCCAGGTAGGTGATCGTGCCCAGGACGAGTCCGCCGAGGACCGCCCGGCGCTCTCCGATGCGCTTGATGACGGGTTGAACGAGTCCTCCCTGCACGATCGCCGCCATGAGTCCCACCAGCGCCAGCGACAGTCCGTTCGCGAGTTCGTTCCATCCGAACTTGTGCCCCATGTAGAGCACCCACACGGTCTCGAGGCCGCGCTGCGCGAGGATGATGAACACGAAGGACACCGCGAGGCCCGCCACCAGCGGATATGAACGCAGCACGTGGAGGCTCCCGACCGGATTGGCCTTGTTCCAGCTGAAGGCGTCGCGCTTCTCCGGCGGCAGCGATTCGGGGAGGACGAAGATGCCGTAGAGTGCGTTCACGAGGGCGAGTCCCGCCGCCGCGAAGAAGGGGAGGCGCAGCGCGATGCCGCCCAGAAGCCCGCCGATGGCGGGACCGAAGATGAAGCCGAGGCCGAAGGCGACGCCGATGAGGCCGAAGTTCCGGGCCCGCACTTCCGGCTCGGACACGTCGGCCACGTAGGCGTTGGCCGCGGTGATGCTCGCGCCCATCACTCCCGCGACGAGGCGGCCCGCGAAGAGCCAGCCGATGGAGGGCGCGAACCCCATGATGATGTAGTCGATCCCCAGGCCGAGGAGGGCCATTAGGATGACGGGCCGCCGTCCGACCCGGTCCGAGAGCGACCCCAGGATGGGCGCGAAGAAGAACTGGGTGACGGCATAGGCCGCCGCCAGAACCCCGAACCAGCGCCCCGCGCGCGCCGTGCTTCCTCCCGTGAACTCCTTGATGAGTTCGGGGAGGATGGGGACGATGATCCCGATCCCCAGCACGTCGATGAAGACGGTGATGAAGATGAAGACCATCGCCGCCTGTCGGCCCCGCCCCGGTATTTTCACCCGTCCTCCACGCGATCGTTAGCCGGAACGCCGCCAACGCGCTGGCGGGTCGCGTAAGGTGGCGGGGATGGCGGGCGAGTTCCAGCCACAGCCAGCCAGGTGCGGCGGCCGGGCCGTCCTCCGCGGCTAGCTCGCGTGCCGTCGGCGGAGGGCGTCGCGCCTCTGGTGGTAGTTCGCGTACACGCGTTCGCCGTCGCGATCGCCGCGGGCGGCCCGGGGATTGGAGAACCCCGTCAGGTGCACCGTGGTCTCGTCCACGACAAGCGCGCCTCCGATCGCGCGGTCGGCGACGATCCCCACATCGCGCCCGAGACCGACCGCCGGGTGGTCATCGAAGGCTCCCGCGCTCAGGCGGTCGAGGAAATCCCGCGCCGCGGAGGCCGGTACCGCCTTGTCCCCATCCGCGCGCCGTTCCAGCGCGTCGACGCCGTAGCTCCGCACGAGCCTGGGGAGGAACGCGGCGAGGGTGTCGTGACGGTCGAAGAGGTCCAATCCGTAGCTGCCGCCCGCCACCGAGAAGATGGCGCCGAGTTGATCCGGAGCGGCCTCCACCGCCCGAACGTAGTCGTCCAGCGCCTTCGCGTGACGCTCGAAGATCTCGCTCATCGCGCCGGTCTCGGATGGGGCGTCCATCGCCACGGCCTTGTCGTCGATCGAACTCCACACCCGGCTCTGGTCGGAGCGCCGCGTCCCTTCGCTGCGCATCGACTGCTGCACGCTCGCGTATCGCTCCGCGCGGCCGCTCGCGAATTGCATCCGGTCCGTCACCCGGAACCCCGGGCTGTCGTAGGACCAGCGGCCCTGCTCCACGCAGGAGACCGGAATGATCGTCGTCTTCCAGGCGGGGAGCAGCAGCGTGAGGTTGGCGACCCGGTTCTGCTTGGCGCCGACGAGTTCCTCGCCGTCCACGATGAGCGCGGGACGGTCGGCCCGGTTTTCCACCTCGACGTCGGGGACGCTGCCCCCCATGGACACCTCGCGCACGGTGACCAGATCGTTGCGAAGTCCTTCCCCGAGGAGCAGGTAATCGAGATCCGAGGTTTCCCGGGAAAGCAGGGGGAACACGGTGAGGCCGCCGCAGAAGGTCGGTTCGCCGATCTCGAGGCCGGCGATGGCGGTCGTGATCTGGTTCATCTCTCCCCTCCTTGATATTGTCAGTGTTGATACTCTGTTGACAGTACCGGGGAGATTGAAATAAGTCAACGGTTGTCGTCCGCAAACGACAGCAGATGTCACCACGACATTGGAGCGGCGGAAAACGGCATGCGCAGTTACACGGCGCGGGAGTTGGAGGAGGAGACGGGTTTCAGCCGACGCACGATCGCCTACTACGTGCAGGTCGGACTGCTTCCGCGTGTCGGCCGGAGGGGGCCGAAGACCCGTTATCCGAAGCTCGTGCGGGACCGTCTCCTCTTCATTAGACGGGTCCGCGAGGCGGAGGGGGCGGGGAGGGTGCCCGCGACCGCGCTCCGCGAGATCGGCGCCGTGTTCGAGGGATCGTCGCCGGAACTGGTCGCGGGCGTCGCGGATGGTCGGATCGCGGTGACCGCCGATCTCCTCTTCGCCCGGCCCGCCGGCCCGGATTCGTCGCCACCGACGTCGGATGTAGCGGAATGGCACGAGGCGCCGGTCGCCTTCGCCGCCCCGCGGGCGCGGCATGCCGCCCCCGAGGACAGGCTGATGGTACGGGAGGAGGAACCGGACTGGCCTCGCGCTGCGGCGGCGTCTCCCCCAGACGATGCGGAGTTCGACGAATCGGAGTTGGCCGCGTTGCTGGCCGTGCTCCGGCAACTCGCGGGCCGCGGCGACA
This sequence comes from Gemmatimonadota bacterium, assembly GCA_022820995.1. GTDB lineage: Bacteria > Gemmatimonadota > Gemmatimonadetes > Palauibacterales > Palauibacteraceae > Palauibacter. The sequence goes on along the minus strand of JAJEEM010000060.1, from coordinate 90,179 downwards.
TCTCCCCGGGCGACGTGGAAAGGTGGTCCCGGATCGAGATTGCGCCCGGGGTCGCGCTCTCGGTCCGCGGTGTCGCCGACGAAGACGCCGCCGTGCTCGAAGCGGTTGCGCGGCGGCTTCGCGAACGGTTGGCGGATCGGTTCGGCGACTGACCGACGTCTTGGAAACTACCGGTTGCTAGGACTCGATGTCGTAGAAGCTCTCGACCGGGGGTGGGGTCGCCGGTACGGGATCGCCTTCGAGCGCGTCGTGCATGGGGCGCGGGCGTGGGGCGGCGGCGACCCCGCCGAGCCCGGACGGATGGTCCGCCATGGCCGCGAAGAGCCGGCCTGCGCGGTCGAGCCGTGTCGTGATTTCTTCCTCGAGCGGTTCCAGACTCCAGTCGCCGCGCTCCATCACGTGTCCGAGCGCGATCCCGTCCGAACGCGGAAGGATCCCGATGCGGCCGCCGCCCGGCGCGCTGCCTTCGAGGCTGTAGTCGATCTCGGGCTGCGGGGCGAGGAAGGTGAGCTGACCCTTGATGGGAGTCATCGTCTCGTCGCCGAACAGGGCGTGGGATCCGAGACCGGTGCAGTTGGCGATGAGCGGTTCGTCGAGCGACATGAGGTCGCGGGGCGTCTCAAAGTCGCGGATCCGCACGCGTCCGCCGAAGAGGAGAAATTCCTCCATCAACCGGTCAAGATAGATCGACGGCTCGATGCGGAGGGTCGGCCTGCGGAGGGCATAAGTGCCGGGAAAGGGGTGTTCTCCCGGCTGCAGCACGGTGGCGCCCACCTCGACGTCCGGGTCGAGGCCGCTCTCGGTCTCGTCGAGTCCGGAATCTTCCGCCCGCCGACCGGAAGGGCGGTTCGTCCAGGTGTACGTCGTCATCCACGACACGCCGCGCCCGGCTCCGGCGAGCAGCTGCATCTGCTCGTAGGAAGCGCGGACGGCTCGGTCGAACTGGGCGTCGAAGGCCGGAGTCCGTTGAGGCGCCGACACGAGGTTGGAGAGCGGCGAGAACCCGGCGTAGGCCATGTTCGACGTCGTGTCGGGCGGGAGCGCCCGCGCATGGATCGTCACGTCGAAGCCGCGGCGCTGGAGTTGCCGCGCGGTGGCCAGGCCGACGGCGCCGGCCCCGATGACGGCGGCTTGCCGCGAGGGATGAGGTTCGGCCAGTTCGGACACGAGCAGCCCCGTCCCCCAGGAAAGGGAGATTCCCGCGCCGCCGTGGCCGTAGTTGTGGATGACGGTCTTCTCGTCCAACCGTTCCGCGGCCACGCGGAAACCGGCGGGTCGAAAGGGTCTGAGACCCACGGTGGTCCGGATGACGCGGTCCGGCGCCACGCGTACGAGGGGGAGGCTCGGGGCGGCGGGGCCCGGAGAGAAACGGCGCCATGCGGGGGAGCACGCGCCGAGGCTCGAGCCCAGCGCCGCGATCCCTGCGGTCTTGATCAGCGTTCGACGTTGCACGCAATAAGACTGACGCCAATGACCGGGATGGGCCAGAGAGCGCGTCGAACGTTCCCGCGGGAACGCGCGGAGGGACGAAAATGCACGGAAGAACGATTGAAACGCCGGAGGACATCGCCGAGGGCCTCAAGGCGCTGGTGAGGATCGACGGCCGGCTTGCGGAGGTCGTCGAGCGGTCGGGGCCCGTGCCGCTGCGGCGAAGGACTCCGGGCTTCGAGGGTCTCGCCCGGACCATCGTTGCGCAGATGGTCTCGAAGTCGGCGGCCGCCGCGATCTGGCAGCGGCTCGTGGAAGAGGCGGCGGGCTGCGACCCCGGACGGGTCGCCAGGCTTTCCGATGCGCAGTGCCGCCGGATCGGACTGTCCCGTTCCAAGGAGATGACGCTGAAACGCGCGGCGGAGGCCGTCCGGAGCGGCCGTCTCGATCCGGAGGCGCTGTGCCTCATGCCCGCCGAGGAATCCATCGCGGCCATGACGGCCCTCAAGGGGATCGGCGTGTGGACGGCCGAGGTCTACCTCCTCTTCTGCGCCGGCCACACCGACGTCTTTCCGGCCGGCGATCTTGCGCTGCGAAGCGCGGCGGGACGTGCGCTCGGCCTCGAGGAACGGCCCGACGAGAAGGCGCTCCGCGAGATCGCGCGCCGCTGGCGACCGTGGCGGAGCGTGGCCGCGCGGCTGCTGTGGGAGTACTACTCGGCGGAGATACGGCGAGACGCGACTCCGGTGGGTTCGCGCGACTAGCTGACGCAGGGTTTTGCCACGGGCCGCAAGCTAGATCGTTTCGAGAGCTCCGGCTCGTACCCAGCCGACCTTGCCGTCTTCCAGCACGATCTCGAGCCAGTCGCTCGATCTTCGGTCGATCCGGACGACGGCTCCCTCGTGAATCGTGAACAACTGCAGCGAGGGGTCGTCGGAGGGCGCGCTCTGGACGGCGGCCTCCGCCTGCAGGACCACTCCCCGCTCCGCGCGCCCGATGCCGAACTCGCGGATCAGGAGGTTCGCGCCGACGACGAGGGTGAGCGCGGCGGCGGCCACGGCGGCGTGGCGGGTCCAGTGCGGCGGTCGGGTGGAGAGGAGCCGGTAGAGCAGGATGGACGCCAGCCCCAGGTAGCCCAGCGCGAGGATCGCGATGAGCCAGGCACGCGGCACGAGTTGCACCGCCCAGCGGACGACGCGGGGCACCCAGAATCCGGGAAGCGGCGTGATCTGGTCGGCGGTCAGGGAGCGCGCGAGTTCCAGGTTCGTGCGCACGCTCTCATCGCGGGGAAGTGCGACCCCGGCGCGCTCGTAGAAGAGGATCGCGCGGCCCAGTTCCCCGAGCCTGAAGTAGGCGTTGCCGATGTTGTAGTGGAGTTCACCGCTCTCGAACCCGTCCTCGTACAGTCCGAGCCAGGCATCGAGGGCGCCCTCGTGGTCTCCTGTCTGGTAGAGGCTGTTCCCCGCCTGGAATCGATCCGCGGGGGCCGGGGCGGGCGCGGCTTCCTGGAGGGCCGCCGCGCCGGCTGTGGGCCGGTCCGTCAGGCCAGCCGTCTGACCGGCCGCCAGACCGGTCCCCAGGGCCAGGGCCAGCGTCGCGGTCGCGAGCCGGCGCGGACGCCCGGCGGGCCGGCGAGCCGTCATCGGAGGTCTCCCGCGAGGGCGGACAGCACGGACTCGGTGCGGGCCAGGAAGGCCCTGCGTTCTTCGACCTCGGCGCCGACCGGGGCGAACCGCTGCCGGTCGCAGGCTTCCAGCGCCGCGAAGTACGCTTCGACGGTGGGCTCGCGGGCGCCGCGGCGGAGGAGGGCGGCGCGGAGGTCGTCGCGGATCATCCCGGCGGCGGAGGTGTCGAGCTTGTCGGCGACGAACCCTTCCAGCGCCTGGGCCGTCTCGGCGTAGAAGGCCCGCGCATCGTCGCCTCCCGCGAGCCCCGCGGCCCGGGCGAGGCGCTTCTTCGCCACGCGGGTGGCCCGGCGGTCGCGGGCGTAAGCCTGGTCGCCGGCGAGCCGGTCGCGGCGCCGGCGCAGCCCGGCCGCGCCCGCCACCATGCCGACGGGCGCAAGCGCGACGATCCAGAACCATGCCTGGTCGAACAGCGTCTCGCCCCGGCGGCGGAAGCGCGGCGTATCGGTCCGGATGAACCGGATGTCCGAGCGCAGCGCCTCGACGGAGCCGCGCGCGCGTGCTCCCGGCAGCGCGTCCTCGACCGCCCGGCCCGTGACCCGCAGCTCGACCGGCGCCGCCGAAGCGATCTCGTAGCGGTCCGCCGCGGTGTCGTAGTACCCCATGTCCACGCCCGGTATCGTCAGCGTCCCGGGCGCCCGGGGGATGAGGACGTACTCCCAGGTCCGCGCCCCGGAGACGCCCGCGTCGGTGGTTCGCAGACGGTCCGACACCTCCGGCGGAAAGGCCTCCACGGTCGGCGGGAAAGCGAGTTCGGGCGGCGCCAGCGCCTTCAGGTTGCCGGAGCCCGACACCTCCACGCGCAACGTGACCGCCTCGTTCGCGGCCAGGCTGTCCCGGTCGACGGAACTCCCGACCGCCAGGTCCCCCACGAGGCCCGTGAACTCCGCGGGCCGTCCCTCGGCGGGGAGGGGGAGCACTTCGATCTCGACCGGACGGGAAGCGGCGCCCGTCGTCACGACATCCCCGAACAGGGCACTGCGGTTGAGAAACCCTCCGAACACATCGTCGAACGGATCGCGCGACCGCCGCTGCACGCGGACTTGCGCCTCGATCGCGAGCGGTTCGAGCGTCTTCGTGCCCGGCCCCGTCGGATACAGCGCCACCTTCCGGATCACGGCGGTCGCGTACGCGACCCCGTCGCGCACCACCTGCTCGACCTGCGGCTGTTGCGGGAGTTCGAACTCCTCGACCCAGAAGCCCGCCGTGGCGGGGAGTCGCGTGACCCCGTACGAACTCACGTTGACGCGCGTGAAGAGCCGGTATTCGACGATGACCGGCTCGTTCTCCCGCACGCGGCGCTTGTTCGGCTCGGCGACGACGAAGAGGTCGTTCGGGCCGATGGTCCCCGGACCGGAAGGCTGCCCGGCGAGCCCTCCCCCCGCTCCCGGTGCCGGCTGGGGGGCCGACGACACGCGCAGGCTCAACGGCTCGGTCGTCAGCGTCTCTCCGCCAGCCTCGACCGACACCGGTCCGATCTCGAACGTCCCCTCCGCCGTCGCCTGGAAACGGTATTGTACCGTGAGCGAAACCGTCGTCCGGCCGTTCACGATCCGGACCGAACTCTGTGTCCCGCTGCTCAGGAAGGCGGCGAAGGCGCCCAGGTCGGGAAGGACCGGGTCCTGGTCGAAGCGCTGGACGCCTTCAAGCACGACGTTGAGGGTGAAGGTCTGCCCGACCCCCACCTCCCCGCGGTCGAGATGGGCCGAGGCGGCGACATCCTGCCCCCAAAGCGTACCCGGAGCGAGAAGGCCGCCCGCAAGCCAGCCGAGCGCGGCGACCGCGGACAGGCGCCCGCGGCGGGCAGGGAGTCGAACGGGCCGCATCACCAGTCCCTGCGCGGCCTCGTGCCGCGCACCGGCGTGCGCGGCTGGCGGTTCACCTCGTCCTGATCCTCCCGGATCGCGTCCAGCAGCCGTTCCGCCTCCTCCCTCGTCATCTCTCCGGGTGGGGGCGTCCCCTCCTGCGGCTGCGGCTCCGGTTCGTCCGGATCCTGCTCGGGGTTCTGTTCGGGGTTCGGCTGGTTCCGCGGATCTTCGTTCGGGTCGTGTTGAGGCTGATCCTGCGTGTCCTGTTCGGAGTCCTGGTCCTGCTCGCCGCCCTGCGGCTGCTGCTCGCCCTCGTCTTCGCCCTCCTCGTCGTTCTCTCCGTCGCCCTGCTGCTGCTGTTGTTGCTCCTGCTCCTGCATCTGTTCGAGCACGCGCTCGAGGTTGTGCTTGGCGTCGGCGTCCGCCGGGTCGCCCCGCAGCGCCTGCTTGAAGGCCTCCAGGCTCTCGGGGAGCGCCCCCTGCCGGTAGAGCGTGTTCCCCAGGTTGTACCATGCGGCCGACGCCAACTCCGGGTCTCCGCTCTCCACCGCGGCGCGGAAGGACTCCAGCGCGGACTCGTAGTCCTCGCCCTGGTAGAGCGCGTTCCCGTCGTTGAACCGGATGACGGGGGAGTCGGGGGCCTCGAGGAGCGCTTCCAGGTACTTCTCGTGCGCCTCTGCGAAGCGTCCCTCCTCATAGAGGCGGTTCCCCTCTCGCGTCTCCGCGCGCCCGGCCTGCCCCTGCACCTCGCCGGGCGCCGCGGCCGCGAGGATCGCGACCAGGGGCAGCCACGGTCGCCGGCTGCTGCAGCGCGTCGTGCTCACGAGAACCTCCCTCTCCAGACCCTCACCGTCTTCTTCCGGTCCGTCCACAGGCCTTCCAGGAACAATAGGAGAATCGCCGCTCCGAGGAATATCTGGAACTGCTCCTCGTACCGGGTGACCTCGCGCGCGTCGATCTCCCGTCCGCCCAGTTCGGCCACCTCCTCGATGAGCGCCGTCAGCTCGCTCGCTTCGGGCGTGCTGCGGTAGAGCCGTCCGCCCGTTCGCGTCGCGATCTGCCTCAACGTCGTCTCGTCGAGCCGGGTGGTGACGACGGCCCCCGCTTCGTCGCGCTTGAACCCGGCCGGCCTGCCTGCCGCGTCGTACTCGGGAATCTGGACGCCGTCCGTCGAACCTACGCCGACCGTGTGGATCGTAACCCCGGCCTCGAGCGCGCGATCCACGGCCGGATCGATGCCGCCCTCGTGGTCTTCCCCGTCGGTCACGACGATGATGATGCGCTCCTCCACCGGCGCGTCGGAGAAGGCGTCGAGCGCAAGTTCGAGCGCGGCCCCGAGGTCCGTCCCCTGCACGGGCACGAGGTCCGTGTCCATCGCGTTGAGGAAGAGGCGCGCGGCCCCGTAGTCCGAGGTCAGCGGGCTCTGGACGAAGGCCTGGCCGGCAAAGGCGATGAGGCCGATGCGGTCCCCGTCCAGCCGCTCGATGAGGCGCTGGATTTCGAGTTTCGAGCGCTGCAGGCGGTTCGGGGCGAGGTCCTCCGCCAGCATCGAAGTGGAGAGGTCGAGGGCGACGACGATGTCCATCCCCTCGCGGCGGACGGTCTCCACGCGCGAGCCGAACTGCGGGCGGGCGACCGCGACGACGGAAAGGCCGAGCACGGCGAGGAGTCCGGCGGCCTTCCAGGCCCGGGCCCGCGGGTTCACGCTCCGGCTCAACTGGCGGACGAGGGCGAGATCGCCGAAGCGCGCCAGCGCCCGGCGCCGCTGCGCCGCCCCGCGCCACATCAGTCCGGCGACCAGCGGGATGAGCGCCAGCCCGAAGAGCGCCGTGACGAAGCCGAAGCGGAACACGATCTCGCCTCCCCCGCGCTACGGCAGTCGCCGCAGGACCGTCTGCGCGAGCCCGATCTCGAGCAGCAGCAGTCCGAGTCCCGCCGCGAGCGGGAAGTGGAAGAGTTCGCCGTACCGCGTGAAGCTCTGCACGTCGATCTCGGTCGTCTCGAGGGCGTCGATTTCCTCATAGATGCGTTCGAGACTCTCCCGGTCCGTCGCCCGGAAGTACCGTCCTCCGGTGACTTCCGCGACCTCCGTGAGGGTGGGCTCGTCGACGTCCACGGGAATCGATACGAGGCGCCGCCCGAAGACCGGATCATCGACGGGAACCGGGGCCGTCCCCCGCGAACCGGCCCCGATCGTATAGACCCTGACCCCCAGCGCCCGGGCCATTTGGGCGGCGGTGGCCGGATCGATCTCGCCGCGGTTGTTTCGGCCGTCGGTGAGGAGGACGATGATCCGCGATTCGGCCTGGCTGGACTCGAGTCGCTTGAGCGCGGTCGCGAGTCCGAGTCCGATCGCGGTCCCGTCCTCGACCATTCCCACCTCCAGTTCGGCCATGACCGCGGAGACGGCCGGGTGATCGATCGTGAGCGGCGCCTGGGTGAACGCCTGGCCCGCGAACACGACGAGTCCGATGCGGTCGTTGCGCCGGCGCTCGACGAAGTCCGCCGCGACCTCCCTGGCGGCCTCCAGCCGGTTGGGCGCCAGGTCCTGCGCGAGCATGGAACTGGAGATGTCGAGAGCCATGACGATGTCGATGCCCTCGGTCGACACGTCCTCGCTCGTCGAGGCGGACTGGGGGCGGGCGAAGGCGACGATGAGCGCGCTGAGGGCGAGAAGTCGCAGCGCCAGCGGCACATGGCGCAGGCGGCCGGTGCGCTCGGCCCCCGCGCGGCGAAGGAGCGCGAGGTCCGGGTAGCGCAGGGCGCCGGCCTTCCGCCCTCCCCTCGCCAGGCGCCGGTACGCGAGTGCCGGGACGAGGAGCAGCAGGAGCAGGAGAAACGCGGGATCCGCGAACCGGTGGATCATGGAACGGTCGCCCCCTCCCGGTCATCCGCCGTCGCTTCGGCCCCATCGGCGGTGATCGCGTCGGCCCCGTCGGCGGCGATCGCCTCCGGCTCCGCGACGGGCGGCGGCACGAACTTCGTCCGCTCCACCAGCGTGCGCGCGTCGGCGAGGGTGCTCCGGCACGCCGCCTCGGCCGGCCGCGACTTCGCGAACTTCACGAGGTCGCAGGCGTCCAGGAAGCGTTCGAAGGCCGTTCGAATCCCCGGGTCCACGCCGGCATGTCCCAGGCTCGATATCACGTCCGGCGTGACCATCTCCAGCGCCCAGATCCGGTAGCGCCCCTCGACGTACGCGCGGATGATCCGGGACACCTCGACGTGGTAGAGCTTGATCTCGCCGCGCTCCAGGAGGGGAGACGCCTCGAGCCGGTCCAGCGCCTCGGTCGCGACCTCGTGCGGCGGCCGGTCGGGGGCGGGCGGCCCGGAATCCGCCCGGTCCGGCGTGCGACGCCGCCGGCGCCCCCACCAGTACCCCAGAGCACCGAGCGTCAGGGCGAGCAGGAACCACGGCCACAGGAGCAGCCAGTCGCGCGCGATCGCGCGCGGCCCCTTCACGTCGCGGATATCCCCGCTCTCGTCGAGCCCGACCGTCGTCACGCCGATGACGACCGGGTCGGTGGAGACGGTGGCCGTCCCGCCACCTCCGTCCGTGAGTTCCAGGGCAAAGGACGGGATCTCAAGTTCGCCGAGTTCGAAGGCGGTCACGTGAAGCACGGCCGCGGTGCGGGCGCCGTCCTCCGTGGCTTCGGACGGGCTCACCTCAAGCGCCAGCGCCTCGAAGGGGCCCAGCGAGAGGGAGTCGGGCCAGCGCACCGCGAGGTCCGCCGGGTGCTCGACGGAGAGCCGCAGCGCAAGCGGATCGCCTACGTGGATCTCCGTCGTGTCGGGCTCGATCGTGACCCGCGGCGACTGTCCCCGCAGGTCTCCGCCCGCTCCGAGAGCCCCGCACGCCAACAGGAGGCCCGCGAACGCGGCGCGCCGGTTCCCGTACCCCGATCCGCGACTCATATGCGTCGTCCCCGCTCCTCGAAGAAGCGCATCAGCGGCCTCAGGTAGGGGCGCCCCGGACTGAGGTCCACGACGTCGACCTTGCTGCGCCGGAACGTCCGGTCCTGTGCCGCCCGCGCCTCCTCCCCGCGGCTCGCGAACGCGGCGCGGAAATCCAGGTTCGAAGTGTCGACGACGAGCCGTTCCCCCGTCTCCGCGTCCTCGAGTTCCACGAGTCCGATGGGCGGCAGTTCCGACTCCCGCCGGTCCCTTACCCGGAGCGCGACGACATCGTGCCGCCGGCCCGCGACCCCGAGCGCCTTCTCGAACGGCTTCGAGACGAAGTCGGAGACGACGAAGACCACGGCCCGCCGCCGGATAATGCGCGAGAGGTATTCGAGCGCCGCGCCGAGGTCCGTCGCCCGGCCCGCGGGCTCGTGGTAGAGCATCTCGCGCAGCACGCGCAGGACGTGCCGCCGGCCCTTCCGCGGCGGGACGAACTTCTCGACGCGGTCGCTGAAGATGATGAGCCCGACCTTGTCGTTGTTCTTGATCGCGCTGAAGGCGAGCAGGGAGCACACCTCGACGGCGAGGTCTCCCTTCATGCGCTCCCGCGTGCCGAAATTCCCGGACGCGCTCACGTCGACGAGGAGCATCACCGTGAGTTCGCGCTCTTCCTCGAAGATCTTGACGTGGGGCGTTCCGGTGCGGGCGGTGACGTTCCAGTCGATGGTGCGGATGTCATCGCCGTAGTCGTACTCGCGGACCTCCGCGAAGTTGATGCCGCGCCCCTTGAACACGGAGTGGTATTCGCCCGAGAACACCTGGTCGACGAGCCCCCGCGTCGTGATCTCGATGCGGCGGACCTTCCTCAGGATCTCCCGCGGAATCATCCCTCGATCCCTCCGGCCTACGGGACCTCGACGCTGTCGAGGATCCGGTTCACGACATCTTCACTCGTGACTTCCTCGGCTTCGGCCTCGTAGGTGACGAGCACGCGGTGTCGAAGGACGTCGAGGGCGACGGAACGCACATCCTCCGGCGTCACGTAGCCCCGGTGCCGCAGGAAGGCGTGTGCCCGCGCGGTCCGCGCGAGGCAGATGCTGGCCCTCGGCGACGCGCCGTAGGCGATGAGGTCTGCGAGGTCTTCGAGCCCGTGGTCGGCGGGCGCGCGCGAGGCGAAGACGAGTTCCACGATGTACCGCTCGACCTGCCGGTCCATGTAGATGAGGTCGACGGCGCCACGCGCCCGGAGGATCTCGTCCGGCCCGACGACCGTCTGCGGCTCGGGCGCGGACCCGACGCCCATGCGCCGCATGATTTCCAGTTCTTCCTCCTTGTCGGGATATCCGATGGAGAGCTTGAGCATGAAGCGGTCCACCTGCGCCTCGGGGAGCGGGTACGTCCCCTCCTGCTCGATGGGATTCTGCGTCGCGAGGACGAGGAACGGGTCGTCGAGGGGGAAGGTCTCGTCCCCGATCGTGACCGTCCGTTCCTGCATCGCCTCCAGGAGCGCGGACTGGACCTTGGCGGGCGACCGGTTGATCTCATCGGCGAGGATGATGTTGGAGAAGATCGGACCCTTCCGGGTCTGGAACTCGCTCCGCTTGGGGTCGAAGATCAGCGTGCCGATGAGGTCGGCCGGGAGGAGGTCCGGCGTGAACTGGATCCTCTGGAAACCGGTGTCGATCGCCCGCGCGAGCGTCCGCACCGTGAGGGTCTTCGCAAGTCCCGGCACGCCTTCCATGAGCACGTGACCGTCGGCGAGCAGGCCGATGAGGAGCCGTTCGACCATGGTTCGCTGCCCCACGATCACGCGCCCCACCTCGTCGGCCAGCCGTTCCACGAAGGCGCTCTGCTCGCGGATCTTCTCCTGTATCGCTTCGATGTCGTGACTCACCGCGGTGCGTTCCTCTCCTCTCGAATCGTTTCTCCGAATGGTTTCGCGCGAAGGTCTCGAACAGCCCTGTATGCCCGACGCCGAAGGGAATCGGCGCTTGAAAGACATTTTATCGAATTTCGGCGTTGCCCGAAGGGTTTCCGGCGGACCCGCGTTGACGCGGGCCGCGGCGGTGGGCACCGTGAATCCAGACACTCAGCCGCGGAGTGCCAACCGGGAGCGCCGAATGTACGACACGCCGGAGCCGGGACCGGAACCCAGGGCCGTCCACCGTCGCGACCTCCTCCGCTGGCTTGCCGCCAGCCCCCTCCTCACCGCTTTCGCCGGCTGCGACCTGGGCCTGGTCGGGCGCGCCATGGCGCAGGAGGCGCCGGCGCGGTCGCTCGACGACCTCGTCGGGGCCGCGCAGGAGGCGCTCGATGTCTTCGATCTCGAGAAGGCGGCCGCGCAGACAGTCCCCACGGCGCACTGGGGGTACATCAAAACTGGCGTCGACGGGGAGGAAACGCAGGCGAACAACCGGGACTCGCTGGAGCGGATCTACCTCCGCGCGCGACGGCTGGTCGACGTCTCGAATCTCGACATGCGCGTCTCGATCTTCGGGCGGGAGTGGCCGACGCCGCTCATGATCGCGCCGGCCGGGAGTCAGGTGGCCTTCCACCGCGATGGCGAACTCGCGACCGCCCGGGCGGCCGCGGCCCGCAACCATCTGCAGACGCTCTCATCGGTGAGTTCCACCGGGGTCGAAGCGGTGAACGAGGCGCGGGGGGAGCCGGTCTGGTATCAGCTCTACGCGCCCCGCCACTGGAACGCGACCGTCGCGCTCGTGAACCGCGTTCGCGAGGCCGGCTGCCCCGTCATCGTGCTCACGGTCGATCTCCTCGGCGGGAGCAATCGCCTCACGCTGGAGCGCTACCGGCGCATCGACGACCGCAACTGCGAGAGCTGTCACCGGAGCGGCGGGCGGGCGGACCCCGTGAAGCCGATGTACGAAGGGCTGCCCCAGGGGCCGCCGGACAGCGGCGGACCGACGATGACCTGGGACTACATCCGCCGGCTGCGAGACATCACCGACCAGCGGATCGTCGTAAAGGGTCTCGTGACCCGCGAAGACGCGGAACTCGCTCTGGAGCACGGCGTGGACGGGATCTGGGTCTCGAACCACGGCGGGCGGGCGGAGGGCAGCGGGCGGGCGACGATCGACGCGCTGCCCGAAGTCGTGGAGGTGGCCGGCGGCGAGGTGCCGATCATCGTTGACGGCGGCTTCCGCCGCGGGACGGACATCTTCAAGGGGATCGCGCGCGGGGCGACGGCCGTCGCGATCGGGCGCCCATACCTTTGGGGACTCGGGGCCTTCGGCCAGGCGGGCGTCGAGCGGGTACTCGAGATTCTGATCGAGGAACTGCGGATCACGATGGGCGCCGTCGGGACGCCGTCACTCGCCGACATCGGCCCCCGTTCCATCGGCGTCGACTGACGCGGACATGGCGTCGGCGTCGGCCGACGGGTTCGTCAGATGACTCCGAAGAAGTTCAGGATGAACCCGATCGTGAGGGGAATGATGGGCAGCAGCGTGACGCCGACGGCAACGGTCACGCCCGCCCGGAAGAGGAGGGGGCCGGCCGGAAGGAGCCGGCCGCGGAACAACTTCTGGAGCGCAATCTCGGCCATGGGACCCAGCGAGTAGCACACATTCGCCCACACGGCCCACCAGATCGCGGCGCGGACCATGTCGACCGGCTGAAGCGTCGCGACGACTGCCGTGAGCGCCATGCCGAAGGTCATCGTCACGAGCCCGGTGGCGCCGACGATGAGGTTGTAGGGGAGCCGGCGTTTCTCCCACCAGCCGATCATCGCCCCGACGCGACGCTCGGCCGGTTCGGGGTAGAGGAAATCGGCGAGGAAGGTGCCTCCCGGGACGATGCCCCGGGCCAACTCGCCGGCGGGAGCGGGATCTGTCAGGGTGTCGTGGCTTGTCACGGATTCACTTCGCGGGACCTGGTCAACTCGATGCGGCCGCACGGTCATACGGTCCCGCGCGCTCGGAGTTCCGCGCCGTCCGCTCCGGGGGCCGCGGGCGACCCCCGGAGCTTCCCGCGGGAGGCGTCGTTCAGCGCAGCGAGGCCGCGAGGTCGCGGATCGCGTCGGCGAGCAGCGCCAGGCGGCGGGCGTCTCCCGGCCCCGCCGCGTTGGCGGCGCGACGCGCATCCTCGTCGAGTTCGGCGGCCACCGCGTTCAGTTCATCGAGCGTGGCGCTCCGGTCGGCCCCGGACTGGCTCTCCGCCATGTCGAGCAGCGACGCCACGCGCTCTCCGCGCTCGGCGTTGATGCCGCTGCCGCGCTGCATCTGGACCAGGTACGAGCGCGCGACCGCGAAGCTCGCGGGCCAATCGAACCGCTCCTGGTTCTGCACGTTGGAGTCGCCGACCATCACCGACATCGCCGCGTCGATCTCCGCCTGGGACAGGTGCTCGCTGGCGGCGAGCTGGAACACGTCCACGCCCCGCGCGATTTCCGCGCCGTAGATCGAACCGTTGTGCCAGTACGCCGACCAGTAGCCGCCGCTCAGCATCTCCACCGCGTCCAGAGGACCCCGGTCGAAGTAGGCGATCTCGAACGGATTCTCCGGATCCGTGAAGTCGAAGATCGAGAGGCCGCCCTGGTACCAGCCCTGCACCATGATGTCGCGGCCGGGCACCGGGATCATGGAACCGTTGTGGGCGACGCAGTTCTCCTGCTCCGTCTGCGGCACCGGCAGCTTGTAGTAGCCTGCCAGCTCCATCTTGCGGTCGCGGATCGTGAAGATCGCGTTGGCGCCCCACGTCTCCGGATCGGAGCCGCGGCAGCGGGGCGCTCCGCCGCCGCCCCACTCGTCCGTGAAGACGATCGCCGTACCGTCGTTGTTGAAGGTCGCCGAATGCCAGTAGGCGAAGTTGGGATCGACGACCTGGTCGATGCGGACCGGATTCTCGGGATCGGAGATGTCCAGCAGGATGCCGTTCCCGGAGCAGGCTCCGGCGGCGAGTCCCAGGTCCGAGCGCACGGTGATGTCGTGGCACTGGTTCGTGAGACGGGACGCCTGTGTGCCTTCGCCGTGGTCGCCTCCCGCCCACAGACCCGCGATGTCCCCCGTCTCGGGGTCCGCGAAGATGCGCGGCATGTTCACGACTTCGGCGTTCTCCGGCGCATCCACCGGCACTTCGATGATCTCGATCCGGAACAGCGCCGTGTCCTCGTCCTCCTCGGCCGGCAGGCCGGAGCAGCCCGCGAGTTCACTGCCCGAACGGACGCGTCCCGTGCCCGAAACGTAGATGTAGACGTGGGAGTCGTCGCCGGGGTCGGTGACGAGCGTGTGCGTGTGAGAGCCGCGGCACGTCTGCACCGTCTTGACCTGGCGGGGATTCCCGATGTCGGAGATGTCGAAGATGCGGATCCCCTGCAGGCGCACGTTGCTGACGCTGTCCTGGACCCCCTCCGTGCCGCAGTCGAGCCGGGCCGACGTCTGCTGGACCGACATGAAGAGCAGGTTCTCGTGCACACTGACGTCACCCTGTCCGCCGGGGCACACGACCGCGACCACGAGTTCCGGCTGAGCGGGATCCGACGCGTCGAACACCTGGAAGCCCCAGTAGCTGCCCTGGAAGACGAGGTCCCCCTGGAAGGCCAGGTCCGAGTTCGTCGGTCCGCGTCCCCCGGCTTCGTCGGTGAGGAACGGATCGGGTTTCGGGAGGCTGATCAGCCGCTCGAGGTTGCCGATCGCCATGCCGGCATCGTGGAGACCCGGCGCGAGCCCGATGCGCGGATCGTCCGGATCCCATTCCCATGCAGCCTCCGGAGGGGGTGGCGGCGGGTCCTGGGCCGCCACGGCATCCGCTCCGGCAAACCAGCCGAACGCCAACACGGACAACGCCACCGCCGCGCGGCCGATGCGCCGTCCCTCGGTCAAGGTCTCTGTGCGTGACATCTTCCTACCTCCCGTGAATCGCCAATGAGCGGTCATGGAATCCTGTTCAGCATGTCGCGCATGCGCAGGATCTCCATGTCCTGGTCCGCGTCCACATCCGCCGCGAACCGAAAAATCTCGGTCTCCTGGCCTCCGCCCGGACTCCCGAACAACTCGGCCACCATCGCCAGGGCGCCCTGGTGATGCTTGATCATTCCTTCGAGGAAGAGCCGGTCGAACCCGGAGCCGCGCGCGGCGGCGAGGGCGTCCATCTCCTCGCGGGACAGCATCCCCGGCATGAGTTCGCCTTCGCCGAGCCCGTGCGCGTGTCCGGCCCCCATCATCGGAGCCGTCTCGCCGCGGCGCTCGAGCCAGCGCGTCATCCACGCGATCTCGTCCCGCTGGGAGATCTCGATCCGGCGCCCGAGCAGGAGCAGTCCCTCGTGCTCCGTTCGCTCCGGAATGAGCGCGGCCATCTCCAGCGCCTGGGCGTGGTGCGGGATCATCCCCTGCATGAAGCGCACGTCCGCCGGGGTGTGGGTGACGTGCTCGAGGGATGCGGCTTCCTCCACCGTCAGGACGCGCGTGGCCTCGCCCGGCGCGCCGGGCTGGACCGTCCGCACCTCCCCCTCGCCCGCCTCGGCGGCGCACGCGGCCAGCGCCAGGAACAGGAGCCCGATCCCGCCCGTGAACTTCATTCCCGCGTCCTCCGTCCGTCGATCGCTAATTGTCGTCGTCCGTCGCGAGTTCGGCCTTCGCCGCCCGCACCATCTCGCGCACGTCGGCCAGCAGCTGCTTCGCGTCGTAGATGATGCCGTCCTTGATCGTGTACTTGATGCCGCCGACGCGCTCGGTCTCGCCGGTCTCGTCGTTGAGCTTCACGGCGCCGGTTCCGTACAGGACCTTGAGGTTCTGAAGCGGGTTCTCCTCGACGACGACGAAATCGGCCTTGAGCCCGGGGCGGATCATCCCGAACTCGGGCGGGAGCCCCTTGGGATCGTTCAGTTCCTGCGCCCCGTGCAGGGTGGCCGAGCGGATGACCTCCACCGGGTGGAACCCGGCCTCGCGCAGCAGTTCGAACTCCCGGATGTAATCGAAGCCGTACAGCTTGTAGATGAATCCCGAGTCCGAGCCCGTCGTCACCCGGCCGCCGCGGTTCTTGTACTCGTTGAGGAACTGCATCCACACCTTGTAGAAGTTCCGCCACGCGACCTCATCCTCGCTCGTCCAGTAGAACCAGTACGAGCCGTGCGCGGCCCGGCTGGGCTGATAGAAGTCCCACTGGCTGGGGAGCGTGTACTCCTCGTGCCAGTCCGCGTTGCGGGCCGCCATCACGTCCCGGCTCGCCTCGTAGATCGTCATCGTCGGATCGATCCCGAACCCGAGTTCGAGGAAGCGCTCCTGGAGCGCGTTCCAGCTCTCCGAGCCGGGCCCGTCGACCTGATTCCAGAGGCGGGCCACGTTGCCGAAGCGGTGCTGCTCGTTCTGGTAGTTGTAGTCGAGCGGCCAGTCCTGGACGCTGTAGTCGGACAGCATCGACTCGAACAGGCCGTAGTAGTGGGTCATCATGTCGAGCCCGATCTCGGCCGCGTCGAGCGCGGTCATGCGCCCCACGCCCATCTGGCCCAGGTGGGCCACGGTGCCGAGCCCGTGCCGGTGCGCCTCGTCGATGAGCGCCTCCATGATCGGCGGGTCGTAGGAACCCAGCTTGAGTCCGTCGATCTTCTGTCCCTCGACCTCCTGCGCCGCGGCCCAGCGCACCCACTCGCGCGCCCTTTCGGGCGTATTCACCGGCCCCTGGTCCCAAGCCTCTCCCGGCCGCACGTACGTGTACATGCGCGGGGCGACGATGTCGTTGCGCGCCGCCTTCGCCTTCTCCCCGAGCGACCACATCATCGGTCCGTGGCCGACGCCGCGGGAGGTCGTGATCCCGTGACCCATCCACAGCTTGTAGACGTACTCCGGCTGCGACGCCTTGGGGACGCCGCCGGTGTGCGCATGCATGTCGACGAAACCCGGCATGACGAAGTGCCCGGAGAGGTCGATCTCGTGCACGTTCGCGTCGGGATTCTCCTCGATTTCCAGGTCGGGCCGGCGTTCCTCGTTGATGTCGAGTCCCGGGTAGCCGACGGTGCTGACGGAGGCGATGCGGTCGCCCTCGATGACGATGTCCATCGGGCCCTGAGGCGGCGCGCCCGTTCCATCGATGATCGTGACGCCGCGGAGAATCAGGCGGTCGTAGGGGCCGTCGCCCTCGTCGTCGCCGCGGGGAGTCGTTTCCGGGCGTCCGTCCTGCGCGAGCAGAGATCCCGCGCCGAGGAGGAAGACCCCGGCCGCCGCCAGCAGCCCGCAATACCGTTTCGTTCTCATCTTCTCTCCATGGTCGATGCGGCGAACCCTCACGTCACGGCCGCCGCCACTTCGGAAATGTTGCTCTTGCGGAGCAGCTTGATCCTGAACTCGGTGAACTCGCCCGGCTCGCTCTCCACCTCGAGTTCGCCGCCGTGGCCGACGACGATATCGCGGGAGATCGACAATCCGAGTCCGGTTCCCTGCGTACCCGACTTCGTCGTGAAGAAGGGTTCGAAGATCTTCTTGACGATGGAGTCCGGGATCCCGGTGCCGTTGTCCCGGATCGACACCATCACGTGGTCTTCGTGGCCCCTCGTCCTGAGGGACACGGTGGGGGAATAATCGCCGTCGTCGTCCTGCTCCTTGCGGGCGGCCGTCGCGTGACAGGCGTTGGTCACGATGTTCAGGAAGACCCGGCTCAGGTCGCGGGCGATGCCGGTGACTTCGCCGGCTTCCTCATCGAAGTCCCGGTCCAGCGTCACGTTGAAGGAGGAGTCCGTGCCGCGCAGGCCGTGGTAGGCGAGCTTCGCGTACTCATCGAGCAGCAGGTTGACGTCGATGGTCTCCGCGTCGCCCGCGTCCTCCCGCGAGTGCGCCAGCATCCCCTCGACGATGCGGTCGGCCCGGCCTCCGTGTTCCCGGACCTTGGTCACATTCATGTCGAGGTCGCCGAGCACCTCCTCGATGAAGTCGCGATCCAGCTCCGCGTTTCCCTCCGCGACCTCCTTCAGCTCCTCCTTCAGCTCCTCGATCAGTTCCTTCGAGAGCACCGAGAAGTTGTTAACGAAGTTGAGCGGATTGCGGATCTCGTGGGCGATCCCCGCCGTGAGGGCGCCGAGCGATGCCAGCTTCTCCTGCGTGATGACCTGTTGCTGCGTGCGCTGGAGATCGTCGAGCGTCTGCTCGAGCGCCTCGTTCTTCGTCTGGACCTCCTGCGCCAGCTTCTCGACCAGATTCAGCCGCTGCACCTCGAGGGCGTGCTTCCGGAAGACCTCCAGCGCGTGCGCCATGTCGGTGACCTCGTCGTTGCCCTCGATCTCCACCTTCACTTCGAGGTCACCCTCGGACATGCGCCGCGTCGTCTCGAACAGGCTGCTCAACCGAACGATGAGGGAGCGGCCGAACGTCTTCCAGGCGATGCGGGCCGCGCCGATAGTGAACAGGATCACGGCGAGGAGGAACCAGAACCCCAGCCGAACGAGGAACGCGGAGCGATTCGCCGCGTCGCGGGCGGTGTCCTCGACGCGTTCCATGAGCGACCGGACCCCGATGTCGAGTTCCGCCGTCGTCTGCCGGTTGCGCTCGAGCAACTCCTCGGCCCGGCCGACCTCTTCGAGTTCGCGCCGCCGGGTCTCGAAGATGCCGGTCGGACCTTCGTACAACTCGCTGGGGACGCTCACGGCGTCGGCCAGCGTCTCCCTCAGGAGCGGGCGGATCCGGGGCAGCGTCGCCCGCACGTCGCGGAGGGCGGTCTCCACGCGCCCCTGGTTGGCGAGCAGAAACTCCGCATTCGTCTCGGTGAAGGCCTGCTGGATCAGCGTGATCGCCTGGTTCTGAGACGCCTTGAAGCTCAGGAGGCCGTAAAGCTGCTCGGTTTCGTCGAGCGCCTGGCGCTGGGACACCGGCGCCGGAACGTCCGTCAGCCCGCGGAGCCCCGTACGGATGAAGAAGTACTGATCGTCGATCGCCTCCTCGAGCACCGATTGCAGGCGGAGTCCGGTCTCCTCGACGACGGCGCCCATTTCCGCGAGCGATGCGGCGTAGGTCATCCGGTTGTTGACCGACTCGTAGATCTCGTTGATGTTCGCCACCAGGTCGTCGGCCAGACCCGCGACATCCGCATCCATTCCCGCTCCGCCGCCGACCTCGCCGACCCAGAACTGGAGGCTGTCCTGTTCCAGCAGGACGGCGGCCCGTACGTCCGCCAGCGTCGCGGGGTCGGCGGCCGACAGGAGCTGCGGGGATGCGCGCAGGAGCGCCTCGCTGTGCTGCGTCACGCGGTGGCCCGCGAGGAGCGAAGGGATCTGCTCCTGCGTGACTTCGCTCTGACTCCGCTCCACGATGGTCATCAGGAGGAGCGCGAGGAGGATCGCGCTGATCGTCAGCAGCACGCCGCCGCCCAGTCCGACGACGATCTGGCTGCCGATGCCGAAGCGGCCGCCGGTCGCCTGCCGGGCCCGCTCGCCGAACCCGCCGGGGAGCCGCGCCAGGGCCCACGCGAATGCGCGGTGGAGGCGCTCGTCGCTCTGTTTCACCGGAGGGCCCGAGGTGCTCACCGGGAGAGCCGACTCACGGGAACGAACTCGCCCTCTCGAATCACGGTCAGGAACACGAGGTCCGATCCCTGGTTGTCTTCCACTCCGTATTCGACCGTGAAGCCGCCGAGGTCGATGGGGCCGGATTCCGTCAGCGTGCGGAGGAAGGACTCCCGCGTGGGCCGAACGTCCGGATCGCCGGCTGCCAGCGCCTCCACGACCAGCCGCCCGGCCAGATAGCCCTCCAGCGATACGAAGCCCGGCCGGGCCGAGGGGTCGACCGCCCGCAGCGCGGCCTGGTAGCGCGCCACCACGGGGACGCTCGGATCCCGCGGGAAAGGCACGACCTGCGTCACGACGACGCCGTCTCCGGCGCGGCCCAGTTCGTCGAGGAGCGCGTAGCTGCCGACGAAGGAGATGTTCACGAACAGCGCGTCGAGACCGATCTTCCTCGCCCACCGGATGAAGTGCGCCACGGGGATGTACGCGCCGATGATGATGACGGCCTGGGGGTTGCCGGCCTGGATGTCGAGCAGTCCGCGCTTCACGGCCCGCGTGTTCCGCATGTAGGGGGCTTCGCTGACGAGTTCCATGCCGCGCGCGTCCATCGCGCTGCGGACGCCCGTCAGCCCGGCCAGTCCGTAGTTGTCGTCCTGGTAGAAGACCGCGATGCGCTGGAAGCCGAGGTCGCGCGTGAGGCGCTCCACCATCTCTTCCGTTTCCTGACCGTAGGATGCCCGCAGGTTGACGACGTAGCGCTGGTCCGGGCGCCTCAGGAGGCCGGCGCCCGTGAAGGCCCCGATATAGGGAACGCCGGCGTCGCTCGCGCCGGGTTCCGCGGCGCTGGAGGTCGGCGTGCCGACGGCGCCGATGAGGCCGAACACGCCGTGCTCGATGAGTTCCTGCGTGTTGGCGACGGCGGGTTCGGGTTCGTAGCCGTCGTCGCGGACGATGAGGCGGAGGGCGCGCCCGTGCACGCCGCCCTCTCGATTGGCCTCCTCGAACGCGGCCCGGATGCCCAGGTGCATGTTGCGGCCGAGTTCGCCCGCGGGTCCCTCGAGCGCCGCGGACTGGCCGAAGACGATGGAATCGGCGTAAACGCCCTCGGTCGCGGACTCATCCTGCTGCGACACGACGGGGCCGGGCATGAGGCCGGCCGCCAGGACGACCGCGAGCGTGAACGACGGGCGCCGCATCAGGTCAGGTCCCCAGGTACCGGAGCGTCAGGCACGTGATGTCGTCCGACTGGTCCGCCTCTCCGGCATGTTCCTGCACCGCCCGGATCACGTGGCGGTTGATGTCTTCCGCGGACGATCCGCCGCATTCGCCAAGGACCTCCGCCAGTTCCTTTTCGCCGAGTTCGACGCCGTCCTCGTCCATCGCCTCCGTCACGCCGTCGGTGTAGAAGAACACGGCGTCGCCCGGCTCCAGCGTGATCGACCCCCTGGGGAAGTCGACGCCGGACATGATTCCGAGGACGAGTCCCGGATCGGAGACGATCTGCTCGACCTCTCCCGAAGCCTTGATGAGAAACGGAAGATTGTGCCCCGCGTTCGCGAACGTGGCGTGACCGTTCGCGGGATTGAAGTTGGCGTAGAAGAGGGTCACGAACATCGACTCCTCGTTCTCGTTGATGAGAAGCTGGTTCACCTCATCGAGACAGATCGAAGGGTCGGCCTCGCCGATCGCCGTCCCCTTGAGCAGCGTGCGGCTCACCATCATGAAGAAGGCCGCCGGGACGCCCTTGCCCGAGACATCGGCCACGACGATCGCCATGTGGTCTTCCTCGAGGCGGAAGAAATCGTAGAAATCCCCCCCGACCTCGCGGGCCGGCGTCATCCATGCATGAAGCTCGTAGCGCGGGTCGGTCGGGTAGTTCGTCGGCAGAATCGACTCCTGCATCCGCGCCGCCACGCCCAGTTCCTGGCGCAGCGCCACCAGCGCGTCGCGGTCGCGAAGCGCGGCTCGCATGATCGCGAGGTGTTCGAGGGTCTTGGCGATGGTGGTTTCGAGATCCCCGAAATCGATCGGCTTGGTGACGAAGTCGAACGCACCGCGGTTCATGGCGGTGCGGATGTTCTTCATGTCCCCGTAGGCCGTGACCATGACGGCGCGAAGGTCCCGGTCGAGTTCGCCCAGCTGCGCCAGCAGGGTGAGGCCGTCCATCTCCGGCATGTTGACGTCGGAGAGCACCCCGTCGACATCGTCGTGTTCGTCGAGCCGCTCGAGGGCCTCGATCCCGTTCTGGGCGAAGACCAGCGTGAATTCGCCCGAGCGGATCCGGCGCCGGAACTTCTGCCGGAGGAGCAGTTCAAGATCGGGTTCGTCGTCTACTACCAGGATCTTCGGCATCGAGGCCTCGGTTGAGGTGAATCGTCGGTCATGGGTCCCCGCCCTTGTCCGAAACCGCGTCGAGTCGTCATCGTCCCTGTCGATTTGCGCGGAGGATCCCGGCGCGATGTGCGGGAATCTCCACAACCGGGGACCGGCCGCGCAATATGTCAAACCTCGGAGCACGCGTGGTTTCGGCGCCGAAGGCGCCCGGGACCGCGAGCGGGCGCCCGGCCGGCACGGCCGACAGGACCAACAGGAGCGGAGCGGATTGCGGATCGTCGTCAAGCCGGACCCGAGCGAGCCACGTCGCGTGGTGGACGAGGTCGAGCGCTTCTGCGTCGAGCACGCGCTTTCGCAGAACATCATCTTCCGTTTTCAGCTCTCGCTGGACGAACTCCTGACGAACATCATCTCCTACGGATTCGAGGGCGCAACGGAGGATCCGGTCATCACGGTGGACATTCGCCTCGGAGACGCCGACATTGAGATCACGATTCGAGATAACGGCCAACCCTTCAACCCGCTCGAGGACGCGGAGATTCCCGATTTGAGCCTGGCGGCGGAGGATCGTCCGATCGGGGGGCTTGGCATCCACCTTACGAAGTCTTTTATTGACACGCTTGCATATGAGCGGGTCGAGGGTTTCAACTGCCTTACCCTGACGCAGCCGCTGGGGGCTGCCGGAAGCGAGGAATCGCCAGATGAACATTGAGACCAGCTATTCCGGAGATACCGCCGTAGGCGTGGTCAGCGGGCGCGTAGACTCCAGCAACGCCAAGGATTTCGATGGTGAACTCTCCGGCATCATCGACGGGGGGGCCACCAACCTGGTCCTGGACTGCGGGAGCCTGCGCTACATCAGCAGTGCCGGCCTGCGGGCGTTGCTGATCGCCATCCGCAAGACCAACCAGGCCGGCGGAGGGCTCGCCCTGTGCCACGTGCCGGAAAATATCCTCGAGGTGCTGGAGGTCAGCGGCTTCGTGCGCTTGACCAAGGTCTTCGAGACGGTCGAAGAGGCTCAGGCGAGCTTCAAGTAGGAAGACCGGGAAAAAAAGGGGGGCGCACCGGTCGACGGCGCGCCCCCCGAGCCATCGCGGCCCGTCCGGGCCCGATCAGAAGAACGCGAACGCCTGGACCTTCCACGACCAGTCCGACCGGCCGCCCGAGCTGTAGAAGTCCACGTTCGTGGAGATCCCGTTTCGACCCGTGAAGTAGACCATGACGCCGGGCGTGACCACGGTGCCGGTGACCTTTTCCGGGTCCTCCGCGCCGGAATCGACCCAGCTTACCCGAAGCATCGGCTCGATCCCGGAGAACTGCGACTCCGGCGCCATCGGCAGATACCAGAAGGCCATGAACTGGAAGGCGGAGAACTTCGCGTCATCGTTCAGCTTCCAGTTGCGGCCCTGGAGGACGTTGGCGATCAGGTGGGGGCCGCCGAGCCATGTGCCGAGTTCCACCTCGGCCCCGATGGCCGGGACGCCCATCGTCTCCCCGCGGCTGTTCAGCGTCTCGTCCAGGGCGAAGTAGGCGGACACCCGCGTGTCCCCCCCGGTCGGGAAGAGGGAGAGCTGGCCCGACGCCGACTTCCCGGTGTTCACGTCCTTGTTCCCGATCCCCTCGCCGTTGGTGAGCGTGAAGCGGTAGCCGAAAAGCTCGCTCACGCGCCCCTGCGCGAGGATGCCGGGTTCGTAGTTGTCCAGACCCAGCACGTCGGTGAGACGGCCGTAGGTGCACACGCCGCCGACGCCGGGGCAGTGATCCACGCCCGTGACCCTGGCGTCTCGTTCGATGACCGGGAGCCAGGAGTTCGGCACCAGCCAGAAATACGACATCCCCTTCTTGAACTGCCCCAGCTGGATCTCGAGCGCCTCGCTCGGCGTGAGTTCCAGGTACGCTTCCAGAACCGATGCGCCGTCGATGTTGAACTGGGCTCTGGCTCCGACGAGGTCGTTGAGCTGCCCGTCGATCGTCACCCACGCGCGTCGGATGAAAAAGGATGAAGGTGTCTCGTCAACGCTCGAAGCCTCGTACTGGGCCTGGACTCGGGCGCCCACCGTGACGGTGGAGCCGCCACGCGCCCGGATTTCCTGGGCAAGGAGGGGGTGGACCGTCGAAAGCGTCAGTCCCAGCCCGAATGCGGCGACCACTCCAATGGAGCGTTTCCACATGATCATATGCCCTCTCGTCGAAGATTCCGGTGCAGTCGGGTCACTCCCGAAGATAATCGGCTGCCGCCGTTCGGCTACCGGCCCGCCGAACCCGTTGCGCGACGCCGGGAACGGACGCAACCTAAACCCGGAGTCGCGAAGGGCCATGATCGAGCATTAAAACCTGTTGAAGAAGGAGCCGCCGTGAGCATCCATCAGGTACGCTGGTCCCGCCGGTTCGCGGCGGGAAGAAATCTCGCGGCCGCGCTGCTATCGGGCGCGTGCCTTCTCCTGGCGCCGGCCGTCCTCGCAGCGCAGGACGGCGGCGGAGATCTCGGGTTCGTCCTCAACACGTACTCGTTCCTCGTCTGGGGCGTGCTCGTGATGTGGATGTGCGCGGGTTTCACGATGCTCGAGGCGGGTTCGGTCCGGTCGAAGAGCGCTTCGATGATCTGCATGAAGAACATCGGGCTCTACTCGATCGCGGGCCTCGCCTACTACGTCATCGGCTACAACCTCATGTACGTCGACGTCGGGAGCTTGATCGGTTCGATCAGCTTCTTCTACGGTCCGTCCGCGGATGAAGTGGCGCTTCTCGGCGGGGACGAAGGCGCGGCCGGCGCCGTGGCGGAGAACGGCTACTCCGTGATGTCGGACTGGTTCTTCCAGATGGTCTTCGTCGCCACGACCGCCTCGATCGTCTCCGGGGCGCTGGCCGAGCGGGTCAAGCTCTGGACCTTCTTCGTCTTCGTGGGCGTGCTCACCGCGGTCATCTACCCCGTCGTCGGCGCATGGACGTGGGGCGGCGGCTGGCTCGGGCAGAGGGGCTTCACGGACTTCGCCGGCTCGACGATCGTGCACTCGACCGGCGGCTGGGCGGCGCTCGCCGGCGCGCTCGTCGTGGGTCCGCGCTGGGGCAAGTACCGCAAGGACGGCTCCATACAGCCGACGCCCCCGTCGAACATCCCCGCCGTCACGCTGGGCGTGTTCATCCTCTGGATGGGCTGGTTCGGCTTCAACGGCGGCTCCGAACTCGCCCTTTCGGGCGTCGTCAACGCGGTGTCGATGAGCAACATCCTCGTGAACACGAACCTCGCCGCCGCGGCCGGCGTCATCACGGCGCTCTGCCTGTCGCGGTCCATCCTCGGCCGGGTCGACCTTTTCGCCACGCTCAACGGGGCGATCTCCGGCATGGTGGCGATCACGGCCGGGCCGAACATCACGAACTCGCTGTGGGCGATCCTGATCGGCGCCGTCGGCTCCCTCCTGTGCATGCTCGGACTGAAGTTGCTGGAGGTGCGGCGGATCGACGACGTGGTCGGGGCCGTGCCCGCGCACCTGTTCGCCGGAGTCTGGGGCACGCTCGCCACCTGCATCGCGGCCGGCGGCGATTTCGTCGTGCAGTTGACCGGCGTCGCGGCCATCGGCGTGTTCGCATTCACCGTTTCCTGGATCCTCTGGACCGTGCTGGACAAGGTGATGGGGGTTCGGGTGTCGCGGAGCGTCGAGAGCATCGGCCAGGACGCGGCGGAACTCGGGATCGATGCCTACCCCGAATTCGTCCTCATGGTGGATCCCGACGCCGACGACGACTACCGCGACGCGGACTGAGCGGCCCCCGCACGGGAACCGCGCCATGTCGGCGGTGAAGTTCGTCGATCACGGCTATGCCGACCCGGACCCCGCCATCTCGGCGGGGTCCGGGCCTTTCCGTCATTACGAACTGGATGCCGCCTTTCACGACGAGCTGTTTCACGAGGACGGCACCCCCCGGGCGCGGGCGCGCCGGCTCGGCGCCGCCCTCTCCAGGATCCCTCCCGAAGATCTCGAGCGGCTCCAGGACGGCGTGTACCGCCGTTTCGTCCATGAGGGGATCACCTTCACGGTCCTCGGCGTCGAGGATGTCTCGGAGCAGATCATCCCCATCGACTGCGTGCCGCGCCTCATCACCGCCGAGGAGTGGGATCACATCGAACGGGGGCTGAAGCAGCGCCTCACGGCCCTCAATCTGTTCCTGCGCGACGTCTACCACGGCGGGAAGTCGCTGCGGGACGGGATCGTCCCCGCCGACCTCGTGCTCGGCTGTCCCCAGTACCGCATCGAGATGCGGGGGATGAAGGTGCCGCACGATGTCTACGTCGCCGTGTGCGGGACGGACATCGTGCGCGCGGGCGACACCTTCGCGGTGCTGGAGGACAATCTCCGGGTCCCGTCGGGCGTCTCCTACATGCTCGCCTGCCGCACGGCGATGAAATGGGCCTTCCCCTACCTGTATCGAGCGTACGGGGTCCGCGAGGTGGCGGACTATCCGGAGCGCCTCTACTCGACGATCGCGTCGCTCTCGCTGACCGGAGAGGCGCCCCGCATGGCGGTGCTCACGCCGGGCCGATACAACTCCGCGTACTACGAGCACGCGTTCCTCGCCGGCGAGATGGGCGTCGACCTCGTGGAGGGGCGGGATCTCGTCGTGCACGACGCGACGCTGTACGCCCGCACCGCCGCGGGTCTGCGGCGGATCGACGTGCTCTACCGGCGAATCGATGACGATTTTCTGGATCCGGTCGCGTTCCGGGAAGACTCCGTGCTCGGGGCCGCCGGCCTCTTCCACGCCTACCGCGCCGGCAACCTCGTGCTCGCCAACGCGCCGGGCACGGGCGTGGCGGACGACAAGGCGCTGTACGCCTACGTCCCGCGCCTCATCCGCTATTTCCTGGATGAAGAGCCGATTCTGGCCAACGTGGAAACCCACCTCTGCCGAGAGCCGGAGGGCCTCGCCTACACGCTCGACAACCTCGAGGAACTCGTCGTGAAGGAGGTCGGGGGGTCGGGCGGCTACGGGATGCTCGTGGGCCCGCATGCGACGAAGGCCGAGCGGAAGGCGTTCGCGGAGCACCTGCGGAGCGATCCGGCGAACTATATCTCGCAGCCGGTGCTGCCCCTTTCCCGGGCGGGCTGTTTCGTGGACGGACGCCTGGAGCCTCGCCACGTGGACCTGCGTCCCTTCGTTCTCCAGGGGAGGGAAGAGCAGCACGTGGTTCCCGGGGGCCTGTGCCGCGTCGCGCTGCGCAAGGGAAGCCTCGTCGTGAACTCCAGCCAGGGCGGAGGCTGCAAGGACCTCTGGATCCTGCGTGAGTAGCGGCCCGGCGGGGGGTGCAGAACGATGCTAGCCCGGATGGCGGCGAACTTCTACTGGCTTGGCCGCTATGCGGAACGGACCGAGAACACGGCCCGTCTGCTCGAGTATCAGCTGACCCGGCTCGTGGATACGGACGCCGACGAACTCGCCCTCGGGTGGCGCGTCGTATACCGGGCGCTGAGCCAGTCCCCTCCGCAGGCGCCGGCCGACGTGGACGAGGCCGAAGCCTTCCTCATCGCGGATGCCTACACGCTGACGGGCGGCCTCGTCGAGGACACGACGAACCCGGCATCGATGATCTCGTGCTGGGGGATGGCGCGGGAGAACGCCAGGGAGATCCGGCCCCGGCTGCCCCTGCCGGTGTGGGTCTGCCTGAACCAGGGGTTCCTCTGGCTCCAGGAGACGGAGTTCGCCGACGCCTGGGGCGAAGGCCCCGGGGCTCTCGTGAGCCAGGCGATCGACCGGCTCCGGCTCCTTGCCGGCGTCGTGGACGCCAACATGGCGCGTGACGATGCGTGGCGGTTTCTCGAACTCGGCCGTTACGTGGAGCGGCTGCAGCAGCAGGTCCTGCTGCTCGACATGTGGGATCGGATCGCGCGGCCGGACGGCGACGGCCTCGTCCTCTCCTGGGCCGATCTGCTGCGGGTGTGCGGCGCCTTCGAACCCTACCGGCGGGACCGGTCGCTCACGTTGCGCCGCGGTTCCGTGCTCGGCTTTCTGATGCGGAACCCCGAGGTCTCCCGCTCCGTGCGCTACGCCACCGACCGCATCGGATCCGCGCTGCGGGGAATCGATCCGGCGGGCGGACGCCCGCCGCTCGCCCCCCCGCACCGCATGGTGCTCCGCATGGCGGCGGCCCTCGAACTCGACCCGGGCGGGGGGGAACCCTCACCCGATGGGGCGCCCGCGGAGGTCTTCGAGTCCCTGACGCGCGACAGCCGGACGCTGCACGGCCTCATCCAGGCCTCGTACGTCGACTACCCGGTGACGGCGGGGCTCCCGTCATGATCGCCAGCTACGCCATCGAACACGAGATCGAGTTCGTCTACAGCGCGCCGGTGACCGTGTCCGTCATGACGCTTTATCTGCACCCCGTGCAGGACCGGGGGCAGGTCGTGCGCGGGTTCACGCTCGAGACCGACCCGTCCGGCTCCGTTTTCGAATTCGAGGGACCCTTTCGCAACCGGGGCCACTTCTTCGATCGCCCCGGAAAGCACCGCCGTCTCTCGATCGTGGGACGTTCGACGGTGGAGGTGGGCCCGATCCCGGAGACGCCCGCCGAGGTCGGGGAAGACGCCTGGGCCCGGCTCGGCGCCGCGGCGAGCGATCCCGAACTCGGACTGATGCTGCAGCCGAGCCGTTTCGTCCGCTCCTCGCCGCTCCTCGACGACTTCATCGGGAGCTGCGGTCTCGAGCGCGGGGACGATCCGCTGGCGACCGCCACGGCCCTGCGGAGCCGGCTCCACGAGTCGTTTGATTATATTCCAGGTACGACCGCCGTGGATTCCCCGATCGAGCGCATCCTCGAGAGCCGCGAGGGCGTGTGCCAGGACTACGCTCACGTCATGGCGTCGGTCCTGCGGGGATGGGGGATCCCGACCCGTTACGTGTCGGGTTATCTGGGGCCGGACGGCGGAAGCGACGGCGGCGCGGCGACGGGCGAGAGCCACGCCTGGGTCGAGAGCTGGTTCCCGGGCATGGGATGGGTCGGCTTCGATCCGACCAACGACACACAATGCGACGAGCGCCATGTGCGGGTCGCGGTGGGGCGCGACTATGCCGACGTTCCGCCGACTCGCGGCGTCTTCCGGGGTTCCGCGGAGTCCATGCTTCGCACCCGGGTCACCATAGAAAGAGGAGAAGAATCGTGCCCGTGATCCGCGTTGATTCGTTCCGGTTCCGGGGGTTCCGGCTCGTTGTTGCCGTCGCCGCCCTCTTCGCCTTCGCGGTCCCCGCGCAGGGCCAGTCCGTCTCCATCGGGGCCGATGTCGTGAGCCGCTATGTCTGGCGCGGGGTCGACTTCGGCGAATCCATGGCCGTGCAGCCCGCGATCACCTTCGGGACCGGCGGGCTCGAGTTCGGCGCGTGGGGTTCGTATTCGATCTCCCACTCCGGGGCTTACGCAAACGAGAACGATCTCTGGGCGACCTATACGGTGACGGCCGAGTCCGGTCTCTCCGTCGCGGTCGGAATCACCGACTACTACTTCCCCTCGCCCGGCGCCGACGCGGGCTTCGGGGCCGGCGCGGCCCACACCGTGGAGTTGTCGCTCGGCTTCTCGGGCCCGGAGACCTTCCCGATCTCCCTCTTCGGAGGCATGCTTACCGAGAGCAGCGTGCTGTACGGGGAGGTGGGCGTGCCATTTGCGATTACCGGAGCGGATGTCGAACTGCAGCTGCACATGGGTTTCGTGGGCGGCGAGAGCGACTTCTACGGCACCGACGAGGCGGCCGTGGTCAACCTGGGGGTCACGGCGAGCAAGGATCTCGCGATCACCGAAACCTTCGCCGTGCCGGTGAGCGTCGCGTACATCCTGAACCCCGACCAGGATCGCGCGCACCTGGTGTTCGGCTTCAGCATCGCGCCCTGAGTACGCGATGGCGCGCACGGGAGTACCGCGTGTGAGGAAATTGATGCGGGCCGCCCCGCTCATGCTTCTCTCCGCCTGTTCCCTGGCTCCGGGGCCGTCGCTGCCGGAGCCGGTGGCGGAGATGCCGGACGATTTCACGGCCCGGCTGCAACCGGGAGCGTACGAGCCGCTGGAGTGGTGGACGACGTTCCGGGATCCGGTGCTCGACGCCGTCGTCGATTCCGTGCTCGGCTCCAACTTCGACCTCGCCGCGGGCGTTGCGCGCGTCCGGCAGGCCCGCGCGAGGGCGCGCATCGCGCGGGCCGACCTCTTCCCGAGCGTGGGGGCGAGCGGAACCGTCGCCGACACCGACACGCCGACGGACGCCGGCATCGGCGCGCAGATTCAAGCCCTCGGGCTGGGCGGTCCGGGGGATTCGATCGCCGGTTTCGTGTTCCCGGACAGAATCGACCTGACGACGTATTCCGTCAGCGCGGATTTCGCCTACGAGCTGGACTTCTGGGGACGCGCCCGCAACGACGCGCGAGCCGCGGGGTCGGAGTATCTGGCCTCGGAATCGGATTTCCATGCGGCGCGGATCGGCATCCTGGCCGAGACCATCACGACGTACTTCGACATCGTCAGCCTGCGGCGGCAGACCGAACTGGCCCGCGAGGCAGTGGGCGTGCTGCTTGAACGCGAGTCGCTGGCTTCGACGAGCTACGATCGCGGCCTGATCGATTCGTGGACGCTGTCCCAGGTGCGCCAGGACCTCAGGAACACGCAGGCGGGGCTGCCGCAACTCGAGACGCAGCTCACAAGCGCCGAAGCTCGCCTGGCCGTTCTTCTGGGCGGCTATCGGGAGGATGTCGAGGCGATTCTGCCCGACTCCCTCGCGCCGCAGCTGGCGGCGGATCCCGTTCCCGCCGGCGTTCCGGCGGACCTCCTGTTGCAGCGGCCCGACGTAAGGGCGGCGGGCCAGCGGCTCGACGCGGCCCGCTACAGCATCGGCGCGCGCCGGGCGCAACTGCTTCCGTCGCTCTCGCTATCCGGTTCCATCGGGCTGGCAAGCGCGGACGCGGGCGAACTCTTCAACGCGCAGCAATGGTTCACGAATCTGATCACGAACCTCACCGCGCCCCTCTTCCAGGCGGGTCGGCTCCGGAATAATCTCGCGCTTGCCGAGGGCCTCTTCGATGAGGCGGCAGCCGTGTACGGACGGACGGTGGTGACGGCGGTGAACGAAGTCGAAACCACGCTCGCCGGTTTCGAGAACGAGACCCGGCGGCACGCGTTCCTCGCTTCCCAGCGCGACGAGGCGCTGGCTACGATGGAGCTGCAGTCGCAGCGGTACGAGTCGGGCGTCGTGGGCTACACCGACTATCTCGACGCCCTGCGCACGCTCCTGAACGTCGAGGCGGCGCTGGCGGGTGCGACACGGGATCTGGCCCTGGCGAGGCTGGCCGTCCACCGGGCGCTGGGAGGCGCCTGGGCGTCGCCCGAGGCGGTCCCCGAGCCGCGCATGGTCCCGACATCCGGGAACAGCGAAGAGGCCGACCTCTTCGACCCGAACTACCTCGGGACCTACTCGATCATCGGACGCGATCCCGCGACCGGCGAACTGGGGATGGGCGTGCAGTCGAAGGCGTTCGGGGCGGGAAACCGCGCGATGCACGCGAAGGGCGGACTCGTGATCATCGCCCACCAGGCCGCGGCGAACCCCATGTACGGGGCGATCGGCATCCAGCTCCTCCAGGCCGGGTACTCGCCCGAGGAGGCCCTCGAGATGATGGTGGGGAGCGACGAGGGCCGGGATCGGCGCCAGGTCGCGATCCTCGACCAGCAGGGACGGACGGCCGCCTGGACCGGCACCGGCGCGAGCGACTGGAAGGGCCACCGGTGCGGCGTGGACTACTGCGCGCAGGGGAACATCCTCACGGGACCCGAGGTCGTCGATGCGATGGCGGCCTCGTTCGAGTCGTCCACCGGCCCGCTGGCGGAACGGCTCATGGACGCCCTCGACGCCGCGCAGGCGGCCGGCGGCGACGCGCGCGGCATGCAGTCCGGCGCGATCCTCGTCGTGGCCCCGCGGGTCAACGGCGGCTACAGCGACCGCGTCGTCGACATCCGGGTGGACGACCACGACGAACCGCTCGTCGAACTGCGCCGGGTCCTCGACATGTACCGTTCGGGTCAGATGCTGCGCGAAGCCTCGCGGATGAGGCGGGACGGCGATCTGCAGGGCGCCGTGGCGGTGGCGCGCGAAGCCTCGGCCAGGTCGCCGGAGAACGACAACGCGTGGGTCACGCTGGCCGCGCTCCTGCTCGACAGCGGAAGCGAAGACGCCGCCTTCGAGGCCCTGGAGCGGGCGGTGGAACTCAATCCCGGACGACGGCGCACGCTACCGGATGCGGGCGACTTCGAGCGCGTGCGCGAGGATCCCCGCTTCCTGAGACTCATCGGCCGATAGCGACGGGATTCCGGCGCCTCGCGAACGCGCCGGATCCGCGTCGCCACCCGCCCGCCGCTAGTGGTGGTCGGACTCCTCGTAGTGGCGCGCCAGCGCGTCGCCCCCGAAGTCGTTCTCCAGGTCCCGCCACACCGAGTGGACGTGGTTCGCGTCGTTCTGCGTGTTGTCGTACTCGATGAGGAAGGCCGGGGCATGGACCCGGTAGTAGTGTCCCTCGCCGGGATCGAGAGACCCGGCCCAGGCGAAATGGATGTCGCTCGCCGGCATCTCGTTCTGGACCCGCACCATCCAGTCGAAATCCGTCGTCGTGTTCCCGACGTATTCGTGCACGATCTCGAACAGGATCGCACGCTGCTCCGCGGTCATGGCGTCGGCGGCGAGGCCCTCGAACGCGTCGAGCCGCGCCTCGCGGTCGTTCCCGGTGAGGATGTCGCTGGGGGCCTCGGCGGCGATGGTCGCCCGCTCGCGCTGGTCCGCCGTGAAGCTCCGCATCAGCGTCCGGGCCAGGTCCTCCTCCCGCCCCAGCGGCCTCCAGCCCGCCTTCGGACCCGATGGCACGCGGGCCGGATTCGCGCCCATGAACGCCGGGCTCGTCACCGTGAGCAGGCCCGAAGGCGATGAGAAGTTGAGGGAGAGGTGATGTCCCTCGAACCGCCACGCCCACGGCCCTTCCGACGACGGGTCGCCGAAGATCGCGACATAGTAGTTCTCCGGGTCCCGGCGCTCGGGCCGCCCTTCCAGGAGTCCGAGGATTCGCTCCAGTTCGATGATCGCGCTCGCCTTCAGGAAGCCCTGGCTGCTCATGGCTGCCTGAAGGAGGTCGTGGGCGGCGCCGCGCTGCTCCGTCGTCATGTCGGCGAGCGGCAGTCCGTTCCGCGACCTCGGGACGAAGTGCCAGTTGAAACGCTCCTCGTCCTCGAGGGAGAAGAGCGCCTTCTCCCGCCCCGCCTCGTCGAGCAGGGCGACGAGCGCCTGAGCGGCGGAGGCCGAGTCCATCTTCGCGCCCGGCTCTCCTCCGGCCGCAATCGCGAGCCCGGCTACGGGCACGAGCAGGCAGGCCGCCCACGTGACCCGTCCCGCCGTCCGATTCCTGATCTTCATGGTACCTCCTGCGCTCAAAAGCAGCCGCAGCGCATACACTCGCGGATTGGCGCCGCCGGCTTCAAGTTGATCCACCCCGACCGGGGGCCGATCACCATTCCATATTCCGAAGAACAAGGCAGAATCGCCAGATGATCGCGGGTTCCAACGGCGCGGAGGACGACCGCCGCAGCCACGCCATGCACGTCGAGTTCGAGGGTGTGAGCAAGAGTTACGACGGCCGCACGCTGGTGGTGGACGATCTCAACCTCGGCATCGGCAAGGGCGAGTTCGTGACCCTGCTCGGCCCTTCGGGTTCGGGGAAGACGACCATCCTGATGATGCTCGCGGGCTTTCAGACGGCGACGTCCGGCGCGATCCGCATCGGCGGACGCTCCGTCCAGGACCTGCCGCCCCGCAAGCGCGGGATCGGGATGGTGTTCCAGAACTATGCGCTCTTTCCGCACATGACCGTGGGGGCGAACCTCGCGTTTCCGCTGGAGGTGCGAGGCATCCCCGAGGACCGGCGCCGCGAGCGCGTCACGCGTGCGCTCGATCTCGTCCGCCTCGGCGGCCTCGAGGACCGGCGGCCCGGCCAGCTGTCGGGGGGGCAGCAGCAGCGCGTGGCCATCGCCCGGGCCCTCGTGTTCGAACCCGAACTCGTGTTGATGGACGAGCCGCTCGGCGCCCTGGACCGCAGCCTGCGCGAGGAAATGCAGTACGAGATCCGCTCCATTCACCAGCGGCTGGGCGTGACCGTCGTCTACGTCACCCACGACCAGCAGGAAGCGATGGTGATGTCGGACCGGATCGCCGTCCTCAACGGCGGCCGGATCGAGCAGATCGCCGGAGCGGAGGGACTCTACGAGGAGCCGGAACGCGCCTTCGTGGCCCGTTTCATCGGCGAGAACAACCGGCTCCACGGCCGGGTCGTGCTCGTGGAGGACGACCTGTGCGAGGTGGACGTGGGGGGCGAGCGGATCCGGGCCTTTCGGATCGCCCCGTGCGGGGTCGGCGACACTGTCACGCTTTCGATCCGCCCCGAGCGGATCGCCATCAAGCCCCAGGAGGGGTTGTACCACAACGCGGTCGACGCTTCCGTCGAAGATCTGACCTTTCTCGGCGACCATCTGCGCGTCCGGCTCGCCGCCTGCGGGCGCCGGGATGTCGTGGCCAAGATCCCGAACATCGTGGGGCACGGCGCCATGATGGTGGGCGACGCCGTCCGGATCGGCTGGACCGTCAACGACTGCCGCGCGCTGGACTTCGAGGGAGACGAGGAGAACGCATGAAGAGGAGATCCGCCATCCACACGTCGCGCGATGCGGCGCTCATCGTCCTCGCGGCCGCAGCGGCGTTCACGCTCGGTTGCGGACCCCAGGCCCCGGAGGGTCCGGCGATCACCGCCGTTTCCTGGGGAGGCTCCTACGGCCGGGCGTATCAGGGGGGCATCCAGGTGCCGTTCACCGAGGAGACCGGGATTCGCGTGAAGATGGAGGACTACAACGGCGGTTTGGCCCAGATACGGGCGCAGGTCGATGTCGGCGCGGTCCACTGGGACGTCGTCGACCTCGAAATGGCCGATGCGATGCGGGGCTGCGACGAGGGCCTTCTGGAACCGATCGACATCGACATGCTGCCGCCCGCCCCGGATGGGACGCCCGCGAGGGATGATTTTTATGCGGAGATGCAGGGGCCGTGCGGGGCCGGGATGCTGTTCTATTCCACGGTTTACGCGTACAACGCCGACCTCTTCCCCGATGAGAAGCCTGCGACGATGGCGGATTTCTTCGACCTGGAGAGGTTTCCCGGACGCCGCGGCATGCGTCGCGTGCCGCAGGTCAACCTCGAGTTCGCCCTCATCGCCGATGGCGTGCCCCTCGACGAGGTCTATGCCGTGCTGCGCACGCCGGAGGGGCTGGACCGGGCCTTCGAAAAGCTGGACACGATCTCGGACCAGGTCGTCTGGTGGGAGGCGGGCGCCCAGCCGCCGCAGATGCTGGCGGACGGCGAAGTCGTGATGAGCACCGCCTACAACGGCCGCATCTTCAACGCGCAGGTGCTCGAGGAGCAGCCGTTCACGATCGTGTGGGACGGCCAGCTGCTCGACTACGGCCAGTTGAGCATCGTGGCGGGGACGCCGCGACTGGAGGATGCGCTCCGCTTCCTGCGCTTCGCGACGACGGGCGAGTCGCTGGCGGCGGTCGCGCGCCGGATCTCCTACGGTCCGGCCCGGCGGTCGGGCGAACCGCTCGTCACCACGCACCTGGCGACCGGCGTCGAAATGGCCCCCCACATGCCCACCAGCCCCGAAAACGCCGCGCGCGCCCTGCGCAACGACTGGGAGTTCTGGGTGGACAATCAGGACGCGCTGAACGAGCGCTTCAGCGCCTGGCTGACCCGTGCGAACTGACCGGGCGACGACCTCCCCGGCAGTGCGAGCGTCGGCGTCCATGGCCCTGCTCGCGACGTGTTTCGCCGGGCAGGCCGCGGCCCAGTCGATCACGGCCGTCTCCTACGGGGGCTCGTATCAGAAGGCGAGCACCGAGGCGTGGTACGAGCCGTTCGCCGCGGCCACCGGCATCCGGGTGGACGTCGAGGACTTCAACGGCGGTCTGGCGCAGATCCGGGCCCAGGTCGAAGTGGGCAACGTTTACTGGGACGTCGTGGACCTCAACGCCTCGGACGTCACGCTCGCCTGCGACGAGGGCCTGCTCGAGTACGTCGATGCGGCGGCGCTTCCCCCAGCGCCCGATGGGACGCCCGCCGAGGAGGATTTCATCTCCGGCACCCTCTCCGACTGCGGGGTGGGGAACGTCGTCTGGTCCACGATCTACGCCTACGACGCCAACCGCTTCCCCGGCGCCCGGCCGGAGACGATCGCGGACTTCTTCGATCTCGAGAAGTTCCCCGGGCGCCGCGGGATGCGCCGCGTGCCCATGGCCAACCTCGAATTCGCCCTCCTGGCGGACGGGGTGCCGGCCGAGGACGTGTACGCCGTTCTGAGCACGCCCGAGGGGCTGGGTCGCGCCTTCGACAAGCTGGATACGATCAAGGACCAGGTCGTCTGGTGGGAGGCGGGAGCCCAGCCGCCGCAGATGCTGGCCGACGGCGAGGTCGTGATGAGCACGGCCTACAACGGCCGCATCTTCAACGCGCAGGTGCTCGAGGGACAGTCCTTCGTCATCGTCTGGGACGGGCAGCTCCTGGACATCAACCAGCTGGCCATCGTCGCGGGCACGCCGAGGCTGGACGAAGCGATGCGGCTCGTGAGCTTCGCGAGCACCGCGGATGCGCTCGCCGATCTCGGCCGGAGGATCTCGTACGGTCCCGCGCGGGAGTCGGCCGGGCCGCTGATCACAACTCACCTGGAGACCGGCGTGGAGATGGGCCCGCACCTGCCCACGCATCCGCCCAACATGGCGCGCGCGCTGCGGAGGGACTGGACCTGGTGGGTCGACAACCAGGATGAGCTGAACGAGCGTTTCAGCGCCTGGCTGGCGCGCTGACGGGATGATCGGATGACGGCACGCCGGCGAGGCAGGGTCGCGAAGGTCGGTCCGGGCCGCCGGGACCGGCTTCGGGCGATGGGGCTCGTTCTGCCGCTCCTGATCTTCCTGGGCGTCACTTTCCTGGCGCCGCTGGGGACGATGCTCGTGAGGAGCGTCTACGATCCGGTCGTCGCGGACGCCCTGCCCGCGACGCTCACGGCGCTGCGCGATTGGGACGGCGAAGGGCTCCCAGCGGAGGCGGCGTACGAGGCGGCCGCCCGGGAGATCGGCGCCGCGCGTGAGGCGAGGACGCTGGGACA
This sequence comes from Gemmatimonadota bacterium, assembly GCA_022820995.1. Lineage (GTDB taxonomy): Bacteria > Gemmatimonadota > Gemmatimonadetes > Palauibacterales > Palauibacteraceae > Palauibacter. The sequence goes on along the minus strand of JAJEEM010000060.1, from coordinate 53,367 downwards.
GGTGGCCAGCCGGGCAAACCGGCTCCAGAGCGGGCTGCGCGGCGTGTTCACGCGGACCGGCCGGGATCTGCGCGAGGTGGCGGAGGGTCCGTGGCGAGAGGCGATGGCCGCCATCGATTCCGCCTGGGTCGAGCCGGGCACCTGGCACGCGATCCGCGCGGCCGGCGAGCGCATCACGGCCCGCCACTACCTCAACGCGCTGGACATGCAGCGGCTGGCGGACGGTTCCGTCGCGCGGCAGCCGGAGGAGCGGCGCATCTACCTGCCGCTCCTGTGGCGCACGCTGCTCGTGAGCCTGGCCATCACGGTCTTCTGCCTGATCCTCGGCTATCCGATCGCGCATCTCATCGCGCACGCGCGGCCGCGCCGGGCCGGCCTCCTGCTCGCTCTCGTCCTCGTTCCCTTCTGGACTTCGCTCCTCGTGCGGACGACCTCGTGGATCGTCCTCCTCCAGACGCAGGGCGTGGTCAACGACCTCCTGGTAGCGATCGGACTCGTCGGGGACGACGGCCGGCTCTCCATGGTCTACAACATGACGGGCACGCTCGTGGCCATGACCCACGTCCTGCTGCCCTTCATGGTGCTGCCGCTGTACTCGGTCATGCGGTCGATTCCGCCCCTGCACATGCGGGCCGCCGCCTCGATGGGGGCGACGCCCGCCCAGGCTTTCCGCCGCGTCTACTGGCCGCAGACTCTGCCCGGCGTCGGCGCGGGGTCGCTCCTCGTCTTCATCCTCGCGATCGGCTACTACATCACGCCGGCGCTCGTGGGCGGGAGCAGCGGTCAGCTGATCTCGAACATGGTGGCCTACCACATGCAGACGTCGCTGAACTGGGGGCTCGCGGCGGCACTCGGCGCGCTTCTGCTGGTGGGCGTGCTCGTCCTCTACCTGCTCTACGACCGGCTGGTGGGCGTCGAGCGCATGAGCCTCGGCTGAGCGGGGGCGAACGACCGTGATCGGAGCCCGCGTCGGCCGCATCGGCTATCTCGCCTTCTGCACCTGCGTCTTCATCTTTCTCGTGGCGCCGATCATCGTGATCGTGCCGCTCAGCTTCAACGCGGAGCCCTATTTCACCTTCACCGAGGGCATGCTCCGCCTCGATCCCGAGGCGTGGTCGCTGCGGTGGTACCGCGAGATCGTGGAGAACGAGGCGTGGACGCGCGGCCTCGTGAACAGTCTGGTGATCGGCGTCTCCGCCACCCTGCTCGCGACGGCGCTCGGGACGCTGGCCGCGCTCGGGCTGTCGAGTCCCGCCATGCCGGCGCGCCGCTTCATCACCGGCCTCCTGATCTCGCCCATGGTCACGCCGGTCATCATCGCCGCGGCGGGGATGTTCTTCTTCTACACCAGCCTCGGACTGGCCCAGACGCACCTGGGGCTGATCCTGGCCCACGCGACGCTGGGCCTGCCCTTCGTCGTGATCACGGTGGTCGCCACGCTGTCGGCCTTCGACCGCAACCTGACGCGGGCCGCCGCCAGTCTCGGCGCCGGGCCCGTGCGCACCTTCCGCACCGTACAGCTGCCGCTGATCGCGCCCGGCGTGATCTCGGGAGCCCTGTTCGCCTTCGCGACCTCGTTCGACGAGGTGGTCGTCGTCCTCTTCATGGGCGGGTTGGAGCAGCGGACCATCCCGCGCCAGATGTGGGCCGGGATCCGGGAACAGATCAGCCCCGCGATCCTCGCGGTCGCCACCTTCCTGATCGTGTTCGCGCTCGCGCTCCTGTTTACCGTCGAATGGCTCCGCCGCCGGGCGTCCGCCTGAGGGATCCTGCCGGTCAATTGCCCTCGAGCGAGAGGTTGACGAGTTCGCGGAAACGTTCGAGCCGGGTCCCGCGGTTGTCGCCGCGCGGCGTCTGCGTGAACACGATACCGATGATCTCGCGGTCGGGGTCGAGCCACGCGTTCGTGCCGTCCGATCCTCCGTGCCCGTACGTGCCGTCGGCGAGCCGCCAGCCGTATCCGTAGTAGCTTGCCTCATCCCCCTCGCCGCCGATGTGGATCTTCGGGGACGTCATGAGTTCGACGGATTCCGGCGTCAGGATTTCGGTCCCATCGTAGGTGCCGCCGTTCAGGAACATCTGCGAGAACACCGCATAGTCCCACGCCGAGGAGATCATGCCGCCCGAAGCGCGCGCGAAGGGGAAGGCCACCGGGCCTCCGGGCGTGCCGCCGGGCATCCAGTCCCCGTCGGGTCCGCGCTGGTAGTAGACCGCGCCCATGCGGTCCACCTTCCCGCCCACCTCGTGCGCGGCGTAGTGATTGTAGCTGTCCGCCATCCCGAGCGGTCCGTACACCGTCTCCATGAGCCGGTCCTCAAGCAACTGGCCGGAGGCGATCTCGACCAGGGCGCCGAGCGTGTTGTAGCCCGGATTGTTATAGGAGTACGTCTCGCCCGGCGTCACCTCCGCCCCGATCGCGCCGAAGCGGGCGGACTCGCTCTGCAGCGTCGGATTCTCGCCCAGCGGCTGCAGGAAGAGGGTGGGGATCCGGAGCCCGCTGCTGTGGGACAGGAGGTGTCCGACCGTGATGAACCCCGCGCGGTAGTTGTCCCACTCGGGGATGTACTCCCGGACGAGGTCGTCGTAGGAGAGCTTGCCCTCTTCGACGAGTTGCGCGACCGCGGTGGCCACGACGGGCTTGGTGTTCGAGGCCATGCGGAACATCGAATTCCGCTCCATCGGCAGCCCGCGCTCCTTGTCGCGCATGCCGACCGCCTCGTGGAGGACGATCTTTCCCTCGCGGGCGACCAGGAGGACGGCGCCCACGATGTCTCCGCGCTCGACCGCCTCGTGGTACAGTCCGAGAGCGCCCTCGAGGACGGCGCGAGACATCCCGACCTCCTCCGGCTCGCCGTAGGAAAGCGTGCGCGCCTCCTGCGCGGCCAGGGCCGGGACGGACCACGTCGCGCCCGCGAGGATCGTCGAGGGCAGGATGATCGCCAGGAAGAGCCACCGAGCGGCAGGGATGCCGCGAACTCGCCGCGAAATCTTCATCGGTCCTCCGAGAGCAGAAGAAAACGGGCCGATAGCGGAACCCGCCCTTGAACGCTAACGCGGCGCACGAACGTGAACCAGATCGCGACCGACCTTGCCCTCCGGCGCTCGACACGGACATCTGGTGTGGGTATCCGGGCGGATCACGAGCCACCGAGCGTGCCGAGGCGCCGCGTCCCGCAACGGCGGGACCGCCCGGCGATTCCCGAAAACGGAGGGGTTGCAGACCATCATCGTCTATCTGAACGGAGACTACCTGCCTGTCGGCGAGGCACGGGTCTCGGTGAACGACCGGGGCTTCCTGTTCGCGGACGCGGTCTACGAGGCGATCCCGGCGTACATGGGCCGCTGCTTCCTGCGCGAACGCCACCTCGCCCGGCTCGCCCGGGGCCTCGAAACGCTCCGGATCGAGGCGGATGTGGCTCCCCTCGCCGGCGTGGGTGACGAACTCATCGCGCGGAACGGCCTCGTCGCCGCCGAGTTCTCCGTCTTCTACATGCAGGTGACGCGCGGCGCGGCGCCCCGCACGCACGCGTTTCCGAAGGAGGCGGTCGCGCCCACCGTCTACGCCTTCACGAAGGAACTCGTCCGCACGACCCCGGAGCGGTGGGAGCGCGGCTTCGGCGCCATCACGCTGCCCGACCAGCGCTGGGCCCGCGCCGACATCAAGACGACCGGCCTCCTGCCCAACGTCCTCGCGCAGCAGGCCGCGGTGGAGGCGGACGTCGAGGACGCGGTCTTCATCCGCGAAGGGATGGTTCAGGAGGGGACGCACAACAACGTGTTCGCGGTTCTCGGCGGAGAGGTGACGACGGCCCCGGCCACGAACCACATCCTGCACGGCGTCACTCGCGCGTTCACGCTCGAACTGTGCGCCGGACTGGGTATCCCCGCCCGGGAACGCGCCTTCACGGTGGACGAACTCCGGGACGCCGACGAGATCTTCTTCACGGGGACGACGACGGAGGTGCGGCCGACCGTGGAAGTCGACGGCCGGCCCGTGGGGAGCGGTCGCCCGGGCGAGATCACCCGGGCGCTGTCGGAAGCCTACCGGCGGGCCGTGGCCCCGGAAGGATCAGTCGATGCCTAGCGCGTGGCGACGGGCTCCAGCCGCACGATCGCCGTCGGCTCGCCCCGCCGGCCGTCGATCGCGAGGTAGATGAGCCCGTCCGGGCCCTGTCGAACGTCGCGGATGCGCCCCAGTCCCTGTACGAGCGTCTCCTCCCGCACGACCTCCTGGCCGTCCAGCGTCAGGCGCGCCAGTTGCTCCCCGGCCATCCCGCCCACGAACAGGTTCCCCTTCCAGTGCGGAAAGCGGTCGCCCGTGTAGAAGAGCAGTCCGGAGGTCGCGATCGACGGCACCCAGACGTGGGCCGGCTGTTCCATCCCCTCCTTGTGCGTCCCCTCGTGGATTGCCGTACCCGAACCGTAGTTGACCCCGTAGCCCACGATGGGCCAGCCGTAGTTGAGCCCCGGCTGAACCAGGTTGAGCTCGTCACCGCCCTGCGGACCGTGCTCCGTGGCCCACAGGTCGCCCGTCTCCGGGTTCATGACCATCCCCTGCTGGTTGCGGTGCCCGAAGCTCCAGATCTCCGGCTGAACGTCCGGATCGTCGAGGAACGGGTTGTCCCCGGGAATCCCGCCGTCCTCGTACACGCGGCTGACGGTGCCGTGATGGTTCGAGGGATCCTGCGCGGGGTGAGCGTAGAGATCGCCGCGGGTCGAGGCCTGACGATCGCCGACGCTGATGAAGAGGTGGCCCTGTCCGTCGAAGACGAGACGGGACCCGTAGTGGCCGCGCCCTTCCGATACCGCGAGGAAGATCTCCTCGATGCCCGTGAGAGCGCCGTCCTCGTAACGTCCCCGGATGACCGCGGTCGTCCCGCGCTCGGTCTCGTCGGGCTTCGAGTAGCTGAGGTAGAGGAGCCGGTTGTCCTCGAAGTCGGGGTGGGGCACCACGTCGAGGAGTCCGCCCTGTCCGGCCGAGATCACCTCCGGCACGCCCTTCACGGGGTCGGGGAGGAGCAGGCCGTCGCGCACGACGCGAAGCGCCCCCGCCTTCTCGGTGACGAGCATCTCGCCATCCGGCAGGAACGCGATCGACCACGGGCGAACCAGTCCCTCCGCCACGGGGACGAGCCGGTAGTCGTGGTACGCCGACTGCATCACTTCCTGGCCCAGCGCCGGCGTCGCGGTCGACAGGAGAAACCCGGCGGCGAAGATCGCCAGTGGGGTCCGCTTGATCATGTCATCTCCAGGGAAAACCATATCGTTTCATCTCGTGGTTCATGCGTGGGACAAGCCCGGAAAAACTGCGGCGGGCGGCCCCCGCACAGCAAGGCTCGGCAGCGCCGCCGACCGTCAGGCGCACCGGCGGCGTCCACACGTGTGAACACGCACGGGCGCGGCGACGTTTCCGGTCCGATGAGCGGCTTCGGGCCTCAAGTCCGGTTCCGTTGCCGACTTCGGCCCGATATGTGTTAGATTAAACCACGATCGTCGAGATCCTACGAGGGAGAAAACGGGTTGATTAGTGACTCGCGAAGCAGTCCGACCGACGCGGGGGCGTCCTCGCTGAGTCTGCCGGAAGAGTTGCTGCTGGCGCTGCTGGACGAAGAGAGCGGCTTTTTTCGTCAGGTACCCGGCTGGAACCTGAACTGCGCCATGGTCGGCGCGGCCCTGGGTGAACTGTCGCTGCGCGGCCGCATCGACACCGATCTGAAGTCGCTGATTCTGTTCGATTCGACCGACACCGGCCGTCCTGCGCTCGACCCGATCTTGCGGGAGATCGCGACCGAAACGAAACAGCACAGTGTCCCCTACTGGGTCGAGCGGCTCGCTCCGCAGGCCGAGTCGGTGATTTCCCATGCGCTGGACCGGCTCGTTCGGCGGCAGGTTCTCGACCGCCACCCGGGCGATTTCTATACGTTCACCAAGCGGCAGCGGTCGGGCGATACACCGCTGGAGGAAGACCACCTGGCGGGCGAGTTCGTAAAGGCCCGGCTGACCAGGATCATCTTCGCGGACGAGATTCCCGAGCCGCGCGACGTGATTATCACTGGTCTCGTCAACGCCTGTAACGTGTTCCATCACATGTTTCAGATCGACGAGGAGGCGGAAGAGCGGATCAGGTTCGTCAGCCAGATGGACCTGATCGGCCGAGCGATTGCGGCAGCGGTGACCGAGAGCATCGTCGCGCCCACGCTTCGCCGGCCCTCGCTGACCAAGCCGATCCCGGCCGTGTCCCTGCGTGACCTGGTGTTCAACCGCGAGCTGCGAGAGGGGAGGCTGCCGGCAGGGTTCGCCGGTTTGGCCGAAAAGTACGGTCCGGTGTTCGAGCTCCGGCTCCCCTTCCGCCAGAACATGATTGTCCTCGCGGGGTTGAAGACGAATCAATGGGCCCATCGCATGGGGCGGGTGTTCCTGCGGTCGAAGGAGTATTTCGAGGGCGTCGACAAAGCGTATGGCGTGTCGCGCTCCATGCACTCGACTGACGGTGCGGATCACTTTCGCTTTCGCAAGTCGCTGCAGCCCGCGTACTCTCGCAGGACTTTGACCAGGCGTCTGGACGAGGTTTTTTGATCTGGCCCGCACGCACATGGCGAGTTGGGACGTCGGCAGCACCATGCCGGTGCAGGCGATGCTGCGGCCATTGCTGAACGCACAGTCATCGCCGCTCCTGGCCAGCATTGACACCCAGGCCGAGATTGCCGACGCGCTCGAATACAAGGTACGGGTGCTCAACGTTGGCATCGTCAAGACGATGCCGCGTTTCATGCTCAACACCCTGCCGATGCGCCGCCGGGCGAAGGCCACGCAACGGATCATAGACCGTATGCAAAATACGCATACGGCCACGCAGCGGGTCGGGAAGCCCAAGGATGTCGTGGACGCGTACCTGGCCCTGCACGCGTCTGATCCCCAGTTCCTGCCCGAATCGGACCTGTCGCTGCCGCTGGGGGCGATCTTGATGACCGCCATGTACATGGGCGACCAGGTCGGCTTTGCCCTTTACTGGCTGCTGCAGAATCCCGAGTTGTACGAGCGGGTCACGGCCGAAGCGGATGCGTTGTGGGCCGAGGGCGATCCCGGCGAGGATGACCTCAGTCCGGACCGGATCGACGTGACCCGGCGAGTGCTGATGGAGACTCTGCGGATGTCGCCGATCACGGTCATGTCGATGCGCACGGTGATGAACACCTGCGTGGTGGAGGGTTACGAATTGCCGGTCGGGACGCAGCTCCTGATTGCGCAGGCGGCTACGCACTACCTGGAAGAGGCGTTTCCCGATCCGTGGACGTTCGACATTGACCGCTACGCGCCCCCGCGAAACGAGCATCGCGGCGGAGGCTACGCGCCCTTCGGGCTGGGTACGCACTCGTGCCTCGGGCGCCGCTGGGCCCACATGCACATGGCGATCAACCTGCTGATGCTCACGCATCACTTCAGGATCGAGTTGGCCCGCCCCTTCAAGCGGATGCCCATGGATCCGCTGCCGTCGCAATCGCCCAGCAACAGAATCAAGCTCAGGATCGCCGAGCAGCGGCACGAACTCCGAGTCTGAGTCCGCTGCGCCCGCTCCTCCAGCGCCTGACCCGGTCTGCGGTTCGCGAACTGCGTCTTCCGCAATGAAGTCACCCGACGGCGGACGACCTCGCACCGTACGCGTGATCACCGGGGCGAGCGGGCAGATCGGCGGGGTGTTGACGCGGGCTCTTGCCGACAAGTACGGGCCCCGTCAGCTCCGTGCGATCTATCGGGAGCGTCGGGGGACGGCGGCGGACCTCGACATCGCATGGGTCAAGGGCGACCTGCTCGACAAGGAATCGCTGATCGCCGCCTTCGCGGGGGCGGAAAGCGTGTTCCATTTGGCCGCGCTGGTCTCGATCGGCGCCGTCAGGGCGCAGGAATTCCATCGCACGAACGTCCTGGGCACCCGCAATGTCGTGGAAGCGGCCCTCGAATGTGGGGTGAAGCGCCTGGTTCATGTTTCCTCGATCCACGCTTACGGCCAGCACCCGCTGGACGAGGTACTTGACGAGAGCCGCGGTCCCGCGGATAGCCGGCGCGACGCACCGTACGACCGTTCGAAAGCTGCCGGTGAAGTGGAAGTCCGCCGCGGCATCGACCGCGGCCTGGACGCCGTGATCCTTAATCCGACGAGCGTGATCGGCCCCTGGGACGGCGCGCCGTCGCCCATGGGGCAGGTACTGCTCGACCTCCACGGCAGGCGGCTTCCCGCGCTGATCGCCGGCGGCTACGACTGGGTCGATGTGCGCGATGTCGTGGCGGCCACGATGGCCGCGGAGACACGGGCGAGATGTGGCGAGAACTACCTCGTCTCAGGTCACTGGCACACCGTGCGCGAACTGGCTGAGCTTTGCCAGGAGGCGACCGGGGTAGCCGCCCCCCGCCTCCAGTTCCCGATGTTCGCCGCCCGGTTATGGGCACCCTGCCAGGTCGTCCTGGATCGGTGCCGCGGACGTCGTCCGCTCTACACGCCAGCGTCCGTCCGCGTGATGGCCCATGCCAATCGGCGGATATCCAGCGCCAAGGCGCAGGCGGAACTCGGGTTCCAGCCGCGCCCGCTCGCAGAATCGGTCACGGACACGTACCGCTGGTTCGACGATCACGGCATGCTGGGGTAAGGGGCGTGAGCGTCAGTCGCCGTCCGCCTCGGCGTGGCGTCTGGCGATCTGGTCCAGCTTCGGTCCGATGGAGGTCATCACCGCGGCGAACAGGACGACGACCCAGCCGGCCGAGAGGATCAGGTGAACGCCGACGAGCGCCCGCGCCGTCACGGAGACCGGGGCGATGGTCGCGAAGTCCTGGCCGATGGCGGCGAAGAAGGCGAAGAACAGCCAGTCGACGATCCCGGTACCGGCGTCCGCGAACGCGCCGGGATTGAATCGGGCGAGCATTCCGTAGAATCCGGCGAACAGGACGATGATCGTCAGGTAGCCGATCGCGAACCCGCCGACCGGGATCCACATGACGCGCAGGTAGTCGGCGAGGCCGCGGTACACTCGAAATCGCGGCCGGACCCAGATGATCGCCGCGCGCCCGAAAACGAAGAAGGCTGCCGTGACCGCCAGTTCGAGGAGCAGCAGGGCGCCCGCGATTCCCAGGACGGGGCCGATGCCCAACCCGGGGTCGTCACCCCTCAGCCCGGTCACGATCGCGGCCCCCGCATACGCAAGCGTGAGGACGGTGGCGAGCGCCAGCAGCGCCGGAGGACGGGTGTCGCGCCATCCCTCGGCGCGGAGGCTGAGGAGGCCGGCCGACACCGCGACGTAGGGCACGAACAGGAAGATGTCCACGAAGAGCGACGGCGCCGCCAGCGCATAGATGGCGGGCAGGAGTCCGAGCGCGAGCATGACGGACACGAACAGCGTCTCCCTGAACGCATCCCGGTATCCCGAGAAGGAGGTTCCGCCGACACCGTCCAACAGGTCCTCGCCGTGGATGAGACCGACGCCCAGCGCGAGAACGGGCGACATGGCGATCGTTCCGCTTGTGACCGCCACAGTGGAGGCGAGCACGGCACCGATCCCCACCAGCGAGCCGACCAGGATGCCGGTCCACGGCCTCGGCCCTCGATTCCCGCTGAAACCGACCGCGGCGCCGATGGCGAGGCCGCATCCGGCGCCGACCGCGACGCCGCCGTTGCTGCCCGCGGTCGCGTAGCCGAAGGGCACGACGACGAGGGCGACGGCGGCCGCGATCCGGACTGCCAGCCAGATCAAGCTAGCTGGGCCAGAAGAGAGGGATGAGGAGGCTGGCCGTGACGAGGAGGATGAGGTTGAGCAGGCCACCCACCTTCACGAAGTCCGAAAAGCGATATCCGCCCGGCCCGTAGATCATCACGTTGGTCTGATAACCGAAGGGCGTGACGAAGGAGGCCGATGCCCCGAACATCACCGCGATGAGGAGCGCATACGGGTTTACGCCCGCCTGCGTGGCCGCGAGGATCGCGACCGGGGTGAGCATCACGGCGGTCGCCGCGTTCGACACGATGGCGGTCATGAGGACGGTCACCAGGTAGAAGGCCGCGATGAGCCCGACCTCTCCCAGCGGCGCCGTCAGCGTCACGACCCAATGCGCGAGCAGCTCCGCCGCCCCGGTGGTCTCGAGCGCCACCCCGAGCGGAATCAGGCCGGCCAGCACGAAGATGACCAGCCATTCCACCTCCGCGTAGATCTCCTCGACGCGCACACAGCGCGTGAACACCATCAGGCCGACGCCGGTGAGCGCGGCCGTCATGATGTCGAGGAGGCCGAGGCTGGCGCTGAGCACGACGGCGACCAGGATCCCGGCAGCCACGCCGGCTCGCGGTCTGCTCCCGGCCTGCGTCTTCACTTCCCCCACGGGGACGAATCCGGGGTCTTCAACGAGGCGCCCGAGCGCGTTCGCCCTCCCGTGCACCAGGAGGAGGTCGCCGACGCGGAACGAGACCTCCGCCAGTCGTTCCGTTACGGTAACGCCGTGATGCTGGATCGCGAGCACGGCCGCATCGTAGCGTTGCGCGAAGTTCAGATCGCGAAGCGTCCGGCTCACGAGACTCGAGCCGGGCGCCACGAGGACTTCGACCAGCCGGCCGCCGCCGGCCAGGTCGAGTCCCTGCTCCTTCCGCTCCCTCGGCGTCTCGAGTCGCTGCCGGCGCGCGAGTTCGAGAAGGCGCTCGGCGGCTCCCTGCACGTAGAGGACGTCGCCCGGCCGTATGTGGCGGTCTCCGTGCGGCGCCGTGATCTCCTGTTCCCCGCGTTCGATGTCCAGCACGGTGACGCCGTACCGTTCGCCCCACTTGAGTTCGGCCAGCGAGCGGCCGTTCGCCGGCGAATCCTCCGGGACGTGCAGCTCCGTGACGAAGCGGCGGATGTCGTACTTGCTGGAGAGGTCCGGCGGCCGGACGCGCCGCGGCAGGAGTACGCGGCCGGCAGTGAAGAGATAGAGCAGGCCCACCGCGAGACAGATCAGGCCGAGCGGCGTGATCGAGAACATGTGGAGGTCATCGAACCCTCGCCTCATCGCTTCGCCGTGCACGACCAGGTTGGTGGAGGTCCCCATCAGGGTGACCGTGCCCCCGAGAATCGAGACGAAGGAGAGCGGCATGAGATACCGCGAGGCCGGCTCCTCGGACTGCTCGGCGAGCGCGACGAAGACGGGCAGGAACACCAGCACGACGGCGGTCGTCATGAGAAAGGGCGAGAGAAGCGCGCAGATGAGGCAGAGCGCGAACATGCGGGAGTACTTGCCGCCCAGGGGAGCGGTTCGCGCCCAGGCCCCGATGGCGGACACGAGACCGGTCTTGCGAAGCCCCAGGCCGAGGACGAGCATCGAGCCGACCGTCACGGTCGCGCGGCTCGACAGGCCCGACACGGCTTCGGCCGGCGTGAGTATGCCGCTCAGGAGGAGGACGACCGGCACGGACATGGCGATCTGATCCAGCCGCAGCCGGTCGAGGGCGAACAGGACGAGCGCCGCCAGGGTCAGACCCAGCACAAATACGATGTCGAACGTCATCTGAGGATGTTCGTCCCCTGCGCGTCCCGGCACCAGTCCGACCGGCCGGTACGACCATCGTTACGACCAGCGTACGGAGCCACACCGCGGCCATGGCCACACTCAAGCGCGAACTCGGGCTGTTCGATGTATACGCCATCGCGACCGGCGCGACGCTCAGCTCCGGCTTCTTCCTCCTGCCCGGCCTCGCCGCGGCCCAGGCCGGGAGCGCGATCCCCGCCGCGTACCTGCTCGCGGGCCTCCTGCTTCTGCCCGGAATCCTCAGCATGGCCGAGTTGTCGACCGCCATGCCGCGGGCGGGCGGGATTTACTACTTCCTCGACCGCAGCATGGGCCAGAGGGTGGGCGCGATCGGCGGTTTCGGCACCTGGACGACGCTGACGCTCAAATCCGCCTTTGCGCTCGTGGGTCTCGGCGCCTACCTGCAGGTCTACTTTCCCCGGGCCCCCGCCGGCCCGATCGCCTTCGCCTTCGCGATGGGTTTCGCCGCGGTCAACGTCTTCGGCGCCAAGAAGACCAGCTCCATCCAGATGGTTTTGACCGTGGTTCTACTGGCCATGCTGGGCTGGCTCATCGGGGCCGGCGTGACGGCCGTGGACCCGGGCGCCTTCGATGGAGCGTTCGATCTGGGTGCTTCGCCGTTCCTCTCCACCGTGGGGCTCGTGATCGTCTCCTACATGGGGATTACCCACGTGGCCTCGGTCTCGGAGGAGGTGAAGAATCCGGACCGCAACCTGGCGCTGGGCATGCTGCTGGCCTTCGTCACGGTGCTGCTCGTCTACGTACTCGGCACATGGGCGATGGTGGGGGCGGTCGGCGTGGAGGCCCTCTCGGCCGGCGGCGGCAACCTGGCCCCGGCGGCGGTGATGGCCAGGGCCGTCGCGGGCCCCGCCGGCGAGGTCGTCATGACCGTGGCCGCGATCCTGGCCTTCACTTCGGTCGGCAACGCCGGGGTCCTGTCCGCGAGCCGCTATCCGCTGGCGATGAGCCGCGACCACGTGCTGCCGGCGGCCATGCGGCGGATCAGCCGCTGGGGCACGCCGTGGGTCGCCATCCTTGCGACTGCGGGGCTGATCGTCCTGTGGCTGGCGCTCTTCGATCCATCGGGCATCGCGAAGCTTGCGAGCGCCTTCCAGCTCATCATGTTCGCGCTGGCGTGCCTCGCGGTGATCGTGATGCGCGAAAGCGGCCTCGTGCCGTACGACCCCGGCTTCCGGGCTCCCCTTTACCCGTGGGTCCAGATCGTCGGCCTCGTCGTCCCGTTCCCGCTGATCGTCGAAATGGGATGGATGGCGACCCTCTTCAGCGTCGCGTTCGTCGCCTTCGGCATCCTCTGGTATCGCGTCTACGCCCGGGACCACGTTCGCCGCGAGGGCGCGATCTACCACGTCTTCGAACGCCTCGGCCAGCAGCGGAACGAGGGGCTGGAACGCGAGTTGCGCGGGATCCTGAAGGAGAAAGGGTTGCGCGACGCCGACCCCTTCGAGGAACTCATCGCCTCTTCCGATGTGCTGGACTACGAGGGCACGGTCTACTTCTCGGAGCTGGTCGACCGCGCGTCGCGGGCGCTGTCGCGGCAGTTGGGAGTCGACGCCGCCCGCGTCGAGCAGGGACTCCTGGAAGGCACGGGCACGGGTCTTACGCCGATGTCACAGGGCGTCGTCCTGCCGCACCTGCACCTGGATTCGATCTCCGGACCGCGCATGGTCCTCGCCCGCGTTCGCGGCGGGATCGAGATCGACACGGGGGAGCCCGACGTGCCGCCGGCCGAAGACGAACTCATCCAGGCCGCCTTTTTCCTCGCCAGCCCCACCGCCGACCCCGGCCGCCACCTGCGCATCCTGGCGCAGATCGCCGGTCGCGTGGACGACGAGAGCTTCCTGACGGAGTGGCTCGAGGCGGAGGACGACCTGGAGCTTCGCGAGGTCATGCTGCGCGACGAGCGCATGCTCATCGTGGAGGTGCTGTCCGCGGGCGCCAGCAGCGTGCTGGCCGGGATGGCGATCGAGGAGATGGCGCTTCCGGAGAGCACGCTCGCCGCGATGATCCGCCGGCGCGGACAGCTCATCGTGCCCCACGACGACACCGTCATGGAGACCGGCGACCGCCTGACGATCCTGGGCTCTCCGCGCGACATCATCGACCTGCGGCACCGCTACGACGTGCATGCGACGGCGGTGCCGCGCTGGTGGAGGCGCAGCGGGCAGGGTCGCGCGCCGGCGAAGGACCGGTAGCCCCGGCGCCTGTCCCGAGCCGTCCGTTCGTCAGTCGGCCTCTTCCTCGGCGTGCCGCTTCGCGATGCGGGCGAGCTTCGGCTCGATGGAGGTCATCACCGCCGCGAACAGCACCAGCGCCCAGCCGACCGAGAGGATCAGGTGGAGGCCGACCAGCATGCGGGCGCCGACCGAGACGGGGACGATGGCCGCGTAGTCCTGGGCCAGGGCGTTGAAGAACGCGAACGACAGCCAGCCCGCGACCCCGGGGCCGGCGCCGGCGAACGCGCCGGGGCTGAAGCGCTCCAGCATCCCGTAGAATCCGGCGAACAGGAAAATGATCGTGAGGTAGCCGACCGCGAACCCGCCGATCGGGACCCACATGACGCGCAGGTAGGCGGCGAGCTGGCCGTACACCTGGAGCCGCGGACGGAGCCACACGGCGGCGGCGCGCCCCGCAAGAAACGCGGTCAGCGGAAGCGCCAGGAGCGGGAGGGCTATTACAAGGACGATCCAGAGGACCGCGGCGATGCCGGACAGCCCGATGTCTTCCCGCACAACCCCGAAACCGAACAACAGACCCATCAGAACGGGTAGCGCCACCGCGCCGAGGACCAGCAGCAGGGGCGGCCGGGCACCGTCCCATCCCTCGCGCCGACGGCTGACGAGGCCGATCAGCAGCGCGGTCCAGGGCACGGCCCCCAGCGGAAACGCCGCCACGAGCGGTGCGAGATCGACACCGCCCGCAACCAGCCCGGGGATCAAGCCCAGGCTCAGCAGGACGGCGAGGATGAAGGTCTCCCGGGTCACAGCCCCATACCCGGAGAGAGAAGACCGGTCGAACCCGCCGATCAGGCCGAGCGCCAGGGGGCCGAGGGGCGGAATGATGATGCCCCAGCCGACGCTCAGCCCCCCGACCAGGAACGCCGCGACGACCCCGATCATCGAGCCGATAAGGATGCCGGTCCCCGAACGGTTCCCCGACCCTCCGCGGAGGCCGACCCCCCCGCCGATGGCCACCCCGCACCCCGCGCCCAGCAGCACGTCGGTGTGGTTCCCCGTGACCGCGTAACCGAAGGGGACGACGACGACCGCGACGGCGGCCGCAATCCGGACCGCCGGCCAGACCAGGCGGCTCAACGCTCGCTTCAAGGCAGGCGCCGGATCAGCGTTCGGAGACGACCGTGGGGGCCTCCTCGCCTTCGAGCGTTTCGAGGACCTGGCGCCACTGGAACTTCTCGCCCATTCCGCGGACGTAGTAGTCCATCCACGCCATCTCGCTCACCGCCTTCACGAGGCGGTTGCGCGGGTCCGGGATGCCGTGGCTGCGGCCCGGATACATGAACAGTTCCGTCGGCACGTCCAGTTTCTTGAGCGCCATGTGGAGTTCGACGGACTGCGGGCTCGGCACGCGCGGGTCGCCCTCCACGACGTGGATCATCGTCGGCGTCTTCGCGTTCGTGATGTACTTCAGCGGGGACTGGTCGAAGTAGGTGTCGAAGTCCTCGTACAGGAAGCCGTCGCCCACGTAGAACTGGCGGTTCCGCTGCACGTCGCTCTGCGCGTACATGCTGATCCAGTTCATCGTCCCGGCGCCCGAACTGATCGCCTTGAAGCGGTCCGTCTGCGTGAGGATCCAGTTGGACCAGTGGCCGCCCGCGCTCCAGCCGAGCGCCCCCATGCGGTCGCCGTCCACGATCCCCTCGGCGATCAGGTGGTCGACGCCCGTCATGATGTCCTCGTAGCCCATCGTGAAGTAGTCGCCGACGATGTCCGTGCGGTGCGCGTTCCCGTAGTTGCGCGAGCCGCGGTAGTTGGGCTTGAGCACGGCGTAGCCCGCGCCCGCGTACACCTGCGCGCTGTAGCCGCCGTTGAAGCGCAGGATGTCCGCCGACGCCGGGCCCCCGTGGATCGCGACGATGAGCGGATAGCGCGTCCCCTCCTCGTACCCGACCGGGTAGACGAGCACGCCTCCGACCATCTTCCCGTCCGACGAGCGCCAGTTCACCTCGGCCTCGTCGCCGAACGCCACCTCGCGCAGTTGCGGGTTCACGTCCACGAGTTGCGTCCACTTCGAGCGGTCCGGGACTTCGTCCACGCTCGCCACCGTGAACACCGTGGGCGGGGTCTTCGGGTCGCTGTAGTTGATGAGGATCGTGCCGGTGTCGTCATCCTCGGAGACGGAGAGCGCCGCCCGCTCCTCGGTGAGTTGCCGCACCGCGCCCGTCTCCACGTCGAGCGCGTGCAACTGCGTCGTGACCGTGACGCCGGCGTTGAAGTAGATCGTCTCCGAGTCCTCGGACCAGAACCCGACGCTCGAACTCTGGTCGAACTCCGCGCCCAGCTTCCGGAACGCGCCCCCGCGGTCGTCCACCTCGCGGATGTAGACGCGGTTCTCGGTCATCGAGTAGCGCTCCATCTCGTCCGGCGCGGAGAAGGCGATCCAGCGCCCGTCGGGGGAGAAGCCGAGCCCGCCCTCGCCGACCTCGTAGTTGTCGGTGAGGCGCTCGATCTCGCCGGTCGCCACCTCCATCAGGTAGAGGTCCGCGTACAGCCGCTGCGCCGTGATGTTGCGCTCGTAGCGCTTCGTCGAGCCGCCGGTGATCCCGATCCAGCGTCCGTCGTCGGAGAGCGTGAAGCTGTTGACGCTGTACGACGCATCGTCGGTCTCGCGGCGCTCCTCGGCCGACGCGACATCGACGCTCCACAGGCTCGAGAGGGGCGTGACCGCGTTTCGCACGTCGACCGTGAAGCCTTCCTCGCGCCGCTTCACCTCGTCCTCATCGAAGGAGTCGGGACGCGCGAAGTAGATGCGGCTTCCGTCCGGGGAGAAATCCCACTGGTCGACGCCCGCCTCGCCATCGGTGAGCTGCTCGGGCTCGGCTCCCGCGAGGTCGTCGGCCGGCAGCCGGTGGAGCTGCTCGCGGCCGTTCTCGCCGGAGCGATAGACGAGCCAGCTTCCGTCCGGACTGAACGCGAAGCCCGACACGCCCTCGTCCGCGTCCGTGATCTTCCGGGCCTCGCCCCCGTCGTGTCGCATCATGTAGAGCTGGGTGTCGTCCCCGTCCCGGTTGGAGGCGAAGAGGAAGAACGACCCGTCGGGAGCCCACCTCGGACTCCGCTCGTCCTTGTCCTCCGTGTAGGTGAGCCGGCGATCCGACGCGACGCCCTCGCTCAGCGACACGAGGTGGATGTCGGTCTGGGACTCCGCCGCCTCCCAGTCGGGGGTCGTCACGGTGTAGAGCATCCACGCGCCGTCCGGGCTCGGGGTCCACGAGCCGGCGCGCTTCATCTCCTGCACATCCATGAACGTGAACGGCCGCTCCTGCGCGGCGAGCGGTGCATCCGGCGGCAGGGCGACGAGTGCGACGGGAAGAACGAGGGCGACTGACAGGGCACGCATCTGAACCTCTTGCACGAAAGGTGAACCGGGTCCGCAACTTCCAACCCTCAATCATACGGTCCGGTTCAGGGACCGACGAGGACACGCGAAGCGGCCACCCGGGGCGGCCACGGAAACGCCTTGCAGGAACGAGGGGCCAGGGGTAGCGTAGCATTGAGGTGCTACTTGGGAGGATGCATGGTTCGAAGCGTCAAACTGAGGCGGATGGGCGGGTCGGTCGGGGCCACGCTCCCCAGGGACATGGCGCAACGCCTCCACCTCGAGGCGGGCGACGAAGTGCTGGCGGTCGAGACGGCGAACGGGATCCTGCTGAGTCCTTACGATCCGGAGGTGGAGGACGGACTGGCCATCGCGGTCGAGGCTCAGAAACGGTACCGGAGGGCGCTGAGAGAACTCGCGAAGTGACCCGGCGGGAGCCGCGATGGGTTCCGCGGGTTGTCGTGGAGGCGGTCCAACTCGACCAGGTTCGCGAACACGGCGGCCTGATCGGCCTTCGCGACGAGGGCGCGCTCGAGGCAGCTCTGGCCCGCCCGCGGCAGCGGTGGGCGTACGGCCCGGGGTCGGACCTGCCGCGTCTGGCCGCTGCCTACACGTTCGTCATCTGCTCGGGGCACCCGTTCCGGGACGGAAACAAGCGGATCTCGTTCCTGACGGCGGTCATCTTTCTCGGCCTCAACGGACTCGACCTGGTCGCGCCCGAGAAGGAGGTTGCGACGAAGATGTGGGCCCTCGCCGCGGGCGAACTCGACGAAGAAGCGATCGCCGAGTGGTTCCGCTCGCGAATCGAGCCCCGGCGCGCGTGAGGTAAACGTAACGCAACTCTCCCGCGTCGAATCTGTGTCCCCAGTCCGAGATCGATGTTCCCTGTCTACACCTCCCCGCGGGGCGACATGCAGCGAACCAGCTTCGGCCTTCCAGGCGGCGTCGTACTCCTCTTGACCCTCTCGACTCTCGCGGCGCCGCAGCTCGCCGGCCAGGAGGTGGTCGAGAGCGCGGCCCCGCGCGATGCGGACCTGACTCTGGCGGAGGAGCCGCTGCTGCGGGTCGGCATCGTCGATGGGCCGCTCGAATACATCTTCGGCAACGTTACGGGCGCGGTCCGTCTCGAAGACGGGAGCGTCGTCGTCGCGGACGAGCAGAGCGGCAACCTCCGCCGATTCGACGCCAACGGGCGCCACCTCTGGACCAGCGGACGGCCGGGCGAGGGTCCGGGCGAGTACGAGGGGCTCCGGCTTCTCCGGAACTGTCCCGGGGCGCCGCTCACCGTCTTCGACTGGAATCTGGACCGCATCACCGAGGTGGATCTCGACGGCAACGTACTCGCGACGCGTTCGCTTCTCGCAGCCGGCGTGCGCCCTTACGGCGGCCTCGTCTGCGCACCCGACGGCCGCCTCGTGTACCAGCCGTGGCCCGACGACCTGGGCGCGAGCTACGAGGAAGATCTGGCCGAGGGGGATTTCTACCGGTGGCACACGGCCCTCATGTCGGCCGAGGGCGAGGACGTGGCCACCCTCCGCTCGGGGATCCCGGGCGCCGAGCGCATCTTCCTGATGCCGGGAAACAGCGGTCCGCGGCAGTGGGGCAAGGACATGGTGTATGCGCCCGTCGGGACTGGGGTGTGGTACGGAACGGCCGACGACTACGGACTCGAGCACCTCGACTGGACGGGCCGGGTCACCCGCATCGCCCGCTGGGCCGGTCCGGACCTGGGTGTCACCGACGACCAGGTGGACCGGTACGGCGAAGCCTGGGCGCGCACCTACGACGATCCCGCGAGCCGTCGGCGCTTCGAGCGGGAAACCTGGCCGGGCTGGCGGGATGACCTGCCGGAGCGTCTGCCGGCGTACGAGGCCCTCTTCGCCTCGCCGGACGGCGGCGTGTGGGTCAAGACCTTCCGCTGGCACGCGCCGGGCGAGGAATTGCACCTCCTCGACGCGAACGGCGTGTGGTTGCGCCGCCTCACGTTCCCCCGCGGCGCGGCCGTCCTCGACATCGGCCCCGACTGGGTGCTCCTCAGCCAGCGCAACGAACTGGACATCCCCACCGTGGCCCTCTACGAACTGGAAGAAACCGGCGGCTGACGACGAAATGGTGCCCGAGGCACGGTAAACGCTGCTACCATCAACGCCGTCTCACTTCTCGAAACGACAGCGGCAGGATGTAGAGCCACCCGTACACCCGAGGGGGAAGGGACCGGGGGCGCCATGCTCTCCGACCGAGAGATCCTGGATCTGGCCCGGAGGGCCGGGAAGGGAGAGCGAGGGGCGCGCGAGAGGCTGGCGGGCGCTCTCCGTCCCCTGGTGTGCCGGTGGGCCCTGGTCATGACCGGCGACCCGGACGACGCGGAGGATGTCGCGCAACTCGTCCTGATGAAGACGCTGAACTCGGTCGCGAGCTTCGATGGCCGCTCCCGGGTGACGAGCTGGGTCTACCGGATCACGCGGAACGCGAGCCTCGATCTCCAGCGCGCGAAGCGGCAGGAGCAGCGGCTGGCCGAGAAGGCGGAGTGGCTGACCGCGGCCCGCACGCCGCAACTGGACGACCCGCTCGATGACATCGAGATGGAGCGAACGCTACGACTGATCCGGGCTCTCGTGACGGAGTTGCCCATGATGCAGCGGGAGGTCTTCGATCTGGTGGACCTGCAGGGGCTGAGACCAGTGGAAGCGGCGCGGCTGCTGGAGATGAACCCGAACACGCTGCGCGTCCACCTGCTTCGCGCGCGGCGCAGGATGCGGAAGGAGATGTTGGGGCGACCCGTGGAGAGGGAGACCGGAGGGGAACGATGACTGGACGGGACGCCGAGCGGATCGCGCGGGATGAACGGAACATGCACGCCGTCCTGTCGGCGATGGCGAACGAGGTGAGCGAACGCCTCCCCGACGCGATGGTTGATCCCGCCATCCCGGTGCAGGGCCCGACGGTCCCCGTGCGCCGGCACCGGCACTCCTCGTGGAAGTGGACCGCGGGTCCGCTCGCGGCGGCTGCGGTCGTAACGGCCCTGCTTCTGCTGCCCAACGGCACCATCGAGGAAGTGGGCGGTCCGCTTCCGGCTCCCCCGCGAAGCATGGTGAGCGAAATGGACGTGGAGGCGGACAGGCCGTTCGTGGTCTTCCCCACGAACGACCCCGACATCGCCGTCGTATGGCTGCTCAGCCCGGAGGAGAGTGACTGATGATCGGCAAGATGATCGACAAATGGGGCAGCAAGAGTCTCCGATGTGCTCTGCTTGTGGCGCTGGCCCTCGGCACGCTTCCGGGCTTGGCGGGCGCGCAGGAGCGCGAGGACGCCGCGGAGACCGTGCAGAACGTGCAGCTCGTCTTTCACCTCGTAGAGGCCGACGGTTTCACCGATGACGATCCCGAGATCAGCGACGTCGTGAGCGAACTCAAGAAGCTGTTCAACTTCCAGGGATACCGGCTCCTGTCGACCTCGGTGCTGAACATCGGTCTGTCATATTTCAGCCCCGGCACGGTCACCGGGAGCGGGCGCCAGAGAATCGCCCTGGACGATTCCCGGACTCCGTTGGCGATCAGTGCGGAGATGCGTGCGCGCCGTACCCAGGGGACCGTGCGCGCCACGGTGACCCTTACGGACATGGTGCCGTTACCTCTTCTCGAAGCATCGGTCACGATGCGCGACGGCCAGAGGGTAGTGCTGGGATCGGCTCGCCGATCCGCGGACGCGCCCGTGCTCATCCTGATCGTGACACCAAGCATCGATCCGGCGTGATCCGCGCTTCCCGGGACCCGTCCCGGCATCGCCGGGCGAGGCGTCTCGAAAGGCCACAGGAGTGAATCCATGAGACAGCACCTGACCCTCACGGCGATGTGCCTGTCGGTCCTGACGGGGTGCGGCGACGCCCGCCCGCACGCGGAACTGATGGCCGACGCGGCCGCCGACGTGGAAGCCATCGAGTTCGAGCGCGCCATGGCCCGCTACGATTCGGCGCGCGCCGCATCCCCCGATGACGCCGAGGCACACCGGCAGTACGCCACGCTCGCCAGCTACTTCAGCCTGCATGCGGAAGCCGTGCGGGCCTGGGAGCGGGTGCTCGAACTGGAACCCGGCGATCCCGCCGCCTGGGAAGGCTACATCCACGATCTTCGCTGGGCCGGCATCTTCGAAACCGATCGGCGGTACGGTGAGAGAATCCTCCGGGTCCTCCCCGAGGCGCTCCGCCGCGCGCCGGCCCGTCCCGTCATCTACGGCGAAGCACAGGACGCGGCCGAGGACCTCGGACAGCTGGACGCGTACGGAGCGATCCTCGCCGAGGCGCGGGCGATCCGGCCGGATGACCAGATCCTGCTCCACGCCGCGGATGCGCTCCGCGTCGCGCTCGCCGAACGGCAGGAAGGCGATCGAGGCCAGGTCGTGAGGGATTCGGTCGGGGCCGCGCTCGACGCGCTCGCGGCCGAGGCCGAAGGCGATCCGGACGTCGCGGCACCAGTCCTGTACAGGCTCGCGGCGGGATACGACTTCAGACTGCTCCGCCGGGAAGAAGACGCGGACCGCTGGCTGGAACGACTCGAGGCGGCACCCGACCGGGGCGTGTTGGCGGACGATCCGCGGTACTGGGACTTGACCATCGACTTCGACATGGCCCGGCTCGGGTATGCGGATAGCACGGTCGACATGCCGCGCCTCGTCACCGAGGGGCTGAAGTCGCCGGATCTCGGGAGACGCGGCGCGTGGGTAGACCGCAGCCACACGGTCGTGACGCGGAGTGCGCTCGCTTCGATCGCCGGCGATGCGCCGAGCACCAGGACCGTGTGGGGCGCCGCGACCGTCGCCGCGGAACCGCCGCATGCGCCGCTCGAACCCGACGTGGCCCGGCGGCTCTTCGCTGCCTCGATGGACGTGGTCCGCTGGCGGGAAGGCGTGTTCTCGGCGCTCCGCGGCCTGCTCTACTTCGGGATCGAGCCGCAGGTCGTGCTCGAGGCAGCGCTCGCGATCGAGGAAGACCTTCGAGCCCACAGTCCCGGATACCTGTATCCCGGCCTCAGGGGCGACGCGCGGGAGCGGTCGCGACAGGACTATATCGACGTGGCCCGCATCCTCCAGGCCCGCGCGCTCAGGCAACTCGGGGAGACCGGAGCGGCCGGCGAGCTGTTCGAGCAGTTGGCGAACGAGTCGAGGGATGCCAACACGCTCGGAGAGTACGGACGCCATCTCCTGCGTACGGACCGGCCGGCCGAGGCGCTGGACGCCTTCGTGGAGGCGCTGGCATTCGGCGGGTCCCGGTACGAGCCCCTCGCGGACGAAGCCGCCGCAGCCGCCGGCCTCTCACCGGCGACGGTCGAAGAGAGGCTCGCCGTGCGCCGTCCCATCGTGGAAGAGGAGATGGAGCGGCGGGAACTCGGCCAGCGCATCGACCGCGAAGCGCCGCAGTTCGCGCTCGCCGACCAGACCGGCGTCGAGTGGCGGCTGAGCGACCTGGTCGGGAAGATCGTCGTGCTCAAGTTCTGGGCGACGTGGTGCGGCCCCTGCCTCCAGGAGTTCCCGCACTTCGTCGAACTCCTGAAGACGTACGAAGACGACGACGATGTCGTGTTCCTCACCGTCGCAACGGCGGGCTCTCCCCGCGAGCAGGTCGCGCAGCAGATCGAGGACGGCGGCTTCACGTTCCCCGTCCTGTTCGACGAGCGGGGGCTCGCCCTGGACTACGAGATCCTCGGCTATCCGACCACGTTCTATCTGGATCAGGCCGGAACGATCCAGTTCAAGCGCGAGGGTTTCGAGGAGTCCGGCTACGAAGAGGGCGTTGCCCGCCGCATCGACGCCCTCCGCGCCGAGGTGGACGCGTCGGCTACGCCTTGACCGCGGTGAATCCACCCCTTGGGCGATGTGATGCTGAGCCATTCCGCCTCATGCTGGCGACGCTCGCCCTTACAGCGGTCGCCGCTGCGCCCATCGGGGCCCAGGAGGTGGTCGAGAGCGCGGCGCCCCGCGACCTCGACCTGACGATCGCCGACCAGCCGCTGGTCCGGATCGGCATGCTGGATGGTCCGCTCGAGTACATCTTCGGGGATGTGGCAGGCGCGGTTCGCCTGGATGACGGCAGCATCGTCGTCGCGGACGAGCAGAGCCACAACGTCCGCCGGTACGAAGCGAACGGACGGCACCTGTGGACGAGCGGACGCGAGGGCGACGGACCCGGCGAGTACCGGGGCCTGCGTCTTCTCCGGAACTGCCCGGGCGCGGCGATCACCGTCTTCGACTGGGTCCAGGACCGGATCACGGAGCTGGATGCTGAAGGAAACGTGGTCGACACTCGCCAGCTCAACTCGACCGGCGTGAATCCGTACGGGGAACCCGCCTGCTCAGTCGATGGACGCCTCGTCTTCACGCCGTGGCCGGACGACCGGCGGAGCATCCTGGAACGGACGGTGGGCGAACAGTGGCGCTGGCAAGTGTCTCTCCGGTATGCGCTGGACGACAGCGTGACCACCCTGCGCTCCGGGATTCCCGGGACCGAACGCACCCGGATTTCGATGGGCACGGTCCGACCCAGCTACTGGGGACGCGACATGGTCTTCGCGACCGTGACCACCGGCGTGTGGTTCGGAACATCCGATGACTACAGGCTGGAGCATGTGGACTGGACGGGACGGGTCACCCGCATCGCCCGCTGGGCCGGCCCAGACCTCGCCGTCACCGACGAGCAGGTGCAGCGGTACCGGGACTACCTCTCGGGCCTGGACCGGTATTCCGACAGGGAGGGACGCCGCCACTTCGAACGGGAGGTCTGGCCGGAGAGGCGGGCCTACCTGCCGGAGCGCTTCCCCGCGTACGAAGCCGCGTTCGCTCTGCCGGAAGGCGGTGTATGGCTCCGAACCCACGGCTGGCGGGCGCCCGGAGAGGAACTGCACCTTCTGGACCGCGACGGCACATGGATGCGCCGCCTCATGATGCCCGCCGGTTCAGTCATCCTCGACGCCGGCCCGGACTGGGTGCTCGTCAGGCAGCGCAACGAATTCGACGTCCCCACCGTGGCCCTCTACGGACTCGTCGAAGGCCCTCACTAGAATCTACCCGCTTGGCGCACCACCGAACAATTTGCCTCCGACTCCCGAAGGGGGCATGTAGACCGGGGTCGCATACGAAAACTGGTTGGACGCGGCGGTTGAGGGCACGTTGAGGGTCTGACGCAGAGTGGGGGCGGTGAGGGACTCTCAGGTAGGAGGTCGGACGATGATCGCCACGATTACCAAGGACAACCTGCCCGAAATCAGGGAGCTGCTCCAGCGGATGGTGCGGGAGACGTTCCCGGAGGTCACGTTCACGGACATCTGGATTCGGGGACGCGAGTCATGGTACGGCGATGAGGTTGTGGATATCTGGTCCGTGTACGAAGGGGAGGTGGGCCAGATCGACCCGGCCGTCAGGAACCGGTTCGGCGTGCGAGTCATCGATGCGCTGCGGGACCGAGGGATCGCGGCTTCGCCCGTGACGCGCTTCATCACGAAGTCCGACGTGGGAGACAGGGTCCCCGAAGGCTTCGATCTCGAAGACCTGGGCCGGGAGGCCGCCTCCAGCTGGGCATGGGTGTCCGCCATCGGGCCGACGTAGGATACGTCCGGTGAGCAGCGGCGCTTGGGGGCCATGGGGCGGTCGGTTACGTTCGTCTCGCTCGAATCGAGGTTAGGAGAGCGCATGTTGATCGGCATGAACAGCTTGGCTGCAGGCAGATGAACGAGGACCCGCTACCCGGCACATCGGGGGACTTCCGCCTGGAGGCGAGAAACCTCGGCCCCCTCGCCGAATCTGCGGTCGATCTGCGCCCGCTTACCGTGTTCGTTGGACCCAGCAACACGGGAAAGTCCTACCTCGCGACGCTACTGTACGCTCTGCACCGTTCGTTCAGCGAGCGGTTCCCCGCATCGCCAACTGGCGTGGACTACTTCACGCGGTTCGTCTGGGGGGGCACGGACCTCGACGAGGCTACTTCGAGAGACCTGCGCGATTGGTTGTCGCAAGTCGAGGCCGAGGAGGGGGCGGCTCCTTTCCCACGCTCCGTTGAATCGTCGGTCCGGCGCTCCGTCGAACAGCCCCAAGGTCTTGCCCAAGGCTTGGCTGAAAAAATGCGCTGGTGTTTCGGAGTGGATTCCCTTGAGCGCCTGGTCCGTCACGGGCAGCGGGCCGCCACGCGCGTATCTCTTCGGATCCCGCGCCCGAGCAGTTCGGGCAACCTGGACTACGGCTTCAACAGCCAAGGCGACGACATCAGCCTTTCCGGGCGGATCGGTGGCCAACCATCGGTCTTCGGAGACTGCACGCCCGACAGCCTCGAGTCCGTCCTCAAAGAGATGCAGAATCCTCTCCTGAGTTTGGGTATGGTATCGGAACCCGGTGCGGACCGGGATCTGGATCGGCTGCTCCGCTTGCTGACCGTACGCGTCCGCCAATCGCTCCTGCATCCGTTTCAGCGGTCGGCTTACTATCTCCCGGCCGACCGGACGGGCGTGATGCACAGCCATCGAGTGGTTGTCAGTTCACTGATTCGCAGCGCCGGGAGTGCGGGACTGAGGCCCACGGATGACCTGCCGCTGTTGCCCGGCGTGCTCGCCGACTTCCTGGATCAGCTGCTCACGCTGGGCCGTCCGCAGGCGCCCTTTCCCGCAGCCGCGGTCCGGCCATCGGAAACGATCCAGCCGCTCGCCGAGCACTTCGAGCAGGCGGTCCTGCGAGGAGCGGTCCGCACGGATTCGACTGCGGCGAACTATCCGGAGTTTCTCTACCGTCCGGCCGGTTGGCGGCGCGATCTGCCTCTGACACAGGCGTCGTCCATGGTGTCGGAGCTGGCGCCGATCGTTCTCTATCTGCGCCACCTGGTGCGTCTTGGAGATGTGCTGATCATCGAGGAGCCCGAGGCTCACTTGCATCCAGCGATGCAGGTGGAAGTCACGCGCCGCCTCGCGGAGCTGGTGGAGGCCGGGGTCCGCATCGTGATCACTACTCACAGCGAGTGGGTCCTGGAGGAACTGGCCAATCTGATTCGTCTGTCACAGGTGGACGACCGCCGTGAACCCGCCCTGCACCCGGACCGAGTGGGAGTGTGGCGGTTTCATCCGCCGGAAGAAAAGGACGGAGCGCGCGTCACGGAGATCGAGATGGGCGATGCCGGGCTCTTTGAAGCGGGCTACGAGCAGGTGGCGATGGAAGTTCACAACAGGTGGGCCGACCTGGCGGGCTCAGAAAACCAGGGAATCTCATCGAGTGTCGTGGCAAGCGTGAGGCTGTGAGACTGATCAAGTGTGGCGACAGACTCGTCACGCGACTCACGAAACGAGAATAAACTCCAGGCTGGTCCATGCTCCGAACGTCGAAAATTCACTGCCGCTTCCGCGATGACCATCGCTTCCCTTCAGCGGGTCGTGCCCCGGCCTTGTCTGCCTTCTTGCTGTCGGCCGTCCTCTGCGCAGCCGCCTCCCCGGTTTCAGGGCAGGGATCGCCCGCCGCCCTGGCGGCGGCGGACTACGAGCGGGCGGAAGGGCGGCTTGCGAGCCACACGAACCCCCTCGTGCTCGGGGCTTCCGTCCTCCCCGTGTGGCTGGAGGACGGACGGTTCTGGTATCGGAACCGGTTCGAGGGCGGCACCGAGTACGTCGTCATCGATCCGGCCGCGGGGACGCGGGAGCGCGCCTTCGACCACGCGCGCATGGCTACCGCGCTCTCGGCGGCGAGCGGCGAAGAACACACCGCCTTCGCCCTCCCATGGGGAGACCTCGCGTTCGAGGCCGGGTCGGTCCGCCTGGAGGTCGAGGTCGAAGGGGACACGTACGCCTGCGGCCTCGACCCCGACCGCTGCGATGCGGTCCCGTCTCCCGAAGCCACGCCGGTCGGCCGCTTCGACATCGTGTCGCCGGATGGGACGAAGGCCGCCTTCATCCGCGAACACAACCTCTGGCTCCGCGACCTGGCCACCGGAGAGGAGACCCGACTCACGGAGGACGGGGTCGAAGACTTCGGCTACGCGACGAACAACGCGGGCTGGGTAAAAAGTAACCGTCCCGTGCTCAAGTGGTCCCCCGACTCTCGCCGCATCGCGACCTTCCAGCACGACGGCCGCGGGGTGGGGATGATGTACATGGTCACGACCGAGGTCGGGCACCCGGAACTCGAGGCGTGGCGCTACCCGCTCCCGGAGGACTCGGTCATCTTCCGTATCCACCGGGTCGTGATCGACACCGAGGCACCGGCGGGGAGCCGCGTCGTCCGTCTCGACATGCCCCCGGATCAGCACCGCTCGACGGTGTGCGACCACGTCGCCTGCGGCGGGACCTTCTCCGACGTGGAGTGGAGCGCCGACGGCTCCCGGTTCGTCTTCGTCTCCAGTTCGCGCGATCACAAGCGGGCGCAGGTCCGCATCGCCGACGCGGGCACGGGCGAGGTTCGCGACCTGTTCGAGGAGGTCGTGGAGACCTTCTTCGAGTCCCATGCGAACTGGCGCTACCTCTCCGAATCCGACGAGATCCTCTGGTACTCGCAGCGCGACGACTGGGGACATCTCTACCTCTACGACGCGGACACCGGGGAACTGAAGCGGCAGGTGACCTCGGGCGCCTGGCAGGTGGAGGACGTGGTGGCGGTCGACGAGGACGCGCGCGAGATCCTCTTCATGGGGAACGGGCGGGAGCCCGGCGATCCCTACTTCATGTACCTGTATCGGGCCGGTCTCGACGGTGGCGACGTCGCGCTCCTGACGCCCGACAGCGCGAACCACGTGGTCTGGCTCGCGCCGGACGGGGAGACGTTCGTCGACCAGTACTCCACGCCGACCATCCCGCCCGTGACCGTCGTCCGGGACATGGACGGCGACGTCGTGCACACGGTCGAACAAGCCGACATCTCACGCCTGGAGCGCGCCGGCTGGCGGCCGCCGATCCCCTTCACGGTGAAGGCCCGGGACGACGAGACGGACCTGTACGGGCTCATGTTCCGCCCCTCGAACTTCGATCCGGGCGCGAAATACCCCGTGATCAACTACCTGTATCCGGGGCCGCAGAGCGGGAGCGTGGGGAGCCGGAACTTCCGCGCCGCCCACCGGGATCTGCAGTCGCTCGCCGAACTCGGGTTCGTCGTCATCGAACTCGACGCGATGGGGACGCCGCGGCGTTCGAAGACCTTCCAGGACGCGTACTACGGGAACATGGGCGACAACGGGCTCCCGGATCAGATCGCCGGCATCCGCCAACTCGCCGAGCGCCACCCCTGGATCGACATCGACCGGGTCGGGATCTACGGCCACTCCGGCGGCGGCTTCGCCTCCACCTCCGGGATCCTGCGCTACCCCGACTTCTACAAGGTCGCCGTCTCCCAGGCGGGGAACCACGACAACCGCAACTACGAGGACGACTGGGGAGAGAAGTACCAGGGGCTGCTCGAGGCGTACGCCGACGGCGCCACGAACTACGACAACCAGGCGAACCAGCTCGTGGCGGAGAACCTCGTGGGCAAGCTCCTCATCGCGCACGGCACGATGGACACGAACGTACCGCACTCGAACACGATGCTCGTCGTCGACGCCCTCATCGCGGCGAACAAGGACTTCGACCTCCTCCTCTTCCCGAACCGCGGCCACGGTTTCGGCAACGAGCCCTACATGATGCGCCGCCGCTGGGACTACTTCGTCCGCCACCTCCTCGGCGCCGAGCCGCCCCCCGAATACGAGTTCGGCCGCCTCCAGCCGCTCGTGCCGTGAACCGCGAACCGAGCAACCTCCCCCATTCGGAGAATTAGAGAGGACGCATGGAAGGACTGGATCCCACCAAACTACCCACTGAACTCATAAAGCTCGGAAATAAGATTGTCGACATTACCCGATCTGTGTTCTCGCCCAACCTAGCTGAGCGAGAAGCCAAGGCGAAGATTATCGCCGCGCAGGCAGACGCAAAGGCGGGACACATTCGCACTACGGCGGAGCTAGAGGACTTCGGTGCGCGCTGGCTGCTGGAAGAGCAGATGAAGCAACGATGTCAGGATGATGTCATAGCGAAGGCAGTTGAAGGCGTTAGCGACGAGCAGATCGGGGCGGACACTCCGGATCCAGACGCCGACGTTGTGCGCCTGCTCTTAGACGGCGCAAGCTACGTTTCCGAAGAGGAGCTACAGGTTCTTTGGGGTAGAACCCTCGCTGGCGAGGTCAGAAGGCCTGGTAGTGTATCGCGACGAGCCATCAGCGTACTCAAGACGATGGATCAACAGGTCGCGGTCATTTTTGCGAGATTCTGCTCCCTGGCTTGTTACATGACTCCAGCCCAGGATCAGATAATCGATGCCCGAGTTCTGTCTCTTGGGGGAAGAGTAGGAGAAAACGCACTTGGTCCGCATGGGCTTTCGTACAATGCGCTCACGATCCTCAGTGAGCACGGACTCGTTGTTCATGATTTTGACGGGTGGAGAGATTACGGCCCGTGCTTTTGGCCACCGTTTCCGACTTACAACACGTTCCCATTCCGACATCAGGGGAAGTACTTCATGCTACACCCCACAGGCGATGAGGCTGCCCTCACGCCGCCCGTCAAATTCTACGGTCCGAAGATGACGCTGGCAGGCGTGGAACTGTCGCGGATCGTCGATCCGTCACCGCTACCCGATTATCTAGATCAACTGCGACAGTTCCTACGGTCGAAGCAGCTGGAAATCGAGGAAGCTAAGCCTTGGTGAAAGGCGCCTGGGAGGTCGAAACCATGACGTTTGCTATGCGCCACGATTGCTTTGATCCGCTCCGTACCATATCCGGCGGAGACGGGCCTCTATCTCGACGTCGGTTACGGGCAGTCGAGGTTGGGTTCAGCGGCTCACCAACCGAGGCATTGAACTGAACGCGCACTCGGCGGGTCCCCCTTGGTTCGCTGAAGAGCGTGCGGCAGAAGCCGCTCACGAACCGGCGCGGGTCGCTAGGTTGACGCTGATGCTGCTGGGTTCGGAAAGATGCTGATCGCCCGCGCGGTGAGCGCGTCCAATGCGTCCATATCGTAGGTTTGACCATCCTCATCTTCGAACGTCACGGACTCTTGATATTTTGGCTTGCCTCGATCTTCCCAAATCAGCCTGTAGATATCGATCAGCGCGAGCGTCAATCGGCCGAGCGGGGGGAGCGTCTCGTTGGGATCTCGTTGTGCGAAGGCCTTCAGTCGAATGCTCTCGTCATCGGCGTCTGCAAAATCATGTTCGACGTTGCTGCCGTGCACGAAGAGCGAGCTTCCTCCATACTCAAGATGGTACTTCGTTGCCATACCAGCCTTGTCGAACGCTTCCTGCTGGCTCACAAAGCCGTGCCAATGGTCATGTCGCGCCAAATCTTCGGCGACATCTCGAAAGGCTTCCGAGTCGGTCCACACTCGAAATGAGCGACTCCTCTTCCGAAGCCAGTCGAAGAAGTCCCTATTGCGTTGAAGCAAATCGCGTGTGTCAGAATCCTTGGTTGCTTTAGCGAAGTTGCGTCGACCCTTGACGGGGAGAAACGCTGCGACTCGACGGGCGCGCGTGTCGGAAACATCCGCGATCACCAGCCGGAGATCGCGTTCCAATTCAAGAAGTGTTCGAGCCGTTGCAAATGCCGGTTCCTCAAGCCCCCGTGACAGGAGAGTTCTGACGGCCTCGGCGGTGATCAGAATCCGACGGAACAGAGCCATCACGACCGGGTCCCGTAGTCCCAGTTCGGATCGATGAGAGTTGAGCTTTGAGAATAGGCAGCAGCCGTGATCGATCACGATTGTCGCGAGATCCCAACCTTCGAGCGGACCCTCGAGAGACGCCGGATACTCACGAGCAAACAGACTACGTTGACAAATCCTTCCAGAGAAAGTGCCGCGCAGGACACCGTCCAACGCCCCAAGCGTAGTTGCCGTGCTGGTCTCGGCCGTGGTGGCGCGCCGAAACAACGGGGCGAAGCGGCGGAGGAAACGGGAAAGCCACCTGCGGCAAAAATGAACGAATCTCTTGCCGATCATACACGGAAGACCTTCATGACTTCGTCGCCGAGGTGGTTGATCACCTTGACGGCGATGCGACCGGATTCGGGGTTGGGGAACGGGCGAGAAACGTTGCTGCGCAGCGTGGCCCACGCGTCGGGGTCGATCTCCGCCTTGAGTGTGGTCTTGAGGGCCTTGTAAGGGTCGTTCGCGCCTAGGAAGTATGCGTGGCGGACGAAGAAGCTCTCCTCGTTGTAGTCCGTATCGATGAACCAGCAGGCGATGCCGTCGGTGTCGTCGGAGCGGACCTCTCCGGTACCGGGGTCGAAGACATCGACGCCCTTGATCTCCACCTGAATCTGCCCGTCGTCCACGCCCTGAACGTCGATGTCGGGCTCGCCGAAGATCACAAACAGGTTGCCCGCTCCCGTGTTCTTGAGTTCATCGGCCATATGGAGGTCGGCGTTCATGCGGGCCTTGAGGATGGGTACGCGGCCGACCTTCACGAAATCCGCAGAGCGGGCGTCGTAGTTGAACGCGCATGCGACCACGGCGTCGAAGCCGGCTTCCGCGGCCTCCTTCGCAGCCGCTACCAGGTCGGGACGCGTCACCGTCCCGAACTCGGGCCCGATCAGGATGCCCGCCCGCCGGGCCCGACCCGCCTCCAAGTACTGTCCCATCGCACACACGTAGTCCCCAGGCCACCCTGTCACCGAGGTGAAGTCGATCCGATCCGCCTTGTGAGCCTGCTGGACACCCGCCCTGCGCAGTTGGTCGAGAATCATGCTCGCGAAGTCCTGCCGTTCACCGTAGTCGGAAGGCGGTCTCTCCGCCGCTAGGTCGAGTAGCTGATCCTCTGCGTCCACTCCGAGCACACGATGCGGCGACAGGCTCTCGACCGTGAATGGGCCGGCGACGCGCACGGTCTTCCTGTCCTTGTACGGTTTGTCGTACAGGTACTCGAACGGCGCGTTCGCGGCGATGGAGGCGTCGATCTCCTCCTGCCGAGCGATGCGAGCCTTCCACCACTCGGCGTGGACCTTCTGGGTCTCGGTATTCCAGGAGTCCTCCGGGCGGCGGGGAATCTCCCATTCTTCCCACTGGGTGCCGACCAGGGCGTTCAGCTTCTCGCGAAGGGGTTCTAGTGTCTCCTGGTACTGCTCCCAGATGACGTCGATCTCGGCGTTGTTCGCGATCTGCTTCAGGGTGATGTGTGGAACCCGTTCGTAGACGAATCCCTGCCGGATCCGCCCGTACGTGGAATGATCGGACGACGCCGTGCCTGTGATCTGCGCCTCCTTGCGCTGGCCCTCCGGGCTGTCGGCGAGGAGGTAGTAGGGGTAGCGGGCACCAATGATGCGGGCCCGCGCCAGCGCGAGGGCAACGCGCGAGGTATCGGTAGTGATCCAGCGGCGACCCCACTGCTCGGCCACGTAGGCGGTGGTGCCGGATCCGCAGGTCGGATCGAGGACGAGGTCGCCCGGGTCGGTGGTCATGAGGATACAGCGCTGGATGGCGGTCTCAGGTGTCTGGACCACGTAAGTCTTGCTGGAGGCGGCAAACGTATCGCTCCAAATGTCCGTGATGACCTTGCTCGGAGCATCGTCAAAGTAGTACCGCCATCTTAGACTGGTCCGCAGCGGCTGAAGGCGCCCGGCTCGCTTGAGGCGATCCATGCCACTTGGATTTGTCTTCCAGCTCTTACCCCGAGGGTAGGTGAAGTTGCGCCCATCAACGGTAACGTCGTACATGCAAGACTGCGTATAGCCCGATGAAGCAAGATTCTGTGCAGTGAAGTAACGAACGTCCTCGCCGTCAACCTGTTTTCTTGGGACAACCCGTCCACTTGGCAGCAGGGCTGACGAAAACTCAGGGTGGTCAGCTAGGTCCTTCTTCACCAAGGCAGGACGGAATTTCCTCTCGGCCTTGTTCCGTGCGTACCAGACTATGAAGTCAGTAGTCCTAGCAAGATCGGACACACCGAGCGGGCTCTTCACGCGGAACGTGACCTGAGCCACGAAGTTGTCATCCCCAAACACCTCGTCCATCACCGCCCGCACGCGGTGAACGTTCTCGTCTCCGATCTGCACGAAGATCGATCCGCTCTCCGTCAGCAGGTCCCGCGCCACGGTGAGACGGTCCCGCAGGTACGATAAGTACGAGTGGATCCCGTCCCGCCAGGTGTCGCGGAACGCTTTGACCTGCTCCGGCTCGCGCGTCATGTGGTTGCGGTTGCCGTCCCTGACGTCACGGCTGGTGGTGGACCACTGGAAGTTGGAGTTGAACTTGATCCCGTACGGTGGGTCGAGGTAGATGCACTGGACCTTCCCGCGCAGGTCCTCCCGCTCGGCGAGCGAGGCCATCACTTGGAGGCTGTCTCCCAGGATCATGCGGTTGGACCAGTTGGCGTCGTGCTCGTAGAACTCCGTCTCGGTCGCATCCTCGGGCAGACCGTTGAAGTCCGCGAAGAGATCGATGACCTCGTCCGGCGGGGCGGCCGCCTTGGAATGCCGCGCGAGATCGTCGATGAGAACCTTGGGCTGGACCTTCTCTTGGATGTAGAGGGGTGGGGCCTGGACGGTCAGGTCCTGCTCGTCCTGTCGATCCTTCCCGCGCCAAACGAGCTGCGGGTCGAGGTCGCGATTCCGGCGCTCGTACGCGACTTGAACGGGGCTGCGTTCTTCTTCGGCCAGCACTGCACGGTATTCGGCCGTGGGGATGTGCTTGCGGGCGGCCTCTCGGTGCCGCAGAGCTTCCCCCTTCTTGGGTTGCTTCCTTGCCATGGGTGTAATCGCTATGCGTTGAGTTCGAGAAAGGCTACCCCGAAGCGTGTGGCGAGCGTGCGGAGAGATCCGTCACGGGTCCAGAGCTTCGCGTCTTCGCGGATGACGGAGAGGAGAAGATGCGCGTCCAGGAAGCCGATCCCTCTCCCCGCCAGAGATTCCGCTTCGATCCAGTCGATCACGACGTCGTGATCCAGGCCGTCGAGCCGGGGAAGGCCGCGCCACTCGCGCAGGCGCTCGTTGCGATCCGGCATGCCGCCGCACGCGAGTTCTCCGAGAATCATCGGGTGCATCAGGATCCGACAGGTTTCCACGAGCCGCCTGACGGCGGGCTCCGGCCGCCGGAGGTGGTCGATCCAAACGTTCGTGTCCACGAGGATCACCCCCAGGGACGCCGCCGCGGAATGTACTCCGCGTCCGGGTCGGAGCCGCCCGCCTGGATCAGTGCCTCGCCCGCGATGGCGGCGGGATCTCCCGTGGCGACGCGGACGATGTGCCCGAACCGGTTCTTGATCACCGCATCGAGGTCCGCCTCGAGTTCGAGCACCTCCCTGAACTCGGCGAAGGCCCAGCGTCCGTAGCGGCCGTGATGGTTGATGCCGGGCACCCAGTAGTTCTCCATCGTCGCCTTCTTGTCCTTCGCGTCTTCTCGTCGGTAACCCTTGATCTCAACGACGAGGAGCAGAGGATCGTCCAAGCCTCGTCCGTCGTCGATCAGCACGATGAAATCGGGTATGTAGGTTCGGTTCTCCGACTTGTGACGGTACGGCACCTCGAGCCCGAGGTTGTGGTTCTTCACGTAGGAGAGAACCTGCGGGTGCGCCTCTACCACTCGGCAGAATTCCCCCTCCCACGAGCTGTCGAGGATGGCCCAGTTGACGTGGCAGCGGCGCGGGTCCGTTTCGTAACGATGCGTCTTCGTCGTCTCGAAGCGGACGTGTGCGGTGGATCCCTCTGGATTGTACGGGTCGAGCAGGGCTCTCACATGCCGCCCTCCCTCCGAGCGCAGAATCGCCGCCGTGATCCGGTCGCATGCGAAGTCCGCGAGTTCGCGGTACAGAAGCTGGCCGGGATGCGTTCCGCCCTTGCATACAAGGTAAGAATCGAGCCACCGGCGTGAGATCTGCTTCACCTGCCCGAACAGGTGAAGCGGTGGAGCCGCCCAAGTGTCCCGCCACTTCGTGTAGAGAAGGTGCTTGGTGAGGTGATAGTTGACGGTGTTCAGACGTCCGTTGAGGTGCTCAACGGTGAGGTCGACGCCCTCGCCCACGATTCCCTCGTTCTTCGTGAGAGACGGTCCGACGAGGTCCGGCGTCAGCTCGAGGCGCGAGTCGTCGTTGAAGTTCGCCGTCAGCCTCTCCTCGGGTAGCTCCAGCCGGTATCCGATGACGCGCGGAAAGCGGATCTCAAGCTTATCGCGCTCCGGCCGCATCGCGCGGACGGTGATCGTCTCCTTGGGCCGCGTCGGAGGCACGACGACGGGCTTGGCGGTGAAGTCGAACGGGATGCCGAGCACGTCGGCGTACTCGACGTCGAAGCGCCCCTTCTCGTTCAGATCGTAGGATTGCCGGCGCAGCGCGCGCCCCACCGCCTGCTCGCACAGGAGCTGGGTGCCGAACGCCCGCACCCCGAGTATGTGCGTGACCGTGTTCGCGTCCCATCCCTCCGTGAGCATCGAAACCGAGACGACGCAGCGGATCGAGCCGCCAAGCCGGTCGCGCTTACCCACCGTGTTCATCACCTCGCGAAGGAGATCCTGGTCCGTGATGTTCTCGCCGGCGTGGCGGTCACCGGTGCGGGCGATCCTCTCGCGCCGAAACCGATCGATCTCGGCGACCGCCATCTTGCGGAACTTCAGATCGAGCGCGTCCCCCGATTCCAACTGGCGGCTGTCGATGAGGAGTGTGCGGGGCCGCGGAATCCGCTGGTGGTTCTCGTCAAAGTTTCGGAACAGACGGAACCGTCCATTCTGCACCATCGGTGCGCCGTTTTCCGTCGCGTGCTCGAAACCCGATACGTAGTCGTACACGAGCTTCGACGTGGACGTGTTGTTGCACACGATGATGAAGCACGGCGGCACGCTGATGCCCGCCTTTTTCCACTCCTCGAAGGTCCGTTCGTAGTGTCCATAGAGGGCGTCGAGTGCCGACTGGAGGTGGACCGGGAGACTCAGCGGATCGAGTGGCCCTGCCTTCCCGAGACCCTTCTTCGGCATCTTGGGACCGATGTGCTCCCACAGGTTGCGGAACCGGGGCATGTCCGCTCCGGGGATGTTGTCCGCCACCGGAACCCGGGGCAGCTTCACGATCCCGCATTCGATCGCGTCCATGAGCGAGAAGTCACTCATCGTCCACGGAAACAGCGTGCCCTCGGCATAGCCTGATCCGCTTAGGAAGAAAGGGGTGGCGGAGAGGTCGATCACGCGGTTGATGCCGAGCTTCCTCTGCACGGACTCGAGGCCGGAGATCCAGAGCCGCGCCGCTTCCGTGTTCTCTTTGGCCTCCTTCTTGTCGTCGCCCTTGAGCGACCCCTCGTTGTCTCCCCTAGGGTTCTCTCTGTAGCAGTGGTGCGCCTCGTCGTTCAGCACCATGATCCGCTTCATGCCCATGAGTTCGGGCATGACGCGCCGCAGCATCTGGCCGGTGCTCTCGGTGGTGTCCGGCGCGGGGCCTCGCCCCTGGAGCAGGGCACGGCTGCCCTTGGCGAGCTTCACGCGCTCCCGGTGCTTGAAGGCGTGGTAGTTCGTGATGACGATCCGGGCCTGCCGCAGGTCGGGCAGCATGTCTCCCGGCACCAGTTCGCGATCCTCGTAGTAGCTGTCCGGGTCGTTGGGCTGCAGCACGCGAAGCCGGTCCCGGATCGTGATCCCGGGCGTCACGACGAGGAATCCCTTCGTGAACCTCTGACTCCGGGGCCGGCGCACCGCGTTGACCGTCTGCCACGCGATGAGCATAGCCATGACCGTGGTCTTGCCGGTGCCCGTCGCCATCTTGAGCGCCAGCCGCGAGAGGCCGGGGTTGGCTCCCTCGCTCACATCCTCCATGTGCTTCAGCAGATCTCGGCCGGCCTTCGAGTGTCTCGCGACCTCCGTGAGCCAGATGGCCGTCTCCACCGCCTCGATCTGGCAGTAGAAGGGTCGGATGCTGGAGAACCGGTGCGACCGCCAGTGACGCAGCAGGCGCGCCGTCTCGGGAGTCACGCGCCACTTCGCCGGATCGGGGATGAGCCGCCACTCGTCCACGCGCTCGCGCACCCGGTTGATGATGGCGGCCAGGTACTCCTGCTCCTCGGTCGAGAGCCCCTTCCCCTCGTCGAGCACCATCCCGACCTGTTCGACCTTCGGACCCTTCGTTGCCTTCTGCTGCTTCGACGTGGGAATCGGCGAGACGAAGAACGACGTGGGCCGCCGGTAACTCAGGATCTTGTGCGTGGGTTGTCCGGCCGCGTCCAGCTCCCAATGCCGCGAAGGGTACTCGTACGGCGAGTTCAGGATCGGCCGCTCGAAGAACCGGTCGACCGAGGAGGCGTCGTCCGCCTCTCCGTCTCCGCTTCCTCGCTGGTCGATCCCGTTCCCCGAGTCGGTCACCCTACTCTCCTCGCTCGCTGTTGCCTTCGTTCGTGGGTCCTGCTCAAGGCCTTCGATGCCCTTGCACGCGGCCGGTGGTTGGCGTCGGCGAAGACTCGCACCCTGCACCCTCGCGCGGCAACATCCCACCCCCGAGAGCGACCCCACGCCCGCCGCGACCCGATGGCTTTGACCCCCAGCCCAACGTGGCCTACCGTCCGTTCGCGATTGCTCGATCGGCAACACCGGAGAACGCCGCATGCCCCTACCAGGAGGCCCCGCCAACAAGCTGGGCAACCGCCACGAAACCTACTGGGCGGTACGCCAGCTTCTCCGCGTGCTGACCGGGGAAGCGACGCAGATCCGGTTCGAGCCTCCTGGGAAGGACAAGATGGAGTTCGTGGTCACGGTCGACGCTGTCCAGCAGTTCCACCAAGCGAGACGGAGCCACCCCGAAGGCGCTTGGACCCTCGCTCGGCTTGATTCAGGCGGACTGCTCGAAGCCATGTTCCAACACCTCACTGACGATGGCGAAGCCTTCGTCTTCGCGTCTGGTAGCGACGCGCCCAAACTCCGTGATCTTGCCGATGCCGCCCGTGACGCAGAGTCCCAGGAAGAATTCGAACGGGAGTTTCTGAAAGCGGATAGCCGAGCCAAGCCGTTCGAGGAACTCCTGAGAATCTGGCGGTGCGACGCCCCAACCGCACGAGAGCTGCTGCGGCGCATCAAGGTGGAGACGATCAGCGAGAGGACCCTCCGTGAGGAGATTCAGGGGCGAGTGCAACTGCTCCTCACCGGCGGCAACGCCAAGAGCGCGAGCGATGCGTTACGAAGCATCGTCGACGATTCAGTGCACAGGACGATCAACCGCGACTCCCTCATACGCCGCCTCGCGAAACGCAGTCTTCGGCTGCGTGCGTCGATGGACCCCGCGACGGCCACGCAACTGATTCGCCTCGCTACGGATCGATACCTCCAGGCCGCTCGTCGGAAGCTGATTCTCGGTCGGGTGCGCGCTCGAGAGCAGACAGGCGATATCGTCGACCAACTCACGGAGAGCGACGCACCGCACCAGTGTGCGATCACCGGTAAGGCCGGTATCGGCAAGACGGCCTGTGTGGCTGACATCATCGAACGGCTTCACGAGTCAGGTGTGCCCGTGCTGGCGTTCCGTATGGACCGCCTCTCGGATGTCGCGACGATCAGTCAACTGGCGAGCCATCTCGAGTTCGGTACCGACTCGCCAGCCTTGACGTTACACGCAGCAGCTCGCGATGCGGATCGCCCCGCCGTCCTGGTCATCGATCAGCTTGATGCCGTCAGCAATGCATCAGGCCGAACTGCCGACGCGTTCGATCTCGTTGAGCGCCTTCTCCACGATGTTCGGAGTCTGTCGTCCGCCCCACCCGTCCACACGGTGATCGTCTGTCGGGAATTCGATTTCGCTAATGACTCGGGTCTCCGGTCACTCATGCCTGAGTCCTCTACCAAGGTGACGGTCGAGGAGTTCTCTCTGGACGACCTCAACAGCATCCTTGTTGAAGCCGGCTGTGACCCCGGCTTTCTGCAACCAAGGCAGTTGGACCTCCTGAGAGTCCCTCAGAATCTGGCCCTGTTCCTCGACCTCAATCCGGACGGCGCCGCCCCTCCAGGCTTTGCTACGGCCAAGGAACTCTTTGATCGATACTGGGACGCGAAGCGACGCGCGGTTCGGCGTCGCCCCGAGGTACGAACAGACGAATGGATGGCGGTCATGGAGATTCTCTGTGAGCGCATGACTGCGACACAACGTTTGGTGGTGGCTGCCGAGCACCTCGACGACGTGGACCCTGCGTACCTTGACGGTCTTGTTTCCGAAGGAGTCCTCGTACGCGATAGGGGGACACTCAGCTTCGCCCACGAGAGCCTGCTTGACTACGTCTTCGCCCGCCTGTTCGTCCGCGACGATACAACCCTCGCTGAGTTCCTGAAGAACGAGGGCCAGGACCTGTTTCGACGCGCCCAGGTTCGCCAGACGCTGACCTATCTCCGTGACGCTGACCGCGAAGGCTATGTGGAACAACTTCGCGAACTGCTTACCGATCCCGAGATAAGGGTCCACATCAAGGATCTCGTCCTGGCCTGGCTCACCGACGTCCCGGATCCCCTCGACGGCGAATGGGAAGCGTGGGAAGGCCTGGTCGCGCCGCTTCTCACTGCACATCAACGGGGAGAAGACTGCGCGGACAACTTTGCTCGATTGGCCTGGCGGAGGTTGCTCACGAGCAAGGAGTGGTTGGCGTACCTGGACAGCAGAGGTCTCGTCGACGACTGGCTGCGTTGGCGCCGGCCCGAACTCGTGGACGAATTGTTCATTGCGATGAGCCGCGATCAAGACCGGTTCGGACGGCGGCTCGGCACACTACTTGGCAATACGCACGAGGAGACCGACGAGCGGTCCATCCACATCCAAGGTCGAATCGCCATGGCTGGCGGTGATATGAGCCGAGAGACGTTCGAGGGGCTTCTCCGACGTGTTGATGCAGCGACGCTGGATGAGCTTGGCGGCGGTCGCGGCGTACCCGGGATGCTGCAGACGTTCTGGTATCGTGTGGGTGAAGATCGGCCCGAGTGGATGGTGGAGCTGATTGCCGCCACGCTGCGCTGCGCTGCACGAGCGATACACGTCGGAGGCACCAGCGTGGCGGGCCCAAACCTGCTGGGAAGCAACCTCGGGGAAGGCGATGTGGTGGAAGCGGCTGCGGCTGCGGCCCCCGACAGGTTCGCCGAACTCGTCCTGTCCCCGGTACTTGAACTCTCCGAATTGACCGCCTACGACCGCCCACCGCCCCGCACGGACAGGATCTGGTGGTATGTGGGCTCGGACGAGCATCCCACTGTGAGAGATGCGGTTACGAGCGCATTGGCAGACGCGGTGAGCATATGGGCATCCGAGGGGGCAGTACCAGAGACCGTTCTGGAGAACCTCCGTCGGCGGAATACGCGCATCAGCAATCGCATGTTGCTGGCAGCCTACAAGGGTGGGGCCCGGCATTATTGGAGGGACGCCATCGAGAGATTCATTGAAGAGCCGTGGCGGTTTGAGTGTGGGCCCGACGATAGTCCCGAATGGTTTGCCCGAGAGGCCGTTGAAGCCCTAGCAGGGCGTTGTTCCGCGGCCGGGTTGCGACGCCTCGAGGACGCGATCATGAGCTACGTCCCTGCATGGGAACGCACGCCGAAGGGTCGTCGTTCCCGGGGATTCGGTGAGTTCGACCTGCTGTCATCGATTCCTGCCGAACTGCGGAGCCGGAAAGTGATGCGGCGGCTCGGCGAGTTGAAGAGGAAGTTCCAAGAACCCACCGGGGCCCCGAAGGGGGTTCGGAGCGGTTTCCTAAGGTCTCCCATCCCGCCGCAGGCAGCGGACAGGATGACGGATGAGCACTGGCTGAAGGCGATTAGGAAATACCATGATCGCGGGTCTCGGTTCGGGAAGGGAGACGAATTCGTGGGGGGCGCGCTCGAGGTGTCTCGCGAGCTTGAGCGGCGAACAAAGGAAGATCCCAACCGCTTCGGAAGACTCGCATCAAGGCTGCCCGAGCACGCCAATCCGGTTTACCTGTCGGGAATCCTCCGAGGGCTGGACGGCACCGAGCGTGCGGTAGCGGACGACATGAAGCTTGCCGTGTGCGCGAAGGCCTTTGCGGATGCAAAGGAGGATCTCAATGTCGGTTCTGCTATCGCCGATGTGCTGCGAAATCTCGCGGATCGGCCATCGGACGAAGCGGTCGAGATTCTGAATTGGCTGGCCACGGAACATCCCCACCCGGATTCGGCGGACGCACCGGAGGGAACGAATCAACGGCCGGCGAGTGATTTCGACAGAATATACACTTCCGGAATCAATACAACGCGAGGTAGAGCAGCAGAGGCAGTGGCACGGTTGATCGCACGGGATGCAACCAACGCGACTAGGTCCGAGACGGCTATCGACGCGATGCTACGTGAGCAGCACATAGGAGTAGTTTCCTGTGTCGGAAGGGTGATTGCTGCGGTTGGCGCTCATGATGCTGAGCGCGGTCTCCGACTGATGTCCCGTGTGGAGTGTGCGAACGCTGCGGTGCTTGCGACGCCCCACTTCCTCAGGTTCCTCGCGTCGCAAATGCCAGAGCGATTCGGGGAAGTGCGTGGGCTGGTCGAGCGGATGATCCAGTCGCGCTCGCCGGAAGCTCGGAAGTCCGGAGCACAATTGGCAGCCCTGGCAGTCCTGCATGGCCATGATGCAGATGATCTGGTCGAGGAGTCGATGCAGGGCGGTGTCGACCATCGGCGAGGAATCGCTGAGGTGGCGTCCCGTAACCTCGCAGCGTCAACGTATCGCGACTGGTGCGAACGACACCTGACAGTCCTGTTCGATGACGAAGACGACGCTGTGGGGCAGCGAGCGGCGAGTTGTTTCCGGGCATTCGAGGACCGTGGATTGGGCGGATACGACGATCTGATCGAAGCATTCGTCGGCAGTCGAGCGTTCCCGCGCAGCACCTATGAGATTATCAGAGCGCTGGAGCTTGCCCGCGATCGATTGCCCGGCGTGACGTGCTTGGTGGCGGAGAGGTTTCTCGATCACTTCGGAGAGGGTGCGGGAGACATCCGTACACGGGCGGCCGGCCGAGCGATGGATCTCGCGAAGCTCGTGTTCCGCACCTATCAGCAGCATCAGGGGGATGAATGGGGAGAAAGGGCTCTCGATCTGATTGATCGCTTGTGTCTCACTCAGGCGTATGGAGTACGCGAGCAGTTCGAGGAATTCGAGCGATAACGACGTTGGTCGCCGACTCGCCCCCGCTGCCGACGAAGTCCTAACCAGCCGAATCAGCTTCCAAGCCACCCCCGATCCGTCCTGCAGCAAGCGACGGATCGGGAGTGCATTGAAGGGGAAGATCCCCCTTAGAGGGTATCCAACCTGCGGTACAGAAGACCCTCGTACCCATCGTTCCGCTTCTCGAAGATCACATGAGCGCGGCGCCCGCCGTGTTCCTCGGCTTGTTCGACAACAACGGCTGCGCCGTCCTCCGGTTCCTTACCAAAAGACCT
This sequence comes from Gemmatimonadota bacterium, assembly GCA_022820995.1. Lineage (GTDB taxonomy): Bacteria > Gemmatimonadota > Gemmatimonadetes > Palauibacterales > Palauibacteraceae > Palauibacter. Next base: position 10,894 of record JAJEEM010000060.1, on the reverse strand, counting down.
ACGCGCCTCAACCAGAAAGCGGTCCCACTCCTCAACCTTGATAGTATCTTCAGTCATCTCTGTTTCTCCTTTCCGCGTCCACCGTACCATCCCAGTCGCGGTACTGCCGTGGCGCAACATGAACACTAGCGACATGCTAACGAAATCCAAGCACGGCAGATCGACGGCGAAAAAGTTGCCGGCCGGGTTAGGTTCCCATCGCTCGGAAACTCCGCCGAACGGCCGGTTTCCAGCTGCGGATCGTGTCGCCGAATTGAACCGTCATCCATTAATACACCAGTCCCGCGCAACCTCCTGCTCGACTAGCCGCACCGGCGAACAAGCGTAGTGGAAAATCGATGCAAGAGCGGCGCCCGGAGTCCTTCTACCCGGCCCGCCGGAACCGCTCCACCATTCTCTCGTCACGCTGACGAGATCCTGGCGGGGAGTGTGACGCGACCATCCGGTCGACCGTCTTACCGATGACGGACAGGCTTTCCGCTTGGAAGGAAACCGAGTTCCCGCCCCTTGGAGGACAGCGATGAAGCGCCTTGTCATGCTGTTCATGGCCGTGACGGCGACGATGGCCTGTGCAGCACAACCCCCAATCATGACGCGTCCGGCAAGTGTCGAAGCTGGTGGACTCGACTGCGTTCGCGTGACGTTGCAGCGTCTCGGATACATGATCACGGCCGGTGATCGTTCGCTCGGGTTCCTGAGAGCAGAACGCAAGCGCACGCGCGAGGCCTTCCCGACTGGTCGTCTGATCACCGATGCGCTGCTCGTGAACTACATCGACGCGGGTACGGTGGACGACACCTCGGACAACGTGATCCAGGTAAAGGTCGCGAGGGTCGGGGAGCATCGGGACCTGGCGCCGTACCGTGAAGCCGTCTCCGACGCCGAGCGCCTGCTGGACGAATGCGGGAAGCCCTGAACCACAGGTCCCCGGATGCGCGAAAGGGAGTGGCCGACCTCAACCGTGAGACCCCTGGAGGACAGCGATGAAGCGCCTTGTCGTGCCGATGATGGCGATACTGGCGGTGGCGGCCTGCGGACGGCTGATCATGACCCGTCCGGCGAACGTGGACGCCGGTGGATTCGACTGCGTGACTGCGACGCTGGAACGCCTCGGATACACGATCACGGGTGGCGACCGTTCGCTCGGATTCGTGACGGCGGAGCGCACCCGGGGATTGATCCGGGAAATCGATGTCCTGACGGTGAACTACATCGTGGCGAGTACGGTGGACGACGAATCAGAGGATTTAATCCAGGTGAGGGTCTCCGACCCATGGGGAAAGAATCCGAGCCGCGCCGGCGCCGCCGACGCCGCGCGCCTGCTGGACGAATGCGGGAAGCTCCCAAACGCATCGCGGCGTTAGCCGTCCTGCTGGCCGCCACCCTGCACGGAACGGCTGCCGCTCAAACAAGCGACTCACTCACTTCGGATCCCCCCGGGCCCGATCCCGCCCGGGACGCCTATCTGGACGAGACCGCGCGCCAACTCATGCTCGGGCTGAGGGCCGCCCGCGACACGGCACGCTTGACCATCGACAGCTACACGGCGCTGATCCGCGAGCGGCTGGGTGCCGAAATGCCCACCCTCCGGCGCAATCGGCCCTATGTTCACGGCGAGCGCACGGTCCGCGCGCGGTGGTCGCGTGACGAGCCCGCCATCGTCCACGTTCTCGGGGCCCGGTCTCGGACTCCACTGTTCGACCCCGGAGAGTCGGACTTCTTCGCCGGGCTGCGCACTGAACGGTTCGGCGCCGACCCGTTGGGCGACCCTTTCACCTTCGGATTCAGGGCTCTCTTCTGGGAGTCTCCGGAACCGGAGCTCACCACTCGCAGCCCGCTGGAGCCGGGTTCCGAGCGCTACTACCAGTTCCGTTCCGGTGACACGACCTCCGTTCGGCTGAGCAACGGGGGCGTCCTGCGAGCGGTTGCCGTGACGGCGGTCCCCCGCTACCCCAGCATCCGCCTCGTCTCCGCCATCATGTGGATCGACACGGAGTCTTTCGGACTCGCGCGCGTTGCCTACCGACTGGCCAAGCCGATCGACCGCGAGCTGGCCTGGCAGGTCCGGAGCGGCGGACGCTGGTCTTTTCCGCGGGCGTATATCGAGATCGACACCGATGATCCCGACGAGAGCGCCGTCGCACCCGATTCGACTCCGGATCGCCCCCTCTTCGCCGACCGTCTGGTCAACGGGGCGTTCAACAGCGCTTTTCCCCGCTCTCGACTGGACATCTCGACGGTGATTGCGGAGTACGAACTTTGGGAGATGCGCCATTGGGTGCCTCGGAACGTGACATGGAGATTGCACGTGACGGCGATGATGGAGGGCGTCAACGCCGCCGGCGTCGTGCCGCCCGCCGCTCCGTTCATGATCGACTGGACGCTCGATGTCGAGGACATCCGCGAACGCGGCGGGGAACCCTCGCCGGGGACGCCCGCGACGGCCGCGGAGGCGCTTCGTCTCTGGAGCCAGGAAGGGGACAGCATCAGCGGAGCGCTGGCGGCAGCGGAACCCGGCGAGATGGTGACGATCACGCCCGCGGACCGGCAGGCCTTGATCACGAGCGATCTGCTGCCCCCGGATGTCTGGGAGGAGGATCGCGGAGTCGACGACGCCACCGTGGAGCGGATCGCGGCGGAACTCGCGGCCATCGGTCCCGGGGAAGGGGGCGACCGCACCGAGGCGCCGAGCCCCTGGCTGTTCGACGCCCCGGGCAGGACGCTGCGGCTGCTGCGCTACAATCCCGTGGAAGGCCTGTCGGTGGGAACCCGCCTGCAACGCGACTACAACTGGGGACGCGCGGCGCTGACGGCGAGGATCGGCACTGCGCGCGTGGCGCCGGACGTCAACCTCACCCTGCAGCGGAACCATCCCGGCCACATGATGCTCCTCTCCCTCTACCGGTCGCTGCGCGGCGGCGGGCCGGGCGACGGCCGCGGCACGCCTGGAATTTATGCGTCGGGGGACGCCGCGGACTTCCATTGGTCGCACGGAGCGACGATTCGATTCCTGCCTTCCATCCGTGAGAGGGCCTGGCTTTCGCTGCGCCTCTTCGCCGAGCAGGACGCCGACATCGTGACCGATGTCACGCGGAACCGGGTTGGGGCCGCCATCGCGTGGACGCCCTGGTGGGGCTCCCTGGAGTCCGGGTCCGTTGGCGGAGGCGGCCGCGTGAGCGTGCGCGCATCGGAGGGTGACAATCCACACGTGCGGGCGATCGCCGAGGGGGCGCTGGTGATCCCCTTGTCTTCCCGGCTACGGCTCGGAATGCGGGCCGGAACGGCCCGGGTCTGGGGCGATCCGGCCCCGCACGATCTCTGGCGCATCGGTGGCAGCGGCCACTGGCTCCGCGGGCACGCGAACACGGTCCCGGGAACCCGAGTTCACATGGCCAGAGTCGATCTGCAGCGGCGGATCCGCTTCCTCGGCCTCTCCGTGTTCGGCGACTGGGCGTCGGCCGGAGGCGACGACTTCTACGCGGTGGGCGCGGGACTCACGTTCATGGACGGCCTCCTGCGCCTGGAGGTGGCCCGGGGCCTGGGAGGGGGCACGGAGGGCGGCCCCGATCCCGTCCTGAAGCTGCACTTCCGCGGCGACGCGTGGTTCTAGCGCCCGATCCGTAGAGGCTCTCGCGGCCACCCGTTCGGTAGGGGATCCATCGCGTGTCGTCCGGCGCATTGAGGCAGGTCGGTCATTCCTCCTCAATACCGAGTCGTTTGGCGAGTTCGTCGACGTCGATGACTTCGGCCTCGCCGCGCTCACAGGCGGCAATGGACTCGCGAAGGCGCCGGGCGTTCGCGGGCGAGCGGAGTACGTGGGCCGTCTCCATCCAGGACGCGAGTTCGTCGGCCGCGACCAGGGCGACCGGTTCCTTGCCGCGCCGACGTATCAGCACCGGCTCGCAATCGTCGACGACCTCGTCCATCAACGCGGCAAGGTTCCGGCGCGCCTTGAAATAGCTGATCTCCCTCATCGTATCCGACCCCATCCTCTCGTGGTGGCATCCGCAGCCTTCAAAGGAAGACTACCGGGACTTCGTACGTCGTGCTGGCGCCGTCGCGCACACGGCATCGACGTCGCCTAGGAAAGCGCCAGGAACGCAGCTTCCTCATCGACCCCGAAAGCGAGGATCTCGGTTCGGTTGGATCGCAGCAGTGCCTCGATGTCCACCGTAGAGCAGTTGCCGCGCCGAATCCAGATGACCTTTGGAGGCGGACCCCGCAGGAAGCTCACCTGGTGGAAGTCCGAGTCCTTCGAGAGAATCGTGAGACCTCGGTCCCGGGCGTAGGCCCAGATCGCGGCGTCGGTCGCTCGGACCAAACCGACGTCGCGAACGTGGACGGACCCCGGAAACACGTCCGAAAGGGCGGCGACGAGACGCGGAGAGATGTTCTCGTCAAAGAGGAGTTTCACCCGGGCGGGATCGAAACGAGCCTGCGCTCACGCGCCGCCGCGAACGCCAGAGCTGCCCGGATGTCGTCGGGCTCCAAATCAGGGAAGTCCGCGAGGATCTCCGCTTCTGTCATCCCGGAGGCCAGGTACTCGAGAATATCGTGCACCGTGATCCGAAGCCCACGAATGCACGGCTTCCCGCCTCTCTTGCTCGGCTCGAGCGTGATGCGATCCAAGTGGTCCATGCCTCAAGAATACCCGAAGGCCGGATGGGAGGTCAAACTTCGCCGCTGGCTGCTTCCTCGTGATTCCCGACCCGAAAGACTAAGGGGGGCGTCGGGCGCCGTGCTTGCGCGACCCCTCCCGCAGAGCGAGTTCCGGAACAATCTTGGGAGGACACGTACGCGCAGGAGCGGGGCGGGGTTCCGAGGGTCGGGGCGCGCGGATAACGGAGGGGTCCATGAAGGCACGGCAACGGGGGTTGGCGTCCGCCGGGTTGGCCGCGGCGCTCGTGGTCTCGGCGTGCGCGGGGGACGGCGCGGACTCCGACCGGCTGCCGCCGCCGAGCGATGAGTGGACGTACTACGGCGGGCAGAATTCCTTCAACCGGTATTCCCCGCTCACGCAGATCGACCGCGAGAACGTGGCGGCGGTGCAGGTTCTGTGGCGGCGTCCCGCCGTCGGCCCGGAGCTGACGGCCGAATACCCGGACCTCGATTACGGGAACTACCTGCGCGGGACGCCCGTCCTCGTCGACGGGACGCTGTACGCGCCCAATGCCGTCGGTCTCGTCGAGGCCTTCGATCCGGCGACGGGGGAGACGCGCTGGATCCAGCGGCCGGAGTCGGAGGAGGACGTGCGCGGCCGGAGCTTCCGAGGCGTTGCCTACTGGAGCGATCCCGACGCCCGCGGCGGGGGCTCCGCTGGCGATGGCGGAGCCGTCGACTCCGCCGAACGGATCATCTCGGTGCGCGGCCCCTCGATGCACGCGCTGGACGCGCACACCGGGGAACCCGTCGCGTCCTTCGGAGGCGGCGGGCGGGTGGATCTGCAGCTTCCGGCCGGGGGACGATACGGCTGGAGTTCCGGGCCGATCGTGGTCGGGAACGTCATCGTCCTGGCGGGGACGGTGGACGGGGCGGGGGATTCGGGCACGGAGTGGCGGGGGAGCGTGCGCGAGGACATCCGCGGCTTCGACGCTCGCACGGGCCGTCTCCTCTGGACGTTCCACGTGATTCCGGAGGAAGGGGAGTTCGGGGCCGACACGTGGGGCGAGTCGCTCGCGGAGTCCGGCGACCTCGGCTCGTGGTGCTGCCTGAGCGCGGATGACGAACTCGGCTACGTCTACGTGCCGCTCTCCGCGCCGACCTCCGCCTACTACGGGGGGCACCGGCCCGGCGACAACCTGTTCTCGAACAGTCTCGTCGCGCTCGACGCGGCGACGGGCGAGCGGGTGTGGCACTTCCAGATGGTGCACCACGACATCTGGGAATACGACACCGTGGGCCCGCCCGTGCTGGGCCGGATCCACGTGGACGGGCGCGCGATCGATGCGGTGATGCAGGCGAGCAAGACGGCCTTCCTCTACACATTCGACCGCCGGACCGGGGAGCCGGTGTGGCCGATCGAAGAGGTGGAGGTCCCGCAATCGACCGTGCCCGGCGAAGCGACCTCCCCGACGCAGCCGATCCCGAGCCGCCCGCCCGCCTTCGACCGCCAGGGGGTCACGCCGGAAGACGTCATCGACTTCACGCCGGAGATCCGCGAGCGGGCGCTCGCGCTCGCCGATTCGCTCGTGATGGGCCCGCTCTTCACGCCGCCCATGGAGCGGGGGTCGGTAGAGGGGAAGATCGGGACGTACGTCATCCCGGGTGCGTGGGGGGCGGGCAACTGGAACACCGGCGCCTTCGATCCCGAGACGGGCGTCTACTACGCGGTGTCGCACACCCTCCCGAACGTCTGGAGTCTGGCGGAGAACGAGGAACCGGCGGAGATGGAGTTCGGGACGCAGGGCGGGTGGCCGCGAGCCGAGATCGAGGGCCTGCCGCTGGTGAAGCCACCGTGGGGACGGATCACCGCGATCGACATGAACCGGGGCGAGCACCTGTGGATGGCGGCCAACGGCGATGGTCCCAACGACCATCCGCTCCTCGAGGGCCTGGACCTTCCCCCGCTGGGGAACGCGAACCGGCCGGCGCCGCTCGTCACGGGGTCGCTGCTCTTCATCGGCGAGGGGAGCGACGCCGTGATCGGCACGCCCGACACGCACTGGGGGACGGCCTTCCGCGCCTACGACAAGGCGACGGGTGAGGTGGTGTGGGAGACGGAACTCCCGTCGGGGACGACAGGCGGGCCCATGACGTACCTGCACGAGGGGAAGCAGTACATCGTCGTCGCGGTCGGAGGGAGCGAGCATCCGGCCGAGTACGTCGCGCTGGGCCTGCCGTGAGGCGCAGCGTCGGTCCGGGCGCGGAGGGCGCGGCTTGAGCGGCCTGTGGTCCCGGGCGGCGGCCGTGGCCGCGCACACCCCGGAGTCGCGCAACCGGTATGTGGATTTTCTGCGCGCCCTTTCGATCGGGGCCGTGGTCATCGGCCACTGGATACAGGCGGCGCCGTACACGGGAGGCGGGGACATCGCGCTCTCGAGCGCGCTCGAACACCAGTCGTGGACGCGCTGGCTCACGTGGGTCTTTCAGGTGATGCCGATCTTCTTCCTCGTCGGCGGCTACTCGAACGGCGTGTCGTGGCGGTCGGCCGGCGACCGGGGAAAGAGTTACGCGGAGTGGCTGGAGACGCGGCTCCGGCGCCTGCTCGGTCCGGTTCTGGCACTGCTCGCGGTGTGGGTGCTCCTCGGCGTCGGCATGGGGCTGGGAGGCGTCGGCGCGGGGCTCGTCGGCGACCTGTCGCAGATGGCCCTGATCCCGATCTGGTTCCTCGCCGTCTACGTCATGGTCGTGCTCATCGTGCCACTCACGTATGCGGCCTGGCGGCGCTACGGGCTGTGGTCGTTCTGGGTGCTCGTCGCCGCGGCGGTCGTGGACGACATCCTCTTCCTCGCCGCCGATCTGACCGTCGTGGGCTGGGCCAACTACGCCTTCATCTGGGTCGCCGTCCACCAGTTGGGGTACGCGTGGCGCGACGGATACGCGGCGGGCCTGCGACGGGGCGCGGCGTGGGCCGCGCTGGGCGGCGCGGCGCTGATCGGGATGGTGACGCTGGGGCCGTACCCGGTGAGCATGGTGAGCGTGCCCGGCGACGAGATCAGCAACTCGCTGCCGCCGAAGCTGCCCATGCTGGCGCTCGCGCTCGTGCACACCGGGCTGCTCCTTTCGATCGAGGGCCCGATGCGCCGCTGGCTCGGCCGGGCGGCGCCGTGGACGGCGACGGTGCTCGTCAACGGGATGATCATGACGATCTTCCTGTGGCACCTGACGGCCGCGACGCTGGTCATCGGCGCGGCGCTCCTCCTGGGAGGCGTGGGTCTCGGCGTCGACCCCGCCTCCGGAGGCTGGTGGGCGGTCCGGCCGCTGTGGCTCGCCGTGTACGCAATGGCTCTGGTGCCGTGCGCGCTCGCCTTCGGACGGCTCGAGCGCGGCGCGGGCGGCGGGCGGTCCCGTCCGGGCTGGCTGCTCGCGGCTGGCGGGACGGTGGCCTGCGCCGGACTGGCGCTCCTCGCCCTCGGCGGCATCGCTGCGGAGGGCGCCGGGCCGCTCGGCCTGCGGCTCTGGGTGCTGGCGCTCCCCTTCGTCGGCGCGGCGCTGGCCGGCGTGAACCCGCTGACGCGCGCCCGCGCGGGCTGACGGACCGAGGTGGCCATGTGGCCATGTGACGGTGTTGCTTGAACGATGGACGTAAACGGTATCTGTCGGAGGTGATGATGCGTGCCGGAATACTCCCGCTCCTGATCCCTGTCCTCCTGGCCACGCCCGGCGCCGCGTCGGCCCAGACGCTCCCGCCGGCGGCAGCGGCGGAGACCGCGGTTCTGCCCGCTTCCGGCTTCGCCGCCTCGATCGCGCTCGTGGGGGACGACATTCTCGTCTCGCGCAACGGCGCCGAGATCCGGCTTCCGACCTACCCGGAGGCGGGCGTCGTGTACGTCTTTCGGCGTGCAGGCGATGCCGGCTGGACCGTGGCCGAGACGCTGCGGCCGGGCGCGAGCGAAACAGGCGACCAGTTCGGCACGGGCGTCGCGTGGGCCGGGGAGCGGCTGCTCGTCGGCGCACCGAGCGCGGCGGAGATGCGCGGCCGCGCGTACCTGTTCGAACGCAGGGAGGGAAACTGGGTCGAGCGCGCCACGCTGGATCCGGCCGCCGAGCCGCGCGCCGGTGCGGGCAGCGCGGTCGCCATCAGCGCCGACGCCGCGTTTATCGGCGCTCCCGGCGGACTCGGCGCCCTGCCCCGCTTCGGCCAGCCCGCGGCCCCGCAGCCGGGCACCGTCTACGCGTACGCCGTCGGAGCGGACGGCGTCTGGTCGATGGCGGAACGTCTGCAGGCCCCGGACCCCGAGGGCGCCGACCGGTTCGGTGCTACCCTGGAGGTGGCCGGGGATCGGCTGTTCGCAGGCGCTCCCGGCACCGATGGGAATCGAGGCGTGGTGCACGCCTATGTGCGTTCGCCCAGCGGATGGCGGCACGCCGGATCCTTCATGCTCGAAGACGGCGTTCCGGGCGATCGGCTGGGCGCGGCGCTCGCGTTTGACGGGACGACGCTGTTCGTCGGCGTGCCCGGCCGCGACGGCGCGGGCGCCGTGGCCGTGTTCGACCCGGAGGGCGCTCCGATTCCGGCCCGGATCCTGACGCCACCGGCAGGATCGGATGCCGTCGGCTTCGGGGCCGCCCTCACGATCGCGGATGGAACCGCGTGGATCGGCGCCCCCGCCACCGCGTCGGCCGCTGGTGCCGTGCACACCTTCGACGCCTCATCCCTCCAACACGGGCAGGCCCTGGACGAGTCGCCGTTCGGCCCGGGAGGGGCGTTCGGGTCGAGCATCGGCGCGGGCGGCAACCTCGCCGTGGTCGGGGCGGGGCAGGCCGACCTCCGCCTCGGCGCGGCCGCCGTGTTCGAACGGGTCTCCTTCTCCGCTCCGTGGGAACTGTCGTCCACGCTGCGCGACCCGGAGCGGCCGGACATGACCGCCGTCTCCGGCGAGACCGTGAGCTGCCAGGACGGAACCGCGCTCGATTACGCCTGCACGGACGTGGATCTCGTCGCCTTCCTCCCGCTCGCCGACCTTGGCGCCGGACCCACGTCGATCGCGAACGACATCTGGGGCTGGACCGACCCCGAGACCGGCCGCGAATACGTCCTCCTCGGCAAGTCCAACGGCACGTCCTTCGTCGACATCACGGACCCCAACGCTCCGGTCTACGTGGGCGAACTCCCGCTCACCGAAGGGGGCGTCGAGAACCTGTGGCGCGACATCAAGACCTACGCCGACCACGCCTTCATCGTGGCGGACAACGCCGGCGCGCACGGCGTCCAGATCTTCGACCTCCGGCAGCTCCGGGACGTTCGCGATCCCCCGGTGATGTTCGAGGAGACGGCCGTCTACGATGGCGTCTTCAGTTCGCACAACATCGTAATCAACGAGGAGACCGGCTTCGCGCACGCCGTCGGCAGCAGCGGCGGCGGGGAGGCGTGCGGTGGCGGACTCCACATGATCGACATCCGTGATCCCGCGAACCCCCGCTTCGCCGGGTGCTTCGCGGACCCGGACATCGGCGGCTTCCTCGGCGGCGGCTACACGCACGACGCCCAGTGCGTGATCTACGACGGTCCGGACGAGGACTACGTCGGCCGGGAGATCTGCTTCCACGCGTCGATCGACGCCCTCGGGATCTCCGACATCACCGACAAGGAGAATCCCGTCGCGCTCGCAAGCGCCGGCTATCCCGGCGCCGTCGCCGCCCACCAGGGATGGCTCACGGAGGACCACCGCTACTTCTTCCTCGGCGACGAACTCGACGAGGAGGGGGGCACGGTCCCGAATACGAGGACCCTCGTGTGGGACGTGGCCGAACTCGACGACCCGGTGCTGGCGACGGAGTACTTCGCCGAGACGCGCTCGATCGACCACAACCAGTACGTGCGCGGCGACTTCCTCTACCAGTCGAACCTGCTGGGCGGACTCCGCATCCTCGACGTGAGCGACCCCGAGAACCCGGTCGAGGTGGCCTTCTTCGACACGGTGCCGACGGACGACGATGCGACCGCCTTCGGCGGGACCTGGAGCAACTACCCGTACTTCGAGAGCGGCGTCATCGCGGTGTCGAGCTGGAACGAGGGCCTGTTCCTGCTCAGAAAGCGCCAGCCCGTCCTCGTCCCGTGATCCGCCTCGTTGCTGGCGTCGACCACCCCCAATGCTAGGGATGGTCTGAACAAGTCACCACCGCCAGATTGATGGACCGTGGGAGTCGAACAGCGGTTCGGACGAGGCGGAGACTGGGGTGGGGACGATGGACCAGGTGACGTTTTCGGATGTGGAGTACGAGGGGAAGAAGC
>JAJEEM010000021.1 GCA_022820995.1 Gemmatimonadota bacterium | reverse complement strand
GCTTCTTCCCCTCGTACTCCACATCCGAAAACGTCACCTGGTCCATCGTCCCCACCCCAGTCTCCGCCTCGTCCGAACCGCTGTTCGACTCCCACGGTCCATCAATCTGGCGGTGGTGACTTGTTCAGACCATCCCTAGCGGCGGTCGGGGGCGCGCGGGAAAGGTGCCGCCCGGCGTCGGGAGCGCCGGGGACTACACTGGTTCACGTCAGAGAAAGAGGCGTTCGTCCCACCACACCGGAGTCTCGGGCCCGGGCCGGAGTCGCGGGAAGTCCGGATGATCCGCGTTGATGATCACATTGCGGTCCATGCGCGCGACGACCGACGGCACGAGCAGGATGGCGCTCTCCCCGCGCGCGTACCAGCCGTGGCCGGCTTCCCGGGCGGCCGGGCTTCCGGGGATGTGCCAATCGGGCAGGTCCCGGGGTTCGATGACTTCGTACGTCGTCCCCTCGGGAATCTCGATGCGGATGAAGTGCTGGTCGCCGGGCGGCGGTCCGTTCCAGCGGGCCAGCATCTCCAGCATCGCGGTGGAGTAGTGTTCCGAGGCGTAGATCACCCGGTCTCCCCGCTCGTGCCAGCGTCCCGATACCGTCCGCGCTCCCTCGGGGCTGTAGACGGGCCATCGCCCCAGGGGGTCGCCGATCCGATATGCTTCGAGAGGCGCCGCGAGCCGCGGCGGTGAGGTCAAACGGCCACGCCCGCTTCCGCCCGCAGCACGAGCTTGAGCACGGAATCGGCCCCGGCGGAGCTGGAAGTTGCCATGTCGAGGGGAGACTCGCCGTCGAGCAGCGGATGCGGCCGCGTCAGGAAATCATCGATCCGGGCCACATCGCCGCGGAACGCGCGCGCCACGGCGTCGACGACACGCCCGAGTTCGTACGTCCTCTCGCTGTGCGCCCGAGACAATGGCCTGCGGCTCTTCCGATGGCGGCGAAGCGTCGCCTCCGACGCGAGCCTCCCCGCCAACCGCCACGACCCGAGAATGTCCTCCAGGGCGGAGACGGCGCGCGTCGGCAGCCCCGCCGCGACCTTCCGCGCGAGGGCGACATCGTCGAGATGCTCCGTATCGTCCAACCCGAGGAGCCGGGCGAGCCTCCCCGCCTGCGTGGGGGGTAGGCGACCAGGGTCGGCGTAGGCTTCGAGCGCGTTCACGGCAGATTCATCCACGAAGTCCGGGTGGACTCGGCAATCATATGACCGAAAAATATCGATCAAGTGATCGCCGGACAACTTCGTTCTAGTTCACGCGGAACGTCACCCACTGCGAGACCCAGACCGCGGTGACCTTGTCGCGGTTCATCGCCGGGCTGAACCGCATCGCCGGGATGACCCTGCCCGCCGCCTCGTCGAGCAGCGGGTTCCCGGAGGATGTCTTGACCTCGAACTTCTCGACGATCCCATCCTCCGACAGGTAGATCCACAGTTCGACGCGCCCTTCGATTCCGGCCTCTTTCAGCCCCCTCGGATACTCCCGCTCCAGCACCTGCAGAACCTCGGCCGTATTCAGGAGGACGGGGCGCGTGTCGTAGGGGATCAGCGTCGGACGGGCGGACGGGTCGGGGGCCCGCGGCCGCGGCGGCAGACCCCTGGGGACGCGATCCGGGACCGTCGGCGCGATCGTGATGTCCGGGGAAACCTCGACGGAGGCGACCCTCGGCCGGGCGGGACGGGCAATCGCTTCCGGCGGGGGCGGAATCCTGACCTCCGGCGGGAGCCTGATCGATTCGATCTCGTTCGTGACGGACCCCATGTCCGCGGCCTCGAAGGGCTGCACGAGGACGAAGAGTCCCATGTGGAGAAAGACGGCGACGAGCAAACCGATCCGCGTGAAGTGCGGGCTGGTGCGCTTGAACCTGTCGTTCGCGGTGAGCCGAATGCCGGTGTCTTCCATCAGAATCACCTCCCGGTTACGGGCGGCTCCTTCCGAACCCCCCGCTGCGGTCCGTTCCTCCCGTTGCCCCACGACCCCGTCTCTTATCTCTGACGGACGTTCCCGCGGGAACGTCACAGCTCAGCGCTCGATGTGGTAGCGGACCACATAGGAAATGTCGAACGCATCCCGCTCCAGGACCCAGCACTCGGTCTCGTTCGCGGCCGCCACGCGCGACGTGGACGGAAGCCGAAACCGGCCGACGCTCGCTCCCGAGGCATCGAGCACGAGCCATGTCCGTTCGCCGTCTTCATCGCGCCCGGCCAACCAGGTCGTGTCGTCGCTTCCCATCGTCACGCTCGTCACCGGCGGGAAATACTCGCGCTGCCCGTAGAACTCGCGGACGGCGCGGGCGTAGGCTCGACGATCCACGTAATCTCTTCCGTATCCCAGCGTTTCATCGATCTCGACATCGAAGAACCCGTCGGGCACGGGCTGGGGCTCGTAGCCGAGGCGACGATGGAAGATCGTGTCGCCGCGGACGTCGATTCTCGCGACCTCGAACTCGGCGGGCCCCGAACCCTGCCAGGCTCCCCGTCTGACGAGCACGGCACCGGTTCCATCCGGAGCAAAGGCGATCATGTCCGCATCGGGAAGCGGATGCATGAGGAACGTTGTCCCGTTGTTCCCGAGTCCGGCGGTGATTTCGGCATGTCGCGTCGGGAGCGCGAGCACCGCCAGCGTGTCGCGAACGGCGCCGGTGGTGTCCGTGATGATCTGCGGCATGCCCCTGATGATCCCGCGCGCGGTGGCCTGGGCGGAAACCGATGGGGAGCCTGCGAGGTTCCCGTCGGCGAGCATGGCTCTCGGGGACATGCCGCTGACGTAAGGCGCCGACGCCACGTCCGGACGGTAGGGAATCGTCTCGGCCTCGCCGGTCGTGACGTCGAACAACGTGAATCTGGTCGTCCCCCAGTCGGCGATCCACAACCGCGGCCCGTGCCATCCCATCCCCGACGGATTCAGGATCCTGCCCGGCCCCTCGCCCTGGCCCCCGAGATACCGAACGAAGTCACCGTCCCGGCTGAACACGCGAACTCTGCCCTCCTGGGGCTGGAGGACATATACGCGATCCGCATCCGTCAGTACCGGGCCGCCGCTCGAAAGTGCGTGCGTCGGATGGTCGACGGCCCCAATGGTGACGGCGCGGCTGAGAGTCCATTCCGGCGTCGAGCCGGGGGCCGGATCCGGCGTCCCCGAACTGCCGCAACCGAGCGCGACTCCCGGGAGGAAGCACAGAAGGAGGCACGGCGCGGTCGTCGCAAACGGCCTGAGGCGGGTCAGCTCCATGGGAAGGGGGAGTGGCTGGTGGGGTGGAGGCGGCCTTCGGCGAAACGTCGGTAGCGGAAGGGTTCGAGGAGCGCCTGCGGTCGGCCCGTGAGTTCCTTCGCGACCAGCGCGCCGACGCCGATCATCTTGTAGCCGTGATTGGAGTCGGCGATGAAATGGACGTTGTCGGCGAAGGTGTCGAACACGGGGAAGCTGTCCGGCGTGAAGCTGCCGATGCCGCCCGACGGCTCCTTCTTCATGAGATGATTCCGGCCCTCGAAGCGCTTCTGGCAGAAGGCGAGCGCGGCGGTCCAGAGGCGGTGAAACTCCTCGCCGACGACGAAATCGGGGGAGAGCGGCCCGTAGGGGTCGACGGCCACCTCGGAGGCGGGTTTGTCGATCTCGTACGGCATGGCGCCGCCCTGCACGCCGCCGAAGCTGAAGTCGGGCTTGTAGTAGATGCCCCAGGGGCCTTCGCTCACGAGCCCGCGCCCGTCGTGGAGCGGCTCGTCGGTGTCGACGTGCACGACCGGCGGCAGACGGCCGGCGTTGTCGGCGAGGGTTCCCGGATCGACGTCGAGCGTGCCCTCCTGAAGCGCCCAGTAGCTCCACGTCGGCACGTCGTGCAGGTCGCCGTCGGGGCCCTTGATCCGGGTGACGGCGGGGAGGTCGAGCATCGCCCACTGCCGCTGGACCCAGGGACCGGCGGCCACCACGACCTGCCCGCAGGCGATGGAGCCCCGGTCCGTGACCACGGCCGTGACCGCGCCCGAGGCGTCCCGCTCGAACCCCTCGTGCATGACCCCGGTGAGGAGCCGGACGCCCTCGGCGGCGGCTTTCGCCCACAGTCCCCGCAGCGAGGCCATGTTGTTCGCGTACCCGCCGCGGTGCTCGTGCAGCACGCTGGTGATGCCGCGCGCCTGCCAGTCGTCGAAGATGCGCCGCATGTAGGCGTGCGACGCCCGCGCGCCCTCGATGAACGTGGACTCGTAGCCGATGGCCCGCTGCTGCTCGAGGATCGAAGCGACGTCCTCGCGCATCGCCTCGTGGCTGATCTGCAGATAGCCGACCGGGTGGTAGGAGAACGCCTCGGGATCGCTCTCCCACACGTCCACCGAGTGGGCCATCAGTTCGCGCATGGCGGGCTGGAAGTAGTTGTTGCGGATGACGCCGCACGCGATGCCCGACGCCCCGGCCCCGATCCCGGTCTTGTCGACGATCAGGATGTCGCGGCCGCTGCCGCGCCCGGCCGCCCGGAGTTCGGACGCCAGGTGCCAGGCCGTCGAGAGGCCGTGGATCCCCGCCCCGATGATCACGTATTCCGCCGCGCCGTTCGCGCGCCGCCCCGCATTGCCGTTGGCGCTGCGGTTTGCAGTGCCGTCCGCGTTCCCGCGGAAACGTCTCATGAGCGGCTCCATCCTGCCGGAAGCGGTGGGAGTCTACCGGTCACGGTGTCTACCGGGCACGGTGGAAGAATACGGTCTCCGCCACCCGCCTGAACACGTTCCGGCTCAGGAGCCCGGCCTGCAATGCGCGCGCCACGGGCAGGCGGTCGAACCCCCAGCGCGCGGCGCGTTTCAGGGCGTGGTTCGGATACGCGCGGCGCACGACCTCGCCGGGGTGGGGGCCGCCGGGACGCGGGCCGCCGGAACGCGGGCCGCCGGCGTCGGCGCCACCGCGGGAGTCGGGGCTGTCCCCGCCCCCTTCCAGGTGATCCGCGATCGCGTCAGCGGCGAGCTTGCCGAACCGGTAGGCCTGGTGAATGCCGCCGGCGGTGAGCGGCGACACCATGCCGGCCGCGTCTCCGACGAGCATGACCCGGTCCGCGTGGAAGTTCCGGAGCAGGCCGCCGATCGGGATGACGCCGCCGCGCTTCTCCAGCACCCGCCTCCCGGCCAACCCGAACAGGCCGTCGATCTTCTCGCTGAACCGCCGCAGGTCCGCACGGCGGTCGCGGTGGAGCGCGAGTCCGACCTGCGTGGCCCCGACGCCGGGCACGACCCACCCGATGTAGCCCGGCGCACACTCGGGATCGATGAAGCAGTGCAGGCAGTCGCCGTCGCCGTCGCGGGGCTCGTACTCCCACTCCACCCCCTTCAGGAGCCGGCGGTTGCGGTCGAGTCCGAAGCTCTCGGCCACCTTCGAGCGCGCCCCGTCCGCCCCGACGAGGAAGCGGCAGGTCAGTCCGGACACCGCGCCGGAGCCCGCGAGCGTCAGCGGAATCGAGCCTTGCATCGAGCCTCGCGCCGCGCCTCGCGTCGTGTCCGGCGCCGCCGCCGACGCCACACCCTCCCAAGAGGTGCCGAACCGGATCTCGGCCCCCGCGCGGCGGGTCTCGTCGACGAGATGGCGCAGGAGTCCCGCGGTGTCCGTCGCCATGAAGAAGTAGGAGTCCCGCTCGAGTTCGACGAAGCGGTGGTTCGGATCGTAGACCCGGACGCGCTGGATGCGGCGGACGAGCGACGCGGGCGCGGCCCATTCCTCCCACGCTTCCTTAACAAGGATCCCGGTGGTGTGGATGCGCTCGCCCGGCTCGGACTTCCGTTCCAGGACGAGGACGGAGAGCCCGCGCTCCGCCGCCCGCCGCGCGCAGGCGAGCCCCGCGAACCCGGCCCCCACCACGACCAGATCGTAATCCGCCGACTCGCGTGACGCCCCCACGGCCCTCAGCGTCCCGCTCGTCGACTCAGGAGACCTTCCCGCGGGAACGCAGCGGTTGCTAGCTGTCGGCGGGTCGCCAATCGGGCATCGCGCGCAGCATGTACTGATCAAACATGGGGACCGTAAAGGCCGTGACTCCGTGCGAAGGGCTCCAGATCATTCCCTTTGTGATCAGGTCGGTGCGCCGGGGCCCGGCGGACGTGACGGCGATACCCAACGCTGCCGCCACCTGCCCGGAACGGTGCGGGCCCGGGCCCAGTTCCGCCATCGCCCGCAGGTACTCCTGCTCTTTGGGCGTCAAACGATCGAAGCGAACGCGAAAAAAGCTCTCGTCCAGCGTGGCCACAGCCTTGGCCCCGGCGGAGACAACGTCTTCTTGCGTGATGGGTGACGTGGGTGCGGCGTTCCAGGAGTGCGCCCCCCACTCCTGGAGAAAATACGCATAGCCTTCGGTGCGCTCACCGATCTCCAAGAGGGCGTCATCACTGATCCGGGCTCCCGCCTTCTCGATCGGAACTCGAATGGCCGTCTCCACCGAAGTCTCATCGAGTGGCCCGACGCTCGAAAAATCGAACAGGCGCTCCGCATAGCTCTTGACCTCGCCCGACAAGGCTGCGAGCTGCGGCAGGCCCGCTCCAAACGTGATGAAGGGTAAGGCCTTCTGACTGATTCGGTGGAGCGCCACGATCAGGGCGCCAAAATCTTCTCGATTCAGATACTGGACCTCGTCGATCAGAATGACGGTCGGCCGGTCGGCGGCCTTCGCGGCCTCTCCAACCATCACGAGAAGGTCGGTCAGATCGGTCTCCAGGTCTCCCGATGCGGCCACACTCGGCTCCGGACTCACGCCGACTTCCAGCCCTGCGTATGAGACTTTGAAGGCACTGGCGAAACTGCGAAGGGCGCCGAGGGCCCGGTTGGAAAGGACGCGAGCTTTCTCAACGCCGCTGAGTCGGTAGAGCAGGGTGCTGAGTCTGGGGACCAGAAGTCCTGCGAGGCGCCGCCCTTCCGGAGCTTCGATCAGTGCCGTCGCGTAGCCCGCAGCTTCTGCGCGTTCCTCGATCCGGACCAGGAGAACGGTCTTGCCCACGCCTCGGAGGCCAAGGAGCATCATACTCCTTGCCTGGCGTCCAATTCGAATTCGCCGCAGAGCGATGTCCGCCGTTTCGAGCAACTCATCTCGACCAGCGAGAGCGGGGGGTCTCGATCCCGCTCCGGGCGCGAAAGGGTTGGCAACTGGATCCATTTGTTTCGGGAAGAAGTTAGGGGAAGTTATGTGTATCTAAGGCGAAATTATCCAAAGCTACCCATAACTCTGTCAAGGAGCGTGCTCGTCGCCCGGCTCAGCAGCCGCAGGCGATCTCCGTCCCGGCCTGCGCGCCGGCGCCCTCGGTCGCGTAGCCGTCGCGCTTCCACCAGTCGAGGCCGCCCATGAGTTCGCGCACCTCGAACCCCAGCGCGAGGAGCTTGAGCGCCGTCTTCGTCGAGGCGTTGCAGCCGATCCCGTCGCAGTAGCGGAAACCCGAAGGGGCTAATCAAGGCAGGAGATCACGTAAGTTCAATCAGGGCTGCACGATCTGCCACTCCTGCCGTTGAAGGGCATCCGACTGAACCGTC
>JAJEEM010000047.1 GCA_022820995.1 Gemmatimonadota bacterium | reverse complement strand
GGCCACGATCATCGCGAACCAGATCACGCAGATCTCGCACCAGGTCACCCAGATCCGGTCGATGGCCCGCCAGCTTACGGAACTCGAAGACCAGCTCGACCACATGGAGCGCGCCGCCAAGGGCGAGATCGACGCGCTGCTCCGGCCGTTCTCCGACCTTGCCGCCGATCCGGTGGGCTTGGTCCGGAACGGCCTTTCGTGGCGGTCCGACTTCACCGGCCCGGCACGGAACACCGTTGATGCCGTCCGGCGCTTCGGGACGGGCGGATCGTTCACCGACCTGTGGCGCAGCGCCCACGGGACCGCCGACCGGGTGAGCGAGGCCGACATCCTCGCGCTGTACCGGGACCTCCCGCCGCGGGCGGCGACTCGGGCCGCCCAAGACTACCGCCTCTCGCGCGAGGCCGCGGACCGGCAGCGCGTGCTCGACTACGCCGCGCTGGACGCGGCGGCCGCGCTCGCCGAGACCGTCGAGAGCGCCCGGAGCTCGTTCGCCGGCCTCACCTCGAATGGGAATCTCTCGAATACCGCCCTCCAGCAGGCCGGGGTCGCGGCCGCGCTGAGCCAGGGAAGGGTTGGTGCCGCAGCGGGCCAAGTGCTCGCTCACCAAGCCGCCGCCCAAGCGAGCCGCGCTCGGCAGGCTGAACTCGCCCGGCTCGAGTGGCTCGGCCAGTGGGCCGACGGCCGCACGCGCGCGAACACGCTGGCGACGAGGATGCGGGACGCGGCCTCGCTGAACCGGACCACGCTCCGCGACGGGCTCCTGTTCCGCATCCCGTCCTTCTACCGGTAGGGGCGCACCGGCCATGCAGCTTCCCCCGCAGTCCATCGACCCGAACGTCCCCACGCGGATCCCGCCGGATCAGCTCCAGGACTTCAAGAGCTTCCTGGACATCGTGCTCGACTCCGTCGTCGGCGGCGCCGCGCCCGACATCCAGGCCGTCGGGCTCCAGCTCTGGGGCGGGCTCGCCGCCGTCATGGTCGCCTGGACCGGCCTCACGATCGCGTTCAGCGGCACCTTCCACCCCTGGGAGATCATCCGGCTCGTGATCGGGATCGCGATCCCCCGCACGATCCTCCACTACTACACCGTCCCGATTCCCGGCGTCGGGTTCACGTTCCCGGCGATGATCGCCGGAGGCGGGATCTGGCTCCAGAACCTGTTCCTCTCCGACGTGGTGTCGGCCGGGTACGCAGAGATGACCGCGCTCGTCCAGGCCTACGGTGCGCACCTAAGCACGGCGTGGTCGAGCGGGAATCTGCTGTCGGTCGTGACGGCGGGCGTCACGGTGCTCTTCTCCTCGCTCGTGTCGCTCGTCATGGGCGCCTCTCTCGTCGGCTGCCTGCTGGCGCTCTTCTGCGTCACCTACGCGCAGGTGATCTGGGCGCAGGTCGCGCTCGCCATCGCGATCCTGCTCGGTCCGGTGCTGATCCCGTTCCTGCTCTTCGAGCCGCTCTCGTTCCTGTTCTGGGGATGGTTCCGGACCATGATGGTCTACACGCTCTACGGCGTCGTGGCCGGGGCCATTCTCCGGGTCTTCATGGGCGTCGGCATGGGCTACATCACGACCTACGCCGACGCGCTCATGGGCACCGGCACGGCCGATCCGCTCGAACTCTGGCTCTAGGCCGTCGTCCTCATGCCGCTCGTCGTCTGCGGCCTCATGGCCGGCCTCAAGGTCGGCGAACTCGCCTCGATGCTCGTCTCCGGCTCCGGCTCTTCCGGGTCCGGGTTCATGGCGCTCGTCATGCGCGGAGCCGGGGGCGCGGCCGCGCCCGCATCCGCCGCCAAGCCCCCCGTCTGAGCCGAAGGAGATCCAATGATGAGCCGAGACCGTGACGCGGGCCGCGAATACGCCGAGATCTGGGGCGAGACGGTGCAGGCGAACCGGAAGCTCAGGACGATCCTGAGCTTCCAGTCCGCGAGCATCGTCCTTGGTGTGGTGGTCCTCGTGCGGATAGCGGGCACCGAGCCGCCCAAGCCCATCGTGGTGCGGGTCGACGAGGTGGGCCGCGCCGAAGCGCTGGCCTACGAGGCCGCGACCGCGCAGGCCGATCCGCTCGATCCGACGACCAAGTACTTCCTGAACCGGTTCGTCCACGACTTCCATTCGCGCCGCCACGCGACGGTCGAGGAACACTGGACGCGGAGTCTCAGGTTCCTCTCGACCGACCTTGCCAACGTCGCCTTCCAGAGGGACGGGGCCGAGGTCGCGGCCACGGCGGCCGGGACCGCCGAAACCGAACTCGAAGTCGAGAACGTCGTGCTCCGTATCCATCCCGCGCCCGAGCCGCCGCACGGCGCCACGGCGGACTTCGACCTCGTGCACCTGCGGGGCGAACAGGAGATCAGGCGCGAGCGCTGGTCGCTGACGCTCCGGTTCGAGTTCCTGGACTCGATTCCCAACGAGTTGGTCGTCCACAACCCGATGGGACTCCTCGTCACCTACATGCGGGCCGACCGGGCGCTGGTGACGGGAGACGACCGATGATCGCCCATCTGAAGGGCCGCGAGAAGGGGCTCGAATCGTTCGGGTGGACGGGCAGGAAGGCCGAGTGGATCGCCCTGGTGTGTCTGCACAGCGGCGTGTTCACGCGCGCGCAATGGGCGCGGTTCATGGACGCGCACCCGGAGCAGGTCCGGCGCGGCGTCCACGCGCTGATCGCCGAGCGCCTCGCGAGCGAAGAGACGGAGCCCGGCGTCGCCGGCATGGGCCGGGTCTGCCGG
>JAJEEM010000015.1 GCA_022820995.1 Gemmatimonadota bacterium | reverse complement strand
GGCCACGATCATCGCGAACCAGATCACGCAGATCTCGCACCAGGTCACCCAGATCCGGTCGATGGCCCGCCAGCTTACGGAACTCGAAGACCAGCTCGACCACATGGAGCGCGCCGCCAAGGGCGAGATCGACGCGCTGCTTCGGCCGTTCTCAGACCTTGCCGCCGATCCCGTCGGCCTCGTGCGCGACGGACTCGGTTGGCGGTCGGACTTCACCGGCGCAGCCCGAGGGACGGTCGATGCCGTCCGCGCGATGGGGACCGGGCGCTCGTTCACTCGACACTGGAGAACCGCCCGCAACGCCGCCGACCGGGTGTCGGATGCCGACATCCTGGCTCTGTTTGCGAACCTTCCGCCCCAAGCCGCGACGCGGGCGCTGGAGGACCACCGCCGCGCCCGCGAGGCCGCGGACCGGCAGCGCGTGCTCGACTACGCGGCGCTCGACGCGGCGGCCGCGCTCGCCGGGACCATCGAGAGCGCGCAGGGCTCGTTCCGCGATCTCACGGCGAATGGGAACTTGTCCAACACGGCCCTTCAGCAGGCCGAGGTTGCGGCCGCGCTGAGCCAGGGCCGGATCAACGCGGCCCTCGGCCAAGTGCTCGCCCATCAGACCGCAATGGAGGCGAGCCGGGCGAGGCAGGCCGAACTCGCCCACCTCGAATGGCTCGGTCGTTGGCACGACGGGCGGGCGCGCGCGAACGCGCTCGCCGGGACCATGCGGAACGCGGCTTCGCTGAACCGGGCCGCGCTCCGGGACGGGCTCCTGTTCCGCGTCCCGTCGTTCTACCGGTAGGGCGCGGCTGGCCATGCAACTGCCTCCGCAGTCCATCGACCCCAACGTCCCGGCGCAGATCCCCGCCGATCAGCTTCAGGACTTCAAGAGCTTCCTCGACGTGGTGCTCGACACCGTCGTCGGCGGGGCTGCGCCCGACGTTCACACGCTGGGGCTCCAACTCTGGGGCGGGCTCGCCGCCGTGATGGTCGCGTGGACGGGACTCAAGATCGCGTTCAGCGGCACGTTCCAGCCCTGGGAGATCGTCAAGCTCGTGATCGGGATCGCGATTCCGCGCACGCTGCTCCACTACTACACCGTCCCGATTCCCGGCGTCGGCCTCACGTTCCCGGCCATGGTCGCCGGAGGCGGGATCTGGCTCCAGAACCTGTTCCTCTCCGACGTGGTGTCGGCGGGCTACACCGAGATGACGGCGCTGGTGCAGGCGTACAGCGCGCACCTGAGCGCGGCGTGGTCCACGGGCAACCTGCTCTCGATCGTGACGGCCGGAACGACCGTGATCTTCTCGTCGCTCGTCACGCTCGTGATGGGCGCGTCGCTCGTGGTCTGCCTGCTGGCGCTCTTCTGCGTGACCTACGCGCAGGTGATCTGGGCGCAGGTCGCGATCGCCATCGCGATCCTGCTCGGCCCGGTGTTCATCGCCTTCCTGCTCTTCGAGCCGCTCTCGTTCCTGTTCTGGGGTTGGTTCCGCACGCTCATGGTCTACACGCTCTACGGCGTCGTGGCTGGGGCCATCCTGCGGGTCTTCATGGGCGTCGGCATGGGCTACATCACGACCTACGCCGATGCCCTGATGGGCACCGGCACCGCCGACGCGGGCGAGCTCTGGCTCTGGGCCGTCGTCCTCATGCCGCTCGTCGTCTCCGGCCTCATGGCCGGGCTCAAGGTCGGCGAGCTCGCCTCGATGCTCGTGTCCGGCTCCGGCTCCGCCGGGTCCGGGTTCGTCGCCCTCGTCATGCAGGGAGCCAGCAAGGCCGCCGCCCCTGTCAAGCCTGTTTGAGATCCAAGGAGATGCCAGGAATGAAGAGAGCACGAATGAGCGGAGACCGTGACGCGGGCCGCGAATACGCCGAGATCTGGGGCGAGGCGGTGCAGGCGAACAGGAAGCTCAGGACGATCCTGATCTTCCTCTCGGCGAGCATCGTGCTCGGCGTCTTCGTGCTGCTTCGGATCGCGGGCGCCGAGCCGCCCAAGCCCATCGTCGTGCGGGTGGACGAGGTGGGCCGCGCCGAGGCGCTGGCCTACGAGGCCGCGACCGCGCAGGCCGACCCGCTCGATCCGACCACGAAATACTTCCTGAACCGGTTCGTCCACGACTTCCACTCGCGGCGGCGCGCGACGGCACAGGAGCAATGGACGCGCAGCCTCCGGTTCCTCTCGACGGACCTCGCGAACGCGGCGTTCCAGAGGGACGGCGCGGAGGTCGCGAGCGTGGCGGCGGGGACCGCCGACACCGAGACCGAAGTCGAGCAGGTGGTGCTCCGCATCCACCCCGCGCCCGAGCCGCCGCACGGCGCGACGGCCGACTTCGATCTGGTACACCTACACGGCGAGCAGGAGCTGCGGCGCGAGCGCTGGTCGCTCACGCTCAGGTTCGAGTTCCTCGACTCGATCCCGCCCGAGCTGGTCGTCCACAACCCGATGGGACTCCTCGTCACCTACATGCGGGCCGACCGGGCGCTGGTGACGGGAGACGAGCGATGATCGCGCATCTCAAGGGCCGCGAGAAGGCGCTGGAGGCGTTTGGGTGGGCGGGCCGCAAGGCCGAGTGGATCGCGCTGGCGTGCCTCCACAGCGGAGTGTTTACCCGCGACCAGCTTTCGGCCCACCTTCGGATCGACCGCTTCAAGGCGCTCCGCTTCGTGCAGGCCATGACCGGTCAAGGGCTGGCCGCCGAGGAGACGTTCCACGGCCGGAAGGTCTGCCGGGTCTACTCGCGGCCGGTCTACCGGGCGCTCGGAGCCGAACACATCCGCCATCGGAAAACCGCCTCCGAAGAGGTGCTCCTCCGCCGTCTGCTCTCGCTCGACTACGTGATCGAGCACCCGGGTCTCCCATGGCTCCCGACGGAACCCGAGAAGGTCGCCGCGTTCGAGGCGCTCGGCATCGAGCGCGCTCTGCTGCCCGTCAGGGTATACGGCAGAGCCGCCCGCGAGACCCGGCGCTACTTCCCGGTCAAGCTGCCCGTCGCGCTGGACGAGCGCCGCGCCCTCTTCGTCTACGCCGATCCCGGCCACGACACCGCGACGGCGCTCCGCTCGTGGGGCGGGGCGCATCAAGAACTCTGGCGGGCGCTCCTGAGCCTGGGACTGGCCGTCGAGGTGGCCGCCGTCGTCCGCACCGCGCGGGAAGCCGCGCGTGCCCGGAAGGTGCTCGGGCATTGGGTTGAAGCCGCCGCCGAGGCGAATGCCGCCGATCCGGCCCGCCGCGAGATCGCGCGAATCGAACAGGCGATCCTCGGCATGGACGACGCGGAGGTCGAGAGGCTCGGCGGGTTCCAGAGCTGCCTCATGCGGATCGCCGAACTGAAGAAGCAGGTCCGGTCCGCGTGCCCCGGAACGGCGATCGCCGGCTTCACGGCATGGCGTTCCAGACGGCTTCGCGGAGACCCGTGTTGACCGCCGGGTCGCGGAGTCCCGGGGCCGGGCGGCGGGCGCACATCGACATCGGGGTCCATGTGCGCGGACACGCGTCCCGGACGTGCACCCCCGCTACGGCGCATGCCGTTGTCCGGATTGCAGTTGCACCACGGCCTCCGGGACGGCTGCGCCGCGCCGGAACCGGAGGCCGTGGCCGGAGCGACCCCCCACCGTGGACGCCTGGCGTGCCACGGGGGAGGGTTGGGATGTGCACGCCATCCCAACCCTCCGCGGGAGGTCGCTCCGGGCCAGCGATCCCTCCGGGAAGGGTGTTGAGCCGATGAAGTCGAGCACCCTCGCCATCATCGGGGCCGCCATCGGCGCGGTAGGCGGACAGGCGCTCAAGGCGCCGTTCCCGCCCCCGGGCGCGAACCCCCACCTCGACCTGATCGCATGGCACGATCCGGGCCTGCACGCCGCCGTCCGCGTCTGGTACCACGCGTGGCCCGCCGTCGCCGTCGTGCTCGGCGGGAGCCTCTGTCTTTCGGTCTGGAGGGTCTGGTTCCAGCCGCTCGTGCGGATCGTCCGCCGGGGCAGGCTGCCCGAGTGGCCGACCTCGTCCGGCGACGACGCGCCCGCTCTCGTCGTCGGCGAACAGCATCACCCGGTCGTGCCGCGCGAGAGCGAGCGCCCCTCCTGGCTCGTGATCCCCGAGAAGGGGCTCTACACCGGCGTGCTCGTCGTCGGGGCCGTCGGCACCGGCAAGACGACGGCCTGCATGTACCCGTTCGCCCGCCAGCTTCTCTCCTGGCAGGCGGACGACCCCCGCCGCAGGGCGGGCGCGCTCGTGCTCGAAGTCAAGGGCGACTTCTGCTATCAGGTGCGGCAGATCCTCGAAGACGCCGGGCGCGGGGACGACTACCTCGAAATCGGGCTCGGCGGCTCGCTCCAGTGGAACCCGCTCGACGATCCGCTGCTCGACTCGTACTCGCTCGCCTACGGCGTGGCCTCCCTGATCAACCAGCTCTTCGGCAAGAGCAGGGAGCCGTTTTGGCAGCAGGCGTACTCGAACCTCGTCCGGTGGATCGTCGAACTGCACCGGCTCCTGCCGGGCGGCTGGGTCACGCTTCAGGACGTGTACCGCTGCACCGTGGACGCGGACCTGTTGGTGGACAGGATCCGCGAGGCGCAGAAGCTGGCGGACGAGTTGCGCCAGGTGAGGGCGGTCATCTCCCGCAAGGACATGGTCGCCCATTCCGAAGCGCTCAAGAAGTGGGCGTGGGAGCAGGTGCCCGGCACCGAAAACATGGCGTCCCGGTTCGACCCGGAACTCGGAAAGCGGCTCAAGAAGCTGAAGGTCAAATGCAGACGGGAGGCGGTCGAGGGCGGCGCGGGCAGCGAGTTCGCCGAGCGGGTCGAGGCCGTGGCGCGGTGGTACCTCAAGGACTGGATGAAGCTCGACGCGAAGCTCCGCACCTCGATCGTCGAGGGGATCAGCGTCTTCCTCTCGCTCTTCGACCAACCCGAGGTCGCGGGCGTGTTCTGCCCGCCGCCGCCGAAGGACGATGCCTTGTCCAAGCGGGCGGACGGCGACGACGAGGAGAGGCCCCCGGAAGTCCCGGCGATGCCGGGTCTCCGCCGCCGTCTGCCCCCGCTCTCCGAGTTGATCGAGGGCGGCAGGGTGTTGGCGCTCAACATGCCGGCCGGGGCGAACCCGGCCTTGGCCCGGGCCATCGGCGTGCTGCTCAAGAACGCGTGGATGCAGGCGCTGCTCCGAAGACCCGCCGAAGCCGCACGCCGACCCGGCCGCTACATGCGGCCCGCCGTCTTCATCTGTGACGAGTATCAGGCGTTCGCCACGGTCGGGCAGGACGACCCCTCCGGCGACGAGAAGGCGTTCGCGCTCACGCGGCAGTGCCGCTGCATCCCCATCGTCGCCACGCAGTCGCTCTCGTCGCTCCGCTCGGTGCTGCCCTCGGGGGAGGCGTGGCGGACGCTCGTCCAGACGCTACGCACCCGGATCTTTCTGTCCCTGTCCGACGAGTCGTCGGCCAAGATCGCGTCCGAGATGTGCGGCTCCGTCATGAAGACGCAGCCCTCGTACACGTTCAGCGAGACCACCGGGAGGCCCGAGTTCTCGCTCCTGTCCGGGCGTGCCGGAGGCGGACGCGGCACCATCGGCGCGAGCAAGTCGTTCCGCCGCTCCCGCGAGCCGGTGTTCACGCCGCGCGAGTTCGGGTTGCTCGCCAACTACCAGGCGGTCTGCCTCCCCTACGATGGCGTCAAGTCGCTCCCGGCACGGCGCGTCTACCTCAAGCCCCACTACCTGCCGAAGGACGTGGGCTACTGGCGGCTCCGCAAGGAGGGGCGGATATGAAGCGCGCGAGCGGCGTCGGCCACCTCGCCCCGTTCCTGCCGGGGCTGGAGAAGCTGCTCGGGGACGGGCAAGTCTCCGAGATCATGATCAACGGACCCGCGAACGTCTGGGTCGAGCGCGGCGGCCGCCTCGAACCGCACGAGGCGCCCGAACTCACCACGGCGTGGCTCCACCGCGCGGCGATCCACATCGCCCGGCCGCTCGGGCTCGATCCCGCCGCCCGGCCCATCCTGGACGCTCGGCTGGAGGACGGATCGCGGGTCGCGATCTGCACTCCGCCCGCGAGTCCCGAGGTCGCCATCACCATACGCCGGTTCGGGGGCCGCGCGTTCTCCGCCGAGGATCTCGTTCGGATGGGCTCGCTGCCGGAAGAGGCGCTCCAAGCCGCCCGGGCCACGCTTGCGGCCCGCAGGAATGTCCTCGTCTCCGGCGGGACGGGATCGGGCAAGACGACGCTCCTGAACGCGCTGATCGAACTTCTGCCCGAAGACGAGCGGATCGTCGCCATCGAGGACACACTCGAACTCAGGATCGACCGGGCCAACTGCCTCCGCTTCGAGGCCGGAGCCACGCTCTCCGAGACGCCCGTCGAGATCCGCGACCTGGTGCGCCACGCGCTCCGCCACCGGCCCGACCACATCGTCGTCGGCGAGGTCCGGGGCGGCGAGGCCGCCGACCTGCTCCAGGCCCTCAACACCGGACACGGCGGATCCCTCACGACCATCCACGCCAACAACGCCCGCTCCGCGCTCTCGCGGCTCGCGAGCTGCGCCATGCAGGCCGGGGACGCGCTTCCCTGGGAGGTCACATGCCGGGGCGTCGTCGACGGGATCGCGCTCGTGCTGCACGTCACCCGCCGCGACGGGCGGCGGTTCGTCGAGGAGGCGCTCGAAGTGCGCGGCTACGACGCGGCCACCGGCCGCTGGATCACCGCGCCGCCTGGAGCGGCACCGGGGACCCAACCGGAGAGCAGAACCCAACCACCGAAGGAGGTGAACGCATGAGAAGCATCGACGGGACCATCCGCGTCGAGACGTTCGAGGACTTCGACCGCGAACTCGCGCGCGACAGCGGCGACACGCTCGAAGTCGACGCCTTCCTGGCCGAGGAGTACGGCCTCTTCCCCGAGGACGTAGGCGACGAGGACGAGATCGCCGCCGCCTGGGGCGACCCGCACGGCGCCGCCGGTGAGGAGGTGGACGCATGAACCACGACGAATACCACCGCAAGTTCGCCGACGCGATCATCGAGCAGATCCGGCAGGGCACCGCGCCCTGGCAGAAGCCGTGGGCGCCGGGCGAGCGCGTGCTGCCCACGAACGTGGACACCGACCGCTCCTACCGGGGCGGCAACAGCCTGCATCTGGCCGCCGTGCAGCAGGAGCAGGGCTACGGCGACGTGCGCTGGGGCACCTACCGCCAGATCCAGGCCCAGGGAGGACAGGTCAGGAAGGGCGAGCGCGGCACCCGCATCCTCTCCTTCCAGGACAAGAAGAGGATCGCCGTCACCGACGAGCAGGGTCGGCCGAGGCGGGACGCCGAGGGCAAGAAGGTCTACCGCTACGAGAAGCTCAAGGCGCCGTTCGTGCGCCAGTACACGGTGTTCAACGCCGAGCAGGCCGACGGGCTGCCGGAGCGCTCGAATCCGACGCCCGAGCCGCTCTGGAAGGTGCACCAAGAGGCCGAGCGGGTCATGGAGGACGTTGGCGTCCCGGTCCGCCACGTCCAGGGCGACCGCGCCTACTACCACATGAAGCGCGACGAGATCGTGCTGCCCGAGCGCGGGCAGTTCCCCTCGGCCAACCACTACTACCAGACCGCGCTCCACGAGCTGGGCCACAGCACTGGCCACAAGGACCGGATGAAGCGCGAGACCCTCATCGAGGGGATCAACAACGGGTTCGGCTCGCCCGAGTACGCTCGCGAGGAGCTCAGGGCCGAGATCAGCGCCATGATGACCGGCGAGCGAGTCGGTGTCGGACACGACCCGGCGCGCGGCGCGGCCTATGTCGAGGGCTGGATCCAGGCGCTTGAGGAGGACCCGCGCGAGATCCGGCGCGCCGCCGCGGACGCGCAGAAGATCTCCGACTTCGTTCTCGACCGGCACCGCGAGCGTCTGGCCGCCCGCGATCCCGTCGCCGTGGCGGCGGTTCGCACGCCCGCGCAGGGACCGCAGCGGATCGTCGTTCCCGTGCCGAGGATGCCGGTCCCCGAGCGCGACTACGGCCCGAGCCGCTGAACGACCGATGAGAGGGAGAGGAATGTTCGACCGCGAGGTCGGATCGGACCCGCGCCCCGCCGCGCCACCCAGCCGCAATCGCGAACGCATGCGGAAAGGCCACCGCCGAGAATACGCCGCGAGACGGGCGCGCGGGTCCATCTCCTTCTCCGAACGCTGCGACGCAGCGCTCACCGACATCGGCGTCTTCGGCGCGGTCTCCTACCACGACCTGGCCGAAACGCGCTTCGGCGGACACCCGCACACCACCCGGAGGGCCGTGAACGCCTGGATCCGCAAGGGATGGGTCAAGGAACACCGGGCCACCGGGCCGAAGGGCAACCCGTTCAAGATGCTGACCCTAACCCGTAAGGGCGTGGCCGAGGCACGTGAACTGGCCGCCGAACGAGGGATGGACCCGGGCCAGAAGATCCGGTTCACGCGCATCCGGTCCGCCGAGGCTGCGCACGAGGCGGCCGTCTACCGCGCCTGCCGGAAGGAGCGGCAACGGCTGCGGGAGCAGGGCGCCACGGTGAATCGGATCAGGCTCGGGGGCGAACTCAAGAGCGCCGTCGCGCGCCGGAGCGAGGCGGCGCGGCTCAAGGACGGCAAACAGGCCGCCGACGCCGCACGGCACCGGATCGCCCGGGAACTCGGTCTCCCGACCGACGACCGGGACCAAGTGCTCTACCCGGACGCGCAGATCGAGTACGAGGACGCCGAAGGGCGAACCGGGCGCGTCAACATCGAGGCCGTCTCCGGCGACTACCGCGAACCGGCCGTCCGGGCCAAGGCCGCCGCCGGGTTCCGGCTCCACGCCGACGGCCCCGCCGCGGCGGGGCTGCTGCGCGGCCTCGGGCTCGGGGACGGCGAAGGCGGCTCTTGGCTCAAGGGTCCCGCGGATCGCAATCCCGCGTCCGTCGAACTCTGACCCGGAAGGAAGAACCACGATGCAGCCATGGAAGATCAGCGCCGGACTCACCTCCGCACTCGCGGGTTCGGCGTTCCTCATCGGCGGTGCCCGCCTCGATTACCTCGCGCCCCACTGGCCCGCGATCCTCGCCGAGCACGGACTCGCGCTCGCGCTCCACATCGCGCTTGTCCTCACCACCGTCGCGGCCGCGATCTACGCCATCGCCCGCACCACGGGACTAGCCGACCTCGGCCGCCGCGTCGATCTCGCCGAACGGTCCGTGCGGCGCGGCGAAGGGGATGCCGGCCTCGCGGACTCGCTGCGGCAGGACGACGAAGGAGACTGGAAATGACCCGGAAGTCCAGACGGAAGACCAAGCCCGCATCCGTCGAAGGCCTGCCCGCCGACTGGCGCGGGAAGGCCAAGTCGCTCCGGCGGTACGGGAGCGAGACCGCGGCTCTGGTGCTGGACCTTTGCGCCGACGACTTGGAGACCACGATCCGCGAGCGCGACGAAACCACGCTGTCGCTCGTCGAGGCCGCCCGCGAGAGCGGCTACTCAAGGGAACATCTGGGCCGCCTCGTGCGCGACGGAAAGATCCCCAACGCCGGGAGGCCCAACGCGCCCAGGATCGCACGCATCCACCTGCCCCGGAAGGCGACGCCGCCAGCCGCCCCGCCACTGGCGCGGGGCGCCCCGCGCCGCGAGCTTTCCAACAGGCAGATCGTGCAGTCCATCATCCAGAGAGGAATGGAATGATGGCACGCACGAAACGTGACCGGCGCTCATACAGCGCCGGCGAGTGGGGCCGCAACCGGGTCAGGGTGTTCCCTGATCCGAAGACCGGTCTCTTCCAGATA
>JAJEEM010000004.1 GCA_022820995.1 Gemmatimonadota bacterium | reverse complement strand
ATCCTGGACGACACGTTCGTCGATCCCGACGGGAATCACGATCAGGAAGCCCACGTGACGGTGCGGCGGCACGCGACCATCACGTGGACGCAGAACGGCACGAACATCCACCGGGTGGAGTTCAGCAAGGTCCCCGAAGGCGCGACCGCGGTGGACAGCGACGACCTCCGACCGGGCACGGTCTGGGACTACCGTCCGAGGATCGAAGGCGAGTACGTGTTCTTCTGCCGCTACCACGAGTACATGATGGATGTGCGAATCACCGTGGAAAGTCCCTGACGGGAGCCTTCCGCGACCCCGGTGCATAGATTTCCCGCATGTTGAATCGCACTCGGAAGGCTCTCGCCTTCGTGGCCGCCGGAATCCTCCTTGGCCTTGCGGCCTGCGGGGAGGGCTCCGTCACGCCGCCGGTCCCGCCGCCGCCGCCCGCGCCTCCGCCGGAACCGCCGCCGCCACCGCCGCCGCCACCTCCCGAGGTCGTGCGGGCGATGCTCATCGACACGGTGCGGCTGCTCGCGGACCACCGGAACCTCGACCCCCTCGAGCCCCCGCCCTCCGTGCGGCCGGAACTCGTCGAACTCGGGCGCGCGCTGGCCTTCGACCGGATCCTGGGCGGGAACCGCGACATCTCCTGCATGACCTGCCACCTCCCCAGCTTCGCGCTGGGGGACGGCCGGTCGCTCTCGATCGGCGTCGGGGGGCGAGGCCTGGGCCCGAACCGGACGCACTCCGAGGGCGAGTTCATCCCGCGCAACTCCCCCGCCCTCTTCAACCTCCATCTCTCTACGCAGTTCTTCTGGGACGGGTTCGTGGAGGAACTGGATGATGGATCGATCTCGACCGAGGCCGGCGACCAGCTGACGCCGGAGATGCAGGCGGTGTTCGAGTTCGGGGCGCTGTCGGCGCAGCCCATGATCCCCGTGCTGCGGCGCAAGGAGATGCGCGGCTTCGGCGAGGACAACGAACTGGCGGCGCTCGACGATGACGACTTCACCGGCGTGTGGTCGGCGCTCATGGCGCGGCTGGGAGAGATCGGTGAATACCGGGACCTGTTCGAAGCCGCGTACCCCGGCACGGCCTTCGACGACATGTCCTTCGCGCACGCGGCGAACGCGATCGCGGGCTTCTACGTGGCCGAACTCACCTTCATCGACACCCCGTGGGACCGCTTCCTGAAGGGGGACAACGACCAGCTCAGCGATTCGGCGCTGCGCGGCGCGAAGAGCTTCATGACGATCCGCTGCATGCACTGTCACGAGACGGATCAGTTCGACGACCGCAACAACGAGCACCACAACGCGGCCATCCCGCAGATCGGTCCGGGGCTGGGCGACGGGCCGGGCGGTAACGACGACTTCGGGCGCGAGCGCGTGACGGGAGATCCGGCGCACCGACGGCTCTTCAAGACGCCGCCGATGCGGAACGTCGAACTCACGGGGCCGTACGGCCACGCCGGCCAGTTCGCCACCCTGAAGGCGATCGTCGTCCACTACGACAGCATCGACAGCCGACTCCGGGACTACGACGTGTCGCAGGTGGATCCCGAACTGCGGGGCACGCTGCTGAACAACTTCGACGAGATCCTCGCGACGCGGGACACCATCCTGATCCCGATCGGCTTCGAGGACGCGGAGGCGGACGACCTCGTCGCCTTCCTCGAGTCGCTGACGGACGACGCGGCGCGCGACCTGTCGCACCTGGCGCCGGCGACCGTGCCCAGCGGACTGCCGATCGACAAGTAGGGGTCGGCGCCCCGGCGGTCAGCGATCCGCGCCGAGCAGGGTCCGGAGCGTCCGCTCGAGTTCGCCTGCCTGGGCCTCGGGATCCGCGAGCGTCGGGTTTCGGACGAGCGCGAGATCGCCTGCGGCATCCACCACGAACAGGGCCGGCACCGAGGCGAGTCTGTAGTCGTAGGCGATCCGCTCCGCGCGCAGGAGCAGCGGGGCGTCGAGTCCCCAATCACGCACCGTCCGCCCGGGAGCCACATCGGGGTCCTCCCACGCGTTGAGGTTGAAGAACCGGACGTCCTCCGCCGTCCACCGCTCCCGGAAGGCGGCGTAGGCGGCGGCGAGGTCCCGGCAGGGAACGCACCAGCTCGCCCCGAGATGCAGCACGACGACGGCCCCGCGCAGCTCCGAGAGGTGGATGGACGAGCCCGCTTCCGTCTCGAGCGTCCAGTCGGGCGCCGGAACGCCGGGTTCGATCCGCCGCGCGTCCTCATCGATGACTTCTTCGCTCGCCGAGTCGAGGAGGTCCACGCGGATCGCGAGCTGGTCGGGCGTGAGCCTCGGATCGACGAGGATGCTCCGGATCTCGAAGGCGAGGGCCCCGCTCCCGTCATCCGCCTCCCAGCGGAAGGCGCGGGGCAGGTCGTCCTCGACCCCGATGTGCCACCACACCTGCGCGGATCCGAACTCGGTCGTCGTACCGCGCAGCACATCGCACAGCACGCCGCCGATCGTCTCCCGGCTCACGAGTTCCAGGCCGCTCGCGAGTTCCGCCTGGAACGGCTGCGGGTCCGTGAACGCCGGGAGTACCGCAAAGGGGGCGTTGGCCACGAGATGGCCGGAGCCCCCCGAGACCGTCCCGTGACCGAACCGGGCCAGTGCCTCGTCGCGGGCCGCGACGTAATCGCCGCCCCCGGACAGGATGAGCGCGGGCGCCTCGGCGGGGGCGTCGCGCGGCGGCGATTCGCCCGGCGGCGGAGCGGGCGTCCATGACGGGGACGGCCGAAGCTCGGCCCAGTAGATCGAGGGTTCGCCCTCGGCCCTGAGCAGCCGCACCCTCCCGGTGTAGGATCCCGCGGCGCTTCCGGTTCCCTCGTACGCATACTCGTACGCGAGACTCGAAAGCCGCTCGATGGCGGCGGCGGCATCGAGGAGCCGGTCCCGGCCCGTCGGCGCCGACTCGCATGACAGGCACAGGATGGCCGCGACGCCGGCCGCGGTCGCCGCGCGTGATGCTCGATTCGTCCTGCAGTCCCTCATGTTTGCGATCCGCTCCCCACCGCTCCGAAGTTGGACTCCATATGTCACGTCTCGGACCCTGAGGCAAACCCGGATCGAACCGGACGCGACTCTCTGACACGACGGGGATGGACGGTGAAGATGGAACCGACGAAGCCCGAATCGAACGAGACCGGCGAGATGACGCCCGCGGGCGTCGACCGGCGGACGCTGCTCAAGCTGGGGGCGCTCGGCGCCGGGGCGGCAGTCCTGGGCGGCTGCCGGGAGCCCGGTACCGGCGGCGGATCGGAGCGGTCCGGGAGCGGCGATGCGGCGCCCGAGGCGCTCTTCGCGGCCCCGCCGATGGAGACGGTGCGGATCGGCTTCGTGGGGATCGGCGGCATGGGTTCCGTCCACGTCCGCAATCTTCTGGACATCGAGGGCGTGGAACTCACGGCGCTCTGCGACATCCGGCCGGAGCACGCCGAGCGTGCCCGCGACTGGGTGCTCGAGGCCGGGGGGCCGGAGCCGACCCTCTACACGCGCGGGGAGACGGACTTCATCCGCATGTGCGAGGCGGAGGACATCGATCTGGTCTACACGGCCACGCCGTGGCGCTGGCACGTGCCCGTCTGCGTCGCCGCGATGGAGCACGGAAAGCACGCGGCGACGGAAGTGCCGGCGGCCTACACGATGGAGGACTGCTGGCGCCTGGTGGAAACGGCCGAGGCGACGCAGCGGCACTGCGTGATGATGGAGAACGTGAACTACGGCCGCTGGGAGATGCTCGTCTTCCACATGGTGCGACTCGGACTCTTCGGCGAGATCCTGCACGGCGAGGGCGGATACCTGCACGACCTGCGCGCCATAAAGTTCGCCGACACGGGCGAGGGGCTGTGGCGACGGGAGCACTCGAAGACGAGGAACGGCAACCTCTATCCCACGCACGGGCTGGGGCCGATTGCCAACTGCATGGATATCAACCGGGGAGACCGCTTCGGCTACGCGGTCTCGATGAGCGGGCCGTCGCGCGGGCTGCAGGCGTTCGCCCGCGAGCACTTTCCGGAGGGAGCGCCCGAGCGTGACGAGACCTTCTCGCTCGGCGACGTGAACGTCACCCTCATCAAGACCGTCCTCGGCAGGACGATCTACGTCTCGCACGACACGAACCTCCCCCGCCCGTACTCGCGGATCCACCTCGTCCAGGGAACGCGGGGCCTCTTCCAGGGCTATCCCGAGCGCGTCTACGTCGAGGGCCGCAGCGAGGGGCATCGGTGGGACGAGGCGGAGGACTACGTCGAGGAGTTCGAGCACCCGCTGTGGCGGGAAATGGCGGGGGCCGGGGCGGGCCGCGGACACGGCAGCATGGACTATCTCGAGGACTACCGGCTGATCAAGTGCCTGCGCGAGGGGCTGCCCACCGACATGAACGTGTACGATGCGGCGTCGCTCTCGGCCGTGTGCGCGGTGAGCGAGGAGTCCGTGGCGGAACGGAGCCGGCCGGTCGATTTTCCCGACTTCACCCGCGGCCGGTGGGAGACGTGGCCGCAGCTCGGCGTCGTCGGCGCATAGCGGTGCGCCGGCGCCGCCGGCATCCCGTCGTGCGCGCGCTGCGCGGCCTGACCGCCCTCACTCTGGCCGGGCTGGTCGTCGCGGCCGCGTACGCGGGGTTGCGATCCCTGGGCTTCCGCCCGCGCTGGGAAGTCGAGGCTCCGCCGCCAGCGCCCCCGCCGACGGAGCTTCGGGTCCGCATGCCGCCGCCCGTTTCGCCGCCAGGGGGCAACCGGGACGCCTCCGAAGCGAACGCGGAAGGCGGCCCGTCGCTCCCGGTGCGTCGTGAGGACGCGGTTTACCCGCCCGCGCGCATCGACTTCGAGACGTACGGCGACGGCCGACCGGTCGAATCGAACGCCGCAGTGTCGGAGGAATGGCGCGAACAGGGTCTCGTTCTCTCCTTCGAGTCGTACACGGCGGACGCCGTCCGGCCCTACGTGCTCGACGCCGGCCGCTACCTGCCCCCGGACGCTCCGGCCTACGCGCTTGGCCCCGCGCTGGCGGGAGAGCGCGGACTCGAAGTCGGCGTGATACACCTCGACTTCCCGGGGCGTCCCCGCAGGGTGGCCTTCACCCTCCTCGGCCCCGACCTCATCGAGCGCTTCCTGGTGATCGTCCGCAGCGAAGGCGAACGGCTGCCCGAGCCCGCTGCTGCGCGCTCACCCGACATGCGCTACGCGGCGGACGAGACTTCCGGGTCGGGGAAGGCCACCTACAATCCGAGCGGGCGCGGCGTCTTCCGCGCCGAACGCGTCGTCGTCGCGGTGGCTGCGGGGATCGACCGGATCTCCCTCGACGGATGGGGACCGCCGGGCCACCTCCTCCTCCTGGACCGGCTCGAGATCGACCCCTGACGCGGCGAGTCGCCCTGCCGGAGGGGCTCGGTCAGTCGAAGCCCACCCGGGGGAGCGCCCGAAACAGCCCGACGGCGGCGGCGACGGCCACGAGTCCGAGTCCGACCGCGGCGGCCGGCCTCCCGTAGAGCGCCATCCCCGTGCCGAAGAGCACGGCGTAGACGGTCACGCATCCGAGGCCCCACGCGGCGAGACCCGCGGCCAGGCTCCCGGGCGCATCCGGTTGCGTGTGCACGGCCTTCCGCCAGCCGCGGGCGAAGGGGCGGATGCGGTCGTAGAAGCCCTGCAGCGTCGCCGTGTCCGTGGGTCGGGTGAGGAAGGTCACGAGGAGCCACACGGCCGTCGTCAGCCCGACACCCAGCAACAGGCTGACCGCCGGGTCGAGCGCCGGCAGCCCCACCCGCTCGTGGAAGAGCGGGAACCAGAGCGCCACCGTCGCCGAAGCCGCCATGCCCGAGATCTCCGACCACGCGTTCACCCGCCACCAGAACCAGCGGAGGAGGAAGATCAGGCCGCTCCCGGCGTGCAGCAGCAGGATGAGCTCGAACGCCTGTTTCGCGCTGTCGAGAAAGAGCGCGAGGGCGGCGGAGAGGACGATCAGCAGCCCGGTGGAAATCCGCGCCACGCGCACGTAGTGGGCCTCGTCCCGGTCCGGGGCCACGAAACGGCGATAGAAGTCGTCGACGACATAGGACGATCCCCAGTTCAGGTGCGTGGAGATGGTCGACATGTAGGCGGCCGCGAGCGAAGCGACGACGAGCCCCAGCAGTCCGTGCGGCAGGAAGACGAGCATCGCCGGGTAGGCGAGGTCGTGCCCCAGGATGCTCGGATCGAGGTCGGGGAATGCCGCACCGATGGAGTCGAGCGTGGGATAGACCGCGATCGAGGCGAGGGCGACGAGAATCCAGGGCCACGGCCTCAGCGAGTAGTGCGCGATGTTGAACCACAGGGTGGCGCGCATGGAGTCGCGCTCGTTCCGCGCCGCGAGCATCCGCTGCGCCGCGTACCCGCCTCCCCCCGGCTCTGCGCCGGGATACCAGCTCGCCCACCACTGCACCGCGATGGGGATGACGAACACCATCGCCGCCGTCCGCCAGTCCGAGAAGTCGGGCAGCAGCGAGAGGTTTCGCGAGATCTCCGGGTGCGTGACGAGCCCGGCCAGACCCCCGACCTCCGGCTGCGCGAGCGCGTACGAGGCCGCGGCGACGGACCCGATCATGGCGATCGCGAACAGGAGGAGATCGGTGACCACCACGCCCCAGAGGCCGGACGTCGCGGAGTACAGCGCCGCCACCGTCCCCGCGACGAGCACCGTCGTGTACTTGTCCGCCCCGAGGAGGACCCCCGAGATCTTGATCGCGGCGAGCGTGACGGTGGCCATGATGACGACGTTGAAGAAGACGCCCAGGTAGATGGCCCGGAAGCCCCGGAGGAAGGTCGCGGCGCGCCCGGAATAGCGGAGTTCATAGAAGCCGATGTCGGTGAACACGCCGGAACGCCGCCACAGCTTCGCGTAGAAGAACGTCGTGCACATCGCCGTGATGAGGAACGCCCACCAGCCCCAGTTCCGGCTCACGCCGCCGTTGCGGACGAGGTCCGTGACGAGGTTCGGGGTGTCGGTCGAGAAGGTCGTGGCGACCATCGATGTGCCCAGCAGCCACCAGGGGAGCTTCCGGCCCGCGAGGAAGAACTCGTTCGTGCCGGAGCCGGCGCGCCGGGCGAACCAGAGCCCGACGCCGAGGGCCACGGTCCCGTACGCGGCCAGGACGATCCAGTCGAGGCCGTTCAGCTGCACGGCATCACCGGTCGACGTTCGTCACGGTCGCCGCGATCGGGCGGCGAGCCTCTACCACTCCCAGCCCGAACGGTAGTCTGCCCTTACGTAGCTTTCGGGGATCGAGACCCCGTTGAGGATCTCGCCCGTGTCCGGATCGAGGCGAACTTCCCGGCCGCTCCGCACCGAGAGGTTGCCGAGGAGCACCATCTCCGTCAGCGGCCCCGCGTGATCGACGAAGTTGGAACCGGCGGGCGGCCCGTCCTTGCAGGCGCCGGCGAACTCCGCGTACACGCCGTCCGTGCGCGGGTACTTCTCCGGCGGCGGGTCGGCGCGCATCTCGGCGTCCCGTGCGGCGTCGAGGAGCCGGGGGTTCTCGCCGTAGATCCCCGCGAACATCTTGCCCTCGGTTCCGATCCACATCTGTCCGCTCGACTCGAAGGGCCAGCGTGCGTCGTCCGGCACTTCCTCCGGCCGCGGCGGCGAGAGGTTGCCGTCGCGCCACACCACCTCCACGGCCGACCGGTCCCCCCGGGCGGGGAAGTCGTACTCGATGCGCGATGCCGCGGGCGCCGTCTCCGGGAAGAGCGTCGTCGATTCCGCCGAAATCCGCTCCGGCGTCCCGAGGTCGAAGGTCCAGAAGGCGGCGTCCATCGCGTGGCACCCGATGTCGCCCAGGGCGCCGGTCCCGAAATCCCACCAGCCGCGCCAGTTGAAGGGGGCGTAGCCCGGGTGATAGGGGCGGTCGGCCGCGGGGCCGAGCCACAGGTCCCACTCCAGCCACGGCGGGGCGTGGTGCGCCTCGGTCGGCCGCAGGATCGCCTGGGGCCAGATGGGACGGTTCGTCCAGTACTCCACGCGCCGGATCTCGCCGATGGCCCCGGCCTCGTACCACTCCCGGATGATCCTCGTCCCGTCCTGCGCGTGGCCCTGGTTCCCCATCTGCGTGGCGACCCCCGCCTTCTCGGCGGCGGCGACGAGCTGGCGGACCTCCCAGATCGTGGTCGCGAGCGGCTTCTGGATGCGCGTGGGCTTGCCGAGCGAAAGGGACATCATGCCGGCCGCGGTATGCGTGTGGTCCGGCGTGGAGATCAGGACCGCGTCGATGTTGTCGGCCTCTTCCGAGAGCATCGCCCGGAAGTCGCGGTAGCGTTTGGCCCGCGGGAAGGCGCTCCAGGAACCCGCCGCCTGGCGCTCGTCCACGTCGCAGAGCGCATAGATGTTCTCGCCGACGCCCGCCATGCCCCGCACATCGCCGCCTCCCATGCCGCCGACACCGATGTGCGCCACGTTCAGCGTGTCGCTGGGGGCACGGTGCCGGGGCCCGCCGAGCACATGCGCGGGCACGATGCTCAGGCCGAGGCCGGCCGCGCCCGAGGCCCGAACGAAGTCGCGCCGGGAGAACGGGGAAGGATTCATCTTCGACGTCATCTGCGTCTCACTCCGGTAGCTCGTACGCGTTTGGTCGGGAGTGTCCGGGAACCCTGCCCGGGGTTCCGGGTCCAAGACGATCAAGTGTAACATGCTCCGCCGGGCGGGCGGCGCGCCACGGCGCCAGGAGGCATATCGTGAGAATACCATCCGGAAAGGCGTTGGTTTCCCGTCGCGTCGGGGGGCTCCTGCTGGTCTCCTCCCTCGCGTCCGGAGGGTGCGTCGCCAATCTCCTCTCGGATAATCGCCCACCTGAACCGGCCGCCACTCTCACGCACATCGATTTGATTCTGAGATCGGGAGGGATATGGTCAAGGGACCTGGCACTCTACTTCCGAGACCCTGACGGTGACGCCTTGACCTTCACCGCTCGGGCGACGCCGCCCGGGATCGTTGTAGCCTCCGTGTCCGGAAGCAGGCTCATACTCAACGCCAGAGGTGTGGGGGAGGGGGTCGTGTCCGTACAAGCGCGGGACCCCGACGGCGAGACGGCGCAACAGAGCGCCAGTGTGCTGGTTCGCAATCCAGTCCTCACCTCCCCGCCACCACCCCCTCCCAGTCCGAGCCTGAACCGTCCCTGATTCCCGGGGGCCGGGTTACAGACCCAGGCGTTCGAGAACCTCGGGGGGCGGGCCGTCGAAGCTGGGCATGGGGCGGTTCCCCACGAAGCCGAGATCGGCCATCCCCTCCGCCGTCGTCCAGAACGCGGTGGACGTGAGATCCCGCACCCGGTCGAAGAAACGGGCCGCGACCCTGTACTCCGGGGCCGCATTCTCCGCCCAGCAGATATCGTCGCAGATCGCGTGCTTCTGCTCGAGCGTCAGCCCGGTGAACCGTCCGCCGAACCGTTCCGTGGACTCGATGTCCAGCCACACGAGCCCGCCGCGGACGAGCGTCAGATCCTCCCGGTTTCCGTCGTAGGGCGCGCTCACCCACTCGTCGATGAAGGCGTGCGCGCCGAGGGCCGCCGCGCCGGGGGAGTGTTCGTCCTCGGGGATGATGACGTCGCACAGGGACGCGAGCGTGGCGAGTTCGTCCTCGGTGAGCACGAGATCCCACCACACGACGGGGGAGACCATGTCCGGGTCGGTCGGGGTGCCGGCCGCTCGGGGGTTGCCGCCGCTCGTCGCGCCGGAGAAGGCGGTCGCGTCCTCGGCGCGAGGCACTCCGGATTCGGTCCCGTCGGCGCACGCCCCGGCGGAGATGGCGGCCGCGCCCGCCGCCCCGGCCGCGAGCACCTGCAGCGCTCGTCGGCGCGTGAGTCCCTCGGCCGCCTCCGGTTCCCGTTCCCGCGCCCCTTCGTGTTCCGCCGCCGGCGCCCGGTCGCGTTCGTGGTCGGCCATCAGAGAGCCCCCTGCCGAAGCTGGTCCACGAGGTACTCGGACGACCGCCACGCGATCGCCATGATGGAGAGCGTCGGGTTCTTGTCCGCGTTCGAGACGAAGGGCCCGCCGTCCATCACGAACAGGTTCGGGACCTCCCAGGACTGACAGTACTGGTTGAGGACCGAGTCTTCCGGCCGCTCCCCCATGCGGACCCCGCCCACCTCGTGGATGATCTGGCCCGGCGCCAGGATCGCGCGGGCGCCGTCCGTCTGAACCGTCGAGAGCACGCGGCCGCCCATCTCCTCGATGATCCCGGCGAACGTCTGCTGCATGTGCCGGGCCTGGTTGAGTTCGTGGTCGGACCACTTCCAGTGGAACCGGAGCACGGGGATGCCCCACTGGTCGACGACCTCGGGATCGATCTCGCAGTAGCAGTCCTCGTTCGGAATCATCTCGCCGCGGCCGTCGAAATACATGAACGAACCGTAGTACCGGCGGCACTCCTCCTTGAAGCGCTGTCCGTAGGCGCCCCCGGTGAGCGGCTCGATGCCGCTGAAGGCGCCGTAACCGGGCATCCGCTGCCCGCCGCCGAACTCGATGTGGTAGCCGCGGGCAAAATCCATGCGTCCGGCCGCCTGCTCCCCGTACAGCCACCAGGGCATGTACATGTGCATCGCCGAAGCCCCCTCCTCGGCGTGGCGGGGCAGGTACTCGAGTGCGGGAATCTGGCCGGAGACCCCCGCGCCCACCGTGTCCATCACGTACTTGCCGACGAGGCCGCTCCCGTTGGCAAGGCCATCGGGGAAGAGCGAACTGCGGGAGTTGAGGAGGATGCGAGCGGACTCGCAGGCGCTCGCCGCGAGGACGACGACCGGCGCCGAGGCATGGCGGTCGGCGCGCAGCTTCTTGTCGATGTAGTGAACGCCGGTGGCCCGTCCCCGCTCGTCGATCGTCACTTCGCGCACCATGGCGTCGGTGATCGTCGTGAGGTTCCCGGTCGCCTGCGCCGGCGGCAGGCAGACGGTCGTCGACTGGAAGTTGGCCTTGATCGAGCAGCCCCGCCCGCACGGCGTCGCCCAGTAGCAGGCGGCGCGCGAGCGCATGGAGTCGTGGGTCACCCGGCGCGCCAGCTCGTTGTTCGGCCACAGCATCCGCGAGAGTCGGTCGGCGTCCTGCGGCTCCGTCAGGATCGCGAGGTGGGCCGGGATGACCGGGATCCCGAGGCCGTCGCACGTCTTCTTCGCGAGCAGTTCATAGGCGCGCGGCGCCGGCGGCGGCTGAAGGATGCCGTCGGACGAATTCGGCGTATTCTCCAGCCCCTCGTTCGACCCGTAGATGCCGACGAAGGCCTCCGTGCGATCGTACCAGGGCGCGAGGTCCTCATACGTCATCGGCCAGTCGAACCCCAGCCCGTCCCGGCTCCGGGGCTTGAAGTCGTAGGGGCCCATGCGGAGGGAGATCCGGCCCCAGTGGTTCGTCCGGCCCCCGAGCATGCGCGAGCGCCACCACATGAAGTTGACCCCCTCGGCGCTCGTGTAGGGCTCGCCGGGGACGCGCCAGCCGCCGTCGACCGTCGCGTCGTAGAAGCCGAACGGCTTGTCGGCGGTGCCCGCGGCCCGGAGCGGGGCGTCGGCGGGAAGCTGGAACATCGGCGTCTCGGATACGGGGTCGTAGTCCCGCCCCGCCTCGAGGAGGAGCACGCGGACGCCGTGACACGCGAGCACGTAGGCGGCCATCCCGCCTCCCGCGCCGGATCCGACGACGATGACGTCGTGGGTATCCTGGCTGCCCCGGCGTAACGCGGGTGTCGAGCCGGCTGTTGTGTGACGCGGGCGTGATGAGGGCATGGCCCGAGGATGAGCGCGGAGGGCGCCGGAGGTCAACGGGTCGCCTTGCCGCGACCGACCGGCGGGCGAACCTTCAGCGCCACCGGAGCGGAAACTCGATGGGAGGCGAGATGCACGGACGAGCCGTCGCGGGGCTCATGGTCATGGTGGCGCTGATGACGGTGACCGGCCGGCCGGCCGCGGCACAGTCGCTCACGGACCTCGTATCGGAACTGTTCGTGTTCGGGCAGTGCGGCGTGCCCCTGTGCCTCGATCCGGACTTCGAGGAGACCGGGCGCTTCAATACGGAGCACGGCCGGCACTACCTGCGCGAACGGGTTCCGCGGAACGACGCGCTCATCCTCTCCTTCCAGGAAGGGGTTGCCGGCGTGGTCGGCAGCCTGCCCCCGACCGCGATGGCCGGCGGCCGCATCTGGTCGGACGACGACCGGGGCGCGTCGTTCGGGCCGATCTTCGCGGAACGAGCCGAAACCCTCGGGATGGGGCGTTTCTTCCTCGGCCTCGAAGCCACCGCGTTCCAGGTCACGAACTTCAGCGGCGTGCCCACGGACAACCTCGTCCTGAACTTCTTCCACGAGGACTCGGATGTGGCCCTCGGTCCGGACCCCGGGCTCGGCCTGCCCTTCTTCGAACGCGACGTGCTGCGGGTGCGGACGAACCTCGACCTCGACTACACGGTGGCCACGGCGGTCCTGAGCGCCGGCCTGGCGTCCTTCCTCGACGTGGGATTCGCCGTGCCGGTCGTGCGGGCCAGTCTGAGGGGAACGACTCACGCCCAGATCCTGCCGCTGGGCAATGCGCTCGCGCACCGCTTCGGAGGCACGCCCGACGCGCCGGTCCTCCAGGCGAGCAACTCCGTGAGAGGGTCGGCGACGGGAATCGGCGACGTCTCCGCCCGGATGAAGGTCAACCTCATGGGAGGCACGGTCGTGGGCCGTGCGCCGCCGCCCGTGAACATGGCGCTCCTGGCGGACGTCACCTTCCCCACGGGACAGGAGGAGGATCTGCTCGGGCTGGGCGAAGGCCGTGGCCGCGCGCTGGCGGTTCTCTCCCTCAACCGGGGGCGGTTCTCGCCCCACCTGAACGCCGGGTATCTTCTGCGCGAAGGAAACCTGCGCGACAGCAACTTCGATCAGGACGCGGTGCTCGCGACGGTGGGCTTCGATGCCCATGCGTCGGACGCGTTGACGGTGGCCGCGGACCTCA
Organism: Gemmatimonadota bacterium; assembly: GCA_022820995.1. Classification (GTDB taxonomy): domain Bacteria; phylum Gemmatimonadota; class Gemmatimonadetes; order Palauibacterales; family Palauibacteraceae; genus Palauibacter. Next base: position 92,554 of record JAJEEM010000004.1, on the reverse strand, counting down.
TCACCCGCTGGGAACTGGCGGATCCGGAGCATCCGATGCCGGGCCCCGTCACCTTTGTCGGCACTCCGGCTCTTACCGTCGAGTCGTCTTCCCTCCCGGACGTCGGTCACCACTTCATCGACCTCGCCGTGGGGCTCAAGTACATGCTCGGCCGCGACATGATTCTCGCCACGAACGCCCTGCTCCCGATCCAGGCCGCCGGTCTGCGGCCGGACGTCCTGTGGACGCTGGGGATCCAGGGCACGTTCAGATAGTGGGCACGCTCAGATAGAGACAGATCGAATCACATAGTCCCTCGCGTGGAGGTGTCGATGTTCTTCTTGCCACGAACGGGATCGGCCCGCCGGCGCCCGATCGCGCTGACGCTGACCGCCGGAGTGCTGACCGCCGGAATGCTGACCGCCGGCGCGCTCGACGCCCAGACCCCGCCGAGGGCGCGGGACCTCGGGATTCCGTTCCCGGGCGAGCCCGGATCCTGGAACGCGATTACGGATGTGGCCGGCGTCCGGGTCGGGCATGCGACGATCATCGAAGGGGAGGGGGCGCTCGTCGTCGGGGAGGGCCCCGTGCGCACGGGCGTGACGGCCGTGCTCCCGCGCACGGAGAGCTACGAACCCGTCTTTGCCGGCTGGTACTCGCTGAACGGGAACGGCGAAATGACGGGGACGACCTGGGTCGAGGAATCGGGCTTCCTCGAGGGTCCGGTGATGATCACCAACACCCACAGCGTGGGAGACGTCCACCAGGCGGTCATCGAGTGGTCGCGGGATGCGGAGGCGAACCATCCCATCGCGCCGGGCATCTGGTGGAGCCTGCCCGTCGTGGCGGAAACCTGGGATGGGCGGCTCAACGACATCAACGGGTTCCACGTCGGCAGGGAACACGTGTTCGCCGCGATCGAGAGTGCGGCCTCGGGCCACGTCACGGAGGGGTCGGTCGGCGGCGGGACCGGCATGGTCTGCAATTCGTTCAAGGGCGGAATCGGAACCTCGTCCCGGCTCGTGGGGGACTACACCGTCGGCGTGCTCGTGCAGTGCAACTACGGGCGCCGGCCGCAGTTGCTGATCGCGGGCGTGCCGGTGGGGCAGGAACTCCTCGACTGGACGCCGCCCGGCGACGCGGACGGATCGGCGGACGCGGGCGCGTTCGACGGGCTCGGGTCGATCATCGTCGTCATCGCGACGGACGCTCCGCTGCTGCCGCACCAGTTGAAGCGGCTCGCGCGCCGTGCGCCGATCGGGATCGGGCGGATGGGCGGGTACGGGATGAACGGTTCCGGCGACATCTTCATAGCCTTCTCGACAGCGAACAGCGGGGCGTGGAGTCGGGGGGAGAACACGACGGTGGAGATGATATCGAACGACGCCATTTCGCCGCTGTTGCTCGCGACGGCCCAGGCCACGGAGGAGGCGATCACGAACGCGATGGTCGCGGGCCGGACCATGGTGGGGCGCGACGGGAACATGGTGCCGGGACTCCCGCACGACGAAGTGCGGCGCATCCTCGCGGCGCACAATCGACTGGAGAGGCCGTAGTGGTCCCCGGGCCGAGGCGAGACGGACGACGCGGTTCGGCGGTCGCCTGGACCGCGCTCCTTTTCGGGGCGCTCGTGCCGGCGCCGGCGGACGGCGCGGTCGATGTCCCGGCGTCCCGCGCGGGTCCCGGCTTCGCCCCCCCCGCTCTCGCCGCTGACGCGGGGTCTTACCGCGGGCTGCCAGTGGCCGCCTCGCCCATCCCCGGGCAGGTGGCCCAGGCGCCGGAGTCCGCGGAGGCGGAGGAGCTGGGCTTTCTCGCGCGACTCGTCACCTGGCTGCGCGAGACCACCGCGGAACTGGGGTGGCTGGGACCCTTCTTCTTCGGACTCTTCTACGCGCTCGCCGTGGTGCTCTTCGTGCCGGGCTCGGCGCTGACGATCGCCGGCGGCGTCACCTTCGGCCTCGCGCTCGGCACCCTCACCGTGTTCGTGGGCGCGAACATCGGGGCCGCGCTCGCCTTCCTCATCGCCCGCTACGTGCTGCGCGACCGCGTCGAGAAGCTGCTCGCCAACCGCCCGGCGCTGCGCGCGATCGACCGTGCAGTCGAAACCCAGGGTTGGCGCATCGTCTTCCTCACCCGCCTTTCCCCGGTGTTTCCGTTCAACGCGCAGAACTACTTCTACGGCCTCACCGGCGTGACCTTCTACCAGTACGTGGCGGCCTCGCTCGTGGGGATGTTCCCGGGGACGCTCCTGTATGTGTACATCGGCGCGGCCGGGGCGGAGGTCGCCGAGGCGTCCGGCGGCGCGGCCAGCTGGGGGCAGACGGCGCTCCTGGTGGCGGGCCTCGTCGCGACCGCCGTCGTGGTCGTCCTCGTCACGCGCGTGGCCCGGCGCGAACTGCAGAGGGCGCTGGCCGAGGCGGAAGAGACCCCCGGCGCGTCGGCGTAGCTCCGTGAGGGGGCGGGCCCCGCGGCATCCGCCGCCGCGGGGCCCCGGCAACCGCGCCGGTCAGGAGCCGCCGAGGACGACGCGTCCACCGACGTACAGCCCCCGCCCGGGCGCCGCGAAGCCCCAGACCTCCTCGTAGGCGGAGTCGAGGAGGTTCTCAGCGCGCACCGTGAGCGTGAATCCCGGACCTCCGCGACTCCCGGCGATGTCGAAGCTGGCCGAGAGATCGAGCACGGTGTAGGCGGGAAGCGTCACGGGCTCGGCCGGGAAGGAAGCGAAGTCCCGATCCTCGCGTTCTCCCACGCGCCGCAGGCTCACGTCCAGTCCGACCCGCGACGAGACCGGATAGAAGGCGGAGGCCGCCATGGCGTGCTTCGGCCGCCGCAACAGCGCGGAGCCTTCCACGAAGGTTGCGCCGGGTCCCTCGTCGAAGCCGGCGTCCTGCACCTCGGTGTCGAGGTACGTCCAACTGCCGGTGAGCCGCAGCCGGCGGGCCTCGACGGACGCCTCCGCCTCGAGCCCCCGGCTCCGGGCCTTCGCGACGTTGAAGAAGTTGGGGTCGCCCTCGGCGGGCGGAGAGCCGGTGTACTGGATCAGGTCCCGGTAGCTCTGGCTGAATCCCGTCAGCGAGAGTTTCAGCGAACCGCCGAGGTCCTGATCGATCCCGCCCTCGAAGCTCGTGGAGCGTTCCGGCGTGAGGTCGGGGTTTCCCGTCACGAAGCCCGTGGCGAAGGTCTCGAAGAACGTCGGTTCCTTGATTCCGGTGCCGGCCGAAACCCGGAGGCGCGTCCCCGATGCCTCGGCGCGCCACGCCGCTCCCGTCCGCCAGGTGGCCGCTGTCCCGAACCGCTCGTCGTCCTCGGCCCTGACGCCCGCGTTGAGCGCCAGCGCGTCGCGACCCCACGAGAGCTGCGCGTGGACGGCGCGGTTCCACCAGTCGTCCTCGGAGTTGCCGGCACTCTCGCCGAACTGGGAGAAGGACCGATTGAAGCCGCGGACGGACTGTCGCTCCTCCTCGTACCCCGTCGTGATCGCCATCCCCTCGGAGGGGCGCCACACGGCGCGGCCGCCGGCGGTGACGCGCCGGGTGTCGGTGAGACTCTTGAACCCGAAGAAGCCCAGGCTGTCGGCGGGGTTGTCGGGTCCGTCGTCCGTACCGCGGTCCGATTCCCAGACGTTGAGGAAGAGGCGCGTCTCGAGCGCATCCGTCCAGCGCCGGCCCGCGTCGATGTTGACGGTGAGCGCGTCTCCGAAGGAATACGCGTTGCGGTCGACCACGTTACCCGACCCGTCCGTCGGATAGTGGAAGCGCGAGTCGTTGTAGCGGATGGCGAAGGTCGCGTCGGTGTCCGCGTCCAGGTTCGCCTGCACGCGCCCGGTGGCCGTCGTCTGCCGGTGCTCGTTGTTGAAGGCGAGGATCCCGTCCGTCGTGCTCCCCCCGAGCGAGAAGGCATAGGAGAGTCCGCCGCCGCCGCCTGAGAGGTCGCCCTGCCAGCGCGTCGTCCCGAAGCTCCCGGTCTGGAACGAGCCGCCGCCCCGGGGCGCCCCCGCCCCGCGGCGCGTGAAGATCTGGATGACGCCGCTCACCGCGTCGGAGCCGTACAGCGCCGAAGCCGGCCCGCGCACGATCTCGATCCGCTCCACGTTGTCGGTGGTCAGCGAGGCGAAGTCGTAGGATCCACCGGGCTCGTTCACCCGCACCCCGTCGACGAGCACGTGGACGTAGTCGGATTCGCCCCCGCGCAGAAAGACAGACGTGATGGCGCCGAACGATCCGTTGCGGGCGACGGCCAGGCCGGCGACCTGTCGGAGCGCGTCGGACACGAACTCGATCCCGGCCCGCTCGAGTTCCTCGCCTTCGATGATCGTGGTGTTGGCGGCCACGGTCCACTCCGGCTCGGCCCAGCGATAGGCGGTGACGACGAGTCCCTCGAGGCTGATCGGTTCCTGCGCGCGAAGCGGGGACGCGCCGGCAGCGGCAAAGGCGGCGGCAAAGGCGCAGGCGGCTGCGGCGAGTGCGTGAAGCGGGCGCCCTCGCGCCGGGTTCACATGTCTCATCTCGGCTCTCCCTTCCCGCGGAAACGAGAGGGAGATTCCCAGGGTGTGCCGGACCCGGAAGACGACCCCTCACCTCCCCGCGGAGGTGTGTTGTGGGCGCCGGATGGGCACGTCTCCTGGCTCGAGGCCGCCGGGGCTCGCCTTCCCGGGACCATGCGGGTCCCAGTGGCACGTCCGAGTCGGCGTTGCGGGAAATCCCGGACCTCTCACAGTGGCGGGGCCGCGCCGGATTCACACCGGCTTCCGTAAGCCCCCCCGGCCGATTCTGTCGTGCCCCGAGGATGCGTCCGCCGTCCCCGCCGGTCAACTCCGGCCTTCCTGTGACGTGCCGTTGATCGGCGCGCGTAACTCGTGGGGGCGTTAGCTTCACAAACGAGAACGGCGGACGAGGAGACGGAGATGTGGACGATCATCCGGGCGGTGATCGCGGTGGCGCAACTCACGGTTCGCACCGTGACCGCGCAGGTGGTCGACGCGCTCAGGCGCCGGGCAGCCGACAATCGCCGGTCGGCCGAAGCGGAGCATCACGCGATCATTCATGATGCGCTGCTGGCCGAAGAGGTGACGTTCGTGGACCGCGTCCGCGAGATGCGACAGCGGCTGACATCCTCAGTCGACAGCGCCGAAACGATCCGGGCGGATCGCGACAGGGACGGACCTTGAGTGGGCGAACCCGCACCCACGAAGCACAAGCATCTCGTCGTTACGGCCCAAGTGCGCCGATCGGAACCACACCCACATCGCCCGCCTTCACGTGGCCGTAGCCACCCGGCACGATGACTGCCAGGGCGGTCGGGTCGCCGCGCCCACCGTCCTTCATGCGTGCGGCGAACCTGCGCAAGTTTGCCGTACCCTCGTCCACCCAGCGTTCGCCGAGCTTGACCTCGAATGCAGCCCACCGGCCATCGTCGGTCTCGACGATCGCGTCCACCTCCAGGCCTCCCTTTTCCCGGTAGTGGAAGACCTCCGCCTCGATGGCTTGACTGTAGATTCGAAGGTCGCGGACAACCAGCGACTCGAACAGTAGTCCCAGGAATTCGAGATCTTCGAGCAGGCGTTCCGGCGTCGCGCGCAGCGCCGCGATGGCGAGGGAAGGGTCGGCTAAATGCCTTACCGCCGCCTTCCGCAGCGTCGTTCGCGAGCGCAGGTGCGGAGCCCAGGCGGGTTGATCCTCGACGATCATCAAGTGTTCGAGGGCATCGAGGTACTCTGCGACCGTGTCGGTCCTCATCGAAGTGCCGCCACTGCGTACATCGCGGGCCAGAGTCGAGAGTGACGCGGATGTCGCGACGTTCCGCGCCAGCGAGCGCAGCAGCCGCCCGACCTTCACGGGGTCTCTCTTCTTGTCGCTCACCCGCGATATGTCGACGCGGCGGATCTCGTTGAGGTAGTTCCGGTTCAGGCGCATGGCCTGTCGAGGCGGCCGGTCGAAGTTGCCGGGCCACCCACCGATGCAGATGAGTTCCGCAAGCTCCGGAATCGGGAGCGGTGCCGGAGCGGATCGCTGCGGCGTCTGATCAAGCAGTTCTCTCAACGAGATTTCGCCCGAGGAACGCTCTGCTTCGAAGAGGGAAAGGGGGCGCATCCGCAACCGTGTCAATCGGCCGGCTCCGGTGTGGCGCGTCACGTCGTCCGCTGGCACCGCGGATCCGGTGAGGATGAACTGACCGGGAGTACGCCGATCATCCACGGTCCTCCGAACATGATTCCAGATGGAGGATTCCAGGTGCCACTCGTCGATCAATCGTGGCGTCGGCCCGCGCAGAACCCACGCCGGATCCGCTCCGACCATTCGCCGGGCGTTCGGATCGACGTCCAGCAGCACTTCGCTTGCCGCCATGTGGCGGCCCGTGGCCGTCTTTCCGCACGCCTTGGGGCCTTCCAAAACCACGGCGCCGATGGCGGTCAGATGGTCGGCGATCTCCGTCTCGATGATTCGTGGCAGGTAGCGCATCGCACGAGCCTAACCTCGTTTCCGTTGCCCCGCAAATTGACAGCGTGTGATTCGGACGTCAATTGGCGTGTGATTTGGCACGAATACAGCGTGTGATTTGGCAGGTGACTAGCGTGTGATTTGGCGCATCCCCGAAGTGATCCGGCCTCCGGGTTCGTCAGGACAGCTCTTCGACGCGGTGGCCGAGTTCGCGGAGCTTGGCGACGATCGTCGCGATGTGGTCCGGTCCGCGCGTCTCGATCGTGAGCTCGATACCGACCCGGCCCACGGAGATGTCTCCGAAGGCGCGCGTGTGCTCGACGTGGAGGACGTTGGCGCCCTCGATCGCGACGAGGGCCGTCACCTCATTGAGGTAGCCGGGGCGGTCGCGAACGACGACCGCGAGACGAGCGAGCCGGCCATCGGCCCAGAGCGCGCGGTCGATGACCCGTGACACGAGGTTCATGTCGATGTTGCCGCCCGACAGGATGCAGACGGTGACGTCGGACGGCCCGAACTCGACCTTCTCCTCGAGGACGGCGGCCACCGACACCGCTCCGCCGCCCTCCACGACGAACTTCTCGGATTCGAGGAGAAAGAAAATCGCGCGGGTGATCTGTTCCTCGTCGATGAGGACGATGTCGTCCACAAGCGTCGCCAGGTGAGGGAAGGTGAGGTCGCCGATCCGCTTCACGGCGATGCCGTCGGCCAGCGTGTCGGAGTTCTCCAGGTGTACGGGCTTCCCGGCGGTCAGCGACTCCCGCGCCCCCGGCGAAGCGGCGGCCTCCACGCCGATCACGCGCACGTTGGGGCGCTGCGCCTTCACCACGGTCGCGATGCCGGAGATCATCCCGCCCCCGCCGACCGGGACGATGACCGTCGTGAGGTCGGGCACCTGTTCGAGGATCTCCAGCCCGATCGTCCCCTGGCCCGCCATCACATCGAGGTCGTCGAAGGCGTGGACGGGCGTGAATCCCTCTTCCCGGGCCAGACGGTCGACGAGCGCCATCCCGTCGGAGAGCGTCTCCCCGGTCTGAATCACTCGGGCGCCGTAGCCGCGCGTGTGGGCGACCTTGATGAGGGGCGCGTGGGTGGGCATCACGATCGTACAGCCGATCCCCAGCCGGGAGGCGTGATACGCGAGGGCCTGGGCGTGATTCCCGGCACTGGCCGCAACGACACCCCCCTCGCGCGCGGTCGGGCCGAGGCGCAGGAGCTTGTGGAGCGACCCCCGGTCCTTGAACGATCCGGTGCGCTGTCGGAACTCCGTCTTGAGATGGAAGCGGCCGGCGCGAGCCTCCAGGGCGAACGACTGCGGGCAGGTGGTCCGCGCGACCCCGGACCGGATCCGCTCGCGGGCCGCGACGACATCTGAGTTGCTGAGCATGGAGATCAAGACCCGGTTGACGGTAACGGGGTTCCGCGACGGGGTGCGAGGCGCCGAAGCTGGTCGATGGCGCCGGCCGCGTCGAGACGGGTCAGGTCGATCGCGTGTCCGTCGTCGCCGCCTTCCTCGATCCACCGGCCGACCATCGCGCTGGGCACGGACTCTCGCGGCGAAAGCACGGTGGGTGCCCGCAACTCCGCCACTCGCACGGCGTAGCAGGCGTCTTCCACGGCGTCCTCCCAGGAGCCCTCGACCCACGCCACCCGGCGCCGCGGGAGCACCTGCCCGTGCGCCACCGGTTGGAGCACGCGGTGCGCCTCGTCGAGGCCGGGGAGCACGATAAGCCAGGAGTGCGGTTCCGCTTCCGGCTCCAGCAGGAACCGAAGTTCCTCGAGTTCCTCGATCCAGTCGAGACGCAGCTGCGCCGCCGCGGCCCGCTCGAACTCCAGCCCTTCGGAGGCGGCGTCGCGCGCCTCCGTGAACCGGTCCATGAGTTCCCAGGCGTAGCCCGCGTCGGCGAGCAGGCGCCCGGCCGCCGCCGCCTGCCGCCGATATGCGTTGAGTCCCACGCGGCGCGCGCAGGGCGCGGTGCAGAGGTCCATGTCGAACTGCATGCACGGGCTCCGCGCGGCGTCCGGCCGCACTGCCTCGGCGCAACTCCGCAGCCGGAAGATCTTCTCCACGAGGCGACGGATGCGCTCGGGCAATTGACGACTCCGGAAGGGGCCGACGTAGCGGGCCTCGGCCCGGCGAGGCCGGCGCACGACGCGCAGCCGCGGGAAGGGTTCGTTCCGGCGCAGTTCCAGATACCAGCCGGCGTCGCGCCGCTTCAGCGCCTTGTTGTAGGGCGGACGCTGGCCGAGGATTCGCTCCGCCTCCACGAGTCGTGCCTCGAGGTCGCTCCCGGTCGGGTGCGCCTCGACGCCCCGGGCGATCCGCAGCATCTCCGCCAGACGCTCGTTCGATGGCCCGCCCGAGTAGAAGTAGCCCCGCACGCGCCGCCGCAGGTTCACGCTCTTCCCCACGTAGAGGGGATGCCCGTGTGCATCCACGAAGACATAGACGCCCGGGGTCGCCGGCAGATCGGGCACCCATTCCGGAACCGGCGTCGCGCGCGGGATTGCGAGCCCTCCTCTGTCTTCGGCCTTCGGTTGCCGGCCGTCCTGCCGGCCACGGGACGGAGAATGTCGACTTCGGGTTGTCTTCGGTCAAGCGCGGGGGCGACGCCGGCCTCGCGTGCGCCGCGTCCGTTTGGCCGCGGCGCGCCGGCCGCGCATATTCGGCCGCCATGATCGCGCTCATCACCGGCATCACCGGACAGGATGGCTCCTACCTCGCCGAGTTCCTGCTCGACAAGGGCTACGAGGTGCACGGCGTGGTGCGCCGTTCCTCCGTCGAGAAGTACGACCGCATCTCGCACCTCCGGGGTCGGGTCACGCTCCACCAGGCGGACCTGCTCGACCAGTTGTCGCTCATCCGCGTTCTCGAACGCGTGGGCCCGCGGGAGGTGTACAACCTCGCCGCGCAGTCCTTCGTCCCCACTTCCTGGGACCAGCCGCTGCTGACGGGGGAGTTCACGGCGCTGGGCGTCACGCGCGTGCTCGAGGCGATCCGCGCGGTCGACCCCGCGATCCGCTTCTACCAGGCCTCCTCCTCGGAGATGTTCGGGAAGGTGCGGGAGACGCCGCAGAACGAGGACACGCCCTTCTATCCGCGCAGCCCGTACGGCGTCGCGAAGGTGTACGGCCACTTCATCACGGTGAACTACCGGGAGAGCTACGACCTGTTCGCGACGAGCGGGATTCTCTTCAACCACGAGAGCCCCCGCCGGGGCCGGGAGTTCGTCACGCGCAAGGTGACCCGGGAGGCGGCGCGCATCCACCGGGGCCTCGCCGACCGTCTGTCGATCGGCAACCTCAAGGCGGAGCGCGACTGGGGCTTCGCGGGCGACTACGTCGAAGCGATGTGGCTCATGCTGCAGGCGGAGACGCCCGAGGACTACGTGATCGGAACCGGCGCGACGCACTCCGTGCAGCGGCTGATCGAGATCGCCTTCGACGAGATCGGACGCGACTGGCGCGAGCACGTCGAGCAGGATCCCGCGCTCCTGCGGCCGGCCGAGGTCGAGCGGCTCTGCGCCGATCCGTCGAAGGCGAAGCGGCAACTGGGCTGGGAGCCCCGCATGTCGTTCGAGGACATGATCCGCCTCATGGTCCGCGCGGACATCGAGCTGCTAGGTACGTAGTCTCGCGAAGAGCACGAGGCCGGCGCCGAAGAAGATGACGTTGGGCAGCCAGGCCGCGGCCGTCGGCGACAGCGCCCCTCCGGCGCCCATCGCCTCCGCGATGCGGATCAGGGTCAGGAAGAGGATCGTCGTGCCGAGCGCGATCCCGATCGATGTCGGCGCGCCGCCCCGCTTGTTGCTGTGCGCGAGCGGTATCCCGAACACGGCGATCACGAGGCAGGTGAAGGGGAAGGAGATGCGCAGCGCGCGAGAGGTTCTCAGCCCGTTCGTCGTGCCGCCCGATCGTTCGACGGACTCGATGAGGCGCCCAAGTTCCGCGTAGCGCATCTCGTCCGGTTCCTTGGGCCTGGCCTGAAGCTCCTCGGGCGTCTCATCCAGCTGCCGCACGAACAGCTCGCCGAACTCGTAGGCGGTCTCCTCTTCCGGGCCGCGGAACTCCCGCATCCACCCCTGCTGGAGCACCCAGCGCGAGGAGGCCGAGTCGTACTGCGCCGTGCTGGCCGAGATGTGTACGGTGGGGAAGTCGGGTTCGGATCCCCTCCGCTCGATCTGCACGTCGTCCATCCGGCCCTCGCGCGTGTCGAGCAGTCGCGCCTTGTACACGAGGCCGTCGTCTCCCCGGTAGACGAAGGAGTTCCGGATCGTCTGGCTGCGGGCCTCCTCCTGCTCGAGGGCTTCGGCCGATTTCCGCGTCGTCACGGAGACGAGTTCCGTGAGGCCCAGCGCGACGAAACTGAGCAGCGTGGCGCCGCAGAGAATCGGAAAGACGAGCCGGTAGAAGGAAACGCCGCCCGCCTTGGCGGCCGCGACCTCGAAGTTCCGGGACATGGAGGCCACCGTGAACACCGACCCGAGCAGGGCGGCGATCGGAAACCCCAGCAGCGACTGGTACGGGAACTCGTACACGTAGTGGAGGATGATCTGGCCCCAGGTGGACCCCTGGTCGAGGAAGCGGTCGATGTTGTCGGCGACGTCGATGACCATGAAGAGAAACGGCACGCCGAGCGCACAGGCCGCGAAGATCCGGAGGAACTGGAGCAGGACGTACCGGTCGAGCAGCCTCACGCGGTCAGCGCATCACCTTCGTCGAGCGCGCCAGGGCCGCGAGCCCCAGGGCGCCGAACAGGATGTTCGGGGCCCACATGGCCACGAGCGGCGAGATCCAGAGGCGGTCGGCGAGTCGCTCGCCCCCGATGAGCGACACGTAGTACGCCCCGAAGCAGCCGAGGCTGACGCCGATGACGAGCGCGACGCCACCGCGCGGGAACCGGACGGCGATCGGGGCCCCGAGGAGGACGAAGACGATACACGCGGCCGGGATCGTCCCCTTCTTGTGAATCTCGACCCAGTACTGGTTGATCCGGCGCAGGCCCGTGACTTCGCGCTCCGCGTATGACCGGAACTGGTTCGCGGCATCCGTGGCGGAATAAAAGCGGCGTGCGGCGCTCTCGGCGACCTGTGTCGTGGAATCCGGCGCGGCGGCTTCGATCTCGCCGGGCGCGGGCGTCTCCCGCGTCGCGGGAGGGTCGTCTCGCCGGCCGGGGAGATCGACTTCCCGATCGAAAACGTCGCGTTCCGGGTCGGGGAGGTCATCCTTCCAGTCGACGACCTCGCTCTCGGGGGGACGGGTGCGGCCCGCCGGCTCGGCCCCGGTCCCCGACATCGGCGCGTCCGCGAGAGGTTGCTCGAAATCCAGCAGCATGCGGGCGATCGCCTGCGCGTACACGAGGCTCTCCGAACGCGCCGCGTCCGCCATCTGCGCGCCGCGATCCGCCTCCACGCGCATGTCGGCGATGTTCATCTCGCGGTCGCCGCGGATGGCGGCGGTATCGCGCTCGAGCCCGTTCGCCACATCCGGGATCTTGAGCAGCATCTGCTCGAAGGCGATGCGGCGGAAGGCGTGCGGGCGCTCGTTCATGCGCACCTGGACGACGCCGTCCTCGAGGTCGAAGTAGAGGTCTTCCCCCTCCTCGGAGAACCCCATCGTCCCGCGGGTCGCGTAGATGGAGCGGCTCTCCTGGCCGTTCCGCTCATCGTAGATCGCGACATCGTGGACCACGCTCTCTTCCCGGTCGATCATGCCGGGGTGTACGTAGACGTAGGACGGGAGTACTTCGTTGATCGTATGTTCCCGGAGATTGAAGGTCGGCGTCTTGCGGCCGATCCCCGTGAGCAGCACCTGCAGGTGGTGGTTCGACTGCGGCAGGACCGTGTTGTTGAACCAGGTCATTCCCCCGGCCAGAATGACGGCACAGACGAGAAGCGGGGCCATCACGCGGGACAGGGGGATGCCGCTCGCCTTGATGGCGGTGATCTCGAAGTCGCACTCCATCCGGCTGAAGACGTACAGGACCGCGATGAGCACGGCCATCGGCAGCGTCTGGGCGATGATGAAGGGGATCGAGTAGATGAAGACCTCGGCGATCACGGTCCACTCGAGATCCTTGCCGATGAGCCGCTCGAAGCGCTTGCTCACCTGATCGAGGAGGAGCAGCACCGTGGTGCCGATGACGGCGAAGATGAACGGTCCGGCGTGACGGCGCAGGATGTAGCGGGTGAGAGTTCGCATCGCCCCGAGATTACTGTGTTTTTGGGCCGTTGTCAGCCCGGGTGGGTCTTTCCGGGGCCGGTTCCGCCCCGCGGTTTCGTCACGATCCGCCAACTTCCGTACCAGGATGCGCGCCGATAGATCCCCGCGGGGCGCGGACGCTCCGCCGCGCCGGGTCGCCATCGTGCTCATGAGCGCGGTGGGAAGCACCGTCCAGGGGATGCCCTTCGTCGCGTCCCTCCGGCGGGCCTGGCCCGGCGCTCATGTCACGTGGGTGCTGCAGCCGGGCCCGGCCACGCTGATGGCCGGCCGGCCGGACGTCGACCGGATCATGCTCTTCCACCGACGGCTCGGCGCCCGCGCCTATTCCCGCTTTCGGCGCGAGGTGGCGGGGGCGGCGTTCGATCTCGTCATCTGTCTGCAGCCGAACTTCAAGGGAGGAATGGTCACGCGTCTCCTGCGCGCTCCGGAGCGCCTCGGCCACGATCGGGCGCGCGCCCGCGACCTCAGCTGGCTGGCCACGAACCGCCGCATCCCTCCGGCCCCCGTGGCCCACATTCAGGACGAACTGTTCGAGTTCCTCGATCATCTGGGCGTTCCGCGACGCCTGGAGTGGCGCTTTCATTTCACGGAGGAGGAACGGCGGGCGTCCGCACGGTGGAGGGAGGGATTCTCGCGCCCGGTGCTTGCGATCGTGCCGCGGAGTTCCAACCCCCGGCGAAACTGGACCCTCGAGGGGACGGCGCGGGTAATCGACGTGGCGGCCGGCGATCTGGGCCTTCAGCCCGTCCTCCTGGGAGGAGACTCCGAAGAGGAACTGCGGGATGCCCGCCGCCTCGGGAGGTTATGCGGGGTTCCGCCGCGCGTCGCGCTGGGAGGGACGCTGCGGGAATTGGCGGGCCGGCTCTCCGCGAGCGATCTCGTGCTGGCGCCGGACACGGGCCCTCTGCACATGGCGGTGGCGCTGGGGACGCCGACCATCGGACTGTACGGGTACACGGACCCGAGGCGCAGCGGTCCCTACGGCCGGTTCTCGGATCTCACGGTCGACCGGTTCTGCGGCTCCGCCGGCCCGGATGGCGAGCGAATGCCATCGCGGGCCACCCGGCCGGGACGCATGTCGAGAATCGGCGCCGAGGACGTCGTGCTGAAGCTGGAGCGGGCCGTCCGCTCATATCTGAAAACCTGAAAGGCCGCACATGACCGAAGGGACGAAGACCGTGGCGGGCCGCATCCTCTGGGTGGACGACGAAGTCGACCTGCTGCGTCCGCATCTCATGCTGCTGCGGTCCTCGGGATATCACGTCGATGCCGTGATGAACGGCCAGGACGCGATGGAGCTCCTGACGGCGGCTTCCTACGACCTCGTGCTGCTGGATGAGCGGATGCCGGGGCTGCGCGGGATCGAGGTCCTCGACCGCATCCGGAGTTCCGCCCCGCGCCTCCCCGTGGTGATGGTCACGAAGAGTGAAGAAGAGTCGACCATGCACGAGGCGATCGGACGGCGGGCGGACGACTACATCGTCAAACCGACGAGTCCCCGGCAGGTGCTGTCGGTCGTGACCCGGCTCCTCGCCGGCCCGGCCCTGCGCCACGAGCACATCACGCGCGATTTCTCGCGCCGCTTCGGCGAATTGCGGGAGCGGGTCTCCACGGCGACGTCGTGGCGGGACTGGGCCGACCTGTACTCGGACCTGGTCGACTGGGACCTGAAGCTGGAGGAGGCCGGCGAGTCGGGCCTGCGCGAGATCCTCGATGGGCTGCATATCGAGCTGAGCCGAGGCTTCTGCGATCTCGTCGCGGACCGGTACGGGGAATGGGTGCACGAGGGAGGCGAGCGGGGACCGACCCTCTCGGTGGACGTGCTGCCCCGCTTCTTTCGACCGATCCTCGACGAGGATCCGGCGGCGCTGCTCGTCGTGATGGACTGCATGCGGCTGGACCAGTGGCGGGCGGTCCTCCCCATCGTCAGCGAATACTTCGAGATCGAGGAGGCGCTCTACGCGGGCCTCCTGCCGACGGCGACCCCGTTCGCGCGCAACGCGATCTTCGGCGGCATATTCGCGGACGAACTCGCCGAGCGTCGTCCGGATTGGTGGGAGAGGGGCAGCGAGATCGGCTACAACTCGTTCGAGGACGAACTCTTCGAGCGGCAGATCCACGAACTGACCGCCTCGCGGATCCCCGTGCACTACGAGAAGATCTTCTCGGCCCAGGAGAGCGAGCCCATGCTGGCGCGGCTCGGCGGCTACCTGTCGTCTCCTTCGGCCACCGCGCTCGTGTTCGGCTTCGTGGACATGCTCACGCACGGGAGGGCGCGGTCGCGCCTGATCTGGGAGATGGCGCAGGACAGCAGTGCGCTGCGCTCGCTCACCGTGACCTGGTTCGAGCGTTCGCCGGCGCTCAAGGCGCTGCGGCTGGCCGCGCAACGGGGAGTGAGGGTCCTCCTGACGACGGACCACGGTTCGATTCACTGCAGGCGGCCCGCCACGATCTACGCCGGACGCGACGCGTCGACGAGCCTGCGCTACAAGATCGGCGACGACATGAAGGTCGAAAACCCGGCCGCGGTGATGACGACTTCGGACGCGGACGAATGGCGCCTGCCTCCCGGGGGGATGAAGCAGACCTTCGCCCTCTGTCGCGAGGATTACTTCTTCGTCTATCCGACGAGGCTGCGGGAATACCAGAACCGGTACCGGGACAGCTTCCTGCACGGCGGCGTAAGCCCCGACGAGATGGTGCTTCCGGCCGCGCTGCTCACGCCGCGGTGACTCGATGAGCCCGGGCCGGAGCGGCGAGGGCGCCTCCTCGTACCGGCGGCTGCTCCGGTTCCTGCATCCCTATCGGTGGACCTTCCTCGCGAGCCTGGCGCTCGGCGTTCTCGCGGCCGGACTCGAGGCGTTCAGCCTCCTCCTGCTCATCCCGTTCCTCCGCTCGCTCTTCGGCATGGGGCCTCCCCTGCCCGGCGGCGGACGGAACGCGGCGGAGCGCTTCATCGACGGGATCGCGGGGGGGTGGCTCGGCCCGGACGCCGGTCTGGACGGGCTGCGGGCCGTGTGCGTGCTCGTGCTGGCCGCCCTCCTCCTCAAGAACCTCTGCATCGTGGGGGGGCGGGCGCTCTCGATCCGCACGCAGGAGTTTCTCGTCCGCGACGTCCGCAACGCCGTGCACGCGCACCTGCAGCACCTGCCGCTCGCCTTCTTCGAGCGCGGAAAGGCGGGGCAGTTGATCGCGCGCGTGATCTCGGACGCCGGGGAGGCGAAGCCCGTCGTCACGGATGCGCTCGCGCAGGCCGTGCGCCAGGCGGCGACCCTCGCGGCCTACGCCGCGGCGCTGTTCGCTCTCTCGTGGAGGCTGGCGCTGATCGCCGTCGTCCTGGTGCCCTTCGTCTGGCTCGGTCTGCGGCCGCTGCTCGGACGGCTGCGCGAGAGGTTCCGCCGCACCTGGGACGACCACGGTGAACTCGTCGCGGCGTTGCAGGAATCGCTGGGCGCGGTGCGGCTCGTGAAGTCGAGGGTCGCCGAGGATTTCGAGAAGGAGCGCTTCCGCCGCCGTTCGGACGCGTTCAGCCGCAAGCGGATTGCCGCCGCGACGACACGGCACCTCGCCTCGCCCCTCTCCGAGGTGCTCGCGTCCGTCGTGGCGCTCGGCCTCGTCTGGATCGGAGCGTCGTTCGTGGGGAGCGGCGGATCGATCGCGCCCGAGCAGTTCGTCGCCTTCGTGACCATCGCGCTGCGCGCCATCACGCCCGTGAAGGGGTTCGCGCAGTATCCGGCCATCGCCGCGCAGGGGCTCGCCGCGGCGGACCGCTTCTTCGAGATCCTCGACCAGGATCCGGAACCGGCCGGTGGGTCGCGGACCGCGACGGGTCCCGAACGGGAGATCCGCTACGAGGGCGTCGGTTTCGCCTACGAGCGGGGCCGGGCCGCGCTGCGAGACATCGACGTCGTCATCCCGCGCGGATCCGTCGTCGCCATCGTCGGGGCGTCGGGGAGCGGGAAGTCCACGCTCGTCGACCTCCTGCCCAGGTTTGCGGACCCGCAGACGGGACGGGTCACGATCGATGGGACGGACATCCGGGAGTTCTCGGTCGACTCGCTCCGCCGGCGCATCGGTCTCGTGGGGCAGGAGCCGGTGCTCTTCCACGACACGGCGGCGGCGAACATTGCCTACGGGGCGGACACGCCGGATCCGGCGGCGGTCGAGGCGGCGGCGCGGACGGCCGGAGCGCACGGCTTCATCGCGGGGCTGCCCGATGGCTACGGCACCGTACTCGGCGACCGCGGGGTGCGCCTGTCGACGGGCCAGCGCCAGCGCATCGGGATCGCTCGGGCCATCTTCCGCGATCCGCCCATCCTCATCCTGGACGAAGCCACGTCGGCGGTCGATGCCGAAGCGGAGACGGCGCTCCGGACGGCGGCGGAAGGTTTTCGCGGCCGCACGGTGATCGTGGTCGCCCACCGGCTCTCGACGGTGCGCGAGGCCGACCGGATCTTCGTCCTCGAGCGCGGGCGGCTTGTGGACGCCGGCCGGCACGACGCGCTCGTCTCTCGCGGCGGGCCGTACCGCCGGCTCTTCGGCCACCAGCTCGAACGCATCTCGCAACCGTGACCGGCCGGGCGGGCCGGGAGGGCCGGCGTGGCCCGGGCGGCGGCCGACCGATCGCGGACGCGCTCGTTGACGGCGGAATCGCCGGCCTGCATCTCGGATTGCGCGCCGCGCCGGAACCGCTGGCCCTCGCAGCCGGATGGGCGCTCGGGACGTTGTGCCGCGACGCTCTCCGCGTGCGCCGCGCCGTCGTCGACTCTCAGCTCGCGGCGAGCTTCCCGGCCGCGACACCGCGCTGGGTGTGCGACACCGCTCGCGCCTGCTACGGTCACTTCGGCCGGGAGGCCGCGCTCCTCATGGGCGGTTCGTCCCGGATCGAGCGAGCGCTGTCTCGCGTTGTCGACGAGGCCGGGCTGGGCCCGCGTCTGCACGCGGCGATCGCGGAACGGGGCGGCGCCGTGGTCGTCACCGGGCACCTCGGAAACTGGGAACTCGGCGCCGCCGCAGTGCGAGCGCTCGGAGTGCGCGTGACGACGGTCGTGCAGCGGCAGCGAGGCGCCTTCGGCCGTCGGCTGTGCGACCTGCGCGCGCGGCTGGGGCTGGATGTGCTCGACCGCGATGGGGCGGCGCGGCCGGCGCTCGACGCGCTGCGCTCGGGCCGGATCCTGGCCCTCGTGGCCGATCAGCACACCCGGCTGGGCAGCGCCCCGATCGACTTCCTCGGCCGCCCCGCCTGGACGTCGCTCGCCCCGGCCCGTTTGTGTCGCGCGGCCGATGTCCCTCTCTTCTTCGCGGCCCTGGTTCGAGACCCATCGGGGTACAGGATCGTCCATGAAGAGATCGACGGCGGCCGATCCGGCGCCGGAGTGGATCCGGTCGAGGCCACGAAGGGATGGGTTCGGGTGTTGGAGAGGGAGATCGGGCAGCGGCCGGAGCAGTATTTCTGGTTCCACCGGCGCTGGAAGCGGGTGGCGCAACACGGAGAGGGCGCGTGATTCACATCGGGATTCCCGTTCACAACGAGCGCGAGACCATCGGTCCGCTCCTGTGGCGCATCCGCGAACTGCTCTACGGCGAGCGGCGGCAGTTTCACGTGCTCGTCTGCGACGACGCGTCGGATGACGGGACGGACGAGGCGCTCGAGCGGTATCCGCGGGTGCTCCCGCTGACCGTCCTCCGCAACGAGGAGCGTCGGGGCTACGCCGCGAGCCTCGACCGGTTGATCCGGGCGACGCTTCGCCGCTCGGGCTATCCGCGCCGCGACGCCTTCGTCTCCATGCAGGGCGATTTCTCCGATCCGCCCGAGCGTCTGCCGGAGATGCTCCGCCGCTTCGAGGGCGGCGCCGATCTCGTCACGGTCGCGCGCGGCGATGCGGAACCGTTCACCCGGCGTCTGACCCGGGCCGGCGGCCGGCTCTGCGCCCGTCACCTGCTGTCGGCTCCAGCCGTGACGGACCCTTATGCTTCCCTTCGGTTATATAGGTTGTTCGCTCTGGAACGCGCTGTCGCCGCCGGCGAGGGGCCGCTGTTGCCGTACGAGGGCTGGGCTGCCAACGCCGCGCTGCTCCTGCAGGTGTGGCCGTTCGTACGAAGATTCGAGGAGATTCCGCATGACCCGCACCCCCTTCGCCGATACCGTGACGCCCGCTTCCGGGCCGGCGAGCAACTCCGGCAGCTGTTCGCCGCCGGCCGGGACCGCGCCCTGCGCGACATCGGCCGGCAGATCGCCGAGGCGGCCTGACATGCGGAGACGGCACCTGCGCCGCGGCGCCGTGGCGTGCCTGGCGCTCCTGGCCCCTTCGATCTCGGGTACGCCCGACCTCGCGGGGCAGGGCAACCCGGGCGAAGTGGCCGATGACGCCTTCTCGGAGAGCTGGCCGTTCGAGATCGGGGAGACCTCCGAGTACGCCGTGCTGTTCGGGCCCGTGAACTTCGGGCGCATGCACCTCCGGGTCGAGGCACAGGATACGATCCGCGGCACGCCGGCGTACCGGCTCTCGATGGAGATGAAGGGGAGCATTCCCTTCTACCGGATGGACGACCGCACGGTGAGCTGGCTTGCCCCCGATCCCTACCGGTCGCTTCGCTTCGAAGAGAACCTCCGGCAGGGAGGGTACCGGAGGCAGCGCCGCTGGGAGCTGGATCACGAGGCCCTCGCCGCCACGAGGCAGGACTGGAACGAGGAGGCCGAGGCCTATCTTCCGCACCGCCGGCAGCGGGACCTTCCCATGCCCCCGGGCGCCCTCGACGAGATCTCCTACCTCTACCTGATCCGGACTCTCCCCCTGGAGGTCGGCCGGACCTACGAGTTCGACCGTTACTTCGAGGAGGACGGCAATCCCGTCGTCGTCGAGGTTCTGCGCCGCGAGCGCGTGCGTGTGCCGGCGGGGACGTTCGACACGATAGTCCTGCGTCCGACCATCCAGACCGATGGGCTGTTCGGAGAGGAAGGACGGGCCGAGGTCTTCATCTCGGACGATGACCGTCGCCTCATCGTGCAAATCAGGAGTCGCATGAAGATAGGCGGGGTTGACATGTACCTGCGCGATTTCGAACGGAACGAGGCGGAGGCGGGTCGCTGACGTCCGGAACGCCGCGGGTCGAGCGGGCGCGCGACGGCAGGGCACTCCCGTTTTTTCCTGGTGCATCCTAGGTTAGTCTTGAAGCCCGCAAAGCGACGACGACCAGCAGGAGGTGCCTTGAGCAAAGGAAATCATGTGCCGAATTCAAGTGACAGGGCCCGCGACGAGTTGTTCAGCCACATCCGCCGCTGTGGCGTGCTCGACGCGGAAGAGGAGCAGCGGCAAGAGTGGTTCGACGATACGATTCAGTACCTCGGAGAGCGGTATCCGGAGTTGACGCCGGCCGAGCTGTCCGTGCTGCGCACCATCGGCGAGCGGTACTGTGCCCCGGCGATCCCGCACGGGGGCGCGGCTCGGCAGTCAAAGCAGGAAGCCCCGGTTTAACAGTCCGTGGCAAGAGCCCTGCTGCGTTCGAGCGGCGATGCATTTCGCCTGAATCGCTGCGCTCTGCGTTGCTCCTCGGTCACATAGCAACGGCTATGCTCCCTCGTCGCGCCTTGTCAGGCGAACGCCTCGCCACTCTCGGCGCTGACGCAGGGTTTTGCCACGGACTGTTAGCCCGATCCAGGACCACCGGCGAGGTAACGAGGTAACGTAGCCTGAACGAACCCCCGCCCCCGGACAGACCGGGAGCCACACCATCTGCTGGTCGGACCGCTGAATGGACCTCGGACTCGCTCTGAGGCTCGGCGCGGTCCTCGCGCTCGTAGCTGCGAAC
Source organism: Gemmatimonadota bacterium (assembly GCA_022820995.1). Lineage (GTDB taxonomy): Bacteria > Gemmatimonadota > Gemmatimonadetes > Palauibacterales > Palauibacteraceae > Palauibacter. Next base: position 72,107 of record JAJEEM010000004.1, on the reverse strand, counting down.
GCCTTCTTCGTTGCGGCGGAGTTTGCGCTCGTCAGCGCGCGCCGCACCCGCATCGACGAACTGGCCGATGCCGGCGATCGCCTGGCCCGCGTCGTCCGCCGGGCGCAGGACAATCTCGACCGCGCCATCTCGGGGACTCAGCTCGGGATCACGCTCGCGTCGCTCGGCCTGGGCTGGATCGGCGAGCCGGCGCTCGCGCGCTCGATCGAGCCTCTCTTCGGCGCGCTGGGCTTCGCCGCGGGGCCGGTGGCTCTCCACACGACGGCCCTCGTCGTCGCCTTCATCCTCATCACCTACCTTCACATCGTACTCGGCGAACTCGCGCCGAAGACGGTCGCGCTCCTGCGTCCGGAGGCGGTGAGTCGCTACCTCGCCGGCCCCCTCCTCGCCTTCAACCGCATCGCGACGCCGGCGATCTGGCTGCTCGATGGCTCGGCCCGGCTGTTCCTGCGGATGATCCGCGCCCCCGTGGGCGACACGCACGGCGTCGAACATGCCCACAGTCCGGACGAGATCGAGGTGCTCGTCCGGCAGAGTCTGCGCGAAGGAATGGTGGAGAAGGACGAACAGGCGATGATCGAAGGCGTGTTCGATCTCACGCATACCGTCGTCCGGGAAGTGATGACGCCGCGGCCGGACATCGTCGCCGTCGCCGCAGGGGATCCGGCCAAGGTCATCCTGGAGGTCGCCGCGGAGTCGGGACATTCGCGTCTCCCCGTCACGGACGATTCGCTGGATGACATCGTCGGCATCATCGTCGTGAAGGATCTGCTCGCGGAAGTCCTCGCGGAGCGTCCGACGGGACTCGTGGCGCGGGACGTGATGCGCGAGGCGCTCTTCGTCCCCGAGTCGAAGGCGGTCGACGACCTGCTGGCGGAAATGCGCGCCCGGAAGACGCACATGGCCGTCGTCGTCGACGAGTTCGGCGGGACGGACGGCATCGCCACGCTGGAGGACCTGCTCGAGGAGATCGTCGGAGAAATCTACGACGAGCACGACGAGGCGGAGGCGGGGCTGGAGGTCGGCCCCGACGGGTCGGTCGGACTCGATGGGGGGGTCTCGTTCGCCGACCTGCTCGCGGGTCTGGGCCTCGATGATCTCGACGAAGACGAGGAATACGATACCGTGGCCGGTTACGTGATCGGCACGCTGGGCCGGATCCCGGAGCCGGGAGACCGGGTTCCGCTGGGAGATGCGCGGCTGGAGGTCGCGGAACTCGTCGAACGGCGGATCACTCGGCTCACCCTGCTCGGCGTGGACGAGAAGACGGTGGGGAGGCTGTGCGAAGCCCTCGAATCGTGACGGCAGCCGAGCCCGAACTTGCTGGCAGGGGCATCGCGCCCGAAATTGGAAGCGCGTCCTTCAAACGAAAGGCTCCGCTCTGGCTCGCCGAACACGGTCGGAAGGGTTCGTGACTTGAGGTCCCGGATTTGAACCTCTCCGACTCCTGGAACTACGAGCAGTTCGACGCCGAAGCGCAACGGCTGTACGAGGCCGGCGACTTCGATCAGGCGCTTGGCCTCCTGAAGGAGGCCCTCACCCGTTATCCCGACTCGGTCGAACTCCTCGTCTCGCTCGGATATACGCGTCTCGCCCGAGAGGAATATGCCTGGGCGCGCGCGGCTTTCGACGGCGTCCTCGGGATCGATCCGGAACACGAGGAAGCGCTGGCCGGCCTGGGAGACGTCCTGCTGAAGCTGGGGGAGCGCGCGGCGGCCTTCCAGATCTTCGAAGGCCTCATTGCACTGGGGTACGACCGGGACGTGGAACTCATGCTCTGCGTGGGGCGGAGCCTGTTGCGCGAGGGTCTCCTGCGCCGGGCGGAGCGGTTCTTCCGGCTTGCCCTCGCCGCCGATCGCGAGAGCCCCGATGCCGCGCTGGATCTCGCCTTCACGTTCTACCGGGACGGCGACACCGAAGCGGCGCTGTTCTGGAGCCGCGAGGCGGTGCGCCTGGATCCCCGTTACGCGGAGGCCCGCGCGCTCTACGGCAACGTGCTCTACGAACGCGGCGACTTTCAGGGGGCGCTCGCGCAGCTTGCGACGATCCCGGTGACGGACCTGGCGGACCCGATCGTTGCGTGGCGGGTCGTCGACCTCAAGCGGCGACTCGAAGACCTGCCATCGGACGCCGAGGAATTGAGGCCCTACCTGCTGGCGCTGGAGGAACTGGCGCCGGAACCGAGTCCGGAGGAACGCCTGCTCGCCGAGGTCGAAGCCCGGGCGAACGGGCTGACGGCCGGACCGGGCACGGGCCAGCTCGATCTGTTCGGCCGCCCGCCGGACGCGACGGCCGTGGAGGTCCACCGCGTGCGCGCTCCGAACGGCGTGGTGTACGAAGGAGACTGGGTTGGGATCGTGCGGGCCATGCGCAACGGGTCCGAGGAGCCCGGCGTCTCGCTGGCGGACTTCATGCGCAACGAGGCGATGCGGCTCCAGGCGCTGACGGGCATCGCCGTGTCCTGGCAGACGGCCCGCGCCTTCCTCGAGGACTCGGCACGGGTCGGCGCGCTCGAGATCGAACGTTAGCCGCAACCCGTGGCGACAGCTCCGCTGCGCATCGCCGTCATCGGCGGCGACGGGATCGGACCCGAAGTCACCCGGGAGGCGTGTCGCGTGCTTCGGGCGGTGGCCGCGAGGGGTCTCTCCGACATCGAACTCACGCACCTTCCGCACGGCGCGGATCACTATCTCGCTACCGGGGAGACGCTGTCGAAGCGGACCTTCGCATCCCTGAGAGATGACTTCGACGCGATTCTCTTCGGCGCCGTGGGAGATCCGCGCGTGCCCGACGGGCGTCACGCCCGCGACCTCCTCCTCGGCCTGCGGGTGCGGCTGGACCTGTTCCTCAATCGCCGGCCGCTCCGGCTGCGCGCCCCGGAGTTGTCGCCGCTGAGGTCCGCGGACTCGGCGCCCATCGACTTCGAGATCTTCCGGGAGAATACGGAGGGCCTGTACGTGGGCATCGGGCGGGTCGAACACGCGGGCACGCCCGATGAAGTCGCGGTGTCGGAGTCCGTCGCGAGCCGGTTCGGGGTCGAGCGCATCGTGCGGCGAGCGTTCGAACACGCCGCTCCCCGGGGGCTGCGCGTCACGCTCGCGGACAAGGCGAACGCGGTGCCGCACATGTTCGGCCTCTGGCGCCGCGTGTTCGCGGAGGTCGCGGCCGGATACCCGGGAGTGGAGTCGGAGATGCGCTATGTGGACGCGCTTGCGATGGAGATGATCCGGGTGCCCGACCGGTTCGGCGTCATCGTCACGTCGAACCTGCTCGGGGACATTCTCTCCGACCTGGGCGCGGAGATCGTCGGCGGGCCGGGACTCGCGCCCTCCGCCAACGTGAACCCGGGCGTGCATGGATTGTACGAACCGGTGCACGGGAGCGCGCCGGACATCGTCGGGACGGGACGGGCGAATCCGATGGCCGCGGTGCTCAGCGCCGCGCTCCTCCTGCGGGATCACGGGGCGGCCGACGCGGCCGACGCGGTCGAGGCGGCCGTGGATGCGGCGCTGGCTTCCGGAGTGCGGACCCCGGACCTCGGGGGAAGCGCGACCACGTCGGAGGTTGGAGACTGGCTCGCGAAACGGGTGGGCGCGGCTGATACACCACACTAGTTTCCATGCGCGGACCGGTCGTCGGGCCCCGCGCGGCCAGGGGGCGGTGTCGGCGGAGCCGCATTCGGAGCAATCATACATGACACGGATCCGGTCGGACGACCGGAAAGAGATGGAAGGACTCGGCGAAAATGAGTGACGGCAACGGAAACGGGACGGTGTTTCTCTCCGCGGCGCGGACCGCCATGGGCGCGTTCGGCGGCAGCCTGAAGGACTACTCGGCGGTGGATCTGGGTGTCGTCGCCTCGGAAGCGGCGATCGGGCGCTCGGGCGCCGAGCCCGGCGACTTCGGGCACGTGGTGATGGGGAACGTGATGCAGACGTCGGCCGACGCGATCTATCTCGCGCGTCACGTGGGACTGCGGGCGGGGCTGCCGATCGAGACCCCGGCCGTCACCGTGAACCGCCTGTGCGGCTCGGGTTTTCAGGCCGTGATCGACGGCTCGCAGGAGATCGAACTGGGGGAGAGCGACGTCTGTCTCGTGGGCGGAGCCGAGTCCATGAGTCAGGCGCCGCATATCGTGCGCGGGGCCCGCTGGGGTCTGCGGCTGGGCCCGGCGCCGAAGTTCGAGGATTCGCTGTGGGAAGCGCTCACGGATCCCTACTGCGGTTTCTCGATGGCGCAGACGGCGGAGAATCTCGCGGAGGATTACGGGATCTCGCGTTCGGAAGCCGACGAGGTGGCGGTGCGCAGCCAGCAGCTGGCGGCGGAGGCCTGGGAGGGCGGCCGCTACCGGGACGAGATCGTGCCGATGATGGTGGGAAGGAAGGGGAGGGAAACGTCCTTCGAGCGGGATGAGCACCTCCGCCCCGATACGACGGTCGAGGGGCTCGCGAAGCTCCGGCCGTACTTCAAGCAGGATGGCCTCGTCACCGCCGGCAACGCGAGCGGGATCGGGGATGGGGCGGCGGCCCTCGTGCTCGCGAGCAGGGACTATGCCGCCGCGCACGGCCTCGATCCGGTCGGCCGCCTCGTGTCCTACGCCGTGGCCGGCGTGCCGCCCCGGATCATGGGCATCGGGCCCGCGCCCGCCTCGCGCGCCGCACTCGAGAAGGCCGGCCTCACCCTCGACGACATCGATCTCGTCGAAGTGAATGAGGCCTTCGCTCCGCAGTACCTGGCGGTCGAGCGCGAACTCGGTCTCGACCGCGACAAGGTGAACGTGGACGGCGGGGCGATCGCGCTGAGCCATCCGCTCGGCATGACGGGGGCGCGGATCACGGGCCATCTGCTGCATGAACTGCGGCGGCGGGGCGGCGGACTCGGACTCGGGGCCGCCTGCATCGGCGGCGGGCAGGGCGCGGCCGTCGTCGTGGAGGTCGACGCCTAGCACGGGCTGCGTCAGCGGAGGCCGGCCCGGCCCGGCCACGAGCAGTCGGAGGGAGCGAACATGGATCCTCTGTTCTTCATTCTCGCCGGGGCGGGCGCGCTCGCGCTGGCCACGAGTCTTCGCATCCTGAAGGAATACGAACGGGCCGTCGTCTTCCGGCTCGGTCGCGCACGTCCGACCCGCGGGCCTGGGCTCATCTTCCTCGTCCCGTTCGGCGTCGAGCGCATGGAACGGGTGAGCCTGCGGATCATCGCCATGGACATCCCGCCGCAGGACGTCATCACGCGGGACAACGTGTCGGTGAAGGTCAACGCGGTCCTCTACTTCCGGGTCGCGAACCCGAAACGGGCCATCCTCGAGATCGAGGACTATCTGTTCGCCACCTCGCAGCTTGCCCAGACGACGCTGCGCTCGGTCATCGGGCAGGCGGAACTGGACGAGGTCCTCGCGGAGCGGGAGAAGTTCAACCAGATCCTGCGCGATATCATCGACCAGGGGACGGACGCCTGGGGGATCGATGTCACGGGCGTCGAGGTGAAGGACGTGGACCTGCCGAACGAGATGAAGCGCGCGATCGCGCGGCAGGCGGAGGCGGAACGCGAGCGGCGGGCAAAGGTGATCAACGCCCAGGGCGAACTGCAGGCGGCGTCGAACCTGCGCGACGCGGCACGCCAGCTGAGCGAATACCCCGCCTCGCTTCAACTGCGTTTCCTGCAGACGGCGACGGAGATCGCGGCGGAAAACAATTCGACGACGCTCTTCCCGCTTCCGGTGGAACTCGGGCCGATGACGGGTCTGTTCAAGGGTTTTGCGGCGGCGGCGGACGAGGCGGCGGATGCGATGGCGGCCGACGATGCGGCCCCCGCTCCGGTCGACGAACGCGCGCTCGAAGGTTCGGAAGGCGCGCCGCGGCTGCCCCGCGCGGAGGCGGCGGAGGACGTGCCGGAGGCGGAGGGCGAAGCGGAAGCGGTGACGAGGGAGCGCGATGCCGCCGGCTGACGACAGTCGCGACGGTCCAGGCGGCTCCGGTCCTCCGGAACGTCGTCCGTCGCTCCCCCAAACGGTCACACAGGAGCAACTCGAGCGGGTGATCCGGCGGGCATCCGATCTCCAGTTCCGCAGCTCCACCTCGATCGGAGGGGAACTCGGGGCGGGGGACGTCGTCCAGATCGGAGCGGAAGTCGGGCTCGACGAACGCTACGTCCGGCAGGCGCTGGCCGAGATCGAGGCCGCCTCGCTGATCCCCGATGCGCCCTCGGACGAGGGCCTCGCCCGCCGGATTGTGGGCTCGGCGATCGTAAGCACAAGCCGGGTAGTGCCCGGAAGTCCGGCGGACGTGGAAGCGAATCTCGAATCGTATCTTCGCGAGGAGGAACTTCTCCGACAGGTACGCTCGCGACCCGGCGGATCGCTCTGGGAGCCGGGGACCGGCCTCGTCAGCCAGATGCGCCGCGCGATGGATGTCGGCGGCCGGCGGTACACGCTCGCGAAGTCGCGCAACCTCCAGGTCAGCGTGGAAGCGCTGGAGAGCGGGTGGTCGCTGGTCACGCTGACGGCCGACATCGGTAACATGAGGGCGGAACGGCTGGGCGGCTGGTTCACGGGTATGGGGCTGGGCGGAGCGGCCGGCGGGTTCGGCCTCTTCATGGCGACCGGAGGCGGTGTCCTGCCGCTCCTCGGAGGAATGGCCATCTTCTCGGGCTTCACGGCTGTCGCGGCGGTTTCCGCGCGGGCCGACATGCGGAAGGTCAGGCAACGGATGGAACTCGCGCTTCAGGGTCTTCTCGACCGACTCGAACGCGGAGAGAATCTCCGCAGCGCGGAGGAACCGTGGCACCGGAAACTCCTGCGCTGACGGGCGCGGCTCTCCCGCGCCGACACACAAACGGATACACAACACGCGAACGGATACGGAGGGAGTGGACATTGGCTGAGATTCGGAAGGTCGGGGTCGTCGGAGCGGGACTGATGGGGAGCGGGATCGCGCAGGTCAGCGCGGCGGCCGGTTATGAGACGATCGTGCGGGATGTGGAGCAGGGGTTCCTCGACCGGGGGATGGCCGGGGTCCGAAAAAACCTCGACCGCGCCGTGCAGAAGGAGAAGCTCGGTGCGGTCGACCGGGACGCGACGATGGCGCGTCTTCACCCGACGCTCGAGTTGGCGGACCTGGCGGCGTGCGACCTCGTCATCGAGGCGATCACCGAGAACCTCGGGGCGAAACACGCGCTGTTCGGCGAACTCGGCGGACTGTGCGCGGCGGAGACAATCTTCGCTTCCAACACATCGAGCCTGTCCATCACCGAACTCGCGGCGGAGACGGATCGCCCGGAGCGTTTCGTCGGTCTCCACTTCTTCAGCCCCGTGCCGGTCATGCCGCTGGTGGAGGTCGTCCGCTGCGGGCAGACGGCGGATGAGACGTTCGAGGCCGCCTTCGCCTTCGCCGGGTCGCTCGGGAAGAGCCCGATCGCCTGCGGCGACAACACCGGCTTCGTGGTGAACCGGCTGCTCGTTCCCTACATGCTCGACGCGATCCGCGCCTACGAGTCCGGCGTCGCGTCGATCCCCGACATCGACAAGGGGCTGCGTCTGGGCTGCGGATACCCGATGGGTCCGTTCACGCTGGGCGATTTCGTAGGGCTCGACACGCTGTACCACATCACGGGGATCATGTATGACGAGTACAAGGAGGCGCGCTTCGCCTCTCCCCCTCTCCTGCGCCGCATGTACCTGGCCGGATACCACGGCCGGAAGACGGGGAAGGGCTTCTACGACTACAGCGGCGACGAGCCGGTCGTATCCAGCTTCGTGCTGTGAAGCCGAATCAGGTGGGCCAGAGCCAGCCGAAGGCGCCTCCGGTCAGCAGACCGTAGACCAGGGCGTCGAACACGTTCCGGCCCGTCGTCCCCCACGACTGGGAATACCAGATCGAGCGCTGGAGGTGGGCGAGCCCGTACGCTCCGAAAGCGACCGTGGAGGACATGCGGAAGACTTCCATGTAGCCGCTTCCCGGGCCGAGCGTGAGACCGGTCACGTATCCCGTAAACGCGCTCACGACCAGACAGTAGACGAACCACTGCGCGAGCTGGCCGCCCATGTTGAAGGGGTCCCCGGCCGGCAACACGGTCATGAATCCGGTCGGCCCGCGCGCGGCCTTCTCCCGGAAGGCTTCGTCCTTCAGGTCTTCCTTGCCGGTCGGATGCGGGAAGGAGTAGTCCCCGGCCGGGATTCCTCGCAGCGCGTCCATCACCGTGTCCTCGTCGGGTGCCTTCCCGAAGTCCTTCCGGTGATATCCGAGGAACATGTGGATGACGGAACTCCCGACGAACGCGAGTCCCGCGGCCAACAGGATCGGCAACCAGAGGCTTGGCACGTGAACCATGACTTTGCTCCTTCCCGTCCTTCGTTGTGCGCACGCGCCGGGGCTGCGGCGTCGTGCGGCGCGGGCAACTCACCGCGACCCAAGGTAGGGCGCGCGACTCGCCGGCGCCTCGGGGCTACTCGCGGAAGCGGATCTGAACGCCCAGGGCGTCGCCGGCGATCAGCGGCCGGATCCGGACCCGGGCGGGCGGTGACGGTCCGGACGAGTCCGACGCGGGTTCGACGCGGAGCCAGCCCGCGGCGGCGTCCGTCGCGCGGCCTCCCACCCACCAGCCGATGAAGCCGCCGACGACCACGTCGGACAGCCAGTGCCGGTCTCCGTAGATCCGGGCGAGTCCCGTTCCCGCGGCCGCCACGTAAAAGGGGATGGCCCACCCGCCGTCGGTGACCTCGTCGACCGCCGCGGCGATGGCGAAGGCGTAGGCCGTGTGCCCGGACCCCAGGGAGGCGTTGCCCCGGAAGGGATCGAAGTGCAGGACGCCCCTCTCGGCTCTCGGGCGGCTTCGTCCCAGCGTCCAGTTGAGCACGGTGTTCGACATCGAGCCGGCGAAGACGCCGAAAAAGGCCGACGTCGCCCGCCGGATTCCCCGTTCCCCGTCCAGCCCGACCCCCAGCAGGATTCCGCCTCCGGCGAGAAAGGGCGCCGTCCGCTTCCAGTCGCCGTACGTGTGGCCGCCCTCGGCCAGGTCGCGTCCCAGCGTTCCCTGATGGTCCAGCGCGAGATCGCGGACGGTCTCGTCGAGGAGGAAGGCGCCGCCGAGCACGCCCGCCGCGAGGGCGAGGTCCCGTCCGCCGCGGCTCGTGCCGGGAGCCTGCAGGTCCGGAGGCGCTTCGACGGCCTGGGCGGCGAGATGGGCCGGCGACAGGAACCATGCGATTCCGAGCGAGGCGACAGCCACTCGCGGGGCTCGTTGTCGCGCGATCGGGCGGCTTGCGCCGCTGCAGCCGAAGCGTGTCATGGGCGACTCCGAAGCTGCCTCCCCGCGGGCTCGCGGGCAACCGCTCGTCGGCACTTTCGGGGCGATGTCTCCAACGGGCAAATTTCCTTGCGATACAAGGGTTTTCGCCGTATTTTCAAGGCCTGTGACGAAGACACCGGAGGCACCGTCTATCCGCCAGCCTGAGGCGTCTTCCGCGCCCTTCCTCAGGCGCTTGATCCTTCGCGACTACCGCAACTTCGAACGGCTCGAATGCGAGTTCCCCGAGGCCGGCGTCGCGATCATCGGGCCCAACGGATCGGGCAAGACGAACCTCCTCGAGGCGATCCACTACCTCGAGGTTTTTCGGTCCTTTCGAGGCGTGCGGGACCGCGCGCTCGTGCGGTTCGGACAGACGGTGTTTCGGGTGGAAGGCGAAGTTGAGGGAGGGATGTCCGTGGCGGCGGCCTACGACCGGTCGCAACGGATCAAGAAGGTCGAGGTCGACGCGCTCGAAGTGGAGCGGGTTTCGGCCGGGATCGGCTCGGTGGGGGTCGCGGCGTTTCGCCTCGACGACGCCGAGATCGTGCGTGGAGGGCCGACCCTGCGGCGTCGCTTCCTCGATGTCGCGCTCTCGGTGGGCGTGCCGGGCTACCTCCCGGCGCTGCAGCGCTACCGGGGCCTTCTGTCGCAACGGAACGAAGCGCTTCGGCGCGGTCGGCCGAACGCCGAGATCGAAGCGTGGACGGAAGGGTTGATCGAGACGGGTGGAATCCTCACGGGAGGGCGAGCGGCATGGGTGGCGGAGGGGGCGGAGCGATACGCCGAATTCTACGCGCGGATCTCGGGAGGAGACCGTGCGGGACTACGGTATTCGGCGTCGGTCGCGTCGGACGGCGAGGCGGGTGGCCCGGAAGGCGCCGGCTCGTGGGAGGACCGCTTTCGGCAGGCGCTGGAGAGGACCGGAGAACGTGAGCGTCGCCAGGGCATGACCGTCGTGGGCCCGCACCGGGACGAGATCCGGTTCGAGGTCGAGGCGCCGGAGGGCCCTCGCGACCTCCGGAGCTACGGGTCGAGCGGACAGCAGCGCACGGCCGCGCTCGCCCTGCGCCTGCTCGAAGCGGACCGGCTCAGGGAGCGGCTCGGCCGCGAGCCGCTGTACCTCCTCGACGACGTGTTCGCGGAGCTCGACGAGGGGCGCTCGGACCGGCTGTTCCGCCTCTTCGAGTCCGAGCGGGGCGGGCAGGTGATCCTCACCGCGCCCAAACCCGGCGACGTGGGGCTGATGGGCGGGAAGCTCGCGCGATGGCGCCTGCGCAACGGGCGGCTCATCGCATGAGCGGCGCGGCCTCCGGGGCGATGCCCCGCGGCAAGGCGCGTCGCAGGGACGCGAGAGCGGGTGAGCGGCAGCCCGAACCCGTCGGGGGCGTGCTGGCGGAGCTGCTCGATCGCATGGGGATCCGCGAACGGGTGGAGCGCAGCGCCACGGCGGCGCGGTGGGAGCGGGTCGTGGGCCCGCACATCGCGCGCGTCACGAAGGTTGGCGGGATCAAGGGCGGGACGGTGTTCATCGAAGTGGCCGGTGCGGCCTGGATGACGGAACTGAACATGATGAGGCGAAAGTTGCTGAACCGCCTGAACAGGGATCGCACCCGCGGCCGGATCGAACGGATCGTGTTCGTGCAGTCCGGGGAACCGTCGCCGACCGCGACGCTCCCCGGCCGAACCTAGTGTGGTGCCGCAGGGGCGGATGCATCGGCGCTCGAATGGCCGCGGGATTTCTGCGACACCACACTGGAAGGGGAGGGGTTGATGGCGAAGTCGACGGCGGGCGGGAAGCCCGTGGAAGATAAGGGCGGCAACTCGGATTATACCGCGCGGCAGATTCACGTCCTCAAGGGGCTGGAGGCCGTGCGGAAGCGTCCGGGCATGTACATCGGGTCCACCTCGGGGCGGGGGCTGCACCACCTCGTCTACGAAGTCGTGGACAACTCGATCGACGAGGCGATGGCGGGACACTGTTCCGGGATCGAGGTCACGATCGGGACGGACCAGTCGATTCGGGTCGTCGACGACGGGCGCGGGATCCCCGTGGACCTTCACCCGACCGAGAAGGTGCCGGGTGTCGAACTCGCCCTCACGACGCTCCACGCGGGCGGAAAGTTCGACAAGTCGAGCTACAAGGTGTCGGGCGGGCTGCACGGCGTGGGCGTCTCCGTGGTGAACGCGCTCTCCGAGTGGCTGCAGGTCGAGGTTCGCCGCGACGGCCACGAGTGGACGCAGCGCTACGAGCGCGGGGTCAGCCAGGGGAAGCTCGCGAAGGGGCGGAAGACGAAGGACACCGGAACCACCGTCACCTTCCGGCCCGACCCCGAGGTCTTCAAGGGACTCGGGGACACACTCGAATACAGCTTCGATACGCTCGCCAGCCGGCTCCGGGAACTCGCCTACCTGAACCGCGGCGTCCGGATCGCGATCGTCGATGAGCGGAAGGAGGATCTGCGCCGCGACTTCCACTTCGAGGGCGGAATCGCGCAGTTCGTCGAGTATCTGCTGGGGAACAAGACGCCGCTTCACGCGGACGTGATCTCCGTCTCGGGAGCGCAGGACGACACCGAGTTCGAACTCGCGATGCAGTACACGGACGCCTACAGCGAGAACACGTTCACCTTCGTGAACAACATCAACACGCACGAAGGCGGGACGCACCTGTCGGGCTTCAAGGGCGCCCTCACGCGAACCATCAACAACTACGCGCAGCGCAACAACATCCTCAAGAAGGCCGACCCCACGCTGAGCGGAGACGACGTGCGCGAAGGACTCGTCGCCGTGCTCTCCGTGAAGGTCATGGAGCCCCAGTTCGAGGGACAGACCAAGACGAAGCTGGGGAACAGCGAGGTGCGCGGCATCGTCGAGAGCCTCGTCAACGACCGGCTCGGGACATGGCTGGAGGAGAACCCCGCTCCATCCCGGCAGATCATCGAGAAGGCGGTCCAGGCCTCCCGCGCGCGGGAGGCGGCGCGAAAGGCGCGGGACCTGACGCGCAAGAAGTCGGCGCTCGAGACCGGCATCCTGCCGGGGAAGCTGGCGGACTGCTCGATCACGGACCCGGAGATCGCGGAACTCTACCTGGTGGAGGGAGACAGCGCGGGCGGGAGCGCGAAGATGGGGCGCGACCGCAACTACCAGGCCATCCTCCCCCTGCGCGGGAAGATCCTCAACGTCGAAAAGGCGCGCATCGACAAGATCCTCTCCAACGAGGAGATCCGCGCGATGATCACGGCCATCGGAACCGGCATCGAGGGGGAGTTCGATCTCTCGCAGGCGCGGTACCGGAAGGTCGTGATCATGACGGACGCCGATGTGGACGGAGCCCATATCCGGACGCTGCTCCTGACCTTCTTCTTCCGGAAGATGAAACAGCTCATCGATGCCGGATACATCTACATCGCGCAGCCGCCGCTGTATCGCGTGTGGAAGGGGAAGACGGAGTTCTACTGCTACAACGAAGCGGAGCGCGTCGCCGCGCAGGCGAGGCTCGACAACGGCAGGGGGAACACCTCGCTGCAGCGCTACAAGGGGCTGGGCGAGATGAACGCCGATCAGCTGTGGCAGACCACGATGAACCCGGAGAAGCGCACGCTGCTCCAGGTGAACATCGAGGATGCCGCCGATGCCGACGGGCTGTTCGAAACTCTCATGGGCGAGAGCGTCGAGCCGCGGCGCGACTTCATCGAGCGGAACGCCCGCTACGTACGCAATCTCGACGTCTGAACCGCCTCCCGATCCACCGCTTGTCGCAGGGCCGCGCGGGTTTGATAGCCCGTTGATGTCCGCCCCGATCCTTGTGCCAGAGAGGGCGGCAGTGGCGTCGCCCTCCGGGATCATTCAGGGGAGGTGGACGATGATGAGGACGAGGAGAAGCAGGAAAGCGGCCGGCCCGCTGGCGGTGGCGTGGGTCTTCGCGGGGGCCCTGGCGCTCTCGCTGGCGCAGGCGTCCGAGGCCGCTGCGCAGAGCGAGTGTGGGGAGTACATCTCGGGAGGCCCGAACAATCCGGCGAGTGGAACGCTGGTGGGCTCCAGTCGCGTTACGCTCAGCCTGGGCGCCGGCGCCGGGGTCGAGGGCCTGGGTTTGAACCTCGGGCTCAACGGAGGCATCACGGTGAGCTTCAACGTCGGCGTATACAGGATGCATGACAACGATCACCGGAGCTTCCGGTGCGATGACTACACGGAGTGGGACCTCCAGTGACTCGCGCGCGCGGAGTCACCGGTTCGAGGTCGCGTCCCTCGGGGGGTGCATATTCGGCTGCGAACCGTCCCCGGCCACCGAGTTCCGCTCGGTGGCCGGGGATCGTCTCGCACACCGTCGCGCTGGGCCTGGCGGGCGCCCTGGGTGTTGCGGGCTGCGGAGGCGTTTCGGAGGCCCAGGACGACGGGCGGGCTTACTTCAGCGAGAGCACCGACCAGGTCTACGAGATCGGATCGTCCGACGCCCGCCTCGATCAGTTGGACGAACGCGTCAGCTTCGGTTCCATCGGCGACGTATTGGCCACTCCCGGTGGCTATTTCGTCGCCGACGGACTCGACCCGCGGATCGTCCTCCTCGACCGCAGTCTCGATCCGATACGGATCATCGGCCGAGAGGGGGAGGGACCGGGGGAATACAAGTTCCCGAGTCGACTGGCCCGGGCTGATGATCGGATTCTGGTCCTCGATGGCGGGAACGGGCGAGTCGCGTACCTGACCCTGGACGGCGATTTTGTGGAAAGCAAGCGGATTCCCGGCCTTGCAAGCGATATCGCGCTACATCCGGAACTCGGGCTGCTCGTCGCGGGCAACGAGTTTCCGGACCATTACCTCGCGCGGGTTACGGCGCAGGGGGATACGGCGTTCGGGCGGATTCCGGAGGAGTTGCGCGTCGACGCCGGCGGATTGTTCCGCTGGCCCATGGATCTGGTCACCATCACGGCCGACGGCGTGATCCATGTCCTCGATGCGGACCAACTCGCACTCGTGAGCTTTCGGCCGGACGGAGCGCTCGCGAGCGTCACCTTCCTGCCAAGAGACATGCGGGCCCGCAAATTGAAGAGTGCGCAAGAGGCCGAGGAGACGTTCGGAGGGCCGACCCGACTCCTCGGCACGCAGAGCGTGACGACCCTCGGGCCTCTCGATGACGGTCGATTGTTCGCGCGGATCACGTCCGCGCGCCCGGACAGCGTGATTACGAAGGGGCTTGTGCTGGACCTGAAGCGTCTCGAGGCGATCCCTCTGATCTTTCCTGCCGACCGCGACCGGCAATCGGCGCGGGGCGCTGGCGTTTACTTCGAGGGACTGGATCGCGCGGTGGTCAACCCCATGTCGACTGCGAGCCTTGAAACCGCGCCGGTCGAGCTGGTAGCACGGGACCGATGATGGCCCGTTGATGGCCCCCCGGATCCTAATGTCGGAGAGGGGCGGCAGGGTGTCGCCCTCCTGGACAAATCTGGGGAGGTGGATGATGATGAGGAAGAGGAGAAACTTGTGTGCGATGGGGCCACGCGCGGCGGCACGGATTTTTTCGGGGGCACTGGCGCTCTCGCTCGTCCAGCCGTCGGAGGCTGCGGCGCAGAGCGAGTGTGGGGAGTACATCTCGGGAGGTCCGAACTATCCGGCGACCGGGACACTTCTGGGCTCCCAGACGTTCTCCCTCAATCTCGGCTTCGGTTTTCGCCTGACGTTCAGTGTTGGCACGTACAGGATGCATGACGAATCCCGCCTCCACGTCTCTTGTGGCTTCCGGTGAGCCGCGTGCGCGGCGTGACCGGTTCGAGGCGGCGTTCCCCGCAGGTTGAGGTTCCGGCTGCGAACCGTCCCCGGCCACCGAGTTCCGCTCGGTGGCCGGGGATGAACTCACGGTGTTGTCTTCGACTCGGACCTTGTCGGACTGAATCGAGCGGTGCTCAAAGCCTTCGGGAGTTACTGGACCTGAAACCGCGCGGATCGCGCCTGTAGCCCGGGATCCATGACCGCACCCGCCGTGATCGCAATCGACCAGGGCACGACCTCCACGCGCGCCATCGCGTTCGATCTCGAGGGGACGGGGGTCGCGAGCGCTCAGCGCGAGTTGCCTCAGAGTTATCCGCTGCCGGGCAGGGTGGAGCACGATCCCGAGCGCATCCGGGACGACGCGGTCGGGGTGGCGCGGGAGGTCATCGAGGCCGCCGAGGCGCTCGGGTATCAGGTGGCGGCGATCGGCATCACGAACCAGCGCGAGACGACCGTGGTCTGGGAACGCGCGAGCGGCCGGCCGATTCACCCGGCGATCGTGTGGCAGGACCGGCGGACGGCGAAGGAGTGTGCCGAGCTTCGCGAGGCGGGGCACGAAGGGTTGATCGGGCGCCGCACCGGTTTGCGGCTCGATCCGTACTTCTCCGGAACGAAGCTGGCCTGGATCCTCGACAACGTGCCGGGAGCGCGCGAGGCGGCCGGGAAGGGAGAACTGGCCTTCGGGACGATCGACACGTGGCTGCTCTGGTGCCTGACCGGAGGGCGCGTGCACGCGACGGACGCGTCGAACGCGTCGCGGACGCTCCTCTACGATATCGATGAGGGCCGGTGGCACCCGGAGCTGCTCGAACGGTTGCGGGTGCCCGCCGCCGTGTTGCCCGAGGTTCGCGATTCGGCCGGCGATTTCGGGGAAACGTCCGCCGGACTCTTCGGCCGCGCGATCCCGTTGCGGGGCGTGGCCGGCGACCAGCAGGCAGCGACGTTCGGGCAGGCGGCGTTCGAGCCGGGCGGGATGAAGTTCACCTACGGGACGGGCGCGTTCGCGCTGCTGAACACGGGCGCGGACCGGCTCGCCTCGCGCCACGGCCTGCTCGCGACGGTGGCCTGGCAACTCGGGGGAGAGCGCACGTACGCGCTCGAGGGCAGCATCTTCGTCGCCGGCGCATCGGTGCAATGGCTGCGCGATGGACCGGGCATCATCTCCGACGCGGCGGAGACGGAGGCGCTCGCCCGTTCCGTGGATTCGACGGGTGGGGTCGTGCTCGTTCCCGCCTTCGTCGGGCTGGGCGGCATCCATTGGGATCCGGAAGCCCGTGCCGCCCTGCTGGGAATGACGCGCGACACGGGGCGGGCCGAGATCGCGCGGGCGGCGCTGGAGGCGGTCGCCTACCAGTCACGCGAACTGATCGACGCGATGGAGGCCGACGGAGCCCGGCGACCGGATACGTTGCGCGTGGATGGCGGGTTCACGCGGAACGACTGGGCGATGCAGTTTCTCGCCGACATCCTCGACCTCGAGATCGGGCGCCCGGTCGTGACGGAGACCACCGCACTGGGGGCGGCGATGCTGGGCGGCCTCGGCGCCGGCGTATTCGCGGATCTGCGGGAGGTCGCGGCGCTGTGGCGCCACGACCGCGCGTGGCGCCCCGTCATGGACGCGGAGATGCGCGAAGCGCTCTATTCCGGGTGGCGGCGCGCGGTCGCCCGCGTGCTCACGAACTGATATTCTGGCCGACAACACCTCCCTGTAGCGGCACGGGTAGCTCATGGAAACCACCGGGAGACCGACCGTCCCTGCGGCCGAGGAGATCCTCGGCGGGTATTTCCCCGTTCTCGACCACGGGTTCGTCGCGCTCGTCGACTACATGGGCTCCGACGCGGACGTCGAGGCGGCGGCTCGCGTGAGCTACGGGGCCGGTACGCGCCGTGTCAGCCAGACTCGCGGTCTCGTCCGGTATCTGCGGCGCCACGCGCACACGACCCCGAGCGAGATGGTCGAGTTCAAGTTTCACTGCTCCATGCCGATGTTCGTCGCGCGACAGTGGATCCGGCACCGCACCGCGTCCGTCAACGAACTCAGCGCCCGCTACAGTCTCCTGCCTTTGCTGTTCTACGAGCCGGACCACGAGCAGTTCGCCTATCAGAGCCGCCTGAACAATCAGGGCCGGGAGACGGACCCTGCCCCCGGTGACCTCTATCGGAGCGCGATCGACCGCTGGGAGCAGTTGCGGGAGGAAGCGGCCCATGCCTACAACTGGATGCTGTCCGAAGATGTCGCCCGCGAACTCGCGCGGATCGACCTCCCCCTCTCCACCTATACGCAGTGGTACTGGAAGATCGACCTGCACAACCTGCTCCACTTCCTTCGGCTGCGGGTGGATGCACATGCGCAGTGGGAAATCCAGGAATACGGGCGGGTGATGGCCGGCATGCTCCAGCGCGTCGCGCCGCTGACCTACGAGGCCTGGGTCGATTATGAAGTGTTGGGGGCGCGCCTGAGCGCGGGCGAACTCGAGGTTCTGCGGAGCCTGCTACGCGCGGATACCGAGTCGGAATCGATCCGCGCCGAGGGGGTCGCGACGAAGGAAGATCTCAAGGCCGCCGGCCTGGCGCCCCGCGAGATCCGCGAACTGCTGGACAAGCTCTCTGCCCAGGAGCGGCCCGACTTCTCACTCGATCTCGCGCAGATGAAGAGCGCGGAGGAAATGTCCGGAAAGATGGCCGAAGCGGTGCCGGAACCCACGGCCTGAGGCCTCGGCCCGACCATCAGGCTTCGGTCGCCTACGCTCCCCGCCTCGCCTGCCCCGGAAGCGTGCGCGCCGCGAACCAGGCCAGCGACGCAATCCACAGCGCGTAGAAGACGATCCGAACCGGGTGCAGGGCCAGCGATTCCTGGAACTGCGGGTCCACGCCTCCGACCAGCATCACCGTCCGCGACAGCTGTTCCGCCGTAAACCATCCCCACAGGATGGCTGCCCAGAGCAGACTCCACCGCTTCCACGTCGGCGGCCCCAACTCGGCGGGCAGCCGGCGCACGTTCATGTAGCCCACGACGAGCGTGAACAGGAACATGCTCGACATGGTGAAGGGGCCGGCGATGAGGAGCAGGAAGTCGGGCTGGAGCACATCGAGCGCCTCGCCGCCTACCCAGGACGCGGTGATGATCCCCATCGCGGCGAGCACGAAGATCGTCAGGAACACCAGGAAGGTCCGCTTCTGGGTGAAGAAGCGCGTCCTGTATCCGAAGCGTTCGTAGAAGATGCAGCCCGTGATCCGCGTGACGGTGTCGAGAATCGCGAGTTGGGTCGAAAAGATGACGAAGGATCCGCCCAGGAGGAACGCGACCCGCAGCCACAACCCGCCGACCCGCTCGATCGCCTCGCCCTGAAGCGTGACCATCGTGGTCAGGTCGCCGGCCAACTCGGGGTTCCCGGTTCCGAGCGTCGCCACGACGAGCATGCACGTGATGACGACGCTCAGCAGCGTCAGGAGCACGAAGGTGACGAGCAGTTCCTGGTGGACGATCCTCATCCAGCCTCTGAAACGCCCGAGTTGGGTGGCATCGTTCGTGTCGAAGACGAACCCGGTCGTGCTGATGTCCTCATTGCGTCCACGGATGCCGGCGATCCGTCCCTGGAACCGCGCCATCCCGAAGCCCTTGTCGCGGAGCCACAGCGACTGCGCGAGGAGCAGCGTGCCCCCCGTCCCCGCATACGCCACCGCGAGGATCAGCGTCGGAAACTGATCGCCCGTGAACAGTTCGGCCGGGGCGCTACCGAAGGAGCCGGCGCCGACCACCAGTTCAAGCAGGTGCGACGGGACAAGGCCGACAACCAGAAGCGTGATGAGCAACAGGGGGAAGAACCCGGCCACCAGCGCGATCTCGCAGCGTTCCAGAACGTTGTAGACGATCCGGGACACCGCGAGCCCGAACCAGATGAAGAAGAGCATGAGCAGCGCCATCGGCTGCCACTGGATCTGCGGGCCGCCGCTGATCACGATGATCTGGCCCACGAACTCCGCCGACTGCGAGGCCCAGCCGGGCCAGAAGAAGCTCACCAGCGTCGCGACGAGGAAGAGCCACGGCCAGAAGCCGAGCCGGTCGAGCCGCGCCATGCCGGCGAACGTCGATTCGCCGGTCGCGATCGTCCAGCGTTCGATCTCGCCGATGACGACGAACTGGGTCACAACGCCGATCCAGAACAGCCACCAGATGGAGAAACCGTTCGCGGCGACGAGGTTGGGCCAGAGCAGAAATTCGCCACTGCCCAGACCCATGCCGAGCGCGATGACGGAGGGGCCGATGACGTGCCTGAGGCGAGGCACGCGCGACATGCGTTGGACGAACTTGAAGGGCGGCCCGTGGCCGCGCCGCGGGAAGTCGGCGGTGTCCGGCGCGTCCGGTACCGTGCTCTCGTCGAGCGGCTGATAGATGCCGTCCCGGTACCGGCGTCCCTCCTCGTCGCTCGCGGCGATCGCGTCCGGCGCCACGGCC
The DNA here is from genome assembly GCA_022820995.1 of Gemmatimonadota bacterium. Taxonomy (GTDB): domain Bacteria; phylum Gemmatimonadota; class Gemmatimonadetes; order Palauibacterales; family Palauibacteraceae; genus Palauibacter. The sequence goes on along the minus strand of JAJEEM010000004.1, from coordinate 52,603 downwards.
CCGGATCCGGGTTCGTTCAAGATGTGGGCGGGTCGAAGCGTCCCTCGGGTACGGTCTCACCCGCGGCGACGTCCTCGAAGTAGATGAAGCGGCCTCCGCCATCGAGAAGCCGGGTCATGGCGAACCGGACGTCGCCGACCGGCTCCCAGTCCGACCACCAAATGACGTCCCCGGGTGCCTCCGCCCGCCCGAGGTGGTACTGCCAGGCGACCATCCGTCCCGACTCATCGAGGAAGCCCCAGTACTGGTCCTCGGTCACACCCAGGCCCTGGTCGAAGCCGAGGTGGATCACGTCGTAGACCCTGCCGTTGGAGAGCGTGCGAGTGCCCTCATACGTGAGGTGCACGCCCGGGTCTTCCCACTTGTAGGGCATGATCGCCCAGTAGGTGTCGTTGATGAAGGCGCTATAGCCGCGCCGGAGCGCGGAATCCCGCGCGGCGCCGGCCAACTCGTTCCCGCCGATCCAGGCGCGTCCCGCCGGGACCCTGTCGAGTTCGGGGTGCGGTTCGATCTCGTTGACGTTGAAGAGCACGAGATGGGAAGCGCCGTCCGCCTCGTACGCGATGCGGTACCGTCCATCGTATCGGTCCCATGAGTGCTCCCGGTTTGCCACGATCCGCCCCTCGCGCTCCACGATCCACCGGAAGGAGAGATACCGCGTGCGGTCCCACGCCTCACGCCCCCCGAGACTCTCGATCAGACGCGCGGCATGCAGGGCGGCCGCATCACCGGGCGCCGCAGCGGCCACTCCGGTCCCGCTGCCGTCTTCCGGCGCCCCGCCGGCACACCCGACGAACGCGGACACCGCCAACACCACAATGGGTCTGTGCATGGGACCTCTCCGGCCGGGCTCCAGGAGCGAAGCTGGAAGCTAGTGTCGTGTCCCGGAAATTCGCCATGCGAGCACCGGAGACCGCTGTTAACCTTCGAACTTGAACTCAGCCTGAGATTCCTCGCCGTCCGTGGGCGGATCCCCGAGGGGCGGGTCCCCGGTTGCTCCAGCGGGACGTGACCCGGTGCGCGCACTGCGTCCCGAGTGCATCGGGTGCACCGCCTCGACCGCAACGCCCGCCGGCAGTCGCACCGCCGGGCGCCCGGCCTCGCGAGGAGAGCGACGGATCACGCTGGCCGCCGACGTCGCCTCCACGGACCCGTCGGACAGTTCCCACGCAACCTCGTCCGCGTCGTGCGCTTCGGTGAATCCCACGAGGCCGCCGGTCCGCTCCCGCTCGGGGAGGACGGTGAACCCCTTGCCCGCCCGCCCCTGCACCTTGAATTCCGTGAACGGGATACGCTTGCCGTACCCGGCGGCGGTCGCCACGAGCAGATCGGAATCCGGGCGCGGGGCCGCAGCCGCGACCACCACATCGTCGGGCGCGAGATCGATGGCCTTGACGCCGCGGGCCGTGCGGCCCATCACGCGGGTGGCGGATTCGGGGAACCGGATCGCCTGGCCCGACCGCGTCGCGAACAGGAGGTCGCTGCTTCCTTCGGTGACGAACGCGGCCACCACCTCGTCGCCGCGTGCGATGCCGGCGCCGATGATGCCTGCGCTCCGGGCGTTTGCGTACTCCGACAGCGCCGAGCGCTTCACGTGACCACGTCTGGTGGCGATCACGAGAAATCGGTCATCCGCGAAGGTCTCCGCCGCGAGCAGCGAGACGATCTCGTCTGCCGGCTCCAGATCGATGAACTCGTCGACGTGGCGGCCCCGGGAACTCCGCGTGCCCCTCGGCAGCGCCGCGACGGGCAGCGCATGCGCGTTGCCGCGGGCCGTGATCGCGAGGAGCGTATGCGCTCCCCGCGTCAGGAACGCGTGGCGCGCGAAATCGCCCTCGCGGGCGGACAGCACTTCGGCGCCTGCCATCCCCCCGCCGGTGGCGGCCGGCTGCGCCTTCACGTAGCCGCCGCGACTCACCAGCACGAGCTGCGCCTCGCCCCCGCCACCCTTCGACAGCCGGAGCTCCGCGTCACCGTCGAGGATCTCCGTGCGCCTGGGGTCGTTGTAGCGTCGTGCGAGGTCCCGGATCTCATCCCTCAGGAACCCCCGCCGGGCCGCTTCGTCCTCGACGAGCGCGGTCAGACGCGCGATCTCCTCCCGCAGCGCCCGCAGTTCCTCCGCCAGCCTGTCCCGCTCCAGACCCGTCAGCCGGACGAGCCGCATCGCGAGGATCGCGTCCGCCTGCCGCTCCGTGAGGTCGAACGCCGCGAGGAGTGCCTTCCGCGCGCCTGCCGGCGTCTTCGAGCCGCGGATGATGTCGATGACGCGGTCGATGTCGTCGAGCGCCGTCCGCAGCCCTTCGACGACGTGCGCGCGGTCCCGGGCGCGGGCGAGGTCGTGCGCCGCGCCGCGGCGGATCACGGAGAGGCGATGGTCGATCCACGTGCCGAGGACCGTTCTCAGGTCCAGCTCCTCGGGCTTGCCATCGACGAGCGCGAGCATGATCACGCCGAACGTGTAGCGGAGCTGCGTCTTCTTGAACAGGGTCGCGAGCACCTTCTTCGGCTTCGCGTCGCGCTTGAGCTCGATCACGAGCCGGATCCCGTCTCGGTCGGACTCGTCGCGCAGGTCGGTGATCGCGTCCGCCCGCCCGGCGCGCACCAGCTTCGTGATCTGCTCGATGACGCGCGTCTTGTTCACCTGGTAGGGAAGTTCCGTGACGATCAGCGAACTCTTCCCGAACCGGCCTTCCTCCAGGTGGACCCTGGCGCGCATGTCGAGTCGTCCGCGCCCGGTCCGGTAGGCGGATTCGATGCCGGCCCGGCCGTGGATGTACCCGCCCGTCGGGAAGTCGGGCCCGGGCAGGCGGGCGAGCAGTTCGTCGCTGTCGCAATGCGGGTTCGCGACGAGGTGGTCGACCGCGGCGAGGAGCTCCCCGGCGTTGTGCGGCGGGATCTTCGTCGCCATGCCGACCGCGATCCCGTCGCTGCCGTTCAGCAGGAGGTGCGGCAGCCGGCAGGGCAGCACCACCGGTTCGGTGAGGCGCCCGTCGAAGTTGGGCCGCATGTCGACGGTGTCGCGCTCGATGTCGGAGAGGAGGTCCATCGCGACCGGCGTCATCCGCACTTCCGTGTAGCGGTAGGCGGCTGCGGAATCGCCATCGATCGAACCGAAGTTGCCCTGGCCGTCGATGAGCGGATAGCGCAGCGAGAAGTCCTGGACCATGCGGACGATGGTGTCGTACACGGCGCCATCCCCATGCGGGTGATAGCGCCCCAGCACGTCGCCCACGACCGTCGCGCTCTTCTTGTGCGGGCGCGAGGGGCGCATCCCCTCCTCCAGCATGGCGTAGAGGATTCGGCGATGTACGGGCTTCAGGCCGTCGCGGGCATCGGGGAGCGCGCGCTGGACGATGACGCTCATCGAGTAGTCGATGAACGACTCGCGCATTTCCTGTTCCAGTGCGCGGCGTTCGATGCGTTCGTGCTGCAGGGTGCCTTGCGTCACCGCCGTGCCTCCTCTTCCACCTCGACCATCCTCGTCATCATCATCCCGCGCCGGTCCCGGCCGGCGGGAGCCTACTCACACAGCAGGTCGGCCGTTGCGCGCTGCGCTTCGGACGGCGTCGCGGGCATGGCGATCACGAAACCCTTTCGGTTCGCCGCATCGGGCAGATGGATCAGCATGGGGCCCGTCGGGAACGGGTCCGGCGCCCGCGCCGCGAGTCCTTCCTCCGAAATCGTGAAGAGCTGCCCGGGCTCCAGGCTGGAAGCCAGCCACGCCCCATAGGAAAGCCACGCCGCCAGCGCCCCTCCGCCCTCCGCCACGCCTTCCACGTCCGACCGGTAGCGTGCGACGGCGCGCTCGTAGGCTTCGCCATCGCGCGTCTTCAACCGCAGGAGGAGTTGCCGGTAGAGGGGCTGTACGTCCTCGATCCCGTGCTCTGCCAGCGCCTGCGCGTAGGTCTCCGTCATCCCATCCTCTCCGTCCGCCCGCGGGATCAGTCGTTATGGGCCAGCTCGTACTCCCGCTGCGCCCGCGTGCGCTCGCTCCCGAGCTTCGCGTCGCGTTTCTTCGCCGCGGCGAGCGACCGTTCCCTGCGGGCGTCGGAGTGGACGCGAGGGAGGGAGATGAGTCGGTCCAGCTCCGCGCTCCCGCATGAAGCGCACGCCGGCGTCATCGACCCCCTCACGAAGAGTTCGAACTCGTGTGAGCATTCGCGGCACCGGTACTCGTATATCGGCATGGACCCTCCAGTCGCGCGGTACTCCGCAGCATGCTTTTCGACGGTCGCGCGGGCAAGTCGCCGCCCGCCTCGCGGCTCCCCCGCCCGGCTTCGGCTTTGACAGACTCGGACCGCCGGTCGGATAATGCCGGATCGCCACCCCGGTCCGCACCGAGAGAAGGACCCCATGCCATACGCATCGCGCACCTGCGCCCCCTCGACGATCGTGCTCGTGCTGTTGACGGCCGTACTCGCGCCGTCGGTGTCCGTCCATGCGCAGGACGGAGCGCGGGATGAAGACGCGGAGGCGGTCATCAACGCCCCCGGGCACCCGCTGCTCCAGGGGTTCCGGTGGCGGTCCATCGGCCCGACGGGGCAGGGCGGTCGGGTCGACGACCTCGCGGTCCACCCCGGGGACACGCGGATCTTCTACGCCGGCTTCGCGACCGGCGGCCTGTGGAAGACGACGAACAACGGCACGACCTTCGAGTCGATCTTCGACAGCTACGAGACGCACTCCATCGGCGCCCTCGCCCTCGCGCCCTCCGATCCCGAGGTCCTCTACGTGGGCACCGGCGAGGCGAACAACCGGCAGAGTTCGTCGTTCGGTTACGGGGTCTACAAGAGCACCGACGGCGGCGCCACGTTCGCGCACATGGGACTCCGGGAGACGCAGAGCATCGCGCGCGTCCTCGTCCACCCGACGAATCCGGATGTCGTGTGGGTGGCCGCGGTCGGCCATCTCTTCGGCCCCAACGCCGAGCGCGGCGTGTTCAAGTCCAGCGACGGCGGAGAGAGCTGGCGCCACGTGCTCGCGGTCGATGAGGACACCGGCGCGACGGATCTCGTCATGGACCCGTCGAATCCCGACGTCCTGTTCGCCGCCACCTATCAGCGTCGACGCAACGTGTGCTGTTTCGTGGGCGGAGGGCCGGGAAGCGGAATCTGGCGGTCCGGGGACGGCGGTGAGAGCTGGTCGCCCGTCGAGGGAGGCGGATTGCCCGCCGGCACGCTGGGCCGCATCGCGCTCGCCATGACGCCCGCCGATCCCGATGTCGTCTACGCCCAGATCGAAGTCGCCGCGGACCGGGAGACGCCGCTCTCCGAGCAGGAGCAGGACGAATGGCGCAGGCTCGCCAGAGTCGATTCCCTCCCTCCCGACCCGCAATGGTCCGGGGTGTGGCGATCGGCGGACAAGGGCCGCACGTGGGAGTTCCGGAGCAACGAGAACGGACGCCCCATGTACTTCAGCCAGATCCGCGTCTCCCCCGAGGATCCGGATCTCGTCTATACCGTGGATCAGCGGGTGTCGAAGTCGCGCGACGGCGGCCGCACCTGGGAGGTGCTGAGCGGGTACGGTCACGTCGATCAGCACGCGTTCTGGATCGATCCGGCCGATCACGACCATCTCGTGATCGGCAACGACGGGTCGGTCGATGTGAGCTGGGACCAGGGCGAGACCTGGGAGGCGCTGCGGCCGTGGGCCGTCGGGCAGCCCTATCACGCCTCCGTGGACATGCGTCGCCCCTACTACGTGTGCACGGGCCTCCAGGACAACGGCAGCTGGTGCGGGCCGAGTTCCGTGCGCTCGGGGCCGATCCTCTCGGAGGACTGGTATCGGGTCGGCGGCGGGGACGGGTTCTACACGCAGGTGGACCCGACGGATCCGGCGATCGTGTTCGTCGAATCCCAGAACGGGCGCCTCCGGCGCGTGGATCTGCGCGAGGGCGTCACGCGCCCCATCACGCCCCAGGCTCCGGATGAGGAGGATCCGACGGACACGAACATCGCCCCCGCCCCGTCGCCGGACACCGGGATCCGATGGAACTGGAACACGCCCTTCCTCCTCTCCCCCCACAACCCGCGCACGCTGCACGCGGGCGGCAACCGCTTCTTCACGTCGCGCGACCGCGGAGAGACGTGGACGATGGGCCCGGACCTCTCGAAGGACATCGACCGGGACGCCGAGGTCCTGATGGGGGTGGCCAACCGGATCCCGCGCTGCAACCAGTTCGAGCGCGGGACGGAGTGCACCCTGTCGCGCAACGACGGCGTCTCCATGTGGGGCAGCATGACGTCCATCGCCGAGTCGCCCATCGTGCCGGGCCTTCTCTGGGCCGGGACCGACGACGGCAACATCCAGGTGAGCCGCGACGGCGGGACGACCTGGACCGAGGTGAGCCGCAACCTCCCCGGCGGTACGACGCGGCACTACGTGTCCCGGGTGGAGGCCTCGCACGCGGACGCGGCGACCGCGTACGTCTCCATCGACGGGCACAAGAACGACGACCTTCGCCCCTACGTGTACGTGACTCGCGACTACGGCGCGACGTGGGAGAACATCACGTCGAATCTGCCCTCGTTCGGAAACGTGAACACCGTCCGGCAGGACCCGCGGAATCCCCGTCTGCTCTACGTCGGCACGGAGTTCGGCTTCCACGTCTCGTTCGACGAGGGCGGCGCGTGGCACGATTTCATGCCGGACCTGCCTGTGGTCCGCGTCGACGACGTGCTCGTCCACCCCCGCGAGAACGACCTCGTGCTCGCGACGCACGGCCGCAGCATCTATGTGCTGGACGACGTCACGGCCCTCCAGGCGATGACCGACAGCATCCAGGCGAGCGACGCACACCTCTTCGACCCGCGTCCCGCCGTCCTCTGGAAGAACGACCTGCAGCGCCGCCGCTCCGTCACCGGCGACAAGAACTGGACGGGCGAGAGCGCCCCCGCCGGTACGATGATCCAGTACTACCTGGGCTCACCGGCCGACGTGTCGATCGAGGTCTCGGAACTCGCCACGGGGCGCGTGGTGCGCGACCTCGAGGGGACCGGCCGGCCGGGCCTGAACCGCGTGGCCTGGGATCTGCGCATGAACCCGGCCCTCCAGAGCCAGGGCGGGGCCGGGCTGCCCGTGTCGCCGGGCACGTACCGCGTGACGCTGACGGTGGGAGAGACCACGCACTCGGCGCTGCTGGAGGTGCTGGAGGACCGCTGGCTGCAGGCGCCTTGAGACGGCGCGCGCGCCGCGAGGCCGGCTATCCGCCGGCCATCGAGTCGAGGAACTCCTGGTTCGTGTCCGTGCGCTGCAGCCGCTCGATCATGAACTGAATCGCCTCGGCCGGCGGCATGTCGGAGAGGAAGTTCCGCAGCAGGTACATCCGGTTGAGTTCGACCTCGTTCAGGAGGAGTTCCTCCTTGCGCGTGCTCGAGCGGTTGAGGTCGATCGCGGGGTAGATCCGCTTGTCGGAGATCTGGCGGTCCAGCAGGACCTCGCTGTTCCCCGTGCCCTTGAACTCCTCGAAGATGACCTCGTCCATCCGGCTGCCCGTCTCGATCAGGGCCGTCGCGATGATCGTGAGGCTGCCGCCCTCTTCGATGTTCCGCGCCGCGCCGAAGAAGCGCTTGGGCCTGTGGAGCGCGTTCGCATCCACGCCGCCGGAGAGGATCTTCCCCGAGTGGGGGACCGTCGTGTTGTAGGCCCGCGCGAGGCGCGTGATCGAGTCGAGGAGGATCACGACATCGTGCTGGTATTCGACCAGCCGCTTCGCTTTCTCGATGACCATCTCCGCCACCTGCGTGTGACGGTCCGCCGGTTCATCGAAGGTCGATGAGATGATCTCGGCCGGAACGTTCTCCTCCATGTCCGTGACCTCTTCGGGCCGCTCGTCGATGAGGAGTACGATCACCTTCGCGTCCGGCTGGTTGGCGACGATCGCGTTCGCGATCTTCTGCAGAAGGATCGTCTTCCCGGCCTTGGGCGTCGAGACGATGAGGCTGCGCTGCCCCTTGCCGATCGGCGCGATGAGGTCGAGGATCCGCATCGACACGTCGCCGTCCTCCTGCTCGAGGACGAGCCGTTCCTCGGGATAGCGCGGCCGGAGGTTGTCGAACGCGATCCGGTGCTTCGCCTTGTCCGGGTCCACGCCGTTCAGCGTCTCCACCTTCAGCAGGGCGAGGTAGCGCTCCCCCTCCTTCGGCGGCCGCACGCGGCCCTGGATCGTGTCTCCCGTCCGCATGTCGAAGCGCTTGATCTGCGAGGGGGAGACGTAGATGTCGTCCGGGCCGTACAGGTAGTTCCAGTCCTGGCTCCTCAGAAAGCCGTAACCCTCCGGCAGAATCTCGAGGACGCCCTCGCCCCGGAGGACGATGTCGGAATCGAGGAGATTCTGTTCGATCCGAAAGATCAGGTCCTGTTTTCGAAGGCCCGAGAAGTTGTGGATGTCGAGTTCTTCGGCCATGTCATGAAGTTCGCCGATCGACTTCGACTTGAGTTCGGCGATGTCCATCGCCTTCCTCCGGAAGAGAGTGAGCCGGGCCTGCAGCCATGCCGCGAGCGGCATGATCGGTTCGTGAGGTGTCCTGCTTGCGGCCGGGGGATGTGGTCCGAGGTGGACGCACCGACCATAATGGTGCCGCCGGGCACGGTCAAGGCGACCGCGCCGCAACGATAACCGCGACCCTCGAGCGCCGGATGGCCAGACACAATCGCGAAGGAAGGGGACTCGACCAGCTCGGCAACCTCTGGCGGGTAAGCTATCAGCCCGACTGGTTCCGCCTGTTGAAGCTGTCGCGGCCGGTGCCCGGCGGGCGCCGCTCCTCCCGCACGCTGTGCCGCAATCCGGCGCGGACGGCGGACGCGGAACCCGGCCGGTCCGTGCGGACGCGGATCACCGCCGCGGATGGGTCCGTCGACGTGGCGGTGTCCATCGAGGACCGCGACCAGGTCGTCGACCACGTCATCATCGGGATCCGGCGAAGGCGCGGCAGGAAGATGGAACTGCTCAAGTTCGCCATACACGGCGGACTTCCGAAGCGGAGAATCTAGAAGAACGCGCGCTAGAAGACGCGGACGCGGAGCCAGCGCGAGGGGTTGTAGCCGAGATCTTCCGCCAACCCGGCGGCCGCGGTGCGCAGGGCGGCGAGCTGCCGCCGGATTTCCTCATCCGCCAGCGCCCGGCCCGCGGTGCCCTCGCCGCGGGCCAGCCGCTCGGCAATCGACGAGATCCGGGACATCGCCGCGTCCAGCGCCTCGAGGGTGGTTTCGACACTGTTAACGGCGCTCGCGACCTGAGGCGCCTCCCCCCAGGCCGCGAGCCGTCCCTGCACGCGACGCGCGGCCGCGCTCACGAGCGTGTCCGTCGCGAGCCCGACGAGCGAGGAGCGCTGCAGGTCTCGCTGAAGCAGTTCCTCCAGCAACTCGAGACTGGCCTGCAGTCCGGCCAGCGTGCCCGGATCCTCGCGAAAGCGGGCGAGCGAGCCCTGATCCGAACCGAGCATGTCCCGCGCCTCGGAGGCGTCCACTTCGAGCGCGCGCACCGCCTGCAGCAGCGAATCCGCCAGCGCCATGACCGTCTCCGGATCGAGCGGCGGACCGGAAGCCCGCAGCGTGTCCGAGTAGTTCCAGGCCGGTGCGGAGCCCGAACCCGGGTTCACGGAGAGGACGACGGGCGCCACGAGATCCGACGGCCGGACGTCGGCGGTGGCATCCGCCCGCAGGATGGGCTCGGCGACCCGGTCGATGACGGCGTCGATGATGACGTGGCTCTCGAACGGCCCGTCGCGGTCGCTCTCTTCGGGAGGCTGGAAGGAGACCGACAGCACGCGCCCCACCGACCTGCCGGCCACCCACACCGCGGAACCCGGCCCGAGTCCCTCCGCCGAATGGGCCAGCGCCGTGATGCGGGGGCCCTCGAGCGTCGCGCGGACGATGAGTTCGATGACGGAAATCGCGGCCGAGAGGACGATGGCGAGGGCAATCAGGATCAGGCCCCGTCGGGCCCGGCTGCGCGCGGCGTCGGAAGTGAGGTCCGTCCGGATCATCCCTGAGCAGACCCTCTTCCGGCCGCGGCGTCAAGGCGGGACCCGCCAGTACGGGCGGTGGGGGAGATGCGGTTTGGGGCTGCCTCTTCGTACCGGAGATTCGCGTGTCTTGCTGCGCACAACCGCGCCCATTCACGCATCACAAAGGAGAGGAACCATGTCGAGAACCGTGAACCGGGTCATTCTCGTCGGAAACGCCGGCAGCGACCCCGATGTGCGCGAGACCGCTTCCGGCACCGCCGTCGCACACCTGTCGCTCGCGACCAACCGCGTGTTCCGAAAGAACGGGGAGACCCGGCGTCGAACCGATTGGCACCGGCTCACGTTCTGGCGTCGTCAGGCCGAGACCGTCGGCGAGTATGTGCACAAGGGTTCGCGCCTCTACGTCGAGGGCCACCTGGAGTACGGATCGTTCGAGCGCGACGGGATCGCGATCCCCACCGTGGACGTGGTCGTGGAGGACATGGTGATGCTGGATCCGCGTCCGGACGACGCGGCGGCTGACAGCGCCGAGCTTCCACAGTAACCTCGTGCACCGCGCCGCAATCGGCGAACCGTCGGAGACGCTCGCCGGCGCACTGGAGGCCCGCCCCAGGAACGTGCATCTTCCCGTGCGTGGGGCGGGCCCACCGACCAGGTCGAAGCGGAGGAATCCGATACAGACACACGATCCGGGGTTTCTGACCCTGTCGAATCTTCTGTCCCTGAGCCGCATACCGCTCGGCCTCGCCTTCATCGTGGTCTCGGACCCCGGCATCATGGCCGTGCTCGTGGCCACGGCAGGCGCGACGGACGTCCTCGATGGATTCATCGCCCGGGTAAGCGGGACGCGATCCCAGGTCGGGCTCCTGCTCGACCCGCTCTGCGACAAGCTCTTTGTCCTGCTCGCCCTCTCCGGCTTCCTGGCGGCGGGCGGCCTCGACGGGACGTCGTTCCTGATCCTGATCCTTCGGGATCTCTATACCGCCGGGTGCTACCTCCTGGCCCGGCTCGTCTCCATCATCATCCCCTTCAAGCCCCGGTGGCCGGGGAAAATCGCGACCGGCCTGCAGTTTCTCACGCTGCTCGCCCTCATTTTCAACCCTCGGTATGTTCCCGCACTCGTGTTGCTCGTCGGCGCGACATCGGCATGGGCGATCATCGATTACGGAACACACTGCCTGCGGCGAAAGTGGAAGAGCGCGGCCTGACGATCGCCGGTTGGCCTGAACGGTCTGGGTTTGAGAAACGAAACGGTCGACATAACGATCATCGGCGGCGGTCCGACCGGACTCTACGGGTCGTTCTACGCCGGCATGCGCGGCGTCTCGGCCCGCATCATCGATGTCCTCCCCGAACTCGGAGGTCAGCTGACGGCGCTGTACCCCGAGAAGGATGTCTTCGACGTCGCCGGCTTCCCGCGGGTGCTCGCCAAGGATCTGGCGCGGGAACTCGTGACGCAGGGCCTGCAGTTCGACGCGGAGGTCTGCCTCGAGGAGCGCGTCCTCGAACTCAATCCGGGGGACGGCTGCTTCGATCTTCGCACCGACAAGGGGCCGCGGCCCACGCGCACCGTCGTCATCGCCGGGGGCAAGGGCGCCTTCAAGAGCCGGACGCTGCGCGTGCCGGGATGGGATGAGTTCCTGGACCGGGGTCTCGTGACGAACGTGAAAGACCCCGAGATGTTCCGCGGGAAACGCGTTCTCCTCGTCGGCGGGGGCGACTCCGCCTTCGACTGGAGCTGGGCGCTGCGGGAGATCGCCGGTGAGCTCACGCATATCCACCGCACGGACCGCTATCGGGCTCACGAGAGCACGGTCGCGCAGGTCGAGGGCGCGCATGAACGGGGCGAACTCGAACTCCGCACCTTCTACACAGTGAAGGAGATCCACGGCAGCGACCGGGTCGAGGCCGCGACGGTCCTGCACACGAAGACGAAGGAAACGGAGCGAATCGAGGTGGACGAGGTCATCGCGCTGATCGGCTTCGTTCCGAACATCGGGCCGATCGCCGAATGGGGGCTCGAATTGCGGAAGAGGTGCATCGTGGTGGACTCGCGCATGCGCACGAACATCCCCGGCGTCTATGCCGCGGGGGACATCGCCACCTACGACGGGAAGCTGGAGTTGATCTCGACCGGCTTCGGCGAGGCCGCGGTCGCGGTGAACAACGCGGTCCACCACATCGACCCGACCGCGAAGGTGAACCCGGGCCACTCGACCGACTACAAGGTCTTCAAGTAGCGGGGGCCGGTCCGCTCCCTCGGGTCTCGAGCCGCCGCCCGGCGAGTTCGATGAGGCGGGCGTCGGGTCCCGCGAGGTTCGCTCCCGCCCAGTCCCGCACGTCGTCCTCGTGCGTGAAGAGGATGACCTGGGTCGAGCGCGCGAGCGCCTGCAGCGTCTGCAGTACCGCCCGTTTCCGCACGGCGTCGGACGCACCCACGACATCGTCGAGGATGAGGGGACAGGTTTCCCCTTCCCGGGTGAGGTGCCGTGAGAGCGCGAACCTGAGCAGCAGGTAGATCTGCTCCGCCGTGCCGTGGGAGAGCAGTTCGGCGGAGCGCCAGCGGCCCCGCGGCGTCCGGACCTCGACGAGCAGATTCTCCGGGTTGATTCGGCATCCGGTGTACCGCCCGTCCGTCACCTCGGGAAGCCATTCGAGCACCGTCTGCCTCAGCACGGGCGCGATGTCGCGCAGCACGCGCTCCTGCGCCTCTTTGAGGAATCCGACCGTGCAGTCCAGCGTGCCCTTGAAGCGCGCGATCCTCGCCTGCTCCCGCTCGGCCGCCGCCAGCGCGTCCTCCGAGTCGGCGACGCTCGGGAGATGGTGTTCGCGCTCGGTGAGCTGGCCGCCGGCGCGCAGCACCTCCTCGCGGGCGGCCTCCGCCTCCCGGCGCAGCTTCTCCAGCATCTCCCAGGCGGGCCGTCCCGCCCGGGCTTCGCCGAGGACATCCGCCCCGAGCCGGTCGGCGAGCCGGCCGGCCCGGAGGCGGCGTCGCTCCACTTCGTCCGCGAACTCATCCAGGGTCCGCTCGCCGAGCAACTGTTGCAGGCGATCCCACGATTCGTTGCGTTCGCCGGCCTCCTCGAGCATCCGCTCCCGGCCCGCGCGCCATTCCTCCAGGGCGACGGCCAGCTCATCGGAGTCTTCGGCGGCCGCCCCGACCCGCGACCCCGCTTCACGCAGCCTGTTCACGGCTTCAGCGGCGCGTTCCGACCACTGTGCGTGCCGCGTCTCCGTCGCCAGGCGCTCGACACGTTCGTCGCTCCATCGTCGGCGCTGCGCCGCGGTCCGCCGTTCGAGTTCGTCCAACTCGCTCCGGGTGACGCCCCGGCTCCTCAGCTCCGCGAGCGGGGCTTCGGCGGCGTCCGCGAGGAGGGCATCGGCCGCGTTGCGCAGGCGCTCCGACTCGGCGGCGAGGGCGTCGAGAGTCGAACCGGCAAGCATCCCCTGTAGCTCGTCCCATTGCGAGCCCCGCCGCGCCGCCTCTTCCCTTCCGGCCCGCCGGGACTCGACCCGGCGACGCAGCGACTCCGCGAGCGCTTCCGGTTCGAGCGAAATCGTGTCCTCCCCGCCGCCGAAGTCACGGAGGCGGTCGATCGCGTCGCGCCGGGTCCGGAGTTCGGCTTCGTACCGCTCGTGGGCCGAGCGTCCGGTCTCGAGTTCGCGCCGGAGACTGTCGCGCCGCACGTCCAGCGCGAGCGCAATCTCCGAGCGGTGGGCCCGCGCTCCCGCCAGTCTGTGAAGAAGGACGCCTCCCATCCCGACCGCGAACAGGATCAGTCCCGCGGAGCGCGAATCCGGCGCCAGCAGCGCGAGGACGAGACCGCCGGCCGCCGCCACCGCGGAAAAAGCCAGCCACGCTGCGGTCCGCGCGGGCGAACCTTCCCGGGGGGGCACGCGCCGCCTCTCGTCGAGGTCGGCCAGATCCCCCTCGATTTCCTCCAGTCTCCGCCCCGAGGGCGGCTCGACATCGGAGAGCGACTCCCAGGCGCGGAGCGCGTCCCGGATCTCCGCCAGGCGCGTGTCCTCCTCCGGGGTAACCCGGGGGCCGCCCTGCGGGAAGAGCGCCTGCAGCTCACGTGCACCGGCGAGGCGAGCCTCGGCTTCCGCGGCAGCGGCTTCCGCGACGACCGCCCGCGCGGCCGCCAGCTCCGCATCGGCGCCCTCGATCCTCTCCTCGATCTCGCGCGCGGAGGGCCCCGTCAGTTCCACCGGAGCCGGGAGGTTGCGCCACGTCGTGAGCGCTTCGGTGACCGCCCGCGTGAGCCCGCCGCCCTCGGGGACCGGGTGGGGCGCCCCCTCGGGGAACGCCTCGTGCAGGGCCCGCGCCTCCCGAAGCCGCTCCGCGAGCGCGTCCACCTCGGCTCTCTCGCGCGCGGCCTCCGCCGCCTCCACGCGCCGCCGGGCTTCCCGCGCCGCCCGCTCCAGCGCTTCGACCTCGGCGCGACGCTCCTGAAAGTCCCGGTGCGCCTCGCGGGCCGCCTCCACAGCCTCGCGCGCCTCCGCGACCCGCCGCGCGGTCGTCATGAGCGGCTTCGTCGGAGCCCGGGTCGACCCGACGCGTTCCCGGAGGACCTCCTCGAGCCGCTGGAGCGCGGCGGCCGCCGTCCGGTCCACGCCCGCCGTCGCCGCCGCGCGCTGCATGTCCTCCTGCAGCGACTCGGGATCGTCCCGGACCCTGAGGATGTCCGTCTGGCGCACGCAGGCGGTGGCGAGGAACGAGCGGCGGTTCAGGCCCAGCCACCGCGAGCCGTCCGGCGCCCCGTCGAACAGGATCTCACCCGAATAGTCCCGTCCCGCGACGCTCATGTCCTCCGCCGAACTCTCGATCCTTCCCGCGAGATCGTGCCTCAACTCGACCCGCCGTCCGTCCTCGAGCGCGACGATGGCTCCGATCTCCCACTCGTCGTCGTCCCACGGCCTGTGGCGCTCCGCGAACCGCTTCTCCTCCTTCCGCATCGCCCCCTTGCCGCGCCGCATGCCGCAGAGCCCGGCGTACAGCGCCGCGTGCCAGGAGGACTTCCCCGCCTCGTTCCGGCCGAAGACGACGTTCATTCCCGGCGCCAGTTCCAGCGTCTCATCCCGGAAGGGGCCGAAGCGATGGGCCGTAACGGACTCGAAGCGCATCACAGCACCTCGAGATCGTCGCGTCCGTCGAGCGCCCGGAGTCCCATCCGCAGGACACGGCGCTTCTCATCCTCCGCCAACTCCGCTCCCAGCACGTCCTCGACGAACCGTCCCCGCACCGTGGGCTCCCCGCGGATTTCTTCGAGGTCGTACGCCAGGTGCAATTCGGATTTCCGGATCTGCGCGGCGTCGAACGTGTCGAGCAGCTGGTCGCGGATCGCGTCCTCCTGGAGGTCGAGCGACGGCTCGAGGTCGCCGCACACCGTGAGGCGCGCGAGCCCCGCGAGGCTCTCCGTCTTCTCGCGCAGCGTATCCCGAATCTGCTGGCGATTCGTGAGGCCCGTGACATCGAGCCGCAGATCGTGAACCGGGGTGACCGCCACGACGTGGCGCTCGCGCGCGACCTCGCCCTCCGCGTCGATCGTCGCCACGACGGGCCCGCGCTCCCCCTCTTCTCCGAACTGCAGAGGGTCCGGGTTGCCCGGATAGGTGTGATGGGCGCCGTCCGCCGGCCGGTGATAGTGGCCGAGGAACGCATGGTTCAGCCCGCCGTCCGGGATCTCGGCGGCCTCGAAGGGGGCATGCGGCGCCTTCCCTTCACCCTGTGCCGTGAGCCACGACCGCTCCGCCCCATGAAAGAGCGCCACGTGCGCCCCGGCCCCGGAGACGCGAAAGCCGTCGCCGAGGAAGTTGTCCGTGTTGGCGGGAGCGCAGTGCGCCGCCCCCCAGAGGGTGATGCCGGGCGCGAGGGAGACCGCCTGCAGCGCCGGATCCCGAAAGATGTGGACGTTCCCGCTCCAGCCCCCCGTCGCGTAGACGCTCGTGGGCCCGTACCAGTCGTGATTGCCGGGCGCGATGTAGACGGGCACCGGGTCGAGGGACGCGAAGGTCTCCCGCAGGAAGTTCGCCGTGTCGAGCGTGACGCGATCATGCTCGTACAGGTCGCCTCCGCAGAAGAGCGCGTCCGCGCTGGTCGAGCGCACGAGTCCCACGATCGCGAGCAGGGTATCGCGCAGCGCCTCGCGCCGCCGCCGCGCGACGTCGCCCGTCGCCTCGCACCACGCGAACGCGGAGTCGAGATGGAGGTCGGCGAAGTGGACGATCGTCCGTTGCACGGTCAGGTGAGGAACGCCTCGATGCGGCCCCAGTTCGCCTCCGCGTCCGAGGCTCCCAGTTCCACGAGCGCGCGGATGTACTCGCTCTCGAACAGGAGATAGCTCAGGAAGTCGGCGGTCTTGATGTCCGGCGTTCCCAGGCCTCGAACGAGAAACCTCAGCGCCGGGGGAAGTTCGATCTCGAAGTCGCGGGCGAGTTTCCCGATGTCCCGGGAGGGTCTGAGGATGAGCAGGTCGACGTGGCGCAGACCCTGGCCCTCGGACACGTCGCGCGGGAGTTGGTCGACGAGGAGATTGATCCGGCGCAGCGCGGCGGCGTCCCAGTCCAGCGTGTCGAGAAAGACGGAGTTCAGCAGCAGGCCCAGGACTCTCGCCGGCGGTGGGTATCCGGTCGTGTCCGGCGCCCGCGCCTCCAGTGCGGACCGCCGGTAACGGGCCGAGATCGTGAAGATGCGGTCCGCCCCCATGTGAATGGCGGGCGCCAGCGGGGCAGCGGTGCGGAAGCTCCCGTCTCCGTAATACTGCTGACCGAGCTTGACGGCCGGGAAAACGAGCGGGATCGACGCCGAGGCGAGGATGTGGTCCACCGAAATGTCCGTCCGCACGAGTCGGTAGTGTGCGCTCGCGGGCCTGGGCGCCGACTGTGGTTCTCCCTGCACGAAAAGGACCGTGCGCCCGGTCTGGTACGACATTGCGGTGAGCCCCACCGCTTCGAGGTCCCCCGCCCGGATCCGGGCGTCGATCTCTCCGGAGCCGACGTCGCGCTCGATGAACTCGCGCAGCGGCGACGTGTCGAAGAGGCTCTGGAAACGGGGACTCAGCCCGGTCCCGCCGCCCAGCAGGGATCCTCCCAGCCGCAGCCCCACCTTGACCAGGGAGGCAGGGTTGGTGCGCAGCACTTCTTCGGTCGTGAGCGAGAGCCAGCGGCGCTTCAGGGCCTGCGTCGCGCTGCGCAGGTTTCCGTTGTAGGCGGCGAGGAACCCCACGTTGATCGCGCCCGCCGAGACGCCGGTGAGAAGAGGGATCCGAAGCCCGGGCAGCCGCCGGCCGACATGGCTGAGCACGCCAGTCTGGTAGGCGGCCCTCGCGCCGCCGCCCGAGAGGGCGAAGGCCAGCTTCCCCCGCGCGGCGCCGGAAGCGCCGTTCCCGGGGGCGCCCGTCACGCCGGTCCCCGCGTCAGGACCGTCCGCCGGGGCGGCCCAGGAGTTGCCGGTGCCACGAACGGGCGGCCGGCCGCTCGAGTTCGCCCGCCCGGAGCGCCGCCAGCGTGTCGATGGTCGGGTCGAAGACCGAGGTCGCGTCGCCGATCGCTCCCGTCAGCGCCCGCGCCCGGAACTCCGGCCGCGCGCAACTCTCGATGGCGCCGGAGTCGTCCCGGTAGAAAACGCGCGTGCTGTCGAGAAGCGAGCAGCCCAGGCGTTCCTCGAGCGCGCCCAGCCGCCGGGACATCGCGTCGATCGAGCACCCGGACGCGGGCGCCGAAGCTTCATCCACCGCGACGACCGCGAACCGGTCCTCGACCCACTCCACGCCCGCCCGGAGTGCCGCCCCGTGCGCGGTCCAGACGTCGACGAACGCGCGCAGGTCGACGATGAGCGCCTCGCGCTCGTCGGGGGTCAGCGGACGATCCGTCCCGTAGATCCAGACGCGGGCGGAGTCCGGAAGGGATGTCAGCGGAACACTCATGCCGGGACCATACGTCGGCCCGCGACCTCCCGCCAATCCCGGGCGGGTGCCGGCTAGTGGGCCAAGGTCCGCTATTCGTACCGAAGCGCCACGATCGGATCGAGGCTGGCCGCGCGCCGGGCGGGCCAGAGGCCGAAGAACACGCCGACGGCGGCGGCGAACACCACGGCGAGGCCGATGGCCTGCGGCGCGATGGCCATCGTCCAGCCCGCCGACCGCGAGAGCATCTCCGCCGCGCCGTAGGCGAACGCGACGCCGAGAATCCCGCCCGTCATGCAGAGCGTCGTGGCTTCGAGCAGGAACTGGAGCAGGACCGCCTTTCTCGTGGCGCCGAGCGCCTTGCGCACGCCGATCTCCTTCGTCCGCTCGGTGACCGACACCAGCATGATGTTCATGATCCCGATGCCCCCGACGAGGAGGCTGACCGCGGCGATCCCGGCGAGCAGCATCGTGAACGTCTGTGTCGTCTCCTGCGCCATTTCGAGGAACTGCACGCTGTCCGAGATCCAGAAGTCGTTCTCCCGTCCCAGGGGAAGGCGGTGCTCACGCCGGAGCACATCCTCGATCTGCACCATCGCAACGGGGATCGCCGCCTCGCTCTCGACGACGACCTTGAACTGGCTTACGCGGTCCGTCCCCAGCAATCGGAACTGCGCCGTCTCCAGCGGGACGAAGATCTGCTCGTCCTGGTTGAACCAGCCCGATCCGCCCTTTTCTTCCAGCACTCCCACGACTTCAAAGGAGATGTTCCGGATGGAGATCGTCCGGCCGACGAGTTCGGCGGCGTCGGTGTTCAGCACTGCCGGGACCGCGCCCCCGAGCACGGCGACGCGCCGCCGGCCGCGGTCCTCGGATTCATCGAAGAAGCGGCCGAGCTGAAGCGTGTGATTCTCGACAGCCGCGTAGTTCGGCGTGGTGCCGAGAATCCGTACGTTCGCGTTGTTGCGTCCGAACTGGACCTGCAACTGTCCCTGCATCTCCGGGGCGACCTCCACCAGGGCCGGGGCCCCCCGCCGCACCGCCTCGACATCTTCGGTCGTCAGCCGGGCGTTCGACCCGCCGCGCACGCCGCGGAACATCCCCTGTCCGGGGCGGACCGTGAGCACGTTGGTGCCGAGAGACTCGATCTGGTTCTCGACCTGCCGCTGGGCGCCCTCCCCGAGGGCGACCATCGTGATCACGGCGCCCACTCCGATCACGATCCCGAGCATGGTCAGGAACGAGCGCAGCTTGTTGGCGCGGATCGCATCCATCGCGACCCGGAGAATCTCGAAGAAGATCATCGGACGATCCTCACCTTCCCCCGATGCCCGGCAGCCCCGACCGGCTGCGGATTCGGTCCAGGAATTCCTGCTGCGCGATGAGCGAGGTGGGGACGGCGACGATCTCCTCGCCCTCGTCGAGCCCGCGGACGATCTGCGTGTGATCGAAGTCGCTGAGGCCGATCATGACGGGCTTCACGTCGAGGAGGCCGTTCGCATCGTACCTGAACACGAAGGCCGGGCGGGGCTCGTCGGGCCGTCGCGCCGGGCCGCCCCGGCCGCCGCCGGGTCCGCCGCCTCCCTGGTTGCGGAACTGCTGCATCATCCGCCTCCGCTCCTCGTCGGACATGTTCTGGAAGACCCGCATCCGCTCTTCCTGCGACATCGACTGGAACTCCGACATCGGAACCCCGCCGATCATCGCCTCCTCCCCGCCCTCCGCCGCTCCGCCTTCCGCCGCCTCACCCTCCGGCCGATCCTGGCTCTGGAAGTCGCGCAGCAGCGCGTTGACATCGGCGTCGATCTCGAGGGCCCGGACGATCTGGGCGGCCTCCTGCTGGGACTTGATGCCGCTGTTCGCCACCGCGAGCACGTCCTCCTGCCGCCCGATCACGACTTCGACGTCCGCGTTCATCCCCGGCCGCAGCAGGTCTTCCTCGTTCGAGATGCGCGTGAGCACGGCGAACATGGTCACGTTCTGTTCGACCACCGCCTGCGGTTCGATCTTGAGGACGGCCCCCCGGAAGGTCCGGCTGGGATACGCTTCCACGGTGATGTCGGCGGGCAGTCCCGGCTGGAGCCGGCCGATGTCCGTCTCGTCGACGAGCATGCGCACCTGGACCTCGGTGAGGTCGGCCATCCGCATCAGGACGGTGCCGCCGGTGAGGTCGCGCGTCCCCGTGACGACCTGCCCCTGCTCCACCGTCCGTTCCACGACGGTGCCGGTGATCGGGGCCCGGAGCGTCACGTCGTCCAGCTTGTCCTCGGCGAGTTCCTTGTTGGTCGTGGCGCGGACGAGAGCCGCCCTTGCGTTCGCCGCCGAGAGGATCGCGCTCTCCAGCTCCTCCGAGGTCACGATGTCCGACTCGTGAAGCGCCTCGACCCGCTCGAGCTGGCGCTCCGCGACATCGGCCTGTGCCTCCGCGACGTCGAGGTCGGCCTGGGCCTGGGAGAACGCGTTGTTCACATCGCGCGGGTCGATCCGCACGAGGAGCGTTCCCTGTTCGACGTTGTCCCCGAGTTCGACGGGGAGGTCGAGAACCTCGCCGCCCGCCTGCGACTTGACCTCGATCACGCGGATCGGCTCGACCGTCCCGGTCGCCTCGACGCTGGAGACGATGGTCTGGCGCCCCGCGGTCAGCGTCTGGAGCGTCTGCTCGGGTTCGTTGGCCTCGCCGGTCGCGCAGCCCGCCGCGGCCGCGAGTCCGAGCACGGTGACGACCGTGGCGTGGCCCGGGGAACCGCCCCGCAGAACGAAGCGGCACCGGAAGCGTTCGAATATGGACATCGGGATCTCGTCTCGTGTCGGGTCCGTGAAGGGCCAACAGTGCGGCGAAACCGCGCCGTCGTAGCACGCTGAGAGGACACCCCGCGCGGGTCCGACGTTGAAGAAGAGATACGTCGTGCGGTGAGAGCCGTCAGGGTTGCTGGTCGAGCCTCCGGCCGAGGAGGGCCTCGATCCCGGCGACCTCTACCTCGTATTGGAACCGACCCGAGACGAGATCGACCTCCGCCTGCGTGAGGGTGATCTGCGCGTCCTGGAGTTCGAGAATCGTGGCGAGGCCGAGCTGGTATCGCTCCTGGACGACCCGGAGGCTCTCCTCGCTGAGTTCGACGTTCCGCTCGGCGAGATCCACTCGCGCGAGCGCGGATTGCGCCGTGGCGTATCGTGCGTCGAGCAGCGAACTGAGGTTCAGCCGCTGGGCCCGCTCCTGCTGCCGGGCCTGATCCGCCGTGGCCCGGGCGCGGAACACCTGCGTCTCGCGCTGGAAGCCGTTGAACAGGGGATAGCTGCCCGAAAGCCCGACCGACCACGAGCGGTTGGAGGGCGGGAACTCCTGATTCGCCCAGCCATAGCCGGCGCTGAGGGAAATGGTCGGCAGGTAGCTGGAGCGCGCGCTCGACACCGCCGCCTCGGCGGCCTCGACGGCCGCGGAGGCCGCCTGCAGGGCGGGAGCCGTCACATCGGCCATCGCGAACAGTTCGTCGCGCGTGAAGGGGATCGCAGCCATCGCGAGTTCCGCCTCGGCGGTCGGCCCCACGAGGGTCTCGGAGCCGACGACCTCGGTGAGTTCGAAGGTCCGGGTGCGCGCGAGGTTCTCCGCGGTCAGAAGCGCGAGTTGCGCGTTGTTGAGGTCGACCTGCGAGCGAAGGGAGTCCGAGCGCGTCGCCCGTCCCAGCTCCAGCTGCTGTCTGACGAATTCGAGCTGGTCCGCCTGCCGCTGGACGCGGCGTTCCTCGACCGCGACGAGTTCGCGCGCCGCGACGTTCGCCGAGTACGCCTGCTTCACCGCCTGGATGACCTGGAACTCGGCCTCGCGATAGCGGGCGTTCTGCTCCACCACGCCGAGGCGGGCGCCCTTCAGGTTCGTGAACCGGCTCCAGCCGTTGAAAAGCGTGTATCCGGCGGTGATCCGGGTGGAGTAACTCGTCGCAACGATTCCCTGGCTGAGGGCGTCGAGACGTCCGGTGGACGAGTTCGAGTAGCTGAAAAAGGTGTTCACTGACGGAAGGAGCGCCCCGTAGGCGCTCAGCCGGTTGTGCTCGGCCATCTCGATCGCCGAATAGGCCTGGAGCAACTGAGGGTTGCGGCGCAGCGCGATCGCGACCGCGTCGTCGACCGTGATCTGGCGAACGTTGTCGCTCGCCTGCACCTGCGCCTCGGCCAGCCGGGGCGACGCTGCCGCAAGCAGAGCCGCCGGCAGCAGGACAAACCCCCATCGACGAAGACCGGCGCTCGGCCGGCCTCCGCACCCTGATCTATGTCGAATGGTCATCGTTTCCTCGCCCCCTGAGGGGCTGATTTGACGTCTCTCGGTTGTCAGTTGTTTCGCTGCGGGTCGTCACGCCCCTGGGACCCCCGTTCGCCGCCGCGCTCCCGCCCGTCGCCGTAGCGCTGCCGCAGCAACTGCCGATAATCCTCACCCTGCTCCTCCGTCAGCGCCGACTCGATCTGCGTCCGGACCGAATCCATCAACGTCCGGTAGCTCCCGCGCAACGTCCGCATCCCGTCGCGGTAGTGATCGAGGAAGCCCTCGATCTGTGACCGTTGCTCGGCAGTCAAACCCAGTTCATCGGCGAATTGCTCGATCGTGGTCTGTCGTCCGCGCGACCCGCCATCGCGATCCCGCGGTTCGGGAGACGTAGTATCCGCCGACGGCTCGCCCGCGACCGCATCGGCGAACAGATCGAGGCGGTCCGCCGCCACGCCGACTGCGGCGCCCGCCGCGAAGACGAGCGCCAGGAGCAGGATCGCCCGGAATCTCGAAGTGTCCATACGCACCCGGTTCGTGTCGCGTTTCAGCGAGTTACGGAGTGATGAGCGCGGCCGTCAGCACCGCGTCTCGACTCGGCTCGACGAGGTCGATGAGCAGCGCGGGCGGGGCTTCGGCGTCCGGCGCCAGCGAGCGCACGAGCCCGACCGGCTCCGGATCCACGTCAGCGGCGAACTCGGGGGCGTCCGGCAGCGAGATGCGATACAGCAGGACGCCGGCCGCGACGAGCAGTCCCGCGGCCAGCGGCGCGAGCGCCGCGGACCAGCTTGCCGTCACGTCGAGCCAGGAGAGGGGCCGCCGCTCGAGCAGCGCTTCCGCCGCGGCCATCACGCTCCGGCGCAGGCGGCGTCGCGTGAGCTCATCGGGCCGCAGGGGCTCGAGATACTCGGCCCACGCGGGCCCGCGCCCGCCGTCCCGACCCTGATCTCTCCTATTCATCCTCATCTGCTCCTCCGGCGCCGGAGGCGGGTGCTTCGCCGAGAAGCCGGCGCAGCGCTTGCCTGCCGTGATGAAGGTTCGCCCTCGAAGTCCCGACTGCGATCCCGAGGATCTCCGCGATCTCCGCGTGGTCGTACCCTTCGAGGTCGTACATCATGACCGCTGTTCTCTGTCGTTCCGGAAGCTGCCCGAGCGCGTCGAGCACCCGTTCCCGGGCGTGCCTCCGCTCGAATTCGCGATGCGGATCGTCCCGCGACGCCGCCGTGTCCGTCAGCTCCGAATGAGTCCGCAGAAGCTCGCGCCGACGGAGGTTCAGACACGTGCTCCGCAGCACGCGATAGAACCACGGACCGAATCGGCTTCCCGGCCGCAACTGCCCGATCCGCTCGAGCGCGCGAATGAACGCGGCCTGCACCGCATCTTCCGCGTCCTGCTCGTGGCGCAGAATCGACAGCGCCACCGCGTAGGCCGGGTCCGTGTATCTGGTCACGAACAGGGAAAACGCCCGCGAATCGCCAGCCTGCACGGCCTCCACGAGGCCGGGCTCGTCCGCGCCGGGATCCGGCGGCTCCACAGGTCCGGAGCCGGGGCCGGCCGAGTCGTCCGGCGATCCGCTGCGTGTTCGCGTTTCCTCCGCCAAAGACGTCCCCATCGCTTGGGTAACACGCCCTCGATGCCGGCCGTTGCACCGGCTCCCGTCGGTGTTGGCCCCGGCGCTTGTTCCGTCACCGTGGCCGTCGCATCTTCGGCTCCGTGAACAACGAAACGCAAGCCCGGCCCGCCGCCGCGGAAACGCCCGATCGAGCCCACGCTCTGGCCGGTCGAACTCTCATCCAGGAACGCATCCGCGGCATGCGAAAAGTCGTGGGTCGGAGGCTCTCGCCCGGCGACATCGTCCTCAGGAAGGCGTCTCCCGAAGTGCGGCGCCATCTCTTCGAGGAAGCGTGCGAGCTGTACTGGAACGAGATGAGCTGGGAGGAGATCACCGAAGAGGAACTCATCGGAGACGAGGAACTCACGGAGATGATCTTCCCCGGGCTGCTCGCGCTCATCGACGCGTTCCTTCCCAAGGCTCCGAACGGAGAGCCGGACCGGGACCGCGAGCACCGCGACGTCGTACACGATTTCCTGGACTGGCTGGCCGCCCGCCTCGTGACCCTGCGCGAGGCGCGACCCGCCGCGGAGGATGCGCGGGCGCGGAACCTCCGCCAGAAGAACGTGACCGATGCCCTCATCGACCTCGTCGCGTTTCGCATGTGCGCACTGACTTCCGACGAGATCGAGACCTACCAGAACGCCTGATTCCATTCGAAGAAAAGACGGATGAATACGATAGTCTGCGTGAAACGCGTGCCGGACTCGGCCACGCGGGTGAGAGTGACCCCCGATGGCGCGGGACTGGACCCGGCCGGCGTCAAGTACGTCGTGAACCCGTACGACGAGTTCGCGCTCGAGGATGCGATTCGCCGCAAGGAAGAGGCGGGGGAAGGGAAGGTGACCGTCGTCGCGCTCGGCCCCCCGCAGACCGCCGAATCGATCCGCCAGGCGCTCGCGATGGGGGCGGACGAGGGCATCCTGCTCGCGTGTGAGGGTTCGCACGACGCGCTCTCCGTGGCGCGGGCGCTGGCCGACGAGATTCGAGGCCGCGAAGTCGACCTCGTGCTGTTCGGGAAGCAGGCGATCGATGACGACAACATGCAGGTCCCGCAGATGGTGGCCGAGTTTCTGGGCCTCCCGTGCGCGACCGTCGTCGTCGGCCTCGAGATCGCGGGAAGGGATGCGACGGCGCGCCGCGAGGTCGAAGGCGGCCACGAGGTCGTCGAGTTCTCGCTGCCCGCCGTCGTGTCGACGCAGAAAGGGCTCAACGAGCCGCGGTATCCGAGCCTCAAGGGAATCATGGCGGCGAAGCGGAAGCCTCTCGATGAACGGGAAGTGACGCTCGATGCGCCGTCCATCGAATTCCTCCGCCTCGACGAACCGCCGGCGCCGGCCGCGGGCCGGATCGTCGGAAAGGGGGCGGACGCCGTCCCGGAACTGGTGCGGGCGTTGCGCGACGAAGCGGGGGTGCTCTGATGCCCGGGGCGCTGGCGTACGCGGAGATCCGGGAAGGAACGGTGAGCCGGGCCTCGCGGGAGGCGGTCGGACTCGCGCGGCGGATCGCCGCCGACGCGGGGGGAGAAACCCATGTCGTCGCGCTCGGTCCTCCCGGCACGGAGGCGGCGGCCGCGCAACTCGCCGGCTTCGGCGCCGACCGCACCTGGGTCGGCGAGTCCGAGGCTCTCGCGCTGTCTCAGCCGGACATCGCCGCGGCGGCCATCGCCCGGCTCGTCGAGGCCGGGGACTACGACGCCGTGATCTTCGCTGCGACCGCCCAGGGGAGGGACATCGCTCCCCGCGTCGGCGCGCGGCTCGGGCGGAGCGTGGCCTCGGAAGTCGTCGAATGCCGGCGGGAGGACGGCGCCATCGTCGTCCGCCGGCCCATGTACGCCGGGAAGGCGATCGCGACCCTGCGCTTCACCCCGGGCCCGGCCGTGATGACGATCCGGGCCAACGTCTTCGCGCCGGTCGAGGAGAGCGCGGCGGGGCAGGTGTCGAGCCTGGATCTCGAGGGTCTCGAGGGGCGGGTGCGGACGACTGCCCTGGAGCAGGGGGATCGCGATCGGCTCGACGTGAGCGAGGCGACGACGATCGTCTCGGGCGGCCGCGGGATGCAGGGACCGGAGCACTGGCCGCTGCTCGAAGCTCTCGTGGAAGCCCTCGGCGACGAGGCGGCGCTCGGCGCGAGCCGGGCGGTCGTGGATGCGGGCTGGCGGCCGCATGGCGAGCAGGTGGGCCAGACCGGGAAGACCGTGTCTCCCAACCTCTACTTCGCGGTCGGGATCAGCGGGGCGATCCAGCACCTGGCGGGGATGCGCACGGCCAAGGTCATCGTGGCGATCAACCGCGATGCGGATGCGCCGATCTTCGGGGTGGCGGACTACGGTCTCGTGGGGGACGTGTTCGAGGTGCTGCCCGCGCTCACCGACGCGGTTCGCGAAGCCCGCTGGGGCAGTTGAGCCCGGGTCGGCCGGCATGAGTCTCCGGGCCGTACGCGAGGATCTCGCGCGTTGGGCGGAGCAGGGCGATCCCATCGCCATGGCCACGCTCATCGCGGTGCGCCGCTCGGCCCCGCTGCCGCCGGGCGCGCGGTTCGCGATCTCGGCCGCCGGCGAGCTGAGCGGCTCGATCTCGAGCGGGTGCGTGGAGGGCGACCTGCACGAACGGCTCTCCGCGCTGCTGGGCGGCGGCGCGCCGGCCTCCGTCACGTACGGGATCACCGACGAGATGGCCGCGGGCGTGGGCCTCTCCTGCGGCGGGGAAATCGACGTCCTCCTCGACCACTACGATCCCGGCGACCCCGTCTGGCACCGCCTCTGGCAGCTCCAGGCGGCCGGCGCCCCGGGCGTCCTCCTTACCGGCGCGGCGCCGCCCACGCGCTCGCGGCAACTCCTTCTCGAACCGGACCGGTCGCTGGGCACGCTCGGGTCCGCGGAACTCGACCGGGCGGCCCGCTCCCGCGTCGACGATTGGCTCGGCCGGTCGGACGCCCGGGTCGTCGAACTCGTGCGGGACGATCCGGACAGCCTCGTCTTCGTCGAGTCCTTCGCCCCGCCCCCGCGGCTCGTCATCGTGGGCGCGACCCCGATCGGGCATGCGCTGTGCGCCATGGCGCATCGAACCGGCTTCGAGGTCGTCGTCGTGGATCCGCGCGAGGCTTTCCTGCGCCCGGAACGGTTTCCGGATGCCGCGTCGCTCGATGCGCGCTGGCCGGACGAGGCGATGGCCGCGCTCGATCTCGACCCCCGGACGAGCGTCGTCATCCTCACGCACGACGAGAAGCTGGACGAGCCCGCGCTGGAGACGGCACTCGCCTCCCGCTGCGGCTACATCGGTCTCCTCGGCGGACGCCGGACGCAGCAGCAACGTCGGGCCGCGCTCCTCGCACGCGGGCTGGACGAGGCGGCTTGCGACCGCATCCACGGTCCGGTCGGGCTGCGGATCGGCGCCCGCTCGCCCGCGCAGATCGCCGTCTCCATCCTCGCGCAGCTCATCGCCCTCGACAGAGCGCCCTGACGTCGGCGCCGGACCGCGCCGCGCCCGTTGCGTCGCGTTCAGTCGCGCGCGCGCCGGATCTTCCACCGATCCACCGCGCGGAGCCCCCGCACGACCTCGAAATGATCGAAGTGCGCGACCGTGAGGCAGGCGTGGTTCGGAAGGACCCGGACCTTCTCGCCGACGGCGAACCGCCCGGAAAGGCGCCCGTGTTCCTGGCTCACGGAGGTCACGCGATGGTCGCCCAGTTCCCGTCCCGACAGGTCGCGGAAGAGGCGGCCGTAGTGGGGCGGGTCGTCCGGCCCCACATCCTTGGACAGGGCGAGCGCGCCACAGTCCGCGATCGCCCGGTCGGATCCTTCGCGCGCGGAAACGACCGTCGCGAGCACGGTGACCGCGCAATCGCTCACCGCGCACGATCCCAGCCGCGTCTGGGTGTAATCGTAGAGCGCGTAGTTTCCCGGCCGGGCCTCGTCGACCCCCTCCAGTGTCTCGACCCGGCTCATCCCCGGCGTCGAACCGAGCGAGAGCACCCCCGGCTCGAGCCCCGCCGCGCGGAGCGCGCGTCCCGCTTCGACCATCGCCTGCCGCTCCTCCTCCGCCAGTGCGGCGATGACGGCGGGCGAGTCCGCTCCGTAGGTGTGGCCGGCGTGCGTCAGGCAGCCGCGCAGCGCGAGCCGCCCCGCGCGTGAGATCCGCCTCGCGATCTCGATCACCCGGCCGCTGTCGTGCGGGACGCCGGAGCGCCCGTAGCCACAGTCGATTTCGAGCCACACCGGGAAGGAAACGCCCGCGGCTTCGAGCGCCTCGACGGCCGTGAGGGAGTCCACCGTCACGCCGAGTTCGACGCGCCGGGAGAGCGCGGCCGCCTCGCCGATTCGGGAGAGATTCAGCGGAAAGGCCCACAGGATGTCATCGAAGCCCGCCTCCGCGAAGATCCGGGCTTCCGCGAGCGTGGAAACGGCGATGCCAGACGCCCCGCGCGACCGCTGGAGTCCGGCGATCTCCACGCACTTGTGCGTCTTCACGTGGGGGCGGAGCCGAACGCCGAGGGCGTCCGCGCGCTCCTGCATGACCCGGAGGTTGTTCTCCAGGACATCGAGATCGAGGATAAGCGCCGGAGTGCGGAGACCGGACAGGTCCGGCGCGTGGGTGGCAGCGTTCCCGGCGTTCACGCGTCCAAGGTAGTTGGGGGATCACGGTTCCGCTAAGTTGGAACCGCCGACCCTGATCGCGAACGAAGAGGGTTGCGGGCCGATGGCGGGTCGAGTGACCGCAAAGCCGTAGAGGTCGTCTTATTCACGAAGAGAAGATCTTTCGGATCGGGCCGGAAGGTCGGGTTCCGGACGATGAACCGAGCGACGCGGACGTCGTGACCGCCGTGCTGGAAGGCGATCGCGAGGCGTTCGGGGTTCTCGTGCGCCGGTACAAGGACGTGCTGTACCGCTACGCGGAGCGCATGACCGGGCGCGCGGACGACGCCGCGGATATCGTGCAGCGCACGTTCATTCGCGGTTTTCGGAGCCTCGACCGCTGCCGTGACCGGGAACGGGTGGGAGGCTGGTTGTTTCGGATCGCCGTCAACCTGTGCAAGGATCAGTTGAAGGGGCGGGCGCGGCGGGAGGTCTCGCTGGAGGCGGCCGGCCCGCTGACGGCGACGCGGGGTCTTCCCGAGGCGCGCGCCGAACGGGCGGAAATACGGGAGCAGATATACCGGGCCTTGCAGTCGCTGAGCGAAGAGCAGCGTGAAGCTTTCGTCCTCAAGCACGTCGAGGGCTGGTCGTACGAAGAGATGGCTGAGAGACTTGGAGCGTCGGTGTCCGCGCTGAAGATGCGCGTCCATCGGGCTCGGGATCAGTTACAGGTGCTGTTAGAGAACTACCGATGAACGACGATCTGAAGCTGTACCTGGATGGAGAAATCGACCGTTCGGAACTCTCGCGGGAGTTTCGCAGGGAGGCCGAGCGGTGGGATGCTCTCCTTTCGGACGTGCGGGATTCGGGGGTGCAGGGGGCTCCCGTCGGACTCGAATCGAGGGTCATGGCCGAGGTTCGCCAGGAGAGGCGTCGGCTCTTGCCGAGTCTCGTGGACTGGTGGGTGCATCCACGCTCCGTGCGCGTCCGGCCATTAATCGGACTCGCGGCTGCCGCCGTGCTTGCGACGTTCTTCCTCCTGCCCCGGGAGAACGCATACACGGAGCCGGCGGGGGCGGCGACGGCGCTCGTGGGCGAAGAAGTCCACTACGTGCAGTTCCGTCTCGAGGCGCCCGGAGCGGCGTCGGTCCACGTCGCGGGCGACTTCAACGACTGGCAGCCGGAGGTCGCGCTGGCCGATCCCTACGGGACCGGCGTGTGGACGGGCCGGGTGAGGCTTCCGCCCGGCGTGCACAAGTACATGTTCCTCGTGGACGGCGAGACCTGGATCACGGATCCGCACGCGGAACGGTATGTGGAGGACGGTTACGGCAACCAGAATGCCGTGATCGCCATCACGGGCGGCGCGGGCGCCCGCTCGCTGGCCCCCTAGCCGGAAGTCCCCGTGGCAAAAGCCCTGCGGCGCCGTTTCCCCGCGGCCGTGTTCCTCGGCGCCATGCTTCTCGCGCTCGCGCCGCCGCTTGCAGGTCAGGACGCGCGCGCGCGCTTCAGCCGTCACCTGGGCGCGGTCTACGCGGCGCGTACCCTTTCCGTCATCGACGCGGGCGTCCGGGACGGTCTGCCCCGAGGTCTCCTGATCGACAAGGCCATGGAGGGCGTGGCGAAGGGGATGTCTCCGGAAGTCGTCCTGGCCGCCGTCGACACGTTCGCCGCGGAGTTGAGGGATGCGGCGTCCGTCCTCGGTCCGGGGGCGGCGCCGATCGCGCTCGAGAAGGCCGCGGATGCCCTTCGCCGCGGCGTAGGGCGCGAGCTTCTGATGCGGCTGGGACGTGACCGCGCCGACTTTCCTCTCCTGGTCGTCTCCCTCGAGGAGTTGCTGGACGCCGGCGTGGAACGAGACTTGGCCGAAGACCTCCTGCGCTATGCGGTGGCCGAGGAGTTGGACAGCGATGCGGTGCTCCGGCTGCCCGCGAGCGTAAAACTGCTCATTCGGGAGTGCGGCGACGGTCAGCCTGACTCCTGCTGGTCGCAGGCGAGCATGAGGGAGTGCGCCCGCGTGATGCCGACGCGGCCGTGCCCGACGCAAACGCTCGCGGAGGCGGCCCGCTCGGCCGCGGCGCGGCTCCTGCTCGCCCGTTCCGCGCCTCTCCAAAGCTCGGGGATTCCCGCGACATCGCACTAGCAAGCTTCCCGGTCTCTGCCGTATACTCTCGGACTTTCCGGCGGCCGAGCCCGCCGACGCAGGGTTTCGCCATGGGCTGCTGGCCCACGGATCTCGCCCGCGGATCTCGCCCGCGGATCTCGCCCACGGATGATGGAGAGGGCCTTGGCAGCCAGAGTGACCGCGGCGGTCACGGGTACCGGGAGCTACCTGCCGCCGGACAGCATCGACAACTTCCAGCTTCTCGCCATGGGTACGCTGCGCGAGTCGTTCGACGTCGCGCAGGCGCGCTCCGCGCTCCGGGGCGTCGAGGGTGCCAACGGGCTATCGGCCCCCGAGGTCTTCGATCAGTGGGCGTACCAGCTGACCGGCATCCGGTCGCGTCGGCGGATCCCGCCGGAAAGCGCGCTGACGACCGAGGACATGTGTGCCCGGGCGGGGCTCGCCGCGCTGGAGGCGGCCGGACGCGAGCCGGACGAGATCGATCAGCTCTACGTCGCGACCGTGTCGCCGTCCGACGAAGTTCCGAACAGCGCCTGTACCGTGGCGACGAAGATCGGGAATCCGCGATTGGGGGGATTCGCGATCAACGCGGCCTGCGCCGGCTTCGTGTACGGCGTGGGGGCGGCCTGGTCGGCGATCGTCAGCGGCATGGCGGAGCGGGTCCTGGTGGTTTCGGGCGACGCCCTCACGCGGCTCGTGGACTACACGGATGTGCGGACGGCCGTGCTCTTCGGCGACGGGGCCGGGGCGGTCGTGCTCGAACGGAGCGAAGCGGACCACGGCGTGCTCGGCCCGATGGCGGCGTCCGGCTGGTTCGCGCGCGACCCGCTGTACCTCGTCGGGCAGAGCTGGCGGGACGATCGGGACCGGATCCCCATTCTCCACATGGAAGGCGGGCCGAGGATCGTCCGCAACGCAATCGTCAAGATGGCCGAAGTGGGCGAACAGGCGCTCCAAAAGGCGGGTCTCGACTGGTCCCAGGTGGACTTCGTGATTCCTCACCAGGCGAACGCGCGGATCACGCAGGGCCTCGAGCAGAGGCTGGAACTCCCGAAAGGGCGCGTCGTCCACAACATCGTCGACTACGGCAACATGTCCGCCTCCACCGTCGCCGTGACGCTCGATGAAGTCGTCCGCGGAAAGCACGGACCCGTGCCGGACCCGGCCACGATCGTGCTCACCTCGATCGGCGGCGGCTACACGATGGCGGCGGCGGTCGTCCGCATCTGATTCGACGGGGCGGTCCGGCAGCGGTGGCCGGCCTCCGCGTCAGGCGCGACTCGCCCACTCCCTGAGCGGGATCACGTCGACGCGAGCCCCGGCGCCTATGGCGTCGGTCCCGACGGGAACCGCGAGCAGCCCGTCGGCCAGCATGGACCCCAGGTTGCCCGAGCCCTGCGGACCGCTCAGGCGAGCCGTGAGGACCCCGGACTCGGCGGATCCGATGAGCACGCGCAGGAACGAGAGCACGTCCCGGGGTCCGCGCAGATCGTGTGCCGCGACGCACTGCAGCGGTCGCCGGCAGGGGCGCGCGAACCCCGCCATTTTGCGGACTGCCGGTCTTACGAGCGTCTCGTACGTCACGAGCGCCGAGGCCGGATTGCCCGGGACGCCCCAGAACGGCCGGCCGCCGAGCAAGCCGAAGACGGCGGCGCTGCCGGGGCGCATGCGCACGCGCCAGAAGGAGCGCTCGAAGCCGAGTTCGTCGAGTACCTGCTTCACATAGTCATGTTCGCCGACGCTCACGCCGGCTGCGGAGACGATCGCGTCGCAGTCGCCGGCCCGTGCGAGGCAGCGGTGCAGGTCGTCGGGATCGTCCCGGGCGATGCCGAGCGCCACCGGCTCGGCCCCGGAATCCGCGAGCTGGGCGGCCAGCGCGTGCCCGTTGGAGTTCATGATCTTCCGCCCGGCCCGCACCTCGTCGAATTCATCGAAATCCGCGAGTTCGTCTCCGTTCGCGAGCACGCCGACGCGCGGCCGCCGGCCCACGTCCACCTGCTCGAGGCCGGCCGACGCGAGCAGCGCCACCGCCGCGGCCCCAAGCTCCTCGCCGCGCTCCACCATCGTGTCGCCCGCCTTCACGTCCTCCCCGAGGAAACGGATGTGCCGCTCCCCGTCCGCATCGTCGAAGATGCTCACGCGCCCGTCCGGGCCTCCGTCCGTGTGTTCCACGCGCACGACGCCCGTGGCGCCCTCCGGCACCGGCGCCCCCGTCATCACGCGCGCCACGGAGCCGGGCTCCAGCGGCCCGCGCGGAAAGGCGCCGGCCGGGATGTCGTCGGAGATCGGAAGGACCACGGGCCGTTCCGGGCTCGCGCCGCGGACCTCGTCGATCCGCACGGCGAAGCCGTCCATGGCGCTGTTGTCCCAGGGCGGGTGCGGGGCGACGGCTTCCACGTCGCGTGCGAGGGAGCGGCCGAGCGCGGCCGAGAGAGGAACACGCGCCGTCTCCAGCGGCGACACGGCGTCCAGCACCAGGGCGAGCGCCTCGTCGAAGGAGACCCAGTCCGCGTCGCTCATGCCCGGCCGCCGGGGGGGTTCGCCACCGAAAGCTAGAAGTAGTACCAGATGGAGATGCTGAACTCCGGGTTGTGGCCCCACACGGAACCCTGCGGCGCCGGCGCTCCGGATGCCTCGAACAGCTCAAGGGTGGTCCCGAAGAGGAAGCCGTCCGGCGACGTCACGCGGACCAGGTAGTCGCGGACCTCGAAGCCGATCCCGATCGTCTCCGATGGAAAGATCTCGAACCCCAGCCCCACGAAGATGTGCGGCGCGGTGGAGATGTCGTACCGGAAGGGTTCGAGCGCCTGGTCCGCGAGGAACTCGGAGGCGCCCTCGTCGACCCCGAACACGAAGCCGCCGCCGATGAGCCCGTAGGGGTGGATCCCGTTCCAGGTCCGCGCTCCGGTGAGGCCGATCTGCGCGCCGAGGTCGGCCCGCAGCCAGCCCGCGGCGACGGTGTCGACGACCATCGGTCCGGCCTCGTCGAGGACGTCCAGCGTCCATCGGTCCGCCGCTCCGTACGTGGCGCCAAGCTCGAGAGAAAGGGGACTCGACGCCCGGACGCGCATTCTGGCGCCCGTCACGTTGGTGGGCCCCTGCGCGAACTCGAGCCGCCCCCGGTTCCCCGCGTGGTGGCCTCCGAAAAGGCCGACGCGGAAGCCCTTCTCGCGCCAGCGGAAGGGTGAGTCGATGCGTTCGGCCTGCGCCTCGAGCGTCGCCGGAACTCCGGCGAGCAGGGCGAGGCCGACAACGAGGATCAGTCTGTTTGACACTGGGTTGACGCGGATTCCATATCTTGGATGAGTCGAATCTCGAACGGGAACGGCCCCATCACGCGAGTCTCGCGACGGGGTCGCGGCGCGAGGAATGTAGGTGGAGGACCGGGTCCTAACCAGAAAAACGTCTCGTCGCGGTCGCCTGCGACGCCGGCTTCTCCTGCCGGTCGTCCTGGCGTGTGCGTACGCGCCACCCCACGCAGCCGCCCAGGTGCGCGAAGTCGTCATCGACGGCGAGGTCTTCCGGAGGGCGGCGGACGGCCGCCGGCTGGCTGAACTCGCGCTGCGCACGCCGGTCATCCTCAAGCGTACCGAAGGGATCTGGGCGGAGGTCGAGATCGAGGGGTGGGTCCCGTCCGGCTCGGTCGCGCCATCCACCCGGGAGGGCCACAACGGCGTCATCTCCAGCCGGGGAGGCGAACGTCTCAGGTCCGAACCCGCCGGATCGGTGACCGGGCTTCTCCTCGAGGGCTTCCTCGTCGACCGGCTGGAAGAGCGGGGGGACTGGACCCGCGTTCGCCGTTCGGGCTGGGTCCGCGAGGCCGCGCTCGGGGCCAGCCACGCGGCTGGCGGCGAAGCCGGCGTCCCGGCCGGCGTCTCGGCCGCGGCGCTGAGCGCGAACCCGGATGACCATGCCGGCGCGACCCTCCGCTGGACCGTCCGGTTTCTGTCGCTGGAACGGGCCGAACCGGAACGAATCGACTTCTACGAGGGAGAGCCCTTCCTGCTCGCGCGGGCCCCCGATCCCGGGGACGGCCTGGTCTACATCGCCGTCCCTCCCGACTTGCTGGCCGCGGCCGAAAAACTCCGGCCCCTCCAGACCCTCGACGTGCTCGTGAAGGTCCGGACGGGCCGGTCGGCGCTACTGAGGGTCCCGATCCTGGATCTGCTCGAACTCTACTGAGCCGGTTCCGATCCGGGATCCTCCGCGGGGCCGGGCGGGCGGAGAGCCGCTAACGGTTCCCCTGGTTCCCCTCGCTCTCGGCCTCGTTCAGGAAGGCCTCGGCCTCCATCAGACCGGCGTGCGCAAGGCCGCTCCACAGGTTCGCGACCCTGGCATAGGCCTCGGCGGCGAGCACCGCGTCGCCATTGGCGGCGTGCGCCCGGGCCAGGCCGAGGAGCGAGCGCGGCCGGTTCGGCATCCGCAGCAGCGACATCTCGAACTTCTCAACCGCCTTGTCCGGCATCCCGAGTTCGAGCAGCAGCTCGCCGTAGAGTTCGTGCAGGGGCTTCACCGGGCTCGCGGAGCCGCGCGGCGGCGCCATGCTCATGACCTCGGCCTCGGCCTCGTCCATGAGACCGATCGCCACGTCCGGATGGCCCATCGCGGCGTGCCGGAGCGCCCCGACCTGCTTGTGCATGACGTGGGTGTAGCCCTCGCCGTCCGACAGTTCCTTCAGAGCGGCCTCCGCCTCGGTGACGATCGCCTGGTCGCCCGTGCGGTGGGCGCTGAGTCCCGTGGCGAGGAGTTCATGCGCCGGGGAGTCTTCGGTGATCGGCTGCGTCTCCCACTGCTCGGTCTCGACGATGTAGCGCGCCTTGAGGAGCGAGACCGCGTTCTGCGCCCGCGCGATGCCGGCCGCGCCGCGCGCCCCGCCCGTCGTCGCGAAGCCCTCGTTGTCGACCATGTCCGCGAGCCGATCCATCCACAGCCGCGCCTTCTCGTAGTCGCCGCGCTGGAGGTCGCCGTACTGGCCCCAGTCGAGCGCATGCACGGCGTCCCCCACCGCGTCGCCGGGCATCCACAGCTCCTGCGCCACGTCGTAGGCCGACTGGTTATTGCCGGACACGCGTTCCCACATCCCGTGCTGGATGAAGATGTGCGTCGGCATGTGCCGCGCGTGGGAAACCGCCGGCGCGATGTCCGCGAAGGCGTAGGCGGCGTCCAGGGCGAGCGGAGCCATGATCGGATTGTCGAAGGAGTGGATCGTGTAGTGAGCCGCGCCCGGGTGCAGCGGGTTGTCGTTGAACAGCCGAAGCGCGATCGCCCCCGCCATCACGTTCCAGCGCTGGCTGAGGTCGCGGGTCGCCGCCGTCGCGCTGAGCAGCGACAGGGCGTAGAAGGCCGCGATCTCCGGGTCCTCCGGATAGGCCTCGTACAGGTCGCGCATCGCCTCCATGTACCCCACGCGCCGGTCGACGTGGTCCGCCTCGCTCCACAGGATCTCGACCGCCTTGATGAAGCCCTTCTCCCGATCCGTGGGCGCCTTGGCGAGCCGTTCGGCCGGGGTCGCGCCAAGTCGATCGAGCGCCTTGCGCGGATCCGTGGGGTCCATTTGCGACACGAGCGGGTGGTTGTAGGCGAGCGACTCGCCCCAGTAGGCCATCGCGAAGTCCGGGTCCAGTTCCTGTGCCGCGTGGAACTGCTCGCGCGCCTGCTTCCAGCCGAAGCTGTGCAGGATCGCCACGCCCCGGAGGAAGTGCTGCTGGGCCTCGCCCGTGGCGGACGTCGGGAAGGTGATCGATCCGACCTCGTCGAACTGGGCCTCGACCTGCGCGGGAACCGTCGACAGCATCGCGCCGAGGAGGAACGCCGGAAGCATCATGGACCATCTTTTCATCGTACTATCCCTCTCAGGAAGAAACGCCGGCCTGTCTCGTCCGGCACCGCACTGAAATCACGGTGTCAAAACCGGAAGCGGGCTGCAAGGCGTCGCCGCGCTGCGGCGCCTCCCGCAGGCTCACGCGTCCGGCAGTTCGTAGTCGATCGTCAACGTGTGCGCGCCGTCGCCGTCGACGGCGATCTCGACGGAACCCGTCAGTCCCGTCAGATCGCCGGTCGCCGAACCCGGCACGATCTGTCCGCCCGTCTGCTCGCGGCCGCTCGCGCTCAGCCCCCAATGCTGCATGACGAACGTTCCCTCCCGTCCGCCGAGCGTGCCCCGCACGACCTCGCGAGCGATGTAGCCCGCTCCCGCGGTGATATCCGCCACATCCGCCTGGCACATGAGCAGCCGGGCCTCGCTCTCCGCCACGAGGTCCCCCCCGAACCGCTTCAGGACGGTGGCGTGCGAGAGGGTCGGCCCCCCGTCGCCGGACTCCGGTTCGCCCTGGTCCCATCCAGTGACCTCGAAGGAGGCGACCGCGCGCGCCACGCCGGACTTGCCTGTTGCCTTCCGTGTCGCCGCCAGGCTCCCGCTAGAGCTCCGCGACGGCAGTGGAAAGGTTGTCGAGGGCGCGCTGCACGAGCGTGCGCGAGGTCGCGATGTTCATCCGCATGTGCCCTTCGCCGCCGGTCCCGTAGCTGGGCCCGTTGTTGAGATAGATGCGCGCGTTCTCGGCGAGCCAGCGCTGCAGGATGCTCTCCGGCGACACCGGCTCCGCGGCCGTCCGGTTCTCGTAGTCCGCCTTCCCCTGCGCGTCGATCCGGTCCATCAACCCGCTCATGTCGAGCCACGCGAGGAAGGTCCCCTGCGCCTTCGTGTACGTCACGCCCGGCACGTTCCCGCGAATGTAGGATTCGGTGAGGTCGTGGTTGCCGTCGAGGTAGACGAGGAGCTGGTCGAGCCATTCGTCGCCCTCGTTGTTGGCGGCGCGGGCGGCGTACATGCCCAGCGTGCTGAGGTCCGCCCGCGTGTACTGGCGCAGGCGCGTCATGAAGGCGGGGTTGGTGGAGAAGTACCAGGCGACCTTGTTGGCGGCGAGGCTGAAAGTCTTGCTGTTGGATTTGAAGGTGACGCTGTTGTCGACGATCTTCGGGTCGAGGCTGGCGAACGGCGTGTACTTCTGTCCCTTCGTCACGAAATCGCAGTGGATCTCGTCGGAGAGCACGGGCACGCCGTGCTCGAGACAGATCTCGCCCATGCGGGTCATGTCTTCCGCCGACCAGCAGTTTCCGGTCGGGTTCTGCGGGTTGCAGAGGATGAAGGCGTGGACGCGCTGCACCCGGCGCTCGAAGTCGTCCCAGTCGATCTCGTAGACGCCGTCGACGACCTTCATCTCGCTGTCCTCGGCGACGTTCCGCGCGAAGCGCAGGTCCGAGTAGAAGCCGTTGTACGTGGGGGTCGTCATGAGGACCCGGCTGCCGGGAGGCGCGAAGGTGTGCAGTCCCGCGATGATTCCCGGGTGGACGCCGCTCGTCCAGACGATGGTGGAGGGGTCGATGTCGAGGTCGTAGCGGCGCTGGTTCCAGGCCACGACGGCGTCCGTGAAGGAGCTGTCGCGGTGCTGGTAGCCCCAGTTCTCATGTGCGGAGCGCTCGGCGATCGCCCGGGTGATGCACGGCGCCGCGCGGAAGTCCATGTCCGCGATCCCCATGCCGACCTCGAGATCCGGGCCGAACTGCTCGATGGCGCGGTCCCACTTGACGCAGTCGGTTCCGCGGCGGTCGTAGATTTCGTCGAAGTCGAATTCCTCGCCGGCGACGCCGAGCCCGGCCGGTGCGACATCGGTCGCGGCCACCTCGCTCGCAAGCGCCGAACGCGCGCCCACGGCGCCCAGAACGGCGGTGGCTCCCGTGCTCTTGAGAAACGCCCGACGGTTCAGACCGTGATTCCGCAGCATTTGCACGCCCTCCTCGGATATTTCCCTCGCGGCGGATCGAGGCCGCCCATCCGATTCAGGGTGGTCGAAACGTCTCTCTCTGGCAAGACGGAGGGGCGCTGGCCGTCGGCTCCGGCGGTCGTCAGCCGAGCCGTTCGAGGCGGGCCGCGCTCTCGGACACGCCGGCCTCGACGCCCGCCTCCCGGTACAGGCCGTGGGCCACGTGCCACAGTTGGCGGGCCTGGTCGGCCTCGTCGAGCGCCTCGCACAGGATGGCCGCGGACCGCGCGGCATTGGCCACGTCGAGCGGCGGGGCAGCCGGATCCGCCCGGTACAGCGGCATCACCTCCGCATAGCACCGGCGCGCCTTCTCGAGCTCGCCCATCTCTCGGAGGACATCCCCCAGGTGGCGCACGATGTGGGCGTGAACGAGCCGATCGTCCCCGCGCCGGCAGTGCGGGACGGCTTCGAGGTAGAGGCGCACGGCCATATCGAGCCGCCCCATGTCCCGCTCGACGTTCGCCTGTCCGTGAAGCGCGCGGGCGAGCGCGACGGGGTCGTCGCCGAAGCGGGCGAGCGCCACGGCCGCCTTCATGTGCCGCATCGCCTCGTCCGTCCGGTCCGCCCGCCGCGCGGCCATCCCCTTCCGGACGAGAGACTCGACGACATCCCGGGTCGCAGCGCCGCTTTCAGGGGGAACGCCTTCCATGGCCTAACCTCCGCGCGGAACGGGAGCCGAGGAGTGACCGGACAGGATCCGCCACCCTCCCGTCTCGTGGACCCACAGCATGGTCACGGCGCCCCCGTAGGTGAACTCGAATCCACCCTCCCCGATGAGGGTGCTCTCAAAGCGGGACCGCACGTGTGCAAGGCCGGGCGCCAGCGGCTCGATGTCCGTCTCCGAGTATTCCGTCGTGACCCGCATCCCCGGACCGAGACCCGCGAGGGCGGCGCGTACGTCGTCGGCGGACTCGTAGCGCAATTCCCCGTTCTCGTAGAAGCGGAACGCCGGGGACTCCGAATAGAAATTACCCGCGGCCTCCCAATCCGCCGCCGCGCCGAGGTTCCGAAACTCCTCCATCGCCACCGACACGCTGTCGCGAATCGCCGCGGCGTGCGCCTCCGTCAACCGGGTGGTGTCCGATCCGCACCCCGAGCCCGCCCACACGGCGAAGCACAGGCACAACTTCGCCATGTTCGTCATATTCCCTCAAGATCATGATGATCACGATTCGGATCGATATGTTGACCTGTACGCGTAAACGGCGAAAGCTCGCAGGCCGTTTCGGGCCCGCCCCGTACGAGCCGAACCATCGTCTCTCACACTGCGGCCATGAGTCCCGAGAATCTACAGGATCGCGCCGAGACCGCTGTGGAAGGCCGCCACGGCGACGACACGAAGGATGTCCTTAACTTCGTCGTTAGGCGGGAGGCCGCGTCGGTCGGATCCAGGTCCGCCGGCAAACAGGTCCGTTTGAAGCTCGAGAACCTCGTTTCCACCTGTCCGGATTGCCCGGTCAACGTGGATTTTGGTGGCATATCCGTCGTCTCGAGCGGCTTTGCGGACGAATTCCTGGGGAAACTGTTCCTTCGGATGGGGGCGTTGCGGTTCATGGCCGCGCTCCGCTTGCGGACCGTTTCCCCCGAGGTTCGGTCCGTGCTCGATCGAGCGATTCTCGAACGGTTGCAGCGAGAGGGTCCAGACGGCTGACGCCGCGTGGGGCGCGCCCGGGACAGCCGCTTGCGGCGGGTCGTCACGGCGTTCCAGCTTGACCTTCGTCCCCCCACTCGCCCCAGGAGGCAGGCAATGAGGCTCTTCGGCAATCTTCGTCCGGTTCTGTTGGTCCTCGCGGTGGCGGTTCCGGTGTCGCTGACGGCGCCTCTCGCAGCCCAGGAGGAGGAAGAAGGAGCGGCCGGGCTCGACGTCCCGCAGGGGTACATCCTGCCCGATGCGACGGTGCAGGACCTCTTCGCGACCGACCCCAACTACGCGACGCTGGACCATGTGAGTCCGGACGGCGACCACTTCGTCGTCCCGCTCTCCACCGAGCTTTCGACGCTGGCCGAGGTGGGGGAGGAGACGCTGCGCCTGGGAATGCTGGAGCTCCGGGCGCGCACGGACCGTCCGTGGCACCTCGACATCTACGGCCTGTACGGCTTCCGCTTCTACTCGCTGAGCGCGCGCGCCTTTACGGACGTGGAACTGCCCGA
Organism: Gemmatimonadota bacterium; assembly: GCA_022820995.1. Classification (GTDB taxonomy): domain Bacteria; phylum Gemmatimonadota; class Gemmatimonadetes; order Palauibacterales; family Palauibacteraceae; genus Palauibacter. Next base: position 12,192 of record JAJEEM010000004.1, on the reverse strand, counting down.
CGGGATCTACGTGAGCGACCTCATGTGGTCGCCGGACGGATCGAGGCTCGCCTTCCTCGCGCACCTCGAGGAGCGCACGGAGGTCTGGATCGCCGAGACGGGCGACGGCAGTGTGACGCCAGCCGGCGACGTCCATGTGATCAGCTCCATCGGAACCTCGTCGCGGGGGCAGGGGTCCGCACCGTCGCGCATGCTGCAGTGGACGGCTTCGGGTTTGCTCCTCACGCTGGCGGCGCCGGCGGACCGCGGATCCTCGCCGCCCGCTCCGGCGCTGCCGTCGGGACCGACGATCCGCCACACGCGGGCGGAGGCGACCCCGACGCGCACGATGCCTTTCCTGCTGGAGGACGCGCACGGCGCGGACCTGTTCGAGCACTACACGCGCAGCCAGATCGTGGAACTGGCGCCCGGCCGGTCGCCCCGGGCGGTCGGCGAGCCGGGCATGTGGGAGTCGCTGTCGGTGAGCCCCGACGGACGTCACGTGATCGCGACGCGCCTCACGCGTCCCTTCTCCTACATCGCGAGCTACACCGGCTTCCCGCGCGTCACCGAGGTGCTCGACGTGGAGAGCGGGGACGTGCTCGCGACCCTGGAAGAGCGCGAACTGCGGGAGAGCGGTCGCGGCGGCGGCGGCGGCGGAGGCAACGACCCGCGCGCATGGTCGTGGCGTCCGGACGGGAGCGGGATCTCCTACCTGCAGCGCGCGGAGGCCGGAGACGACGCGGGCGGGGAGGATGCGGAGGCGGGTGAGGGCGAAGACGGCGAAGACCGTCCCGACCGGATCATGCTGCTGCGCGCGCCGTTCGATGGAGATGCGGAGGTCGTGGCGACGAGCGAGGACCGGATCTCCGACGTCACCTACTCCGCGGACGGCCGCCACGCCTTCGCCGCCGTGCGCCGGGGCGGGGACGCCGCGCTCGTGCACTACGGGCTGGGCGGGAGCGATCCGGAAGGACACACGCTCGTCCCCTTCCACGATCCCGGCGACGCGCTCGAACTCCCGGGCGACCTCCTCACGGCACGGAACGGGAACGGGCTCGAGTACGCGTGGGTGTCTTCCGATGGGGGCAGCGCCTACCTGCGCGGCGATGGCTGGAAGGAGGACTTCCGGCCGCAGCCCTTCGTCGACCGGGTGTCGATCCCCGACGGGGCCACGGAGCGCCTGTTCGAGGGATCGCGCGACAGCTTCGACCAGCCGCTGGTTCCGCTGGACGCCGATCTGGAGAGGATGGTCGTGAGCCGGGAAGGGAAGAACACGTTCCCGGACAGCCACCTGTGGACCCGGGGCGGCGGGATGGAGAATCTGACGCGGAACGTGGATCCGTTCCCGCAGCTCACCGCCGCGCGCCGCATCGACTTCGAGTTCACCCGCCGCGACGGGCTCGAGATCCAGGGGCGGGTGTCGCTGCCGGTCGACTACGTCGAAGGCACGCGGGTGCCCGCCATCTTCTGGACCTATCCCCGCGAGTACCGGAGCGAGGACGACTTCGACAACGCGACGATCCGCGCGCGCAACCTCAATGCGTACACGAATCTGACCTGGCTGCGCTGGTCCGATATCTGGCTCACCCAGGGGTACGCGCTCGTCTACCCCGATATCCCGATCGTGGGCGAGAACTACAACGACTACTACATCTCGAACATGGTCGACGGGATGTACGCGGCGATCCGCGCAGTCGACGGGCTCGGGGTCGTCGACATGGACCGGATCGGGCACGGCGGCCACAGCTACGGCGCCTTCGCGACCGCGAACTTCCTCGCCCACACGCCCTTCTTCAAGGCGGGGATCGCGGGGGACGGCGCCTACAACCGCTCGCTCACGCCGATGGGCTTCCAGGCCGAGCCGCGCGACATCTGGGAGGCGCCGCACGTGTACATGGAGATGTCCCCGTTCTTCAAGGCGGACCAGATCAACACCCCGCTCCTCCTGTACCACGGGGCGGACGACAACAACTCGGGCACCTACCCCATCCAGTCGAGGCGCATGATCCAGGCGCTCACGGGGCTGGGGAAGACGGCGGCGCTGTTCGAGTACCCCTTCGAGTCGCACACGCCGCGCGCGATCGAGAACAACCTCGACATGTGGGCGCGCTGGATCGACTGGTTCGACCAGTACGTGAAGGGTGCCGGGACGGACGCCGCGCGCACGACGACCGACTCGCCGTGAAGCCGGCCCGCGCCGCGGCGCTGGGTCTTCTGGTCGGCGTCGCCGTGGGTGGTGCCGCCGGGGCCGCGCTGGGCGGTTTCGGCGGTGAGGGCGCGGACGGCGGTGGCGCGGCGGCGGACATCCTGGCCGGGATGGCCGAGCGGCAGGACGAGCGCCTTGGCCGACTCACGCAGGCCGCGGACGAATCCGCGCAACTGCAGCGCGAACTCGCCCTCGCCCTCTTCTACCGCCTGCAGGAGTTTCGGCGCTTCGGGCTCGAGGGGCAGATCGTGACCTGGGTCGTGCCCGGGGCTTCGGCGGGCTCCGCCGACCCGCTGGGCGGCTCTCTGGCCGGCGCCGTCCGCCTGCCCCAGTTGGCCGTGGACGCCGCGACGCGGGCGGAGTGGCGCGCCGTTTCCGAGCGTCTCGCCTCGGTCGGGGCCGAGGTGGACCCCACCGTGTTCTCCGCCTTCGAGGACGTGATCGAGTTCGCCGAGCGTCGCCCCTGGCCGGGAAGTTCGGGACTGGCTGCGGCGGCCGCCTCGGGCTGGGCGGATCCCGCGACGGTGGAGGCGTGGCTGTCGCTCAACCGGGCCCTCGTCGGCCGCGCGGATGCCATCCTCTCCGGATTCTGAGCGTCGCCCACGCTTCATGAACCGCCCCGGCAGCCCGCGGCGAAAGCCCGCGTCGCACCCGTCACGGTCCGGAGGGCGCCGGATCGCCAGCCGTAGCGCTTACAGCGTGCTGCTGGCCGCGGCCGGAGCCTGCGGTCCGACCGACTTCTCCGCCCCCGCGCAGCCGGTGGAGTGGACGGAGGCGCCAGGCGCCCGCTGGCGGCCCCTGGCGGTCGACGGTGGCGAAGCGGGATTCACCTCCGTTCCGCCCTCCTGGTCCGGGGTCGACTTCGGCAACGCGCTGTCGGATTCGAGCTTCATCGAGAACCAGATGCGCGGCAACGGCTCGGGAGTGGCGGCGGGCGACGTGAACGGGGACGGCCTGCCGGACCTCTACCTCGCTCGTCTCGAGGGGCCCAACGCCCTCTACCTCAACCTGGGGGACTGGCGGTTCCGGGAGGCGGCTGCGGAGAACGGGGTCGCCGCCGGGGATCGGTTCTCGACCGGCGCCACGCTCGTGGACGTGGACGGAGACGGCGACCTGGACCTCCTGCTCACCTCCATCGAGGGTCCGAAGTCCCTCTTCCTCAACGATGGAGAGGGGCGTTTCGCGGAAGCGCCGGACGCGGGACTGCGGGACTCGCGGGGAGGGATGTCGAGCGCGCTGGCCGACATCGACGGGGACGGGGATCTCGACCTTTATCTCACGCGGTACAAGGGCCGCTCCGTGCTCGATCTCTTTCCCGGGGACGAGGTCGCCTTCCCGAACACGGTGCGGCGCACGGGACGGGAATTCGAGGTCGTGGAGCGCTTCGCCGACCACTACGAACTCGCGTGGCGGGCGGACGGCGTCGTGCGGCTCGAAAGGGGGGAGGCCGACGAACTCTACCTGAACGCGTTCAACGAGGGCGACGGAGGAGACGGCGGCGGCTTCCGGCACGTCCCCTTCTCCTCCGGCGCCTTCCTCGATGCCGACGGCACGCCGCTGGAGACGGCTCCGACCGAGTGGGGACTGGCGGCCCGCTTCGGGGATCTGGACGAAGACGGGGACCCGGACCTCTACGTCGCGAACGACCTCCACAGTCCCGACCGGCTGTGGATCAATCGCGGGGACGGCACCTTCCGCCTGCCGCCGTCCCACGCCCTGCCCACGACGAGCGCCTCCTCGATGGCGGTGGACTTCTCGGACGTCGACCGGGATGGGGACGCGGACGTCTTCGTGCTCGACATGCTGGCCCGCGACTCGCGCTCACGGAAAACGCAGGATCCGGTGTCGCGCGTGGAGCACACGCCGCCCGGCGAGGCGGCCGGGGCGCAGCAGGTGAACCGCAACACGCTGCTCGCCGGCCGAGGGGACGGCACGTGGGCGGAGATCGGACGGCAGGCGGGGGTCGAGGCGTCCGGGTGGTCGTGGTCGGCCCTCTTCCTGGACGTGGATCTGGACGGATTCGAGGATCTGCTCATCCCGAACGGCCACATCCGGGACCTCATGGACGCGGATACCCAGATCTCGATCCGGGAGGCCGGGCTCTCCGGCGAGCGCGAGTCCACCCTCCTGTACCGTCCGCTGCCATTGCACAACGTGGCCTTCCGGAACCTGGGCGGGACCGGGTTCGAGGAGGTGGGGCGCGCGTGGGGCGTGGCGCCGGAGCCCGACGTGTCGCACGGGGCGGCGCTGGCGGACTTCGACGGAGACGGGGATCTGGACGCGGTCGTGAACCGGCTGGGCAGCCCGGCGCTGCTTTTGCGTAACGACGCCGCGGCGCCCCGGCTCGCCGTGCGCCTGCGGGGGGAGGCGCCAAATGCGGCCGGAGTCGGGGCCATGGTGTGGCTCGAGGTCGAGCGTCTGCCGCGCCAGACGAAGGAGGTCGCGGCGGGCGGCGGGTATCTCTCGGGTTCGGAGGCGCTCGTCTCGTTCGCGATGGGGGACGCCGCCGGGGGCACGCTGGGCGTGGAGTGGCGCGGCGGAGGCCGGTCGGAGGTGCGTGTGGACGGGCCGAACCGGCTGTACGAGGTGTTCGAAATGGAGGCGTCGGAGGGGGGCGGGGCGGGGACGCCTGCGACGGCGCCCGCCCGCGCGTCGGGGCCGTGGTTCGAACTCGACGAGAGCTTCGGGCCGATCCACGACGAGCCTCCGTTCGCCGAGGCGGCGCGGCAGCCGCTCCTCCCGCTGCGGCTGTCCCGAATGGGGCCGAGCGTGGCGTGGCACGACCTGGACGGCGACGGCGACCCCGACCTGCTCATGGGTTCCGGGGCGAACGCGGCGCCGGCGCTGTTCCGGAACGACGGGGGGACACTCGTCCGCGTGACGCTGGCCGGGCCGCGGGCGCCCGTCGACCAGACCGCGGTGATCCCGCTCCCGGTGGCGGACACGGCCCGGGTGCTGCTCGGGCTGTCGAGCTACGAGGCGCCGCCGGCGGAGGTGACGCAGGTGCCGGCCGTCGTGTCGGCGGCGTGGCCTGCGGGCGCCATGGCGGGCGTGGCGGTGACGCCGGTCAACCGCGGCGTCGCACCGGGGACATCGGGGTCGGTGGGCCCGCTGGCGGTCGCCGACTACGACCTCGACGGGCGGCTCGACCTCTTCGTCGGCTCGCGAGTCATGCCGGGCGGTTACCCGCTCGCCGGCCCCTCCCGGCTCTTCCGTGGCCGTCCGGGCGGCGGCTTCGAGGAGGACCGGCGGGACGCGTCGATCTTCGAACGTCTCGGCATGGTGACCGGCGCCGTGTTCACGGACTACGACGCGGACGGCGACCCGGACCTCGCGCTCTCCATCGAGTGGGGCCCCGTCCGGCTGCTGCGGAACGACCGTGGGCGCTTCTCGGACGTCACGGAGGCGGTCGGCCTGTCCGCGCACGTCGGGCGCTGGAACGGCGTGTCCGCGGGCGACTTCGACGGGGACGGGCGTCCGGACCTGGTGGCGGTCGCGTGGGGGGACAACACCGAGTACCGCCCGACGCCCGGGGCCCCGCTCGAACTCCATTTCGGCGACGTGGACCGCAACGGCACCCTCGACCTCGTGGAAGCGCAGCGGGACGAACGCCTCGACGGAGTGGCGCCGCTCGCCGCGCTGGGTCGGCTCGCCGAGCACATCCCCCCGGTGGGCGGGCGCATGCCGACGCGCGCGGCCTACGCCGACGCGGATGTGGGCGAGGCGCTGGGCGCCTGGCCGGAGGGTCGGCTGGAGGCGGCGGAACTGCGGCACACCGTGTTCCTGAACCGGGGCGACCGCTTCGAGGCGGCGCCGCTGCCCCGGGAGGCGCAGCAGGCCCCTTCGCTGGGAGTCCTGGTGGCGGACGCCAACGGAGACGGCCGCGAGGACCTGTTCCTGTCCCAGAACTTCTTCGCCACGGACGAGGACACTCCGCGTTATGACGCCGGTCGCGGATTGTGGCTGGAGGGGGACGGACGCGGGGGGTTCCGCGCGGTGCCGGGGCAGGAGTCCGGCGTCGCCGCCTACGGCGACCAGCGCGGCGCGGCGGCCGCGGACATCGATGGCGACGGCCGCCTCGATTTCGTGCTCGGGATCAACGGCGGCGCGGCGCGCCTCTTCCGCGGAGCCGGCACCTCCCCGGGCCTGCGAGTCCGCCTTGCGGGACCGGCCGGGAACCCCCACGGAATCGGAGCCGTCCTGCGCGTGGCGTACGCCGACGGCCTCGGCCCCGCGCGCGAGGTAAGGGCCGGGTCCGGGACCGGCTCCCACGACGACCCGGTGCAGATCCTGGGCCTCTCAGGCGATCCCGTCGCGATCGAGGTCCGCTGGCCGGGCGGCGTCGTCGAGCGCGTCGACGTCCCCCCCGGCGCGGGGGAAGTAACGGTCGGTCCCCCTGGTGCTGGCGGTGGGTGAGGCGAGACGAGCGTCAGATGACCCGGAGGCCGTTGCAGAACCAGACGACGCGTGACCCGACCGCGATCCCCTCAACGTGGGCCAGAACCCCCAAACCACGACGAAGGCGGCGATCCGCGATCAGCGCGGCAGGGACGAAGGCCGTGTAGCTGTCCTGTTGCGCCGACTCAGCTCGGGGCGCGTGCACAGTGATCTGGCCGATAGGTTGTTTGCCGAGGGGTCCCAGCATCCCTCTCGCCATACCAGTGTCGGGCAGGTCAAACGCCTTTAGCGGATCTCGCTGGCGATAGATCTCGCGTAGCGTCCCCAGCACATCGCGTCGCGACCCCGCGGCTGGTTCCTTGCGGACGATGGCAGGCGGCTCATCCCTCATCCGTCGAGCGCGCCTGACGATTTGCGGATCGATCCCCGCGAAATCCGGCCGGCGCGTGGCCGTCACATATTCGCTGAGGCGAACCGTGATTCGTCCGTTGGGGTCGGTTCGTCGCCGCAGGCCGCGGGCCCAGGAGGCGTCGCAGTCATGGATCGGCCACGGAGGGCCCAGCTTGTCGAACCGCACCCGGCTCCCGCAGTCGCAGGAGAAGAAGAAGAACACGTTGCCGCAGTCTCCACATATCATGGGGAACGTCTTTGCGTTACACAAGGGACCGTGGACCATGCCCGTCTCCGTGACTCTGAGAGGCTGTGCAATCTGGGAAGGGAGAGAGGAGGATAGGCGGGACCGTTGGCAGCCGTCCAGGCGGATCGGGCACCGTTACGGTGACAGGGCCGATGTTGACACGGAAGCCGTCAGCTGGCCTACCGCCCTTCCAGTAGCGGCGGAAGTCCGAGAGTCCGCGGCTTCGAGCAGAAGCGCGAGAGTCCGCAGCTTGTCGGCGTGGCTTAGAGCTTCGGGTCGCGGGCTTGCAGGTACTCGCTGGCCGTCATCGTCGCGGCGCGGTTTTGTCGCGGTTCCAGCGCCTCGATCAACAGAGCCTCCATCGCGTCGATGAACTGCTCGGCTGACGCCGTGCCGAGAGGCTTCCCCAAGCGGCCGTCGTCGCTGACGGGGCAAGTTCCAAACCAGGAAAACCACCGCCACCTGCCCGCGAGTCGATCAGAGGTGTGTTGCGAGATTCGAGAGCCGATTCCCTGCCCGAAAGCTTGCCCTGCATAGATCACCTCTCGGGCGTCGTGTAACAGATAAATCCCGCGCTGTTCCGTGAGATTGATTCTGTCCGCGCGAGCGGTGGGACGTCCGTATAGCCTCGGCTTCGTCGTCCACAGGACCTGATCCCGCGCCCAGTGCATGCCGAAGGCGGCCAGTGGCGAGCGGGAGGATGGGACCTTAAGGCGAGCCTTCTGCGCTTCGGGGCGGAGTCCGTAAACGGCTGGCCGGACGCGGATGAAGGGCGAGTCGGGATCGCGCTTGATAGAGTCGGCGATTGTCGCGTTCACGGTCGTTTCGGGTGATGCCCCGACGGTGGACCTTAGGCCTTCCGCCAAGATTCGGCGCGTGACTTCCTTGTAATGAAGCGGTTCGCCGGCGGTGGACAGAATGCGGATGACGGCGTCGTGCCAAGTAGTCATCAGCGGGGGCTCCGGTTTCGTGGACTGGGAGAGACCGCTCGTCGCTGTTGTCGGTGGACACGGATCGTAGCATGGCGGGAGCGGCGGAACCAGTTGCGGTTGCCGGGGCGGATCTCGACTCTCCCGGCATCTCCAAAACCGGCGCGGGCGGAGAGGATTGGAGATGTCCGGCGGGAGACGGGGCTGGCCACAACGCTGTCCAACAATCTGGGGTCTGTGTCAGCGGGAACGTATCCGTCGGCCCAGGACGGCGAGCACGCGTCTCGCCTCTCAGGCTCTCTCCCCAAACCTGTTTCATGATCGCCCGGCCATGATGGCCGCAGTTGTCTTGCCCGACGTTCGGCGGTTCGGTCATCGTGTGGCCCAACCGGAATGAACCGGTGCGCGCTCGTGGACGCCAAACATGACTCCTCACCCAGTCCGGTCCAACTTGCCAACCGCAGCCAATGCGAACGGTGGTGCGGAACCTTCCAGCGGTCCGCCGGGGCGGAACCCCAGCGTGGGGGAGATGGTGCGCGTCCGCACGCGCCGGTGGCTCGTGGAGGAGGTGACGGAGGGCCGGCAGCCGGGCGAATCGGCGCGCGTGCGGCTCGCCTGCGCGGACGATGACGCGCAGGGGCAGGAACTGGAAGTCTTCTGGGACTACGAACTCGACCGCGCAATCTTCGACGACGAGCCGTGGGATGACCTGGCGGAGCGCGGCTTCGACTCGCCCGAGTACTTCGCCGCGTTCCTCAACACGTTGCGGTGGAATTGCACGACGGCCACGGATCCGTCGCTGTTTCAGGCGCCGTTTCGAGCCGGGATCACGCTCGACGCTTACCAGATGGAGCCGCTCCGGAAGGCGTTGCGTCTGCCGCGGGTGAACCTCTTCATCGCGGACGACACCGGTCTGGGGAAGACGATCGAGGCAGGGTTGATCGCGCGTGAGCTTCTTCTGCGGCGGAAGGCCAAGACCATCGTCGTGGCCGCGCCGCCGTCGGTGCTGGAGCAGTGGAAGGCCGAGATGGAGGAGCGTTTCGGGCTCGTGTTCCAGATCCTGGACAGGCACTACGTGGCGACGATGCGCCGCGAGCGTGGCTTCGGTGTGAACCCGTGGCGGACGCACAGCCGTTTCCTCGTCTCGCACCGGTTGTTGGCCGATCCCGCCTACGCCGATCCGCTGCGGGAATGGCTCGGAACTATGTCGCCCGGAAGCCTCCTGATTCTGGACGAGGCGCACCACGCCGCCCCGAGCCACGGCGGACGGTACGGCATCGAGTCGAAGTTCACGCGGGCGATTCGCGACCTCTGCTACCGCTTCGAGCACCGTCTCTTCCTGTCTGCGACGCCGCACAACGGGCACTCGAACAGCTTCTCCACGCTGCTGGAGCTGCTGGACCCGCACCGGTTCACGCGAGGCGTCAGGGTGCGCGGGAAGAAGGACCTCGAAGCCGTAATGATCCGCCGCCTCAAGGAGGACATCCGCGAGATCCAGGGCGGCTTCCCGAGGCGGAGAGTCGAGCCGGTCATCATCAAGGATCTGCCGGAGGACGCGCCGGAACTCGTGCTTTCAAGGTTGCTGGACGAATACCGGACCGTGCGCGACCAGCGCTTCGCCCATGCTCCGCCCAGGGGGCGGGCGGCGGCCGGGCTGCTCGTCGTCGGTCTTCAACAGCGCCTGCTGTCGTCGATCGAGGCGTTTGCCATCAGTCTCGCGCGGCACCGGAAGACGGTGGAGAGGCAGTGGGAGGCCGGGACTGGCGGCACGGGGGGAAGCGGCAGGGGGCGCGCCCGCGGCGGAGCGGCGGATCGGGCTGTCGCGGAGGAGTTCCTGACGACGCCGGGGGCGGACGACGAGCTGCTCGACGACATTGAGGAAGCCGTGGAGGAAGCACAGATCGAGGCTGCGAACCGCGAGGCCGAGTCGGCGTTGAAGCGCGATGCCCGGATCGAGGAACTGTGGCGAAAGGAGCAGCGTCTGCTCGACCGCATGCAGGAGGTGGCGGACGCCGCGCGCACCCGCCCCGATGCGAAGACGCTCGCGCTCCTCGACTGGATCCGGGAGAACCTGTGTCCCGAACTCCCGCCCTTCGGAATGCCCGCAGCGGGGACGCCCCGCTGGAACGAGCGCCGGGTGCTGATCTTCACCGAGCATGTGGAGGGGACGAAGCGGTTCCTCAGGGACGCGCTGTCCCACGCGATCGCGGGGACGGACAGCGCGGAGGAGCGCATCGCCGTGATCGAGGGGGCGACGAGCGGCGCGCGGCGCAAGGAGATTCAGCGCCGCTTCAACACGCCTCCATCGCGGGATCCGCTGCGCATCCTTCTGGCGACGGACGCGGCGCGTGAGGGCCTGAACTTCCAAGCGCACTGCACCGACCTGTTCCACTTCGACCTACCCTGGAACCCCGGTCGGATCGAACAGCGCAACGGGCGCATCGACCGGAAGCTCCAGCCAGCGGACGAGGTGCGGTGCCACTACTTCACCCTGCCCCAGCGTGAAGAGGACCGCGTGCTTGAGGTGCTGGTGAAGAAGACCGAGACCATCCGCCGAGAGCTGGGAAGCCTCTCGAAAGTGATCGAGGAGGACATCGAGAATCGGCTCAAGCAAGGGATTCGGCACAGAGACGCCGCCACACTCGCCGAGACGCTGGCGGGGATGGATCTCGAAGCGGACCGCAAGCGCCGCGTGGCCGAGGAGTTTGAGTCGGCGCGCGAGCGGCAAGACGATCTCGCGGACCAGATCGAGCGCTGCCGGAACCTGCTCGAAAAGTCGCGCGAGTGGGTGAGATTCGGCCCAGAGGCGTTCCGCCGGGCGTTGTCATGCTCGCTGGGACTTCAGAATGCGGCGCCGCTGAGCGAGGCGCGCGACGACAACGGGCGGGCGGTGTGGTCGTTCCCGGCCCTCGACGGACGAGTGGCGGCGGATCCCTCGTGGGCATCGACCCTCGATACGCTGCGCGCGCCGATGAAGCGGGACCAGAAGATCGTCGAGTGGCGGCGGGAGGCGCCCGTGCGTCCGGTCGTGTTCGAGGATCCGGGTGAGCTGACGGACGATGTGGTGCACCTGCACCTCGAACAGCGCGTCGCGCAGCGCCTTCTGGCCCGGTTCCGGGCCCAGGGCTTCGTCCATCACGATCTGTCGCGCGCGTGTCTGGCCCAGGTCGCCGACTCCATCCCCCGAGTCGTGCTGCTGGGGCGGCTGTCGCTCTACGGTCGGCGCGCGGAGCGCCTGCACGAGGAGATCGTGACGGTGACCGCCCGCTGGACGGATCCGGGACGCCGCCAAGGGCCGCTGGAGCGATACCGAGCGGATGCGGAGCGGAAGACGCTGGCCCTGCTCGATCAGGTGCTCGACTCGGAGCGGGTGGCGCAGCCGAGCGAAACGGTGCGGGAACGACTGCTCGCTGCGGCCGCTGCGGACATCGACGACTTGAGGCCCCAACTGGAACCCAGAGCGGAGGAGTTGGCGAAGAAGGCGGCCGAACGTCTCCGCGAGCGTGGCGAGCGGGAGGCGAGGGAACTGCGTGAGACCCTGACCCGCCAGCGGGATCGCGTCGAGAAGGAGCTGGAGCGGCACGAGAGGGAACCCCAGCTCACGCTCGCGCTCGACGACGAGGACAGGAAGCAGCTCCGGGCCAATATCCGCTCGTGGCGGGACCGTCTCACGCAGTTCGAGCGCGACCTGCGCGACGAGCCGGCGCGGATTGAGGACTTCTACCGCGTCCGTGCGAGGCGCGTGGAGCCGGTCGGACTCGTCTACCTCTGGCCGGAGACCGGCTGAGCCGCGTGGCGAAACTCTCGCACTACGTCCGGGATCACCTCGAGTGGCTGGGGTTCATCCAGCCGACCGGGCTCGTGGTGTCCGCGCACGCGCTCGAACAGGCGGGAGCGGTGCTAGCCCGGATTTCTCAAAGGATGGAGTAGGCACCGGCCTCCGGTAGTCGCTAATTTGTTATTCCCCAATAACATGGCGGCTACAAAAAAGGAGGACCGGTGCCGACACAGCGTAAGCCCGTCTCGTTCGCTTTTCAAGG
>JAJEEM010000061.1 GCA_022820995.1 Gemmatimonadota bacterium | reverse complement strand
CTTGAAAAGCGAACGAGACGGGCTTACGCTGTGTCGGCACCGGTCCTCCTTTTTTGTAGCCGCCATGTTATTGGGGAATAACAAATTAGCGACTACCGGAGGCCGGTGCCTACTCCATCCTTTGAGAAATCCGGGCTAGCTATTTCCAACTCACGCCTCGGCGCTTTTTCCGTCTTCTTCACGAATCCATGCAGCAACACCAGCCGGCCGTCCTGGATCACGAAGATCACGCGAGCGATCCGACCGCCGCTGATCTGCGATCGAATCTCACGAAGACCGCCGCCAAGTGATCGGGTGAGCGGCATCCCGACCGGCCAACCGAATTCGACGGTGGCAATGTCCGTCCCGATGGCACGCCGACTCTCGGAATCGAGATCGAGAAGCCATTGCCGGACGGGTTCGTTGCCGCCAGCGGTGGCGTAGAACGCAGCGGGGAGTCGCTTAAGCGCCGACATGGTACCGGACGAGACACATGTACCTTATGTGGTACAGCTCGTCAACCAGTCATCAACGGCTACAGTTCGGCGGTGAGGTGGGCGCGGTAGTCCTCGTGTTCGGCGACCTCCTCTGTTCAAGTCGTTGATTCTGGCTAACGGCCGTCCGGGCTGTACGGACACTGTTTGGCATATCGCTCAGATATCGCCTAGTGTGGGGTGGGTATCGTTCCAAGATCACATCGCCTACCGTTTGGGGGCTAAGGCGGCCTACAACAGGGACGGACCATGCTCGGCAGACAGGAGGATCACGGGATGCTGGACCGTAGAGCGCGTTACGGCGAGGCTATGTTCAGCATCTACCCGCCAGACGCGATGGAGGACGTGTCGGAGATACAGGTATGAAACAAGACGACGAACCGTTCGACGTGGAGGCCGTAAACCCGTGTGATGGCACAGCATGGATGTCGGATCCGGCACCTTTGCCCGGCCGACTCTCGCTGTAGGCGGAACCGTGTCAGTGAGCGAACGGCCAGAGAAGGACCTAGCGAACAGCTACGGCCTGCTGCACGGAGTGTGCTTCAAATGCCTCGTGGTTCAGGATTGGTGCGTAATCCAGCCCGAAACTCGACAGGCGAATCGAACAACAAAAGCAGGAGCCCCGCCGACACCTTTCGGTGACCATCCTCAGGGAGACCGGAAGGTGGGCCGCCATCCTCCTCATGGCCCTGTGGTTGGGGCTGGGGTCGTTGATCGCCATCATCGTCCAGTCCGTCTCAAGGAATTGATATGTCCCTATCCGAAACGTCCCTGCTTGAATTCATCGTTCGCTGCGTAGAGCAAGACATGCTGGACAGTCCGGTCGTACAAGCTCTTTCAGACGACGAGCTTCGGCAACTCTATGTTCATGTTCGAGCCGAGTCGGAGTGGCGCCAGGGGCTTCCTCAACAGCACCCCTTGCGATGGCTTCCGGGCGAACCGCCCGGTCCAGACTCCTGAGCTTCCTGTCCGACAGGTTCTTGAAAGGGCGATCGTCCACCGTGTACTCCTCTCCTCGCTACGGGTTCGCGTGTCCGTTCAGGACCTGACACTCATCACGGTCCTCCTCCGGCTCATCCGCCAGGGCGACGAGTGGGTTATACCAACCCTGCTCAGGACCCTGACCCCGGCCGAGGCCAAGGAGTTTCAACGACTCATCAAGGTCGAAAAGCTCACCAGAGGCCTAGAGTGAACGTGCCATCTGCAACGCGGATCCCGTTTTCGAGACGAGAATAAGAGAACCATCCTACAGTTCGGCGGTGAGGTGGGCGCGGTAGTCCTGGAGTTCGGCGCGTTCTTCCTCGGGTAGCTCCGGGTGGGTGAGGTCGAGGGTGGCGAGCTGGTCGCGCACGAGTCGGGCGACGAGCAGCCGCATCCAGGGCTTCGAGTCGGCGGGGATCGCGTACCACGGCGCCCACCGGCGGGCGGTCGCGTTGATCGCGTCCTCGTAGGCGGCCATGTAATCGTCCCAGTGGCGCCGTTCCTCGATGTCGGCGCGGCTGAACTTCCAGTTCTTGTCGGGGCGGTCGATGCGGCGCAGGAAGCGGCGGGCCTGCTCGTCCTTCGAGATGTTGAGCCAGAACTTCAGGATCACGGTCCCGTTCCGCGCGAGGTGGGCCTCGTGATCCCGGATCGACTGGTAGCGCTCCTCGCACCGTTCCATGATCGGCAGCCGCCGGGGAAGCTTCTGCCGGTCGAGGTACTCGGGGTGGACCCGTACGATGAGCACTTCCTCGTAGTAGCTCCGGTTGAATATCCCGATGCGGCCCTTCTCCGGGAGCCGGCGCGTCGTGCGCCACAGGAAGTCGTGCCTCGCCTCCAGGTTGGACGGCGCCTCGAAGGCGTTGATCCGGAAACCCGCGGGGTTCACGCCTGTCATGACCGCCCGCAGCGTCGAGTCCTTTCCGGCCGCGTCCATCGCCTGGAAGACGAGCAGCACCGCGTAGTGGCGGTGCGCGTGGAGACGCCGCTGGAGCCGCGAGATGTCGCGCACCGTGCGCTTCAGCTCCTTCTTCATCGCCGCCTCGGTCGGCGCGTCGGGCGGCGGCGCGGTCACCGCCCGGGAGATGTCGAAGTCGCCGTCGTAGCTGATCCGGAAAGGACTCTCGGGCGGCGAGAAGTCGATCATGTCCAGCGGGTCGGGGCGCCGGATCTCAGAACCTCGAGCTGCGCAGCCAGGTGTCCGCGCGGACCCAGTAACGGTCGAACTCGCGCCGCGCCTCCTGCGCCTGGGCCGTCTTCTTCTGCGCCTCGAGCGCCTGCATGAGACCGAACCAGGCCCAGCCCTGGTTGGGCAGATCTTCGAGCGCGTCGCGGTAGACCTGCTCCGCCTCCCCGGCCCGATCGTTCTCGAGCAGGATCGCCCCGAGCGTATGCCGAATCGGCATATGCCAGGCCCGGGGCTCGGAGTAGATGAGCCCGTCTTCCTTCTCGATCCCGTGCTTCAGCGCCGCCACGGCGTCCTCCGCCTTCCCCGCAGCGTTCAGGATCTCTCCGGCGAGGATCGAGCGCGGCAGCGCGACGACGTCCGCGAGCGGGCTGTAGCGGAACGTGGCGGAGGGATCGGCGTCCTCGAGCACCTCGTCGATCTCTTCGAGGTGGTCCTGCGCGACGTCTACATGCCCCATCCGGAGGTAGGCGAGGCCGCGCGAGAAGCTCCACGCGACGAGTTCCATGGCCTCGTCCGACTTCGGACCGTCGCCCGCCAGAATCTCGCTCCAGCGGCCGAACGCCGCGTAGGTGAGCGGGATATAGGCCCCCCACGGGCCGCGGTGGCCGGCCAGGTCCTTCGCCGCCTGGATCGCGACGGCGCTCTGCCCGTCCATCACCGCCGCGTTGAGCAGCATGTGCAGGTTGTGGGACGGATAGACGCCGGGAGGCCCGCCGTGCGCCGCCTTCTGGTCCGCGTGCCACGCCTGCTGGTTGCCGCGCACCGCGTCGCCCCAGCGGCCGATGTTCATGTAGATGTGCGTCGGCATGTGGTGGATGTGGCTCACCGCGATCTGGCTGCCGAGGTGGTCCGAACACGCCTCGGCCAGTCCCGGGTCCTGCGACGCCTCCACGAGGTGGATGTAGAGGTGGCAGGCGCCGGGGTGACGGATGTCCCGCGCGAGGACGGTCTCGAGGATGGGGCGGATCTTCTTCACATCCTTCGCTTCGAGATCCACGTCGCCACGCCGGGGGCGCAGCAGCATCCAGGCCTCGGCCTGGAGCGTGAGCACGTCCAGGTCGTCCGGATAGCGGGCCGCGACCTTGTCCATCTCGCGCGCGTACAGCGTGTCGAGCATGCGGCGGCGGTCCCGGTCGGGATCGGCCTCGAACCGTACGTCGAAGGCATCGATGAGCGCCTGTTCGACCTCGGTCGCGCTCGACCTGTGCTCCTTCGCCTTCTGCATGGCGGCGTGGGCCGAGCGTTCGTTCCCGGGCGACATGCCGCCGTTCAGGTACGGCGCCAGCGACCACGCCTCGCCCCAGTAGCAGGAGGCGCACTCCGGATCCTCCGCCTGCGAGGCGCGGAAGGATTCCTCCGCGATCGAGGTGCCGAAGGCGTACATGAAGAGCAGGCCCTCGTCGAAGTAGGCCTGCGCCTTCTGCGACGCCGTGGTGACCGGCCGGTTGTGCGGACCGAGGTTGCCGTAGAGCGGCGTGGAGTTCCCGTCGCCGTTGCCCGCCCGGGCCGCGCCCCCCATGGAGGCGCCCGCCATCTGCGGCGCGTCGCGCTGCCCGCTCGAACACCCGGCCACCAGCACCGCCAGGCCCACCGCCAACATCAGATCACGTCGCCGCATCGGGCTTCCTCCTCTTGTTCGCCGCCCGTGGCCGGAGTCAGACCACGGGGCCCGCCGTACATACCTCCGGCGGACAGTCGTCCTCGTATTCCGTGAAGTTCTCCCTGAAGAGCCGCGCCAGGTGCGCCGCCTTCTCATCGTACGCCGCGGGGTCCGGCCACGTCGCGCGCGGCCGCAGGATCTCGCCCGGCACGCCCGGCACCTCCGTCACGACGTGGACCCCGAACACCGGGTCCGGCTCCGTCGGCGCGTCCGCCAGTTCCCCCGCGTGGATGGCGTCGACCATCCGGCGCGTGTGCGGCAGATCGATCCGGGCGCCGACGCCGAACGGCCCGCCGCTCCAGCCCGTGTTCACGAGCCACACGTTCACGCCGTGCTCATGCATCCGGTCCGCGAGCAGCCGCGCGTACTTCGCCGGGTGCCACACGAGGAACGGGCCCCCGAAGCAGGGGGAGAAGGTGGCCACGGGATCGGTGACGCCGACCTCCGTGCCCGCGACCTTCGCCGTGTACCCGCTGATGAAGTGGTACATGGCCTGCTCGGGCGTCAACCGGCTCACCGGCGGCAGCACGCCGAACGCGTCGGCCGTCAGGAAGATCACGTCCGTCGGGTGCCCCGCCAGGCACGGCACCTGCGCGTTGTCGATGAACTCGATCGGGTAGCTGCCGCGCGTGTTCTGCGTGATCGAAGAGTCCGACCAGTCCACGCTCCCGTCGTCCCGCAGCACGACGTTCTCCAGCACCGCGCCGTAGCGGAGCGCCCGGTAGATGTCGGGCTCCTTCTCCTCGGAGAGATCGATCGTCTTCGCGTAGCAGCCGCCCTCGATGTTGAAGATCCCCGAGTCGGTCCAGCAGTGCTCGTCGTCGCCGATGAGCCGCCGGTGCGGGTCGGCCGAGAGCGTCGTCTTCCCCGTCCCCGACAATCCGAAGAGGAGCGACGAGGCCCCGGTCTCCGGGTCGGTCGTCGCCGAGCAGTGCATCGAGAGCACGTCCCGCTTCGGCATGAGGTAGTTCATGATCGTGAACACGCCCTTCTTCATCTCCCCCGCGTACTCGGTCCCGAGGATGCAGGCCTCGTTGTCCGCGAAGGAGAGGTCCACGCTCGTCGGCGAGGTGACGCCGTCCACGGAGGGATCCGCCGCCTCCTGACCCGCGTTGTAGACGACGAAATCGGGCTCGCCGAACTCCGCCAGCTCCGCGGGCGTGGGGCGGATGAGCATGTTGTGCATGAAGAGGGCGTGGTACGGGCGGTTGCAGATGATCCGCACGTTGAGGCGGTACTCCGGGTCCCAGCCCGCGAAGCCGTCGATGACGTAGAGGAGGTCCTGCCGGTTCAGAAAGGCCCGGACGCGCGCCCGGTTCCGCAGGAAGCTCTCGCGCTCGAGGGGGAAGTTGACCGGACCCCACCAGACGTCCCGCGCGGTCTCCGGATCGCGCACCACGTGCTTGTCGTTCGGCGAGCGGCCGGTCTTGGCGCCGGAAAAGGCCACGAGGGCTCCGTTCGCCGCCTTGACCGCGCCGGGTTCGCGTCCGCTCAGGGCATCCGCGTAGATCTCATCGACGGAGGGGTTCCGCTTGATGCGGGCGACGGTGATCCCGTGCGCGCTGAGGTCCATGGTGCCGATCTCGGCCGTTGTAGTCGTCATGTGTCGTCGTCGCCATAATCAGGGGAGGGCCGGCACCACGGCGACGAGCCCACGAATCGGGGACAGATCTCAGCGCCGTACGGAATCGGCGCCGACCGTCCGATTCACGAGCAATCTGTTAAAATAAGCCTTCAGACTTGAGATGACTACCGAAACGGGGGAATCCTCATGACCGGGCGCATACAATTCAACCCCTCCTCGACTCGTTCGCTGCGGCGCGGACTCGTGACCGCGCTCTGCGGCCTGGCGGCGCTGTGGACGGCGCCGGCGGCGCCGATGGCCGCCCAGGAAGCGGACGACCCGCCGTGGCGCTGGTCCGAGGAGCGGGTGTTCGAGGCCGTCAACCGGGTGCGCGCCGGCCGCGACCTCAATCCGGATTCGTGGCCGGACGGGGGTCGCGTCGCCGTGCTCCTCTCCTTCGACGTGGACAACGAGACCGTCTGGCTGCGGAACGGCGACACCAACGTGGGCGGCCTCTCGCAGGGGGAGTACGGCTCGCGCGTCGCCCTCGGCCGCGTCATCGACCTGCTCGACGATTACGGGATCGCGGCCTCGTTCTTCGGACCCGCACTCAGTTTCAGCCTCGCGCCGCACCAGATCGACATGATCCAGGCGTCGGGCCGCCACGAGATCGGCGTCCACGGCTGGATTCACGAGCGGAACGCCACGCTCCCGCGCGAGGAGGAGGAACGCCTGCTCCGGATGGCGGTGGAGCGCATGACGGAACTCATGGGCGAACGCCCCGTCGGCTACCGCGCGCCGTCGTGGAACTTCAGCGACGCGACGCTCGACCTGCTACTGGAGATGGACTTCCTGTACGACTCATCCCTCATGGCCGACGACCGGCCCTACGAAATCAACGCGAACGGCGAGCCCACGGGCCTCGTCGAACTCCCGGTGGACTGGATCCTGGACGACGCGCCCCTATTCAACCCGCTCGGCGACCGTTACTCCAACCCGCGCGAGGTGCTGGAGGTCTACAAGGACGAGTTCGACGTGGCCTACGAGGAGGGGACGATGTTCCTCCTCACCATGCACCCCCACTACATCGGCCACCGCTCCCGGATCGTGATCCTGCGCGAACTCATCGAGCACATGCGCTCGAAGCCCGGCGTGTGGTTCGGCACCCACCGCGAAGCCGTCGAATGGGTCCGCGCTCAGGCGTCGATGCCGTGACGCTCGCCAGGCCCTGCGAGGCCACGGGCTCCGGAATGTGTTGACATACTGACGCCGATAGAATATGCGTATATGTCATGAGAACGACGATTCGATTGGACGATGACCTCATGCGAGCGGTGAAGCGTCACGCGCTCGAGTCGGGGATGACCGTGACAGCCGTGATCGCACAGTCCCTGCGGGAACGGCTTCAGCGGTACAGGGACCGGGCCTCGAACCCGCCCGCGCCGCTTTCTCTCGTGACCACGGGGGAGGGCGGCCTCCGGCCCGGCGTCGATCTCGACGATTCCGCAGCTCTCATCGAACTCATGGAAGACGGCGGTTGATCCTTCCCGACGTCAACGTCCTCGTCTACGCCCACCGCCGAGACGCGCAGGACCATGAGCGATACCTGGAGTGGCTGGTCTCGGAAGTCGATTCCGATGCGGTCTTCGGGCTGAGCCCGCTGGTTCTGAGCGGGTTCATCCGCGTGGTCACGCACCCGAAGGTGTTCAAGACTCCGAGTACGCCGTCCCAAGCGACCATGTTCGCGGAACAGCTTCGCGAACGGCCCAACTGCTTTGAAGTGACGCCCGGCGCCCGCCATTGGGCCATCTTCCTGCGGTTGTGCCGTCAGGCCGGAGCGAAGGGCAACCTGGTGCCGGACGCGTATCTGGCCGCCATGGCAATCGAGAGCGGGTGCGAGTGGGTGACGACCGACCGCGATTTCAGCCGCTTCGAGGGCCTGAAGTGGCGCCACCCACTGGCGTCAGCGGGGTGAGGCGGGCTCCTCCAGGAGGTCGAGGATGAAGGCGAACTCGAAGGCGAGTTCCTCGTACGCGCGGTCGCGGCCCGAGCCGCCGCCGTGGCCGGCGTCCATGTGCGTCTTGAGGAGCAGGCGGTTGTCGTCCGTCTTCGTCGCGCGCAGCTTCGCGACCCACTTCGCGGGCTCCCAGTACTGCACCTGCGAGTCGTGCAGTCCCGTCGTGACGAGCAGGTTGGGGTAGTCCTTCGCCTCCACCTGGTCGTAGGGGGAGTAGGAGAGCATGTAGCGGTACGACTCGAGTGCGTGGGGGTCGCCCCATTCGTCCCACTCGAAGGTCGTGAGGGGGATCGACTCGTCCAGCATCGTCGTCACGACATCGACGAACGGGACGTGCGCGATGACGCCCCGGAACAGTTCCGGCCGCATGTTCGTCACCGCGCCCATGAGCAGGCCCCCGGCGCTCCCGCCGCGGGCGAAGAGCTTCTCGGGGCTCGTGTAGCCTTCCGCGACGAGGAAATCCGCCACGTCCACGTAGTCGGTGAAGGTGTTCTTCTTGTTGAACATCTTCCCGTCCTCGTACCACGCCCGGCCCAGTTCCTGCCCGCCGCGGATATGGGCGATCGCGTAGACGAATCCGCGGTCGAGGAGGCTGAGGCGGGTGGAGGAGAAGGTGGGCTCCATGCTCGCCCCGTATGAGCCGTAGGCGTAGAGGAGGAGCGGGTTGTCGCCGTCCTTCTCGAGACCGCTCCGGTAGACCAGGGACACCGGGACTTCCACGGCGCCGTCTCGGGCGGGGGCGTGCAGCCGCTCGACCACGTACTCCGCGCGGTCGTAGCCGCCGAGCACTTCGTCCTCCTTGAGCAGCGTGCGCTCGCGGGTGGACATGTCGTAGTCGTAGACCGAGCGCGGCGCCGAGAGCGACGTGTACCCGTAGCGAAGGATGTTCGTGTCCAATTCGGGATTGGCCGACAGCGAAGCGAGGTAGGCCGGCTCGTCGAACGCGATCTCGTGCTCCTCCCCTTCCCACGCGCGGACGCGCAGGCGGGTGAGCCCTTCCGCGCGCTCCGAGAGCACGAGGTAGTCCCGGAACAGCTCGAACCCCTGGAGGAAGACGTCGCTCCGGTGCGGGACGACCGTCTCCCAGTTGTCCGTCGCCGTCCCGTTCACGGGCGTCCGCATGAGCTTGAAGTTCTCGGCCCCGTCGAGGTTCGTCCGGATGTAGAAGTGGTCCCCGAAGTGGTCGAAGCGGTGCTCGTGGCCGCGCTCGCGCGGGAGGAAGAGGGTGAACTCGCCCTCGGGGTTCGTCGCGTCGAGGAAGCGGTGCTCGTCCATCACGGTGTGCGAGGAGGAGATCACGAGGTATTGCTTCGATTTCGTCTTGCGGACGCGGGAGCTGAACTCCTCGTCGTCCTCCTGGTACACGAGCACGTCGTCCGCGGGATCGGTGCCGAGCCGGTGCCGGTAGATCTGGTATGAGCGCAGGGTGCCGGGGTCCCGCTTCGTGTAGAAGAGCGTCCGGTTGTCCTCGGCCCATACCATGTTGCCGGATGCGTCCTCGATCGCTTCCGGGTAGTCCTCCCCCGAGTCGAGATTCCGGATCCGGATGGTGTAGATGCGGCGTCCGCGGGTGTCCTCGGCCCACGCCATCAGGTCGCCCTCGGAGCTGACCTCCGGGAAGGCGGCGTAGTAGTCGTGACCCTCGGCGAGCGGGTTCACGTCGAGGATGACCTCCTCATCCGCGTCGAGCGACCCGCGCTTCCGCGCGTAGATCGGATAGTCCCGGCCGTCCTCGGTGCGGCTGTAGTAGAAGAAGTCGCCCTCCCTCACCGGCACGGAGAGGTCGGTCTGCCGGATCCGCCCCTTGATCTCCTCGAACAGCTCCGCCTGGAGACCCTCGGTGTGCGCCATCAGCGCGTCGGTATAGCCGTTCTCCGCCTCGAGGTACGCGATGACCTCGGGATTCTCGCGCTGGTTGAGCCAGTAGTAGTTGTCGACCCGCGTGTGCCCGTGCGTCTCCAGCTGTTCCGGGATCACGCGCGCGACGGGAGGCGCGACCCCGGCGTCGGCCGGGGACTCGGAGGCGGGATCGGCGCCCTCCCCGGTGCAGCCCGCGGCCTGGACGCTCACGGCGAGCAGCGCCGCGATGAGGGGGGTGCGGACACGATATACGGCCTCCACCTGCGACATGGACAACTCCTTCGGTCGATGCGGGTCACGCGAGGTTTCTCCGCGGGCGGTCATATAGCTCCTCCCGGGTGGGCCGGCGCCCGCCGGGCCACTCGATCTTGCGAGGCTTCCGCGCAAGAAAACGCTTCATCGCAGCTTCGTACTCGTCCTCGCGCCGCGTCCGTTCGAGCAGTTCGCGGATCCAGCTCGATACGCTGCGGTCGGCCTCCGCCGCCTTGTCCTTCAACCATCGGGCAACATCTTCCGGTACTCTGATGGTAATCTTCTTCACTTCCGGCATCCTTTCTGCGGGGACGGGAGCGAATCCGATGATCCCAAAACGTGAAACCCATGTCAAAGGCTTCGTGGCGCGGGCGGCGCTTGTTCTCGCACTCGGCGCGGCAACAGCGTGCGCTCCGGCGCCGATCGCCGAGAGCGCGGCGGACGCCGTCTATCCGGGCGCTTCGTGGGAGCGGATTGGGGATCCGGCCGCGGCCGGGTTCTCGGCCGAGGCGCTCGACGCGATCCATCCCTACGTCGAGGGGATCAACACGTCGGCCGTGATGGCCGTCGTCGGGGGGCGGGTGGTGTTCGAGCACGGCCCCGTCGACTCGCTCAGCTATCTCGCCTCGGTGCGGAAGAGCATCCTCGCCATGCTGTACGGGAACTACGTGGCGGACGGGACGATCGACCTCGAACTCACCCTCGAAGAGCTCGGCATGGACGATGTTCAGGGCCTCCTCCCGATCGAGAAGCGCGCCCGCGTCCTCGACCTCGTCACCGCCCGCTCCGGCGTCTATCACCCAGCCTCGAACGCGGGGGACAACCTCGCGGACGCCCCGCCCCGGGGCTCGCAGGAGCCGGGCACCTACTACCTCTACAGCAACTGGGACTTCAACGCGTCCGGGGCCGTCTTCGAGCGGCTCACGAACCGCAACATCTACGACGCGCTGGAGACGGATCTCGCCCTGCCGCTGGGGTTCGAGGACTGGGACCGGTCGATCCACCGGAAGTCGGGGGACGAGACGCGCTCCCGGAATCTGGCCTACCACATGGTCCTCTCCACGCGGGACATGGCCCGCATCGGCCATCTCATGCTTCTGGGCGGCGTGTGGGGGGAAGCGCGCGTGCTGCCGCAGGGGTGGGCCGAGCGCATCACGAGCGTCGTCACGCCCTCGGAGGAGATGAATCCGGAAGGCCTGCGCGGGGGCGAATTCGGCTACGGGTACATGTGGTGGGTGTGGGACGGACCCGCCGTGCCGGAGGGGTTCGAGGGGGCGTACACCGGCCGCGGCGCCTACGGCCAGTTCATCACGGTCATCCCCTCGCTGGACATGGTCGTCGCGCACAAGACGGTGCCGGACGCCCGGACGCCGTGGGACGACTACACGGGCATCCTCACCCGCCTCGTCGCTGCGCACTGCGGCGCGGATTGCTAACGTTACGAAGGCGTGCGCGAGGAGATGGATGCATGACCCAACGGTGGAGAGACTGGTTCGCCCAGGCGGAGCACGATCTTGAGCAGGCCGTGGCCTCGGCTCGGGACGACCGTCACGATTGGGCGTGCTTCGCGGCGCACCAGGCGGCCGAGAAGGCTCTGAAGGCTCTTCACCTTACGCAGGGACGGGAAGTGTGGGGACACGTCGTTTCTCGATTGCTGAAGGCGTTGCCGAACCCTCCGCCACCGGAGTTGGTCGACCGGGCGCGAATTCTGGATGGCTACTATGTGCCCGCGCGCTATCCGAACGGACATGTGGACGGGCCGGCCTTCGAACACTTCGGATCGCTTCACAGCTCGCAGGCGGTGGACCATGCCCGTGAAATCATCCGATTCGTCCGTGGTGCGATGGCCGACGACCGAGGCGGTGCTGGCGGCGCTTGAGGAGTGGGCCGAAGCGCAGGCTGCCGCGCGCGGCGAGTTGAGAGCGGTCGGGTGCTTCGGCTCTTACGCTCGCGGCGACGCCGGCTTCGGGAGCGACCTCGATGTCGTAGCGATCGTCGACCGGAGCGATGTTCCACCGCTCCAGCGTCTCCGCGACTGGCCGTTCGAGGAACTGCCGGTGCCCGCGGATCTGATCGTCTACACGGTTCCCGAGTGGGGACGCCTGCTCGCACGGGGCGATCGTTTCGCGGACGTCATGACGAAGGAGGTCGTGTGGGTCACCGGTCGCCCGCCGCACGCCACCTGATCGCACCGCCTCCAACCTCGGAAGCTGGTCCTCGACGGCCGGGTCAGACGTCCCACTCCACCCAGACAGCCGGCGGCTTCCGGAACTCGTAGCCATACGGGGCGTTGGTTCGTTCCGGATCAAGGCGGAGGCCCGGGCAGCGGGCCCACAGGGTTTCGAGTACGACGCGTGTCTCGAGGCGGGCGAGCGGGGCCCCGAGACAGAAGTGGCGCCCCACCGCGAAGGAGAGGTGGTCGCCCGCGTTGGCGCGGCTCACGTCGAAGCGATCGGGGTCCTCGAAGTGGGACGGGTCCCTGTTCGCGGCGCCCAGCATGCAGTGGACGACCTCCCCCTGCGCGATGGGGACCCCGCGGATCTCGGTGTCGCGGGTCGCTTGGCGCGCGGCCGACTGCACCGCCGGCTCCCAGCGCAGCGTCTCCTCGATCGCCAGGTCCAGGGCCTCGCGGCTCGACCGGGCGGTCCCGAGTTGCTCGGGGTGCGAGAGCAGCGCCCACGCGGCGTTCGCGATCATCGATTCCGTCGTCTCGATCCCGCCGAAGAGGATGATGAGCGCGTTGGAGCGGATCTCCTCCGCCGTGAGCGGGTCGACGTGGTCACACACCAAGTCGGAGAGAAGGCTGCCGTCGGGATCCCGTTCGAGTGCCTCGATGATCGGTTCGAGCGCCCGGCCGAACGCGTCCGCGGCTCCCTTGCCCTCGGCGCGCAGGTCCGGGTCGCCCGCGAAGTTCGCCAGCGCCCGGGCGAAGTGTTCGTACCACTCGTTGACGCGTTCCGTCTCGCTCAGCGGGATGCCGAGCACGGACAGCACCGAATGGAGCGCCACCGGCCGCGCCACGGTCGTCCGCACTTCCCCGGTCCGGCGGTTGTCCGACCGCAGTCCCTCCACGAGCCGCTCGACTTCGGTCCTCAGGAGCGGCAGCGACGCCGACCGGAGGCGGGAGGCGTGGAACGGGGGCAGACACTTCCGCTTGTAACGGATCTGCGTCGGCCCCTCCGTGGTCATCATGTGGACGCCGAACATGTCCCGGATCGTGGACGGGGCGTCCGTCGTGAACAGGTTGGGGTCCCGGAGTACCGCCAGCATGTCGTCGCGGCGGGTGAGGAACCAGCGTTGGATCTCCGGCACCCAGGTGACGGGCTCTTCCTCCCGCAGGCCCGCGAAGATCGGATAGGGATCGATCGCAAGGTCCGAGAGTCGGACGTGCGCCCCGAGCGGAAACCGGTCGATCCGCTTCATAGCCCGGACCACATCAGCAGGGCGAAGCCGATGAAGAGCGCATAGATTCCAGCCACGCCAGCCACGATCCAGCGGCCCCGCCCCCGGTAGGCTCGGAAGAGCAAGACGGAAACCGCCAGGACGAGGACGATTTCCGCGACCGCTACGTACCCTCCGTAGTGATCCGGCTCCCAGTAGGACACAGGACTCGTGAACCGCCAGTCGCTGAAGGGGAAGAAGTGGCGGTGCGCGTCCTCCCGGTGCAGCGGCAGATCGCCCAGCGCATGGAGGATCATGCTCGCGACGAACAGGGTCGATGCGGTGAGCCTCGTGGGCCGCGGTGCGGCGGCCACCCCCGCCGACGGGACGTGCCCGGCGGTCGAGCGCCGGCCGATGAGCACCAGGAGGATGCACAGGGCGATCCCGAGGAGAGGAATCGAACTCGGGATGTCGAACACCACCTGCCAGCCGGGGTCGAAGTAGCGTTCCGACCAGATCCGGCCCTCCGACACCCCGCGCACGAGCCGCTCCCAGATGTAGAAGACGAGCATCGGGAGGTCCGGGGCCACGGCCCCGAGCGCGACCGGCAGGGCGTTGCGCTCCGACCGGCCCAGAACGATGAGACTGAGCGCCGCGTGCGCCGGCGTCGTCACGCGGCCGTCCGTGGCCGCCGCAGGGCTCGAGTCGGCGGGGGTTCCGTCAGACGCCCGCTCCGCGCCTCAGCCGCTGCATGTGCTGCTGCCGGAACTTCGCCACCTTCGGCGCCACGACGGCCTGGCAGTACGGCTGCGTCGGGTTCCGATTCAGGTAGTCGTCGTGATACGCCTCCGCCGGATAGAACGTCTCCAGCGGGGCGATCTCCGTCACGATCGGATCCGGCCAGATCCCGGCCGCCGTGATCTCCGCGACCTTGCGTTTAGCCGCTTCCTTCTGTGCCTCGCTCTCGTGGAAGATCGCCGAGCGATACTGCGTCCCCACGTCCGCGCCCTGCCGGTTCAACGTCGTGGGGTCGTGAATCGTGAAGAAGACATCCAGCAGATCGTCGAACGACACCGCGTCCGGGTCGAAGGTGACTCGCACGACTTCGGCGTGGCCGGTCCGCCCCGTGCAGACCTGCTGGTACGTGGGGTTCTCGACCTGCCCCCCGGCGTACCCCGACTTCACGCCGCGGACGCCTTCCAGCAGCTGATACACGGCCTCGACGCACCAGAAGCACCCCCCGGCCAACGTCGCCGTCTCTCTTCGATCATTCATGATGTTCCCTTTTCGGCAGACGCTTCAGAGCTGTTGGCTCTGTACGCCTGCTCGGGGTGTGTGAGGTTGTCCGGATAGCGCCGCATGAGCCGCCCCGCCTCCACCATCGGCGTCAGGTGGCGACCGCTCAGCTTACGCTGGGAGAAGCTCAGGAATCGCGCGACTTCTCCCGGTGTCGTCCATTCCCTGGCCGCGCAGATCGCTTCGATGACCGCACGTAGCCGTTCTTTCCGAGGCCGCAATCCCAATCCGTCGAGCGCGCGCTGCACCTCTTCGGGCAGCTCCCCCCGATCCGAACGGACAGCTCCCCTCGATCCGCCCGACAACTCCCCTCGATCCAGGGCGAGGTCACGGACCACCGGCGTAAGCGTGTAGAAGCTATCCGCCCCACGCCCCTGCAGCGTGAGAAGTTCCCGGTCGCGAAGACCGCGCAGCAAATGGCTCGCGCGTAGGGTGTCGAGTCCCGTGACCGAACGCAGCGCGGCGTTGTCCACGCGGCCGCGCCTGTAAGCCATGAGAAGCGCACGAAACTCGTGGCGGCTCAGGTCGGCGTTCCCCAGACCGGCCACGAACTGGCGATCCGAAGCCGTTAGAGTTGACGTATTGCGCAGCGTAACGATTATGCGCTCCCCACCAACGTCCAACTCGGGCTGCGGCAGGAAGGCGTCTTCCATCTCCGCAAACATGCGGGGGATGCCCTCGCCCTGGTCCTTCGCGAAACCGAGATCGACCAGCGCCCTTACGATGCGTGGATTACGACTTCTGTGTACCCGTTCCAGTCGGAGCACTTCCTCCAGCGTAACACCGTCGGGCAGGGTGCCTGCGCTGACCACCTCCATGCGGTCCTCGAACAGCCATATCTCGGTGCCGCTTCCCTGGATGGCGTAGTCGCGATGAGCCACCGCGTTGTGCAACGCCTCTCGCCAAGCGAAGTCCGGGTACTCCGGCATCTCCTGGAACCGCATGCCGACCAGACGGGACGGTCGTCGAAGCAATCCCGAGACCACTTTGTGAGCTTCATCGAGGACGTGCGGCAGGCTGGCTTCGATGCGAGGTCGTTCCTCCACGTTGTGCTCTGCCCCAAACCGCCGCTCGGTTCCGATGACGCGAAACAGGCGGACTCCGGCGTTGGGATGGTCCGGATCTTGGCGCGCGAACAACGATTCCGCCGCCTTACGGAGCACGATTCGGCGTCCGCGTTGGTCCGCCAGCTTCCGTTTCAGCAGGTATTCCTCGTCCGATAACGCAGACAGTCCTGCGCCAGCGCGTGCCCGGGCCAGCAGTTTCGGATCGAGGTCCGCCACGGAGCACGAGGAACGGCGACTCTCCCAGCTCTCATACATCCCCTGCTGTTTGGTCGCCGCGATTTGCGTTTCCCGTGCTCGGACGGTTTGGTCGCCCACGCGAAGCGGGAAGCCGTTCCCGGTCATTTGCACCGGCGCATCCGCGGCAGGCACGTCGAATACGATCAACTCGACGCCTTTGTGGGAAACCGTGAATCCAGGTGGCTGCGGCGGATCCAGCCGAGCCCGGGGCGCGTCCAGGAGGGATTCCACCGCCGAGGAAGGAAGCCCATGGCCCGTCACTTCACGGTCGTCCTCGACGCCCAACAGGAGGACGCCGGCATCGGCGTTCGCGAACGCGGCGACATACTCGGCCACCTGCTCCCTCATCTCACGACGTCTCCGCGGCCGCTTGGCACCGGGCGGACCCTCGAACATGGACTTGCGGTCGAAGTGCTGGCCTTCGTCCTGAGTCAGGAAGGGCGTGGCATCGAACAGTTGATTCGTCACGCGCGGAGGGTATTGGAACGAGCGGTCAAGTGTCTGGTCATCCTGTTTCCCCGCCTTGGGTGGTGGTGGTCGTGGTGCGCTTCTGTTCCTCGACCATCTCGGCCACGTCGGCGAGCAATTGCTTCGCGTCGTAGACGATGCCGTCCTTGATCGTGTAGAGGATGCCGCCGACCGTCTCCACCTCTCCCGTCTCGTCGTTCAGGCGCCGGGCGCCGGTCCCGTACAGGACCTTCAGATTGTGGATCGGGTTCTCGTCCACGATCACGAGGTCCGCCAGCAGGCCGCGGCGCACGACGCCGAACTCGATGGGGCGGCCCGTCGGCTTGAACAGCGTCTCGGCCGCGTGCATGGTCGCGGCGCGGATCACCTCCAGCGGATGGAACCCGGCGTGCTGCAGAAGTTCCATCTCCTGGATCGTGGAGAAGCCCATGAGGTTGTAGATGTAGCCCGCGTCCGAACTCGCCGTGACGCGGCCGCCCATGTTCTTGTAGTCGTTGAGCAGGTCGTGCCACACCTCGAGGAAGTTGCGCCAGGCGACCTCCTCCCACGTCGTCCAGTCGAAGTAGTAGGAGCCGTGATCCTCCCGGTTCGCCTCGTAGAACTCCCACAGCGTCGGCAGCGTGTAGGTCTCGTGCCACGGGGCGTACATCTGGTCGTCCACGTCCCAGCTCGCCTGGTAGGCGGTCATCGTCGGGTCCAGGGTGACGTCGTGCGAGAGCATCTCCTCGAGAAAGGCGGTCCACTCGGGGCTGCCGCGCTCGTGGATCAGGTTCCACTGCCTCGGGACCTGGCCGAAGCGGTGCTGCTCGTCGTTGTAGTTCATCTCGGGGGGCCACGGCTGGACGTCGTAGTCCTTGTACAGCGCCTCGAACAGGCCGTAGAAGTGCGTGACGGTGCCGAGGCCGAGGCGCGCGGCGTCGAGCGCGTTCATCTGCGCGACGCCCATCTGTCCCAGGTGCGCCGTGCTGCCGAGTCCGAGCCGGGCGGCCTCGTCGAGCAGCGCCTCCATGATCTCCGGGCGGAACGAGTTGAGCTTGAGTCCGTCGCCGCCCGACTCCTTCACGTACCGGACCCAGTCCCGCGCGTCCTCCGGGGTGTCGATGATGCGGCCTCCCCATCCCTCGCCGCCCGCGCCGGTGAAGGGATAGACCCACATGCGGGGGGCCACGATCTCGTTCGCCGCGCTCCGGGCCTTCTCCTGCACGGACCAGTCGTGGGGGCCGAAGGCGACGCCGCGCCCGGTCGTGATCCCGTGCGACATCCACAGCTTGTACGTGTACTCGGCCTCGGGCGCCTTGGGGACGCCGCCGGTGTGCAGGTGGAGGTCGACGAAGCCCGGCAGGACGTACATGCCGGTCGCGTCGATTTCATGCACGATCGCGTCCGGGTTGCTCTCGACCGCGAGTCCGGGACGCCGCGACTCATCGATGGGCCGCTGCGGGACGCCGACGCCGCGGACGTCGACGATGCGGTTCCCCTCGATGACGATGTCCATCGGCCCGATGGGGGGCGCGCCGGTGCCGTCGATCACGGTGGCGCCGCGGATGATGAGGCGGTCGTACGGTCCGTCGCCCTCGTCCGGGCCCCGGTCCGGAGCCCCGACCATCTGCGCCGGCTGCACGGCCGCGGCCGTGGTGGCCAGCAGGATCAGCGCCGAAATGGCGGTCAGCGCGCTTCGGATGGCGCGGTCGATCGTCTTCATGCGTCGTCCTCCATCGATGGTGCGGCGGCGCTCCGCCCGGCGGCGGGAGGGACGGACCGCTACGGTCCAAGGGCCGCGACGGGGATTACGGCGACACCGTCCGCACGTTCGTATGCGTAGCCATCGTGAACGATAATGCAGAGGGCCGCCGGTTCTCCACACCGGTCCGTATCCACCCGCTGCGCGAACTTGAGCAGGCCCCTGGCAGCGTCGTCGATCCGGTGCGTACCCAACTTGACTTCGAAGGCGGCCCAGCGGCCGTTGTGATGATCGGATTTGCAACGTCTGTACGATCTTGTTTGCAACGTCCTTGCAATCGGAATCGCAACTCTGCGACGGCGACGGTTTGTAGTCGTGCCTGAACGTGGAGAGGCTTTCGGCTAACCGTCGAGGTGGTAGAGGCGGCGGTTGTTCTCGTGCAGGATCATGCGCGCGGCCGCCACGGCCTCGTCGCGGGTCAGGATTCCGGCATCCACGTAGATCCCGAGCGCCTGCGCGAGGAATCGCCGGCCCCATTTGGCCGCGAGCCAGTAGAACTCCGGCAGGTGATAGGCGTCGCTCCCGAACAGGATCTTCGAGAGGGGGACGACCTCCATCACCTCGAGGAACATGCGCAGCATCCCGTGGTGGATGAGGGGCGCGGCGAGCGACAGTTCGAAGTGGCAGTTCGCGTACAGGTGGGTCAGCCACGCGGCCTGGCCGATCAGCGGGTAACCGGCGTGGATGAGGATGACCTGCGGCATGCGCATCACGCCGCCGCGCTCGAAGCGGACCATCTCCTCCATGAGGAAGGGATCCTGGTTCCGCATGATCCCGCGCGGGGCCTCGCCGTCGCCGGCGTGGAACTGCATCGGCATGTCCCGTTCGAGGCAGGCTTCGAGCGCGAGCGAGTGCAGGTAGAGGAGGGCCTCGCTCTGCATCTGCCAGTAGTCGTCGCGGTCCCGGGCGTCGGCCGCGGGGACCTCGCCACGCGCGCGGAGGGCCCGGAACGCGTCCCACGAACGGCGGGTCGCGGCCCGGTCGAAGTGCGGCTTCAGCAACCCCAGTCGCGGTAGCAGGTACGACTTCATCCCGTACGAGGGAGCGCCGAGGTTGCCGTTGCCATCCAGGCCGGCCTCGATCTCGGCCATCATCCGCGTCTCGATCTCGTCGATGCCGAGGTCGAGGTCGTCGCGCATGAGGCCGCCGAGGATCGTGTCGACGCGCAGGATGTGACGGCCGCGTGTGGGGGCGATCGCGTCCTTGAAGCGCGTCACGCCGTCCTGGTCCATCCCCTCGCGGTAGCCCATGTCGAGCATCGCGTTCTCGATGTTCGCGTCGGCGAACAGGGCGCCGAGGTAGCTCGCGTAGTCCGCGCCCCTCTCGTTCCGGGCCTCGATCACCGCCTCGAAGGTCGCGTCGCAGTCGAGGAAGGCGGCGAGTTCCTTCACGAGATAGCGGAGGAAGACGGTCTCCCCCGCCTGTTCGAGGACGCGCGCCCGCGTGGGGGCGATGTCGAATTCGGCGTCGAGCGCGCTCCGCTCCGCCGCGTCTCCGGCCCGCCAGCGCTGGTAGACGCCCGCCGGGAAGTAGCGGTCCATGGGGAAGGCGGAGAGCGCCAGCCGCTCGACGAACGCGTCGGGGTCCGTCTGCGCGTCGTCGAAGGTGAGCGGGTGACAGTGCGTGTCGTCGACCGGGATCTCACGCAACTCGTCCAGCAGCGCCCGGGCCGTCGGATCCAGTCCCTCGGCCCCGGCCCGGCCGGCGTCGAACGAGCCCCCTCCCGCGCAGGCGCCGAGGAGCGCGCTCCCCCCGCCGACGCCTGCCAGGCTCAGAAACTCCCTGCGATCCGGCATCCGATCTCCCTGTGTCAGGCCCTCACGGGTTCTCGTCCCGGGGACGCCGGATGACCAGGACGGGGATCCCGGCGCCCCGAACCAGCTTGTCGGCGACGCTGCCCACGGCGAACCGGGAAACGCCGCCCCTCCCATGCGTCGAGAGGGCGATCATGTCGACGTCGGCCTCCTTGCAGTAGCGAAGCAGGCCGTGCGCCGCGCTGTCCGCCGTGAGCACATGCGTGTCCGGGACGCCGAGGCCGCCCTCCTCCACTCGCCGCGAGATCCCGGCCAGGTAGGCCGCCGCTTTCTTCCTGCGCTCGTCGCGAGCCGATTCCTCGGAGATCGCGTTAGGAAGGTAGGCCGCCGGGAGCGCAAACCCTTCTTCAACGACGGTCGCGAGCGTGAGCCGGACGCCCGCCGATCCCGGAAGCACCAGGGGCAGCGCGTCGAGGGCGGCTTCCGCCGCCTTTGAACCGTCCAGGGGAACGAGCACGTGACGGACCTCCGCCTCCGAGAACCGGTCCGCGTCGGCCGGCGTCGGCGGAAGGAGGAGGAGCGGGCGCTCCAGACTGCGCAGCAGCCGGTCCGCCGTGCTGCCGAGCCAGGCCCGCTGGAACGCTCCCCGGCCATGCGTCGTCGCCACGACGAGATCGACGTCGAACTCTTCGGCAACCTCCCGGATGGCCGCGTCCACCTTCCCCACGCGCACGAGGGCCTCGACGCGGCACTCTCCTGAGCGGGCCGCCCCGGCGGCCGTCCGCTCTACGTAGTCCCGCCTGCGAGCGCCCTCTTCATCCACCCAGTTCCCCAGGAGCGTGGGGTCCGCGAAGGCAAGCGGAATCGGCGGCTCGGTAGGGACGACGGACAGGAGGCGAATCTCCGCTCCGTCCCGGATCGCAAGGGCCGCCGCCGGATCGAGCGCCCGCTCCGAGAAGTCGGAACCGTCCAGCGGAACCAGAATTCGCTTCATCGCGTTTCTCCCCTGCCGTTCGGCGCTTGCGGCCGAGCGACACGCCGTCAGTGCCGGACTTCGGTGTCTACCCCCTCCTCCCCTTCGGAACGGGCGATGATCGCGGCGCCGCACGAGTCGCTGAAGACGTTGACCGCGGTGCGGTACATGTCGAGCGGCCGGTCGATGGCGAGCATCGCGCCCACGATCGTGATCGCCTCCGGATTGTCGCCGAGGCCGATCGCGTTCAGGACGATGAAGATCACGACGACGCCGGCCGAGGGCACCGCCGCCGCGCCGATCGAGGCGAGGAGCGCCGTGAGGACGACGATCGCCTGCTGCCCGATGGTGAGGTCGACCCCGAGCACCTGCGCGATGAAGAGGGCGCCGGCGCACTCGAAGATCGCCGTGCCGTCCATGTTCACGGTGGCCCCCATCGGGAGCACGAACGAGGAGACCTTGTTCGAAACGCCGACCTTTTCGCGCAGCGTCTTGATCGTGACCGGGAGCGTCGCGCCCGACGAACTCGTCGAGAACGCGGTCAGGAGCGGCTCGCGCAGGTTCGCGAAGTGGACCAGCGGCTTGATGCGGCCCAGCACGATGAGCAGGAGGGGCATCGTGATGAAGAGGTGGATCGTGAGCCCCGACCCGATCGTGGCGAAGTACTTCGCGAGCGCGGCGAAGCGGTCGAAGCCGGTCTCCCCCACCATCTTCGTGATGAGCGCGAAGACACCGATGGGGAGGAACTTAATGATCCCGGACGTGAGCGCCATCATCGCCTGGAAAAAGGCGTTGAAGATGTCGGTGACCACCACGCGGGGCTTCTCCGGCAACCCGGTGATCGCCGCGCCGAAGACGATGCAGAAGAAGATGATCGCCAGCATGTCGCCCGCCGATGCGGCGGCGAAGAAGTTGTTCGGAACGATGTCGAGGATCAGTTCGACCGGAGAGTCCGGCGTGCTGAGTTCCGGGACCTCCTGTTGGGCCGCCGCACCCATGTCGGCGTTTTGCCCCGGCCGGATGAGGTTCACCATCAGGAGTCCGGTCAGCGCCGCCAGCATGCTCGACAACACGTAGTAGCCCATCGTCTTGCCGAACAGGCGGCCGATCGCCCGTCCCCCGCCCACGGAGGCGACCCCGGACACGATCGACGTGAGCACGAGCGGCACGATGATCATCCGGAGCAGCTTCATGAACAGCTCGCCGATCCAGCCGATCGCGTTGGCTGCGGGCAACCCGAAGGCCCAGCCCACGCCGAGACCAAGGATCATGGCGGACAGCACCTGCCAGTGAAGGCGTCGGTACCAGGGAAGCGTGGGATCGTATTCCATTGGCGTCTCCGGTGCGGCGCCGTCGCGCGGCGCATGTCCAGCGTCTGGGGCGGCCGGACGCCGAGGCGGTCCAACCGCGATTCGAACGATCGATCTTTCGCGCCACCATCGTGGCCCACTCGTCCCCGACGGGCAACGGGGGCAGCCATGACACGATCCGATTCAGCGATGCGTCACGAGACCCTCGGTGGTGACGCAGGGGACCGGACCAGGCTCCCGGGGGGCCTGCTGATCGCGGCGCGCGGCCGCCCGAACGGGCAATGGGCGTCACTTCCGTCAGCGCGTTGAGACGTCCGCGCGGCTGCCCTAGCTTCGGTGGACTACTGCCCTCTTCCTGCGACGTGCGGAGCATCGCCCGAAAGGTCCCCATGCCCACGATCATGCTGGCGGACAACCTGGAGGCGCTCCGGGGCATGCCGGACGGCCACGCGGATCTCATTTACATCGACCCGCCCTTCAACACCGGCCGGACGCAGCGGCGGACCCGGATCAGGACGCGTCGCGCTTCACATGGCGAGGACGGGGACCGGACCGGCTTCCAGGGGGCGCGCTACGAGACGACCGCGGTGGGCACGCGCCGGTTCGATGACCGGTTCGACGATTACCTGGCGTTCCTCGGGCCCCGGCTCGTCGAGGCGTACCGCGTCCTCGCCCCACACGGGTCGTTCTATCTCCACGTCGACTACCGGGAAGTGCACCGCTGCCGGCTCTTCCTCGACGACCTGTTCGGGCCCGACCATCTCCTGAACGAGATCATCTGGGCGTACGACTACGGCGCGCGACCGAAGACGCGGTGGCCGGCGAAGCACGACAACATCCTGTTCTATGTGAAGGACTTGTCGAATTATGTCTTCAACGTGGACGAGATCGAGCGCATCCCGTACATGGCTCCCGGCCTGGTGGGCCCGGAGAAGGCCGCGCGCGGCAAGCTCCCAACGGACACGTGGTGGCACACGATCGTCCCCACGAGCGGCGCGGAGAGGACGGGGTATCCGACCCAGAAGCCGCTCGGAATCCTGCGCCGCATCATCACGGCCTCATCGAACCCCGGTGACCTCGTGCTGGATTTCTTCGCCGGCAGCGGCACGACCGGGATGGCCGCCCACGAACTCGGGCGCGACTTCCTCCTTGTCGACGACAACCCGGAAGCGCTCGAGGTGATGGCGAAACGATTCCGGGACGTACCCCACGTTCGCTGGGAACGTCCCCCGGGTTAGGGATCGCGGTGGACGGTGTCGGGGGAGAAGGCGGGGAGGCAGATGGCGATGTACTCGGCGCCTTCGGGGCCCGGCGTGCTGTAGCGGACCCATTCGCCGGCGTGCGTCACGACCGCCTGGCCGGCTTCCACGTCCAGGGCGCCGCCTTCGTGCTCTACGCGCAGTGATCCCTTCAGCACGACGGTGATCTCCTCGAACTCGGGACGCTGACCCGGTTCGACCCACCCGGAGGGCGCCACCATGCGCGCCACGCTGACGGCTTCGTGTTCCGTCCGCACTCGGCCGGCGAACTCCTCGATGCGCTTGGGCTTGTTCCCGGCCGCCTCGATGACGGCCGGGGCTTCGATCAAAACGGGCATGTCCGGGACCGGGCCGGGCGCCCCCCGCTGTCCCTACATCCCCGCGTTCGCGAGGGCCCGGACCGCATCGGCCAGCATGCGGACCTTCGCGGCGTCTCCCGCTCCGCCGGCGTCGCCGGACACGGCGTCGGCCAGCGACCGGAGCGCCCCCGAGCGTCCCGAGCCCGACATCCCCTCGGCTCCGGAGAGTTCAGCGCGGATCGCGCCGATCCTCGCGGCGGAGAGCCCGCCGTGCCGCTCCAACTGGTCGAGGTAGGCCCTCGCGAGCGCGAACGTCGCGGGCCATTCGAAGATCGGCTGACCCTGCGAGTTCAGGTGCGTCAACTGAACGGAGTTGGCGGCGTCGATCTCGTTCTGCGTGAGGGCCTCGCTCGGGACCAGCTCGAGGATGTCGAGGCCGCGGGCGATCTCGGAGTTGACGATGACGCCGTTGTACCAGTAGACGGACCAGCTGCCGCCCATCTGCATCTGGCTGCCGTCTACCGGACCGCGATCGAAGTAGGCGATCTCGGCCGGGTTCGCCGCGTCGGTCCAGTCGATGAGCGAGACTCCGCCCTGGTACCAGCCCTGGATCATGATGTCGCGGCCCGGGATCGGGATCAGCGACCCGTTGTGGGCCACGCAGTTCTCCTCGGGCGTCTGTGGCGCGGGCAGCTTGAAATAGCTCTGGAACTCCATCTCCGTGCCCTCGATGGTGAAGATCGCGTTCGCGCCCCACTCCATCGGGTCCGAGGCACGGCACTTCGGCGCGCCGCCGCCGCCCCACTCGTCCGTGAACAGGATGGCGGTGCCGTCGTTGTTGAATGTGGCCGAGTGCCAGTAGGAGAAGTTCGAGTCGGCCACCGCAGACAGTCGCCGCGGGTTCTCCGGATCGCTGATGTCGATCAGCATGCCGTAGCCCTCGCAGGCCCCGCCGGCGAGGCCGATGGCGGGATAGACCGTGATGTCGTGGCACTGCGTCGGACCGGGCTCCGGGCCGTCTCCATCTCCCTGCGGTCCCATCATCTGCGCCACGATCGCGGGCAGCGCCTCCCGCAGCGCCGCGCTGTCGGCCGCGGTCGGCGGGCCCTCGCCGCCGCGCTGGGCCACGAACTGCCCGAGCATCTGCGCGGCGGCCTGATCGGGCATCACCATCTCCTGCCCCTGCACCTCAATGATGAAGGCGCCGCGCTCCCGGGCCGCCTCGATCGCGGCGATGTCGTCGGGCGCCGGGCCGTGGGTCGGGGGCGCCACCAGGTCTTCGAAGATGCGGGGCGAACTCACGATTTCGGCGCTGGCCGGGTCGGCGAGCGGTACGCGGATGACCTCGATGCGGAAGAGCGCCGAGTTCGGATCCTCGGCCGGCGGCGCGGCCGAGCAGCCGGCGAGTTCCTCGGCCGGGCGCACCGGCGCCGAGCCGGAGACGTAGATGTAGACGTTCTCGTCATCCCCGGGGTGTTCCAGCAGCGTGTGCGTGTGCGACCCGCGGCACGTCTGGACGTTCGCCACGTATTCCGGCGCCGTGATATCGGAGATGTCGAAGATCCGGATGCCGCGGAGCCGGTCGTGGCTCACGGCTTCCTCCACGCCCTGCGCACCGCAGTCCAGCCGCCCGCCGAACCCCTCGCCCGAGACGAACAGGAGGTTCTCGTACACGGAGACGTCGCTCTGGGACGCGGGACAGACGTACGTGACGACGGTCTGCGGGTTGGCGGGATCGGAGATGTCCCAGATCTGGATGCCGTCGTAGTTCCCCTGGATCGCGTACGGACCGGAAAAGGCGAGATCGGAGTTCGTCTTGCCCACGAACGGGTCCGGCGGGGGCGTGGTGGACACGAGGTCGAGGTTCCAGATCGCCTCGCCCGCGTCGAACATGCCGGGCGCGAGTCCGATCCGCGGGTCCGGCGTGGGCGGATTCACCTGAAGCCCCGTGGGCGCGGCGGCCGCCGCTGCGGGAGCGGTGGCCATGCCGGTCTGCGCCGACTGGTATGCACAGCCGGCGAACCCTCCCACGGCGATCGCGCCGGCGAGCACCGTCGCGAGGCGAGCGGTGAAACGGGTCTCGTCGCGTTTCTTCGTCACTGCGGACATGTCGGATCCTTCGATTGGGGTGAACTTCACGAATCAGCCGCCCGGCTCAGGCGCGGCGAGCGCCTCGAGCATGATTTCCATGCGGGCGATTTCCGTGGCCTGATCGACGTGGATGTCGGAGGCCAGCTTGAAGACGAAGTCGTCCTGCGCGGCGCCGTCCGTCGCGAACAACTCCCGCACCATCGTCACGGCGCCCTTGTGGTGCTGGATCATGTATTCGAGGAAGAGCCGGTCGAAGTCGGCCCCGCGCGCGTCTTCGAGTTCCGCGAGCTGCCCCGGGGTCAGCATCCCGGCCATGAGCATGGCTCCGTCCCCGTGGCCCCGCATGTCTCCCATCTCGGGCACGGGGAGGCCGCGGTCGGAGAGCCAGCGGCTCATGACGGCGATCTCATCGGTCTGCGCGTTGATGATCCTCGCGCAGAGGGTCCGGATCGAGGGGCTGGCTCCGTTGTCCGGCGCGAACCCGGCCATGACCAGCGCCTGGGCATGGTGCGGAATCATGTGCGTCATGAAGCGGATGTCCGCCTCGTGCGCGCCCTCGAGTGCCGCTTCCGCGCGCGCCCGGTAGATCGCCTCGAGTTCCGCCACGCGCGCCGCGTCCGGGCGGACGGCCGCAGCCGGTCTGACGGCGTCGTCGGACGGACCCCGCCCCGCACTCGCGCACGCCTGGGCGGCCGCGAGAAGTCCTGTGAGGAGGATGAGAAGCCTGCGCTGGGTCCTCATGCTTCGCCGTTCGGTACCGTTCGTCCGGGTCGTTCGTTCCCGGGCGCGTCACGACCCGGAACGACGGATCAGCATACCGGGAGAACCGTACCGAATTCAATCGCCCACGGTTTCGCGGGTGGTGGACGGGGTCCCGCCAGCGGGGTTACCGGTAGCGGTAGAGCCGGACCTCCTCCTCGTCGAGGGCGTTCGTCTCGAGGAGGACGAAGCGGTCGGCATCGATCGCCAGCACCGTCGCTCCTTCAGGAAGGTCAAGTTGTCCGCGCGGCTGCCCGTCGGGGCCGAGGACGAGCCAGCGTCGCGTTTCGTCGCCCGCCCGCGCCGCGAGCCCGATCCACACCATCTCGTCGGGTCCCAGAACGGCGGAGTGGAAGGCCGGATGCGTCTCCCGCCAGGGGGCGTTCCGGACGAATTCCACGTAAAAGTCGGGGATGTCCGGGCCCCTGCGGGCGAGCCGCGCCGCTCTCCATGCCTCGATTTCTTCGTCCGTGACCATCCACCCGCCACCGGAACCGTGGATGAGACGCGTGAGACGCCCGTCGGCCGCATGGACGGAGAGGCTCAGTACGTCCGTGTCTCCGATCAGGGCGCGGTCGCGGAAGCCGCCGGCCACCACGGTTCGCCCGAACGCCGGTTCGGTGCGCGTCATCCCGCCACCGGGCATCCCTCCGTAGGTCCATTCCTGAGCGGGCAGCATTCCGAGCGTGTCGGGCTCCGCCCCGGAATCCGTGAACGAGAGGATTGGGGTCGTATCCCTCTTCATCCCCTCCGGAAGGAAGAAGCGCTGCTCTCCCAGGATCGCCAGCATGCGCCCGGCCGCGTCTCTCGCGAGCGGTTTCAGAGACACGATGGCGCTCTGGGGGGAGAGAGGGGCTGACGTGAGAAACTCTCCGCTCTCCGAGAACTCGCTGAGGCGGGCCAGCCGCGCATCGTAGGCCAGGAACCCCTCGTCCGTCGCGAGAAGAGTGGTGACGCTGCTGAACTCGCCGGGCCCTTCGCCCTGGCCCCCGATCCGGGCCGTCATCGCACCCTCGCCGGAGAAGAGCAGCACCTCGCTCGAACCGGTGTTGGCGAGCGCGAGGCCGCCGTTTCCGAGCAGGACGGCGTCGCCGGCCCAGAACAACTCGATCCCGAGATCCCGTGTGGAAAAGACGAGGGTTGGCGTCAGGCCGGGGGGCGCCAGTTCCTCGACCGCGCCAAGATCGACGTTCGTGACGCCCGCCGAATCGGAGACCAGAACCCCTCGCGGGGTCGCGGCGTCCCCCTCGGAACCGGGCGCGGCACAGGCCAGGCTCGTGCACAGGAGTCCGGCGAAGAGGAGTCGGCCCATGGATTCAGCTCCGATTTGGGTCCGCGGGGTTCACGAACCGTGCCCGCAGGCAACGGCCTCACCTCGGTAGATGCCGATGGGTGGCCC
Organism: Gemmatimonadota bacterium; assembly: GCA_022820995.1. Taxonomy (GTDB): domain Bacteria; phylum Gemmatimonadota; class Gemmatimonadetes; order Palauibacterales; family Palauibacteraceae; genus Palauibacter. Next base: position 59,836 of record JAJEEM010000061.1, on the reverse strand, counting down.
CGGGGTTGCATCCGCCGGGCGCTACTGGGAGGCGGGCACTCCCAGGGCACGCCGCAGAGCTGCGGTCCCCCCTACGACGGGCAGCGAGATGCTCGTGGCGCCGAGGTCGACGGTCAGGGTCGTGCCGGGGTCGGGGTGAAGCGTGAACGACTGGTCGCTGGAGAAGATCATCAGGCCGATGCGGGCCCCGGCTGGGATCACCTGGTCGTCGGGCTGGAGGGCGAACTCCATCTCGACGAACTCTCCCGGCGTGAGCGGCGCGCCGGTGCGGGGCGACGCGATGTCCTCGGCGCGCGCGTTGGACGGATCGGCCCAGCCCTTCGTGATGAGGTTGTCGTTGATCTCCCCGCCCCCGGTCCAGGGCAGCGACACGAGCCACACGGACAGGTTGGCGGCGGGCGCGTCCGCCGACACGCGCGCACGGACGGTGGCGACGCCCGAGAGATGGACGTCTTCGCGCAGTTCGGGGGTCGCGTACAGGAGGCGGTGGTTCGACCACTCCGCAGCGGCGAGTTCGTCCCCGGAGAACGCGAAGTTGTCGATGATCGTTCCGGTCCCCGCCCCTGCGCCGGGGACGACGCCCGATGCGTCGCCGCGCTCGGAGTCGTCGAGGGAGAGGGCGCCCGTCCAGTGCCCGTCGCCTCCCGGCTGAAGCGCCACGCCCTCCGCTTCGGGGTGCGGGTAGCTCGGATAGGGCGTGGGCTCCCGCGGGTCGTCTCCCTCTCGCACGATCCACGCCCCGGGGTCGTCTTCCACTCCGTTCTCCACACCGGCCACGTACCGGGTGAACCACCGGTTCATGAGTTCGAGCGGCGGCGGGCCGCCGTGCCCGCCCTGGTGATAGAAGATCTGGAGCGGCACGCCCCGTTCCCGCAGCGCCATCGAGATGCGATAGCTGTGCTCGGGCATGACGTTCCAGTCGTTGAAGCCGTGGCTCATGAGGGTGGCCGCGCGCACGCCGTCGACGTGGTTCAGGTAGTCCCGCCCCGCCCAGAAGTCGCTGTAGTCGCCCGTCGTTCGGTCCAGTTGCGCCGTCATCTCGTCGCGGACGTTCGCGAGGCAGTAGTCGCGCACCTCGGGGAACCCGCTGAAGATGAAGTCGAAGAGGACGTCGATGTCCTCGCCGGGGTATCCGCCCGGCGCCCTCACGAGCCCGTTGGAGCGGTAGTAGTGGTAGTAGGAGGTGTTGGGCGCGACCGGGATGATCGCCTCGAGGCCCTCGACCCCGGTCGTCGCCGCCGCGAGGGGCAGCGTCCCGTTGTAGGAGGTGCCCGTCATCCCGACTCGGCCGGTCGCCCACCAGGCCTCGACTTCCTCGTCTCCGTCCACGCTCGTGAAGCCCCGCGCCCGGCCGTTGAGCCAGTCGATGACCGCCTTGGGCGCCAGCGATTCGTTCGCGCCGCCCACGGTCGGACACCCCTGCGACTGGCCCGTCCCGGGCGATTGCGAGTGGACGACCGCGAACCCCCGGGGCACCCAGGTCGCCACGTGCGAGTTCGAGATCCTCGGCTGGCTTTCAATGTGGCGGATCGTGGGCGGGAAGGGATCGCGCGGCGGCGGCTCGCCGCCCACCTCCTGGCGCAGGTCCCAGAAGTGCGCGAAGTCGATGCCGGCGACGCCCGAGTAGTAGGGGCTCGTCTCGTAGATGACCGGGACTTCGAGCCCTTCGCTCTCGGTCTGCGCCGGGCGGGTCACATCCACGTGGACGCGATCCGGGCGGCCGTCGCCATCGGAGTCGAATCCGGTCTCGACCCACAGATCGTGCCGGATCCACGTCGACGAATCCGCGAAGGCCGGGACGATCTGCGCCTGCCCGTCCTCGATGACAAGGCCGGTCTGGGCGGCGCCCGCCGCCGGAAGGAGGGCGAACGCGAAAAGGGCCGCGGTGGGCGCCAGGCGCGACGGAATCATGGGGTTGCTCCTGATGTGTCGATACGTGGCCGTTGATCTTCCGCGGCCGTCAGGGGCGGCGCAACGGGCGGCCGGCGAGTTCGCCGGTCACTTCGTTGTCGCGGATCGCGAAGCGGCCGTTCACGAGCAAGTGAACGACACCCTCGGAGAACTGGTGCGGGTCGTCGTACGTCGCGCGGTCCGTGAACCGGTCGAGGTCGATGACCGCGATGTCGGCGACCATCCCCTCGCGGACATAACCGCGATCGTCGAGGCGCAGGAAGTCCGCGGCGAGGCCCGACATGCCCCGGATCGCGAACGGCAGCCCGATCGCGCCATCCCGGTCCACGAAATCCTTGATCTTCTTCGGGAAAGTCCCGTACACGCGGGGGTGCACGATCTCGGCCCCCGGGGCGGGCGTCGCACCGTCGGTGCACGTCATCATCCACGGCATCGTGGCGAGGTAGCGCGTGTTCTCGACGTCGTAGAGATCGCGGTTCATCACCCACGGGTTCGACTCGGACATGATCTCGCGCACGGCCTCCGGGACGGGCAGCCCCCGCTCGGCCGCCACGTCGGCCAGCGTCTTGCCGTTGAACTCGGGCCTCGCGTCGGCGAACACGATCTTCTCCGGGCCGCCGCGGATCTCGAGCATCTCCATCGTCTGCACATCGAGGATCCGGGCCGTATCCGGGTTGGCGAAGCGGCGCACCATCTGCTCCGGACCGCCGGCCTGCGCCCAGCGCGGGATCGTGTAGGCGCGCAGGCTCGACATCGTGGACGTGTAGACGTGCTGTGCGCCCGCCACCTCAAGGCCCTCGGCGCGCGCCGAGTCGATGATCGCCGCGCCCTCCGCGGCCCGCCCGTAGAGCGCGGCCCCCTGCGCGTTGAAGTGGCTAAAAATCGTGCGGAGCCCCGACTCGGCGCCGATGTGGATCGCCTCGCGGATCGAGTTGTGGTAGCCGATGCCCTGATAGGCGGCCCCGAGATCCCGGTCGTGGGTATCGTAGACTGGGGCGTGCTCTCCGCCGATGGGGTACTCCGCCGCCACCCGCCCGAGTTCGATGACCTCGTCGGCCTCCGCGTAGTAGCCGGGCGTGTAGAAAAGTCCCGTCGAAAGCCCGAAGGCGCCGTCTTCCATTCCCTTCCTGACGAGCGCCCTCATCTCGTCGAGTTCGCCCGGGGTCGGGGCGCGGTCGTCCATGCCCATGACCGTCCCCCGGACGGAGCCGTGTCCGATATAGGAGACGATGTTCTTGCCGACGCCGGACGCTTCGAGGTCCGCGTAAAGCGCGGCGAGGTCCGTGCTGCTCGAGCCGTCGACCCCGATCACGCCCGTCGTGATCCCCTGTGTGAGGAACTCGACCGCGGCGAGCCCGTACGCCTCGCCGACGCTGATGACGCTGATGTGGCTGTGCATGTCGATGAAACCGGGCGTGAGCAGGAGGCCGTCGAGCGCGATCGTGTCCCGCGTGGCAGGCGCCGCTTCGCTCTCCGCGGCGTCGCCGACGAAGGTGATGCGGTCGCCCTCCACCGCCACGTCGGCCGTGAACGAGGCTTCCCCCGATCCGTCGATCACCGTCGCCCCGGTGAGCAGGACGCTCGTCGGGACGATCTCCGCTTCCGCCTCCGGGGCGTCGCCCGGCGCGCACGCCGCCGCCACACCGGCCAGCACGAGACACGCGGCGGGGATCCGCCATCGCAGCGGGGTCGCGTCCGGCATACTCTCAACGCGCTCGACGTTCATCGGTTCTCCCTTTTCGACCTTTCGACCGAGGCTGCCCCATGCCGGCACGTCCACACGGCCGGGCGCTGGACGCCCTGCGACCCACGACCCTCGAGACGGGAACCGCCCCCTTCGCCGAGGGATCGTGCACGATCACGATGGGGATGACGCGCGTGCTTTGCACGGCCTCCGTCGAGGAGAGCGTCCCGCCGTGGCGCGAGGGCCGCGGCGGCTGGGTGACGGGCGAGTACGCCATGCTGCCCCGGGCCACGGCCGAGCGCACCCGGCGAGAGCGGCGCGGCGCGAGAGGCCGCACCCAGGAAATCCAGCGCCTCATCGGCCGCTCGCTGCGGGCGGCGGTCGACCTCGCGGCCCTCGGCGAGCGGACCGTGACCGTGGACTGCGACGTCCTCGTCGCCGACGGCGGCACCCGGACCGCCTCGATCACGGGAGCGTGCGTGGCGCTCGAGATGGCCTTCCAGCGGTTGGTGTCGGACGGGATGCTCGGCGCGAGCCCCCTCCGCCAGTGGGTCGCCGCGATCAGCGCCGGCATGGTGGACGGCGAGGCGAGACTGGACCTGGACTACGTGGAGGACGCGGCGGCCGACGTCGACTTCAACTTCGTCCACCTCGAGGACGGACGCCTGGTCGAAGTACAGGGGACGGCCGAGGGCGCCCCCTTCACGCGCGAAGAACTCGACGAACTCCTGCGGCTCGGCGAGGCGGGCGCGGGCAAACTGTTCGAGCTACAGAAAGCAGCCCCTTAGCGCTTTCGGGTCGGCCCATACGCGCGACCGGCTCAGCGGCGGCTGGCTCCGATGAGGCGGTCGAGGAGGGGGTACTCGCGGTCCAGGTAGGTGTTGCCCTCGGTGACGATCCGGCTCTGGTCGCCTCGGCGCAGGCCGCCGCCCGAGTTCTCTCCGTAGCCGGAATAGAGGGCATCCACGACGTCCATGCCGCTCACGACCTCGCCGAACGGCGCGAATCCCGTCGAGTCGAGCCGCGAGTTGTCCACGAGGCTGATATACACCTGGGTCGCGCGGGTGCCGGGGTCGGTGAAGGCGAAGGCGATGCGGCCGCGCGTGTTGGAGGCGACGACGGGATCGTCGGGGATGTAGGCGTTCATCCACTCGGCGGTGAGGGCGGGGTCGCCGGCGAGCCCCCACTGGACGATGAAGTCGGGGACGACGCGGTGGAAGCGGGCGTCGTCGTAGTAGCCGGATTCGACGAGGGTGAGGAACCGCTCGGCCCCCAGCGGCGCCCACTCGCGATGGACGGCGATGACGAACTCCCCCTGGCTCGTCGCTACAGCCACTTCAACCGGGCCGGCCTCGGTCGCAGCGCGGAGCGCCATGGCATCCGCGCCGACATCGGAGGACGGGACGGGTTCGACGCGCTCGCAGCCCACGAGGATGAGAGTCGCCGCGAGGAAATGCGCGGCGGGCGGATCGATCCTCACTTCAGGAACTGCTCGAAGAAGTCGAGCATGTCGAGGAGCATCTGCCGGCGGTTCGCCTTCCCGTACACGTAGTAGTTCTCGTTCGGGTACGTCTTGTACTGGAACGGCTTGTAATGGTTCTCCAGCGCCCGCGCGAAGATCTCGGACTGGTCGGAGCCCGGATAGCGGCCGACGCCGTGCACGAGGAGGATCGGCGTCGAGACGTCTGCCACGTGCGAGATCGACGAACTGTGGCTCCACACGTCCTCGCTCGTCTCGAACGGGCCGAGTTCGTGGTCGAGCAGCTTGATGTGCCGGAGTTCGTTCTCGCCGTGTTGGAAGTGGACCCAGTCCGTGTAGCCGGATCCGGGGATCGCGGCGCGGAAGGCGTCCGGCGCGAAGGCGACCGCGTACATGCTCATCACGCCGCCGTAACTCGTCCCCGTGATCCCGATCCGCTCGGGATCGACCTCCGGGAGCGCCCGCAGGTAGTCCGCGCCCGCGACGACATCCTCCAGATCGCAGTGCCCCCAGCAGCCGTTGTTCGCGTCGGCGAACGCCTTCCCGTAGCCCGAACTCCCGCGGATGTTGGGCAGGAGGACGACGTATCCGCGCTGGACGAAGAACTGGACGTGCTGCTGGAAGGTGTCGTGGAACTGCGACGTGGGACCCCCGTGGATCCACATCACGCCGGGGAGGCCGTCGCCGGCCGCGGCCCCCGGGGGCCGGTAGAGGTGGGCCGGGATCGAGTACCCGTCCGTGCTTTCGTAGTGGATCTTCTCCGGCGCGACGAGCCGGGCGCCGAAGTTGCCGGCGGGCATGGAGGAGGTGAGCTGCCGGCTGCGCCCGTCCCCGAGCGAGACGACATGGAGGTCGCGGGGGCTCAGAAGGTCCTCCTGGAGGTAGGCGATCGCCTGGCCATCCGGAGACCACGAGGGGCTCGACGCGACGCCGCCCTTCGGTGACACGAGCACTCGCGGCTCGCCCCCGTCCGCCGGCACCACGCGCAGGTCGTGGTGCCCGTTGTGGTTCTCGGTGTAGGCGATCCAGCGTCCGTCGGGAGACCACGCCGCGGCGCTCTGGTCGGCCTCGGCCGCGGCGACCGGGCGGGGGTCGCCTCCCTCTCGTGGCGCAAGCCAGTAGTTGATCCAGCCGCTCCGGTGCGAGCGGAAGAGGATCTGGCTGCCGTCCGGGGATACGCTCGGATACCCGAACGTGGCGCCCGCGCCGTAGTCGAAGAAATCTCGGTCCTCGATCACCGTGCGCGGGCTGCCGCCGGCGGCGTCGATCTCGATCACGTCGTGGTCCTCCCACGCGTCGTCGAGGCGGACGTACAGGACGTGACGGGAATCGGGCGTCCAGGTGGGGAAGACCTCGTAGCGCTTGTCATCGGTGAGGCGGTCCACGCGCCGCGTGCCGACGTCCACTTTCCAGATGTCGTAGTTCCCGTAGCGGTCTCCCGCGAAGACGATGGAGCGCTCGTCCGGCGACCAGCGCATGGAATTTATGCGCGCGCCGAGGTCGGTGAGCCGGACATCGGCCCCGTCACGCGTCGACCAGAGCCAGATCTCCGGGGCGCCGCTCTTGTCCGACACGTATGAGATCCACGTCCCGGACGGGGACCAGCCCGGCATCTGCGAGGAGAGGAAGTGGCCGGAGCCGCCCATGTCCACGGGCACGCGCGTGGGGAAGCCGCCGTCGGGAGGCAGGGTCATGAGACCGCCGGAGAGCCCCGACTCGAACAGGATCGTCGAGCCGTCCGGGGACCAGGCGGGTGCGCCTCCGACGACCGATTCAATGGAGAGGAGCTGGTCGACCGAGAGGGCGCCGTCCGTGCCACCGTTCCAGCCGCCGTCCTGCGCGTGAAGCTCGCTCCCGCCGCCAGCCGCGGCGCCCAGAGCGAGGAGGATGCCGGTGATCGCCGTCGTATGCGGATCGCGAGTCATGTGTCTTCCTTTCAGCGCGTCAGTGTGCCGTCTCCGGCAAGGCGGGCCGCTTCGAGGCCGGCTCCAGCGAGGCCGGTTCCCCGGAGGTCGTGCGGCGCAGCGGGTCGCCCTGGAAGCGCCAAGTCGATTCGAAGTCCTTCGGCGGCGCCTCGCCGAGCAGGCGCGCGCGCACCATCTCGACCGGCATGCGGCCGCCCTTGAGGATCGCGTCGTGGAAGGCGCGGTTCGTCATCTCCCCCGACTGCACGAGCTGCTCGTGCAGGGCCCGGAACTGGAGCCCGCCGATCATGTAGGCGACCTGGTACAGCGGGGAGTAGGAGCCGTTGAAGCTCCGCCGCACCTCCGCCTCCGCGTTCGCGCGCTCGTGCCCGACCCGTTCGACGAGGAAGTCGATCGCCTCCTGCGGGGTCATGCGCTCGAGGTGGAAGGAGAGGGAGAAGATGATCCGGGCCGTGCGGTGCATGCGCCAGAAGAGCATGCCGATGCGGTCCTCGGGGGTCGACGGGAAGCCGAGGTCCCACAGCAGCATCTCCCAGTAGAGCGCCCACCCCTCGCCCCAGAACGGGGTGGAGAACGCGCGCCGGTGGGAGTTGAAGCGGCTCGTCATGAACCCCTGCAGGTGGTGTCCGGGAATGAGTTCGTGGTGGACGGTCGCGCGGGAGAAGTGTTCGTTGTTCCCCCGCATGCTCATGAGCTTGTATTCGTGCTCCATCCCGTCGGTGGGGAAGGAGACCTGGATCACCTCTCCGCCGAGGAAGAAGGGCGACACCTTCTGGCGCTCGGGCGACATCATCTCGATGCGCCAGATCTCGTCCGCGAGCGGGGGGACGGTGACGAGGTCGCGTTCCGTGACGAAGGCGAGCGCCTCGTCGGCGAGTTCCCGGATCATCTGCGGTTGGTCGCCGGGGTCGCGGTGCAGCGTCTTCACGTACTCGAGGGCCGCCCGCCAGTCGTCCCCGTAGCCGAGTTCGCGCGACGCTTCGATCATCCGCTCCTCGCACCACGCGTACTCCCGCTCGGCGATCGCGATGAGCTCCGCAGGGCTGTAGGGGATCATCTCGCGCCGGAGGTCCGCGGCGAGACCCTCCGCGCCGATCGGGTCGCCGACGATGGGTTCGTCCTCGCCCTCGCGGTAGCCGATGACCGACTCGCGCAGGAAAGTCGCGTAGCCTTCGAGGGCGGCCTTCGCTCGGGCGTACGGGTCCTCGTTCCACCATGTGAAGACGGGGTCGTAGCCGGCATAGTGCTCGTACCAGTCCTCGAGGAGACGCGTGCGCTCGGCCAGCGCCGTGACCGCCCGGAGCGCGACGATCCGCGAGACGCCTCCTCCGCCCCTGAGCCGGGCTTCGACTTCGCCTCGGGCGGCCTCGATCTCGGCCGGGAGCTCCGCGAGACGGGCCGCGGCGGACTCCGACTCCACCGGTTCCCGGCGCCGGCGACGTTCCTCCAGCTCCACGATGAGCGAAGTGAAGGAGATGAACCCGTCCATCTCGGCGGCGAGCCCCGACTCGCGCGTCAGCAGGTCCAGCTGGTAGCGCAGTTCGTTGAGGAGGAGGACGTAATCCACGCGTCCCTCGAGACTCAACGCCTCAAAATCAAGCGCGTCGATCTCCCGTTGCCAGCCGGAGAAAAACCCGTTGAATCGGCGGGTGCGTTCAGGAGAGTACGAGACGGTCCACCGGCGCCCGAGGGCGACGCGGTCGGCGGAGTAGCGCTCCACGACCGGTGCGAGTTCGCTCGATTCCGCCCCGACGAGCCCCGCGACCTCCTGGGCCGACGCGGGAGCGGCGGCTGTGGCCGACGCGGCGGCAAGGGCCGTGACGGCCGGGACCAGCCCCGCAGGGAACACGCGGAGAGCGCGGGTAGCAGGGGTTCGATGCGTGGTCATGGGGTCATCCTCCGCAGGACGAAGTGTCCCGAAACGACGTCCATCCGAAGTTCATTGAAAGGGGCGGTCGCACCGGCACCGCCGGCGGCTTCGGCGGCTTCGGCGGCTTCGGCATCGTCTCCGCGGATGAAGCGGTAGAGGGTCCGCCCATCGGCGAACTCGTCGCCGCCAAGCCACGAGAGGGTGGCCGGCTCGCCGCCTCCCGTGTCGATGGTCAGTTGTCCGTCCTCGGCCGCCACCGTCGCGGTGATGCGCTGGCCGCGGGCCGGGCCTTCGTAGCGGCCCGCGTAGGGTGAGGGGTCGCCCTCGAAGGTCGCCGTGGCGGTCTCCGCCGGCGCGCCGAGCACCACATCTTCGATCTGTCCCGCGACCTCGGCGGGCGAGGCGCCTCCGGCCGTGTTGATGAGCACCGCGATGGACAGATCCTCGGATGGGACGTAGCGGAGGTCGGTGACGTAGCCGAAGATCCCGCCGCCGTGTCCGATCCGCGGGGTCCCGTCCCGATCGGTGATCGCGAGGCCCTTCGCGTAGCGCAGATCCGTGCCGTCGAGCAGGGGCTCGGGCGTGATCATCAGGCGATAGCTCTCGGGAGTCAGGATCCCGCCGCCCTCCCCGTCTCCGTGGAGGGCCTGGTTCCAGGCGACGAGGTCGCGCACCGTGGAGCAGAGCGACCCCGCGGCGTAGGGCCACTGGTGGTCGAGGTACGGCGCCGGGTGCAGCCCGTCGTCGCCCGGCTCGTACCCCTTCGCCCGGTTGGGCGTGAGTTCGTCCTTGTGGCAGTAGCGGGAGTTCTCCATCCCGGCCGAGCCGAAGAGGCGCTCCTCGACGAAGTCCTCGTAGCTGATCCCGCTCGCCGCCTCGATGACGAGTCCGGCGAGGAAGTAGCCCGAGTTGTTGTAGGTCATCGCCGTGCCGGGTTCGAAATCGAACGGCTCGGCGGCGAAGAGCGTGACGAGCGTGTCCCGCGGGAGTTCGAGGGGAGCGAGCTCCGCCCAGAGATGCTCCATCTCGGTGTAGCCCTTGATGCCCGAGGTGTGGTCCAGGAGTTGTCGGACGGTGACGGTCCGGTCCCCGACGGGGTAGTCGGGCAGCCACCTCGTGAGCGGGTCGTCGAGGGAGAGCTTCCCTTCCTCCTGCAGGAGGAGAACGGCGGCCGCGGTGAACTGCTTGGTCACGGATCCGACCTCGTAGACGGCGTCCGGGGGCGTGAGCACGTCCAGTTCGAGGTCGGCGTGACCGAACTCCTCGATCAGGAGCGTGTCCGTCCCGCGCACGACCGCGATGGACATGCCCGCGGCGCGACCCGCCTCGATCGGGGAAGCGGCGATGGCGTGAATCGCGTCGATCTGGTCCGCCGCAAGCGCGGCAGAGGACGAATCGGAGGCGGCGGGGTCCGATGCCGGGTCCGGGCGGGCGCAGCCGGCGACGCCAAGGGCGACGGCGGCCGCAGCCGGGGCGGTGACTCTGAGCGCGCTCCCGGTCCACCTCGGGCGCGGGTGCCGGAATCTCTCTGATCTCACGTTGAATCTCCTGCATCTCGGTTGAACCAGACCTATCTTCGGGCGGTGGATCGGATGTGTCGATAGCCCGCGGCCCATGGAGCGGCCGGCCGCGGGAGGAAGGAATTCGGGGGGAACGCGATGGAATCGACAGCAGCACCCGCCTCCGTCTTCGCGCGGCGCGAGGGCGCGGCGGAGTCGGCGGACAGCATTCCGTGGCCTCTGGCCGCGGTCCTGTTCGCCTCGGGAGCCGTGATCGTGGGCATTACGTGGGACATCTCGTGGCACCGGACGATCGGGCGGGACACGCTCTTCACGCCCGCGCACCTGCTCGTCTACGCGGGCGGGCTGGCGGCGGGGCTGTCGTGCGGGTGGCTCGCGCTGAAGACGACGTTTTCGGGGACGGACGCGGAGGTCGGACGCTCCGTCCGCATGTGGGGCTTCCGTGCGCCGCTCGGGGCCTGGGTGGCGATCTGGGGCGCGATCGCCATGCTCACGTCCGCGCCGCTCGACGACTGGTGGCACAACGCGTACGGGCTCGACGTCGAGATCCTGAGCCCGCCCCACGTGGTCCTGGCGCTTGGAATCTATGCGATCCAGGTGGGCGCTCTGCTGATGGCGCTGTCGTGGCACAACCGCGCCTCGGAGGCGGGCCGGCGCAAGCTCGCGGGGGCCTATGTGTTCAGCGCCGCGATGCTGATCCTGTCGCTCTCCGTGCTGCTCATGGAGTACACGTTCCCGAACCAGATGCACGGGGCGGCGTTCCACCTCATCATGGCGGCGGTCTTCCCCGTCCTCTTCTTCGCCATCGGGAGGGCCGGGCAGATGCGCTGGCCGGCGACGTGCGCGGCGCTGGTCTACACCGGGGTCGCCCTGGCGATGATGTGGGTGCTGCCGCTCTTCCCGGCGGAGCCGATGCTCGCACCGATCCTGCGTCCGGTCACCCACATGGTGGCGCCCGAGTTCCCGCTCCTCCTGTTCGCGCCCGCGATCGTGATCGACCTCCTGCTGCGGCGACATTCGGCGCCGGGCGAGGCGCCCGGGCGGGCATCGGCGGACTGGCGGATCGCGGCCGTGGGGGGCGTCGCCTTCGTGGCCACCTTCGGCGCGATCCAGTGGGTCTTCGCCGACTTCATGCTCTCCGAAGGGGCGCGGAACTACTTCTTCCAGGGCGACACGTGGGGCTACACCGCAGCGCCCGGCGCCTGGCAGAACGTGTTCTGGCACGGCGGCCCGTACCTCGCGGGCGACTTCTCCGCGTCGCGGTTCGTCGCCGCGGCGTGGTGGGCGCTGCCGATCGCGTTCGTCTCCGCCCGCTCGGGCCTGTGGCTGGGCAACTGGTGCCTGCGCGTCCGCCGGTGAGGCCCTGCCGGGTCGCCCGTCTCGCGCGGACAGCGGCGTTCGTGGCCGGGCTGTACGTCGTGGCGACAGGGCACGTCGGGAGCAAGAACGTCTTCTTCTCCGGCGAGGCGGGGCCCTGGCCTGTCTCCGTCGTCATCCGTCCGCCGGAGGTCATCCCGGGGCTGGCGGAGGTCTCCGTCCGCGTGTCGGGCGGCGGTGCGGACCGCGTGACCGTGCGTCCCGTGCGCTGGGACGCGGCCCCGGAAGGCGGCGCGCCGCCCGCCGACGTCGCCGCTCCCGTGGCGGGCGATCCCGAACTGTACGCTGCGGAACTGTGGCTCATGACGGTGGGCGCGTACCGGGTCGAGGTCGCGGTGGAGGGGGCCCGGGGGAGCGGCGAGGTCTCGGTTCCCGTGACCTCGGTCATGCTCGGAGTGCTCGACCTGCCGCCGGGTCTCGGCTGGATCCTGGCCGCGCTCGCGCTGCTCCTGGTCGCCGGCGTGGTCTCGATCACGGGGGCCGCGGTGCGGGAGAGCCAGGTTCCGGCGGGGGAGGCGGCGGGGCCGGGTCGGCGCCGCCGCGCCCGGATCGCCATGGTCCTCACCGCCGTGGGAGTCGCGGGCCTCCTCTACCTGGGGAACGCCTGGTGGGAAGCAGTCGACCGGGACGTCCGCAGCGGGATCTTCGAGCGCCTCGCCGTGGAGGGCGCGATCGTGCGCGACGGAGGGACGCCCGCTCTGGAGATCGCGATCACCGATCCCGCCTGGCGGGGCCGGGACTGGACTCCGCTGGTGCCGGACCACGGCAAGCTCATGCACATGTTCGTGGTCGGGGCGCCGGGCATGGACGCGTTCGCCCACGTGCACCCCGTCCCCGTGGACTCGTCCACCTTCCGCGTCCCGTGGCCGGACCTGCCGCCGGGCGAATACCGCATCTACGGCGACATCGTCAACGAGTCCGGCTTCGCGCAGACGGTCGTCGACACGGTGACCGTCGACGCGGCGGCGCTCGCGGCTCCCGGCGAGGCCGGCGAGGGCGCCGACCTGCTGCCGGACCCTGACGACTCGGCGTGGACCGGACTTCCGATGGCGGTCGCCGGGCCGCGCTCCGAGGCGCCGCTGGCCGACGGTTCCATCCTCGAGTGGCAGGGCGACCGGGAGCTTCGGGTCGACGAGGAAACGGTGCTGTCGTTCAGGGTGTGGGATCCCGACGAGAAGCCGGCCGACCTGGAACCCTACATGGGGATGCGCAGCCACGCCGCGCTCACGCGAGATGACGGGGCGGTGTTCGTGCACCTGCATCCCGCGGGCACGATTTCCATGGGCTCGCTCTCGGTGCTCGCGCCCGAAGGGTCGCCGATGGGCGGAGGGTCGCCGATGGGCGGCGCCGGCGCGGCGTCCCCCGCCGGCGTGGTCGAGTTCCCGTTCGCATTCCCTCAGCCGGGCGAGTACACGATCTGGGTGCAGGTCAAGCGAGAGGGCCGCGTGCTCACGGGGGCGTTCCGGGCGACGGTCATGGAGTGAGCGCCGGAGCGGGCCCGGAGTGAGCGAACGCATCGCGATGTGCTTCAGCGGCGGCAAGGACAGCGCCCTGGCCCTGCATGCGCTGCAGCAGTCCGGAGCCTGGCGGGTCGAGACCCTGATCACGACGGTGACCGACGCCTACGACCGGGTGAGCATGCACGGCGTGCGGCGCGCGCTGGTGCGCGACCAGGCGGCGGCCATCGGCATCCCGCTCGTCGAGGTCGTCGTCCCGCCGCAGTCCTCGAATAAAATCTATGAACGGGCGATGGGAGAGGCCTTCGACCGCCTCCAAGAGGACGGAATCCGCCGCGTGGCCTTCGGGGACATCTTCCTGGAGGACCTCCGCGAGTATCGCGAACGGCAACTCGCCGGCTCCGGGCTGGAGTGTCTCTTTCCGATCTGGAGGCAACCCACGGGGGCGCTCGCGCGTTCCTTCATCCGGGACGGGTTCGAGGCCATCGCGGTCTGCATCGACCCGGCGGCGCTCGACGCCTCCTTCGCGGGCCGCGCTTTCGACGCCCGCTTCCTCGCCGACCTCCCGGAAGGGGTCGATCCGTGCGGGGAGAACGGAGAATTCCATACCTTCGTGTGGGACGGTCCGATCCTGTCCCGGCCGATCCCGGTCGCACGCGGCGAGGTCGTGGAACGGGATGGTTTCGTGTTCTGCGACCTGCTGGCGGCGGATGCGGACATCGCTGCGGCGCGGGGCGCCGCGGTCGGACGCTAGGACTGAGAAGAGAGACGCAGGGATCTCGGAGGGATAAAGAGGATGTTCAAGGTATTCGGCCTCATGACGGGCCTGACGCTTCTCATGGTGTTCGCCGGCCAGATGCTGTTCGGGCAGCAGGGCGCGGTGCTGTTCCTGGTGCTTTCGGGGGCGATGAACTTCGGGATGTACTGGTTCAGCGACCGGGTCGTCCTGCGCATGTACCGGGCCCGGATCGTCGACCGGTCGCAGGCGCCGGACCTGTACGACCGGGTGGAGCGGCTGCGGAAGCGGGCGGGGCTGCCGGCGCCGGTCGTGGCCGTCTCGCCGCAGCCGCAGCCGAACGCCTTCGCGACGGGACGCAACCCGGAGCACGCCGTGGTCTGCTTCACGCAGGGGATCCTGCGCGCGCTGCCTCCCCGCGAACTGGACGGCGTGATCGCGCACGAACTGGCCCACATCAAGCACCGGCACATGCTCGTCGGCACGGTCGCGGCGACGATGGCGGGCGCGATCGCGATGATCGCCTCGATCGCCCGCTGGGGCTTCATCTTCGGCGGCGGACGCGATGACGGCGACAACCCGCTCGGCATGCTGGTCATGGCCATCGTCGCCCCGCTGGCGGCCGTCATCATCCAGATGGCGATCAGCCGCCGCAACGAGTTTCAGGCGGACCGCACCGGGGGCGAGATCACGGGCGATCCCATGGGTCTGGCCGGCGCCCTGAAGCGCCTGGAATCCGGCGCCCGCCGCATCCCGATGGAGGTGAACCCGGCCGGCGCCTCGCTCGCGATCGTGAACCCCTTCGCGGGTCGACGTCGCGGTCTCACCTCCCTCTTCACGACCCATCCGCCCACGGAAGAGCGCGTCGCCGCGCTGAGAGCCATCGCGTCCGCGGCTACCCGCTCCAGATGACGATCGCGCCGCACCGGTTGGATGGAGCGGCGAACTCCCCGGGCAGGGAGACGGCCCTCAGGTAGACCTCGATGGCGACGATCTCATGCGGAGCCGCCAGGTCGTCCACGCCCCCCTGCTCGAAGTCCCAGGCGCGGCCATCAATGACCAGCGTGTCGTTCAGGAAGACGGACATGTGGGAGCATCTCCTCGCGGGCGGCGAGACGAGGCGGCACGTCTGTCGCGGGCAGACTTCGCGCAGGCCGTCCACCTCGGTGAGGATGTCGGTGAGGCGAGTGGGCGCGAGGGCCCTAATCCGCTCCGGTGTGAAAAAGTGTCCGCGGCCGCGTGTCGCGCTCTCCCGCCTGCGTTCGTAGAAACCGACTTCCGTGAGACGCGGATGCCGCCGCTCAGCCACGATCCGCGGCCCCGCTCCGGGCGAGGCGGCGTCGGGCGCGGGGTCGAGTTCGACGCGGACATCCACCGTTGAACCGGAGGGGACCGGGATGGTGTCTCCGGCGACACCGGCGTCGGGGTGGGATACGGCGAGCCCGTAGTCCCCGGGGATCAGGTCCGGAATCGCGAAGAGACCGTGCTCGTCGCTCATCGTCGTATAACCGGCCTCGGCGGACGGGCCACGGTCGCCGGGGGTCGGTGCGGCCTCGGCCGTCGCCAGCCTGATCTCGGCCCCGGGCACGGGTTCGCCCCGCTGGCGATCGAAGACGCGGCCGGCGACATGGCCGTGACGAGCGATGGGGATCACCAGATCCCGCGTCACGGGGGCCGTATCGGCCGTCACGGGGGCTGTCTCGCCCGACACGGGCGCCAGTTCGCCGCCGAGGCCGGCGTACCTGGCCCAGATCTTCACGCCCGTCCGCGGATCGAGGTCGCAGAACCGGAAGCGGCCGTTGTCGTCGGCCGTCGTCTCCTTCTCACGCTCCCGACCGCCCGGTTCCGTGATCCAGGCCGTCACGGTCGCCCGGGGCAGGAGGAGGCCGGTCAGCGCATCCGTGACCGTCCCCTCGACCACGAGCGGAGCCCGGTCCGTTCCGGGGTCGGGCTCGCAGAGAACGATCCGCCGCTCTTCAAGCTCGGCCGCGGTCAGCCACTGGCGTGTCCAGATGAGGACCGTGGGGCAATACCCATCCTCGCCCCCCGCGCGTATCAGAGGCTCGAGGCCCGGCACTTTGTGCGGCTCGCCGTGGACCTCTACGCCTCCTATTCGGTGATAGGCGAGGCCGGTCATGAAGCCGACGCGGTCCCGGCGGCCATCGATGAGGATCTGTGGAGTGCACAGGCTGAAGCTGGTGGCCCGGCTCAGGTTGAGGATACTATCGTTCATGATTCGCCAGCCGACGATCAGGGGGTCGCCTCCGCGGCGGATGTCGTCGGGATCGTAGAATCTGCTTCGAGGGTTGCCGTGAGCCCGGCGCTCGTAGAAACCGACCTGCTCCAGGTACGACGGTCTCCACTCGACGTTGACCTCGAGCGGGGCGACCTCGATCGCCGCCGGCTCGATGAGGAACTCCAGCGAGAGCGTGCCGTCGGCCCGCGCCTCGACCTCGGTCGTCCGCGTACCGTAGCCGATGTGCCGGATCTCGAACGTGTGCGAGCCGGGGGGGACGACCAGTTGGAACGCTCCGTCCGTGGCGGTGAGCGTCGAGACGTCCAGCGCGGGGATGGAGACGAGCGCCGCCGCGATGGGTGCTCGGGTGCCGGCGTCGAGGAGGCGTCCCGCGATCCCTACCGGCTGCTGCGACGCGGCGCTCCGCGGGAGAGCCAATCCCGCCAGCGCGGCGATCACCAGGAGTGCGGCACGAAGCGGGGCCGGGTTTCGCGATGTCTTCGGCATCGGATTCATCTCCTGCGGAGTCTCGGTGCCCGAACGGGGTCGCGCGGGTGCTTCAGAGCGACTCCGGGCGCAAGCTGTCGGTGTCGGAGAGACAGACCACCCGGCAGTGCACCATGTCATCGCCCTCGAAACGCGCGTAGGCCTGGAACGGGCGGTCCTCGATCAGGTGCGGCAGCCAGTGGCGGTCGTCCTCCCACATCCGGTCGTACGGGATGTCGTCGACGGGCGTCCACACGGGGGTCGCCTCGCCCGTCTCGACGGGCTCTCCTTCCAGCACGTCCGACCGGAAGACGTGGATCAGGATGGACATGCCGCTCAGCACCTCGAATCCCACTTCGCCGACCTTCCGGGGCGCCACGGGCCGCGCACGCAGTTCCTCCTGGAACTCGCGCATCGCGGCCTCGATCGTGCTCTCGCCGGGTTCGACCTTGCCCCCGGCTCCGTTCAGCTTGCCGGCGCCGAGGCCTCGCTTCTTGTGGATGAGGAGGATTTCGCCTCCCCGCACGATGTAGAGGAGGGTCGCCTCGAGGTCCGGCTCCCAACTCTCCGGGATGGGACGTTCCGTCGCGAGGGGTCGAGGTTGCATCCGTTGTCCTTCCTACCGCGGGAGAGCACGTGAGCGGCCGGGGCGCGTCATGGTGCGGGGACGCTCGCGCGGTCAAAAACGACTTCCCCGTTGAAGACGGTCATCTCGCACGACAGGTCACGCAGTTCGATCGTCGGGACGGTGAGCGGGTTGCGGTCCCAGACCGCGAGATCCGCGTACTTTCCGGGTTCGATCGTCCCGACTTTCTCCTCGAGGAACATCTGGTGCGCGGCCCAGGTCGTGAACGAGCGCAGGGCCGTCTCGACATCGACGGACTCGGCGGTGCCGTACGGGTCGCTCCCGTAGACGCCGAGCAGCGGCTGGCGGGCGACGGAGGCCCAGACGCCGTAGCGCGCCGGGTAGGGAGTGACGAAGAAGTCGGAACCGCTCGCCCAGATCATGCCCCGGTCCCGGTAGGAGCGGAACGGATTCAGCCG
The DNA here is from genome assembly GCA_022820995.1 of Gemmatimonadota bacterium. Classification (GTDB taxonomy): domain Bacteria; phylum Gemmatimonadota; class Gemmatimonadetes; order Palauibacterales; family Palauibacteraceae; genus Palauibacter. The sequence continues at coordinate 42,110 of JAJEEM010000061.1, read as the reverse complement.
CAGCGTTCGCTCGGGCCCGAAGTTCCCCGCGTAGGTGTCTCCGATCCACCACGTGAAGGTGGGGGACGGCTCCGGGTAGCCGGCCTGCCATTCCCGCTGGAGTTCTGCCATCGCGTCGAGCGCGCGGTCCGTGGGGATGTTCGAGTGAATGATCCCGTGCCGGAGCCCGCGGGTGGGGGTGGCCTCGAGCGCCTCGATGAAGCTGTCGACGGTCCAGTCGATCGCGCGGTCGCCGATGGAGTGGATCGAGACGTGGAGGCCGGCGTCGTGATAGGCCCGGAAGCGGCGGCGCAGTTCGTCCGGGTCCATCGTCGGATAGCCGCGATTGCCGGTGTCGGTCCCGGTGCGCTCCCGGTTCCAGTCCTCGTACAGCCAGGCCGTGCGGGCGCCGCCGCTGCCGTCGATGTACAACTTGACGCCGCCGGCGATGAGCCGGTCGTCCCCCGTCGACTCGTAGGGCCGCGTGAAGGCCGCGAGGCTGTCGGCGTAGGCGCGGACGTCGTCCGGCGTCCCGTCGCGGGCGTCCCACAGGGCGAAGATCCGCACCGAGAGGTCGCCGTCGGCGAGGACATCGCGGTAGGCCTCCCACGTGCGGCGGCCGATTCCGGGGTCCTTGCCGCCGGTCATGCACTCGGCGTTGAAGGCGTCGGCGAGCGCGCGGATCCCCTCGCGCCGCTCGCCGGGTCCGAGCGACGGGATGAGGCGGGTCACGAGACCCATCGCGGACTCCTTGAGGACGCCGGTCGGCTGCCCGGCCGCGTCGCGGTCGATCGTGCCGCCGGGCGGATCGGGCGTCTCGGCCGTGATGCCCGCCATGTCGAGGGCGAGGGAGTTGGCCACGCCGTAGTGGCCCATCGTGTGCGCCAGCCACACGGGCTGCCCCGCGGCGACGGCGTCCAGGTCGGAGGCGTAAATGTAGCGCAACTCCTCGAGCTTCCCTTCGTCCCAGCCGCCGCCGCGCACCCACTCGCCCTCGGGCAGCCGCCCGGCCTGCTCCGCGACCATGCCCTGTACGTCCGCGATGTTCTCCACGTTCGGATAGCTGAGGTCGAGGCGGTACAGGCGGTTCGCGCCGCCGTTCGCGAAGTGGACGTGCGCGTCCATAAGGCCGGGCGTCATCGCGCGCCCGGCGAGGTCGATGCGGCGGGTCTCCGGGCCCGCGAGCGCTTCGATCTCCGACGTCGCGCCGACGGCCACGACATGTTCGCCGCGCACCGCCACGGCTTCGGCCACGCGGCTCTCCGCGTCGAGCGTGATCACGCGTCCGTCCACGAGGATCAGGTCGGCCGGGTCCGGCGGCGGCGACCCCCCGCAGGCAGAGAGGGCGGCGCCAGCCAACACGGCGCCGGCCAACACGACGACGGTGCCGGCCAATGCGACGACGGAGGGGTTCGATCGATTCATCATTGGGCTCTGCGGTATGGACGAAGCGAAGGCTGCATTGCGAAGAGCGCGCCGAGCAGCAGGAGCGGCATCGACCACGCGGTCGCGACGACCGGCCCGAACGCGTCCGCGAACCCGCCCACGACGGGAATCGCCAGCGTCCCCACGGCCCACGCGAGCCCCATCACGATGCCCGAACTCACCGCCGTCCCGGAGGGCAGGATCTCCTGAGCCACCACGACGATCGGAGGCAGCAGCGCCATGTTCAGGAAGCCCGCGCACACGGCCATCACGATCGCGGCGGGGCTGGCCGGCGCCAGCGTGAACGCGAGGATGTGCGTGGGCACGGCGAGCACGCTGATCGCGGCCAGGAGGTGCTGCCGGTTGAGCCGGTCGGTGAGGTAGCCGGAGGCGAGCGTCCCCAGGCCCTGGGCGCCGAGATAGACGCTGAGCACGATGGCGCCCGCCGTCTCGCTCTGTCCCGCGCGGTGGGCGATGATCGGGATGAAGGTGAGGACCGCCTTCTGCGCGAAGGATCCGACGACCGAAATCCCGAATACGAGACCGAGCGGCCCCCTGAGCTTGCGGAGCACCTCCAGCGGGGGAGGCGGCGGGGTCCCCGGCCCCACCCGGGTCCGACCCTTCGCGACGAACCAGAGGGCGACCCCGAGCACGACCCCCGGGATCATCGCGATCCACAGACCGGAGAGGCCGAACAGGCCCACGATGGCGACCGCGCTGATCGGCCCCAGCGCGAAGCCCGCCGCCCCCCCGAAGGAGAAGACGGACATGCGCACGCCGCTTCCACGACCATCTCCGGCGCGCGCGACGAGAGAGGCCCCCGGCGGGTGGAAGGCGGCCGACCCCAGTCCTCCCACCGTGAGCAACAGGAGGAGGACGAAGTAGCTGGGCGCCATCCCCAGCAGCGAGATGAACACGCCCCCAACGATCGGGCCCGCGGCGAGGAAGGCGCGCCTCCCGAACCGGTCGGCGAGGTAGCCGAAGGCCGGCTGCGGGAGCGCGGTCGAGATGGAGAGCACGGTCGACAGCGTCGCGGCCAGCGTGATCGAGAGGCCGAGGTTGTCCATGATCCGCGGCAGCAGCGGCGGCAGGAACGCGGTGTACGCATCGATCGTCGTGTGCGAGACGACGATGAGCGCCACGACCACCGCCGGGCGCATCGACGTGCGTCCCGGGAGGCCGGTGGAAGGATTGGCGAGCGCCGCGCCCGGTTCGTGCAGTGTGTACTCCGATCCCGTTCGGATGGCAGCCGCGTGCTGACGGCTCACAGTATACAGGATCGAGTCCGTCGTGGAGGAACGCGCGCCCATCTATGTTCAACGTTCCGGCCATCCGGGTTTCGGGTGAACCGGAGGCCGACACCTGTGCCCCGCGAGGTGTAATCGATGGTTCGGAGACAGCGGATGCAGCGGAGGCGGTCGTTCCTCGCGATGGGACTCGGCGGCCTGTTCTCGACCCTTGCGGGGTGCGAGGGGGTCGTGATGGACCTCGTCGATCTCGTGGATGAGAACGCGACCTACGTGGTCACGGGGGGTCACTGGCTGGACGTGCACACCGGCACGCTCGTCGATAACGAGGGCATCACGATTCGCGACGGGCGGATCGTCTCCATCGGCCCTCCGGAGGATGACGCAAACGTCACGATTACGATCCACCTCGACGGGGACGCGACGATCCTTCCGGGGTTCTTCGACCTCCACGCCCACTATGCGGTGGACCTGTTCGGCGATGGCCGCGTCGATGAGACGGCCGCCTATCCCGAACTCTTCCTCGCCAATGGCGTGACGACGACGTTCCCGGCCGGCGAGATGGACCCGCTCCGCATGCGGGAACTGCGGCTCGCGATCGAGCGCGGCGAGCGTACGGGTCCCCGGCTCCTCAACTCCGGCCCCTACTTCGGATCCTGGCGGCGGGGCTGGGACGACGCCGCGATGACCGCCGATTCGATCCGGCGGGAAGTGGACCACTGGGCGGCGCAGGGCGCGGCGGGCTTCAAGGCCAAGGGGGCCCGCCCGGAACATCTCTCCGTGCTCATCGAACAGGCCCACGTGCACGGGCTCACCGTCACCGCCCACCTCGACTCCGGGTTCGGGAACACGGTGAACCCCCGCGACGCGATCCTCATGGGCATCGACCGTGTCGAGCACTTCCTCGGGGGCGACATGCTGCCGGCCGACCGCACGGCCTACGCTTCGCTGCAGGAGTTCGACGATTTCGAGGGGGACGCGCTCCGCGACATCATCGATCTCTACGTCGACCGTGGCGTGTACTTCGACGCCACGCTCTCCATCTACGGATACTGGGGTCCGCACGATCCGGAGATGACGGAGTACTGGACGGACGAGCTTCGCTTTCTGACGCCGTACATGCGGGAGATCGTCGAGGCCCGTCCGCCCCGCCCCGTGAACGAGTCGTTCGCGCTGATGTCGCCGATCAAGCGCCGGACGCTGAAGGCCTTCCACGATGGCGGGGGACGCGACCTGGTCACGCTCGGCACGGATCACCCGAGCTGGGGGCGGTACTGGTCGCCGTTCGCCGTACACCGCGAACTCCTCGCCCTCGCGCGCGCCGGGGTCCCGCCGGCGGATGTCTTCCGCATCGCGACCCTCAACTCGGCGCGCGCGATGGGCCTCGATGACGAACTCGGCAGCATCGAGGAGGGAAAGATCGCGGACCTCGTGATCGTGCGGGGGAACCCGCTGGAGGATGTCCGGGCCGCGCGCGACGTCTGGTACGTCTTCGCGCGGGGACGCCTTCATTCGCCGGACGAGCTGCTCGCGATGGCGGAGGGCAGGATCGGGCCCGCGGATGCCTCGGAGGAATCCGCGTGGAGACCCGGCCGCTGAGCGGCGCCGTGCGCCCGACGTCTTGCTCGGACGCGTGATCGGACCCGAGCTTGCGCGTGGACGGGAGAGGACGACGAGCCAGGCGATCCACCGGAGGCGAGGTCTGACATGATGAGCCAGCGAAACGCGATTCCACGACGACAGGTGCTGATCCAGGGCGGCGCGGCCGCCGCCGGTCTCGCGGTCCTGCCGACGGACATCTTCCGCGGCTGGCTCGCCGGGTTCGATCAGGAGGCTGTCATCCCGTGGGTTCAGCGGCCGCACCCCGGGATGACGGAGCGGATGAACATCCTGAACTGGGAAGAACTGGATTCCTGGATCACGCCGGTCAGTCAGATGTTCCGCGTGGGACACTACGGGTTGCCGGTCATCGCGGAGAGCGACTGGAGCCTCGAGATCGGCGGACTCGTCGACCGGCCGCGGACGTTCAGCCTCGCCGAGCTGAGGGCGCGGCCCCGCCAGGAGGTCGTGTTCACGCTGGAATGCTCCGGGAACCGCGGTCGGCCCTCGTTCATCGGCGGCGTGCACAACGCGCGCTGGGCGGGGACCCGGCTCGCCGATGTCCTCACGGAAGCGGGCGTTCGGGAGGACGGGATCGAGGTCGTCTTCTTCGGCGCGGACGAGGGGGAGGAAGAGATCCGGGGCAACACCGTGACGCAGAACTTCGCGCGCAGTCTCTCGCTCGAGGACGCGATGGATCCCGGCATCATCCTCGCCTACGAAGTGAACGGCGAGCCGCTGCCGAGCGCGCACGGCTTCCCGCTGCGCGTCATCGCCCCGGGCTGGTACGGCATCGCGAACGTGAAGTGGGTCACCCGGATCGAACTGCGCGACCGTCGCTTCATGGGCAAGTTCATGGCCCGCGATTACGTCACGCTGCGGGCGGAGGAGCGCGACGGCGAGACCGTGTGGACGGAGACCTCGGTGGGGCGGGTGAACATCAACTCCGTCCCCGCGAAGGTCACGCGGAACGGTGACGGATACGCGATCCACGGGGCGGCGTGGGGCGCGGACATCGCCTCGGTCGAGGTCCGCGTGGACGAAGGGCCGTGGCAGGCGGCGACGCTGGGCGAAGGCCGGGGCGACCCGCACACGTGGACGTTCTGGCGCATGGACTGGGACGCCCCGCCGGGTCGGCACGCGATCGTCTCGAGGGCGATCGACGCGGACGGCAACGTCCAGCCGGCGGCGGACGACCCGATGCTCGTGAACAAGAGGACCTACTGGGAGAGCAACGGACAGCTCACCCGGAACGTCGCCATCGACTGACCGTCCCCGCCCCCGGCTCGCGAGCGGGGGCGGCGGCTCAGCGTCCGCTTCGGGTGCGCCGGCGCAGTCGGCGCAGGAGCAAGGCGTACGCCACGGCGTTGAGCGCCAGTACGGCGAGCCCGAGCCAGATCTGGATCTCCCGGTTCAGCGCGCCGGGATAGATGATGGGCAGCAGGTAGCGCTCGATGAAGCCGCCGGAGTAACCGGCTTGGCCGCTCGCGATCCGGAGTCTGACCTCCAGCGGCGTGAGCGGGCAGATCCAGCCGGCGAACTCGATCAGGGCCCCCCACACGAAACAGGGCACGTGCGCCCACGCGAGCCTCGGCCAGCGGACCGCGGCGAACCCGCCGGCGATGACGAACGCGATGAACAGCAGGTGGACGACGAGGACGAGGTCTGCGAGCAACCGGTACAGCACGGCGATTCGGCCTCCGTCAGCGCGCCGGCCGGGGTCGCGTCACTCCACCTGCACGGGGTGCGGGAGCGGGACGTTCAGCAGGTAGCCCTTCTCGTTCATCAGAGGCTCGTCCGGCTGCGTGTTCCCCGCCGCATCCGTGGCGCGCGTGGCCAGCGTGTGCGCCCCCCGGGTCGCGTCCCACTCGAACTCGAAGCGTTGCCACGCCAGAGGCAGAATCGGATCCACGATCCCGGCTTCCAGCCACGTCGTTCCGCCGTCCGGACTCCATTCGACGGCGGATACCGGTCCCGCCGGCGCGTGCGCGAACCCGTGAAGGAGGTGGGGTCCCGGCGCCAGCCGCGCGGGCCGGGGCAGGGCCAGCGCACTCTTCACGACGAGTTCCGTGATCACCGCCCCCTGAGCGGGCGCATGCTCCTCCGCCGGCCACTCGTCGCCGATGAGGACGTAGGACGACGTGTTGTTCGCGTTCCACACCCGCTCGGTGGAGAGCTGAATCGACCCCAGCCACTTGATGCTGCTGGACCCCGACCATCCGGGAACGACGGACCGCGCCGGGAATCCGTGATCTGCGGGAAGCGGCTCGCCGTTCATGCGCAGCGCGATGATGGTGTCGGGATCCCGCGCCTTCGCGAGCGGCATGGCGCGCTCGAAGCCGGAACCGTCCAGCCCCACGAGATTCACATCGACCGTTTCCGGCCGGACGCCGGCCAGATCGAGCACCGTGGCGAGCGACGGCCCCGACCACTCCGCGCACCCCACGGCTCCGGTCGTCCATTGGCCGCCGCTCGCGCGGGTGCCCGTGAGTTCCGGGTACAGGCCCCGCCAGTTTCCGGCGCACTCCAGGTAGGCGGTGATCGAGTGCTGCGGCAGCGACTCGAGGGTGGACAGGTCGAGCCGCAGTTCGGTCTCGGCGCCGTCTCCCTCCACGCGGAGCGAGTAGCCCTCCGGATCGATCGCCGGCGTGGGCGAGTGGTTTCGGACGAAGAACAGTTCGTTCGGCGTGATGAACCCGTCGACGAGCTCGAGCCGCGTTTCCAGATTCAGCGTGCGCCGGATGAAGGGCGACGGATCCTTCGCCCACCGGGGCGGTTGCCCCGCCTCCCCGCGGGCGGCGATGGCCGCGTCCGCGTCCGCCGATGACCCGCCGTCTCCCCCGCGGTCACAGGCGGCGAGCCAGGCCGCGGCGGGTCCCACACTGGCGGCGCGAACAAAATCTCGACGGGTGAAGAGGGCGGTTTCGATTCTCCGCTTCATCGGCGACACCTCACGGTCCTGGCGCTTGGCATATCGGTGCGATGTGGCAAGTTTAGATGTATGCAACCGAGGAGCAACGCATCCGGGACCCCCTGGCGTCTCCGGATCGCTGACGGCGTGCGGTGGAAGCACCGCTCGGCCCCGGCGCTGCTGTCCGCTGCGCTCGCGTGGGGGTGGGTCGCGTGCTCTCCCGACCCCGGCGCCGGGACCGGCGCGGTCTTCGAGGTCGTGGAGGCGACGATCGGCGACGTGCAGGCGGCGATCCGCGCCGGGACGACGACCTGCCGCGAGGTCGTAGAAGGGCATCTCGCCCGGATCGCAGCCTACGAAGACGCGATCAACGCGATCACCGTGCTCAACCCCCGGGCTCTCGAGCGCGCGGACCGGCTCGACGCGGCGCAGGCCGCCGGCGAGACGATGGGACCGCTCTTCTGCGTCCCGATGCTCGTCAAGGACAACTTCGACACGCACGACATGGTCACGACCGGAGGGTCCATCGCGCTCGCGAACAACCTTCCGCCCGACGACGCCTTCATGGTGCGGAAGATCCGCGAGGCCGGCGCAATCGTGATCGCCAAGACCAACATGGCGGAATGGGCGTTCAGTCCGCGTCAGTCCGTCAGTTCCTCCTTCGACACGACGCGCAACGCCTACGCGCTCGACCGCGTCCCGGCCGGATCCAGCGGCGGCACGGCCTCGGGGGTCGCCGCCTCGTTCGGCGTCATCGGGCTGGGCAGCGACACCGGCAACTCGATCCGTGGACCCAGTTCCCACCTCGCCCTGGTCGGGATCCGGTCGACGATCGGCCTCACGAGCCGCGACGGGGTCATCCCCCTCTCCTTCGACCGCGATATCGCAGGTCCGATGGGGCGAACCGTGGAGGATGTCGCGCGCGTGTTCGATGTCGTGGCCGGCTACGATCCCGCGGATCCGTATACGGAAGCGGGGCGTGGCCGCGGCGAAGAGGACTACGCGGCCTTCCTGGACGCCGACGGGGCGCGGGGCGCGAGGATCGGCGTCCTGCGCGCGCTGGCGGATCCGGAGGAGGCCGACGGCGAGATTCTCGCACTCTTCGAAGCGGCGATCGACGACCTGGCGGCACTGGGAGCCGAGATTGTCGACCCCTTCGATTTCGACGTCGCAGCGGAACTTGGGCGGGAGGGGATGTTCTGCCGTCGCTTCCGTTACGACATGTGGGTCTACCTGCGGTCGCTGGGCCCCGCGGCGCCGATGACCGACGTCCTCGAGGTGCTGGAGGACGGACGATACTCCGATTACGCGCAGGCGTCGCTGCGGCGGAACGAGGGCGCCCCGCTCGATGTACATCCTTCCGAATGGGACGAGCCGTGCCCGGACTACGCGGAGAACGAGGGCAGGCAGGCCTACCTGGCGAGCCTCGTGGAAGCGATGGATGCCGAGCGCGTGGACGCGATCCTCTACCCGTCGTGGCTCTGCGTGCCCGCCCCTATCGACAGGGGGGACGAGGAATACTGCGGCGACAACAGCCAGCGCGTGGCTCCCGCCACCGGGATGCCCGCGATCACGGTCCCGATGGGGTACGCTTACGGCGAGCTTCCGGCGGGGCTGCAGATTCTCGCCCGTCCGTACGACGATGGGCTCCTCTTCCGGCTCGCGTACGGATACGAACAGGCGACACGACACCGCCGTCCCCCGGACGGCTTCCCGGAGATACGATGACCATGAAGATCGAGAGAAAAAGCATGCTCAGAGTCAGACTCGCTACCGCTCTTGCGCTTGTGTGGCCGGCGGCCGCCCTCGCCCAGGACGGCGCCATCGGCGGGACGGTCACCGACGAGAACGGCCTCGCCCTGCCCACGGTGAGCGTGACGGCGACCGGGCCGCCGCTCGGGGGCGAATCGCGTACGGCCCTCAGCTCTACGGACGGGGTCTACGCCCTTACGGGACTCCCGTCCGGAAGCTATTCGCTGCGATTCGTCTATCCCGGCTTCTCGGTCGAGACGCGGGCGGGCGTCGCGGTTACGGCGGGCGACCGGACCGTGGTCGACGTGGAACTCGTCTCGCTGCGGACGGTGACGCTGCAGGAGCTGACGGCGGTGGTGACGGGGACGCACTTCGCCGCTCCGCCGATCAGTCTTCCGTATGCGGTGGACGTTTCGACCCGCGAGTCGATGCAGGAGGAGGGATCGCCGCTGGTCGTGGACTTCTTCAAGCGGCTCGGGGCCAACCACGGTTCCCTCGGGGAACGCAACAGCTGGTACAACCGCAGCGGTACGCTCGTTCCAGAGACGGTCGCGAGCGTCAACCTGCGCGGGCTCGGGGCCTCCCGGTCGCTCGTCCTCCTGAACGGGCGCCGGCAGGTCTACACGCCGTCCAGGCTCCCGGGCGGTCGGTTCGTGGACGTGAACGCCTTTCCGTCCATCGCGCTCGACCGGATCGAGGTGTTGAAGGAGGGAGCCTCCGCGATCTACGGCTCCGACGCGGTGGCCGGCGTCGCGAACTTCGTCACCCGGCGGGACTTCGAAGGCTTCGAGGCCACCGCGGCGCACGACTACTTCAGCGGGGCGGGAGACTCGAACGCGGCCGCGATATGGGGCGGGCGCATGGGGTCGACGAACGTCGTCCTCTCCGCCGAGTGGGCGGCGCGGCGGGAACTCAAGCCGCAGGAGCGTGACTGGGGTCTGCGGCCCTATCCGGGACCCGGCGGGGGCGGCTGGTCCTATTACGGGAACCCCGGCGCGTTCCTTATGCCCACGCTGACCGGGAACGAGACTCCCGGGCAGTTCGTGAGCGCGCTCATCGATTCGCAGTTCGGCGCCGACCCGAGTCTGTTCGTGGATCCGGAGTGCGAGAACTTCGGCGGCGTGAACGAAGGCGTCACCTGCCGGTTCCGCTACCAGCCCTACGACAACCTGATCGACAAGCAGAACCATGTCCGAGCCTTCGCCGAGATCAACAGCGAGCTCGGCACGGGCACGACGCTCCACCTCGAGGGGCTGTGGTCCGAGGCCACGATCCCCGACTGGCTCACGACGCCCTCGTTCCCGCCGATCTCACTGTACGACGGGAACCAGATCGTGCCGTCCGCGAACCCGGGGCGCCAGGCGTTCTGCGCCGCCAACGCGGCCCACGCCGGGTTCGCCTCCGCCGCCGACTGCCTGGAAGACGACTGGTACTTCTACGGGCGGATGGTGGGCAACAGCGGCCCCGGCCGCACGCTGCACCGGTCGTCGCGCACGCAGCGGATCGCGGCCTCGCTGGATCGGCACTTCGAGGCGACCGAGGGCCATCTGGACATCTCGTTCAGCTACTCGCGGGCGACCGGAAACGTGAACCAGCCCGCCGAGTACGCCTACCGGAAGCACCTTGCCTTCCGCGGCTTCGGGGGCCCGAACTGCGGCGTCGACGTGGTCGTGGACCCGACGTCGCCCTCCGGCATGTCGCTCGGTCCGACGGGTGGCGCGGTGGCGGGACAGGGCAACTGCATGTTCTACAACCCGTTCAGCAACGCGATCCAGCGCGCCGAGCAGCCGGGGACGCGGTACACCGACGCCGACAACCCGGGTTACGTGGCCGGCGGAGCCAACTCCGCGGAACTCATCGACTGGATCAACGAGGAAGTCGATCTCTTCAACACCGCCGACCTGTTCGTGGCGGAGGCGACGTTCACGGGCCAGTTCACGGAGACGCTCGGTTACGCCCTCGGTTATCAGTTCCGCCGCTTCGACGTGACGGGAACCCCCAACGACCCGGGCAACCAGGCGATCAACCCCTGCCAGGTGCCCGGGGATCGGACCTGTCTCGAGCAGGCGGGGCCCTTCACTTTCACGACGGGGTATTTTCCGTATGAAGACGGGCAGACGGTACACCGCTTCTTCGGCGAGATTCCGCTCAGTTTCGGGGACCGGCTCGACGTACAGGTGGCCGCCAACTACGAGTTCCACGATGTCGCGAGCAGCTTCGACCCGAAGGTGTCCGTGCGGCTGAACCTGACCGAATCCGACGATCACCAGCTTTCCCTGCGCGGGTCGCTTCAGTCCACGTTCCGCGTCCCATCGGTGGACGACGTGAACACGGACCAGATCACGGCGCTCGAGTACGTGCAGGAAGTCGACGTCTACAAGGCGGTGGACACGTTCGGAAACCCCGATCTCGACCCGGAACGGGCCGTGACCGGCAACGTGGGGCTCATCTTCTTCCACTATCCGAGCCGCCTGCAGGCGACGTTCGATTACTGGACGTACGACTTCAGGGACGTGATCAACGTGATTCCCCATTCGAGCATCACGAGCCTCTACCACCAGGGCGGGGCAAGCCGGGCCGCCGTGCAGGAATTCGTGAAGTGCCCGGACGGGTGGAACACCGGGACCTGCGACTCGGCCCTCATCGAGCGCATCCGGATCGACCTGATCAACTGGCCCGGCATGCAGACGTCGGGCTTCGACTGGAGCCTGTCCACGCGCCGCACGCTCGGAAACGGCGAATTGTCGCTCGGCATCGACGGCACCTACACGCGCACCTACGACATCAAGGCGCTTCAGTTCAACAATGTGGAGCTGGTGGGCGCGACGGAGGGGGCCGGGAAGCTCAACCGCTTCAATCCGCTCGCCTGGCCGCTGCCTCGGTGGAAGTGGTCGACATCGGTCGGATACCACGGCGAGCGCTACTCGGCCATCGGCAACGTCAACTACATCTCCTCCTACGAGGACGACCTCAACGCGGGCGATCCGACGTACGCACACCGCGTCATCGATGCCTTCGCCACGTTCGATGCCACGCTCATGATGAGGCTGACGGACGACATCGACGCCTTCGTGACGGGCTTCAACCTGTTCGATTCGGCGCCGCCGCTCGTGAATCAGGAGGGGGCGTACGACGGCCTCACGCACGATCCCAAGGGACGGCGGATCAAGGCCGGCATGACCTACACGATCAACTAGCCGGCGCCGTCGCGGGCCGGCTCCGACTTCGAGGCGGGGCGGCCCGCGGGCTACCGGCGGGGCGGTTCGACGGGGCGCGCGACCATGATGCCATCCTGGGAGCCGATGGAGAGGATCCGCTCGGCGAGGGGACGTTCCGATATCTCCACGGACTTCCCCACCAGAGGCGCGTGGAGAAGGTGAAGCGCCCCGTCGCGCCACACGGCGAATCCCGTGTGGGCGACGTCCAGCCCTTCGACGGTCGAAGTCGCCGCGATCACGTCGCCGTTGCGGATCCGGTCCGCCACCTGCGCGATCCGGTCCTGCGGCACGTATTCCCGGCCGGGTCCCTCGCCGAGCCGCGCCTCGGTGGCCGCGATGGCCCGGAGCACGCCGGGCTCGGAGAGTTGCCGATACGCTTCGGGGTGCCGGGACATGAAGTTGACGGGCTCGGAATCGATGTCGGGGTCCAGATCCCCCGTCGCGATGCGCACGATCCCCCGGGCTTCGTTGTCCGCGAGCCACTCCGAGAAGTAGTGCAGACGGCTCGGGTATCCGTCGAGCCGGCCCCCGCGATATCGGAGCGCCGTCAAGTGGGCCTCGTACCGGGCCTGCGCGCCGGGGGGATCCGCAAGGGCCTCGACGCCCTGCTCGCGGGCGAACCGCGTCAGGGCGAGGACGGTCTCGACGAGCGTCACGCAGTCGAGTTCGCGGAAGTTGATCACGAGCCGCTCGGGTCCGGGGACTTCGAGCGTGCCGGGTTCGTACGTCGTCCCGACGAAGGTCTCGGCCAGCTGCACGATGGCGTCGCCCAGGTCCATCTCCGCGAGCCCGCGCTCCGCGGCGAACCGCACCTTCTCCTCGAAGATCGCCCGGTCCTCCGGAGCCCAGGCGGGCCCTTCCGAAGGCGCGGACGATTCCGTACCGACGCCGCTCGTCTCGTCAACCACGGTCGAGGTGGAGGGCTGGGCCTGCGACCACGCGAGCGCCGCAATGACGGCGACGGTGGCGAGGATGCACGTGACGACTTTCGCCAGCGTGAAGACGCTGCGCCATCTCATGTCGAACCGCTGTTGAGCACGACTCGTTCCTCCCCTTCCCCGTATTCGACCCGAAGCGAGCGATTCACCGCCGTCCACAGCTGCGGGTGCGCGCGAACCGTACACCAGTGTCGCATCCGGCGCTCGAATCCGGCCAGACCCGCATGGCCTTCCCGTCGCGTATGCGCCCCCGGGGAACGTCGGCTATCTTGGTGGCCTCCACCCCGGAGGCTACTTCCTTTTGCCGAGAGTTATCGATGAAGACGTCCCGCTTGCCCGGCTTCGCTTTCGTTTCGATCGCCGTCATCCTCCTCTCGTCCCTCTCCGCTCCCGGAGCGGCGGCGCAGACCCCGGCCCCGACGGACCCGATTCCGCCGGACCCGGCCGTCATCACCGGGACGCTCGACAACGGCCTGCGCTATTTCGTGCACGAGAACGATCAGCCTGAGAACCGGGCGGAACTGCGCCTCGTCGTGAACGCGGGCTCCATCCTCGAGGACGAAAACCAGCTCGGGCTCGCGCATTTCGTCGAGCACATGGCGTTCAACGGCACGGAGAACTTCGAGAAGCAGGCGCTCGTCGACTATCTCGAGTCGATCGGCATGCAGTTCGGCCCCGATATCAACGCGTACACGAGCTTCGACGAGACGGTCTACATGCTCCAGGTGCCGATGGACGACCCGGAGATGCTGGCCACCGCGTTCCGAATCCTCGAGGACTGGGCCCAGGGCGTGCTCTTCGACCCGGAGGAGGTCGACAAGGAGCGCGGGGTCGTGATCGAGGAATGGCGCGGACGGCGGGGGGCCGGAGCGCGGATACAGGACCGGCAATTCCCGGTCCTCTTCCAGGGGTCGCTGTATGCGGAGCGACTCCCGATCGGGAAGCCGGAGATCCTCGAGACGGCGCCCGCCGAGCGGCTGCGCAGCTTCTACGAGGACTGGTACCGGCCGGATCTGATGGCGATCATCGCCGTCGGCGATTTTGACGGCGCCGAAATCGAAGCGACGATTCGCGAGCGGTTCGCAGGGCTGACCGGCCCCGCGGAACCGCGTCCCCGGATTGCGGTCGAAGTCCCGATCGACCATCCGCCGCTCGTCACGATCGCGACCGACCCCGAAGCGCCGGGAAGCCAGGTCGGCGTGCTGTACAAGCAGCCGCCCGCCCCGCGCGGCACGATCGGCGACTTCCGCCGCGGTCTGGTCGAAGGGCTCTACTCGGGCATGCTGAACGCGCGGCTGAACGAACTCCGGCTCCAGGCCGACCCGCCGTTCATGTTCGGTTTTTCGGGCCAGGGGCAGTTCGCGCGCGGCGTGGATGCCTACCAGCTCGTCGCGGTCGTCGCCGAGGACGGCATCGAGCGCGGGCTCGAAGCGCTCCTCACCGAGGCCGAGCGCGTCGTTCAGAACGGGTTCACCGACAGTGAACTGGACCGCGAAAAGACCAACACCCGGCGGGGATACGAACGCCGCCTGGCCGAGCGGGAGAACCAGGAGTCCGGCGCGCTCGCGAGCCGCTACATACAGGTGTTCCTGCAGGGGAGCTCCTACCCGGCCCTCGAGACGCAGATGGAGTTGGTGGACGCCTTCCTCCCCGGCATCACGCTGGAGGAGACGAACGGCGTCGCCCAGGCGTGGCTGGCCGAGCAGGGACGCGTCGTTCTCGCCAGCGCGCCCACGAAGGAAGGCCTGGAACCCCCGTCGGAGGACGACCTCCTGGGCGTGTTCGCCGCCGTGGGCGGGCGAGAGGTCGAGGCCTACGAGGACGAGGCGGCCGATGCCCCGCTCCTTCCGGTCGCTCCCGATGGAGTACCCGTCGCGAGCGAGGAGGTCCTCGACGAGGTGGGGGTCACGATATGGACCCTCGAGAACGGCGTCCGGGTCGTCCTCAAGCCCACGGACTTCAAGGACGACGAGATCCTCTTCTCCGCGACGAGCCCCGGAGGCACATCGATCATATCCGATGACCTTTACCGACGCGTGTCGTTCGCCCTCAGCGTCGTGAGCCAGTCCGGCGTCGGCGAGTTCGACCAGACGGCGCTGACGAAAAAGCTGGCCGGCAAGGCGGTGCGCGTCGCCGCTTCAGTGGGCTCGCTGTCGGAGGGGGTCAGTGGATCGGCGTCTCCGCAGGACGTGGAAACCGCGTTCCAGCTCATCTACCTGTACTTCTCCGCCCCGCGCCGGGACGAGACGATGTTCGAGGCGCTGAAGGCCCAGCAGACGGCGTTCCTCGCGAACGCGGGAGCAAACCCCGGTGTCGTGTTCTCGGACACGGTCTCGGCCACGATGTCGCAGGGGCACCCACGAGTGATCAGGCTGTCGCAGTTTGCGGAGTACCTGGAGCAGGCCGATCTCGACGCGGCGTACGACTTCTATCTCGACCGTTTCGCGGACGCGAGCGACTTCACTTTCTACTTCACGGGGGCCTTCGATCTCGCGACGATCCGGCCGCTCGTGGAGCAGTATCTCGGGGCGCTTCCGAATCTCGGGCGTGTCGAGACCTGGCGGGACCTCGGGATCGATCCGCCCGCGGGGACGATCGAAACGACCGTCTACAAGGGTCTGGAGCCGCAGAGCCGTACGCAGATCATCTTCGCGGGCGAAGCGGAATACTCGCTGGAGGAGTCGAACGCGATCTCGGCCATGGCGGACGTCCTGGACATCCGCCTCCGGGAGGTGCTGCGCGAAGACCTCGGCGGCACCTACGGCGTCGGCGTCGGCGGGTCGCTGAGCTACCGGCCCGACGAGGAGTACCGCTTCACCATCTCCTTCGGGTCGGATCCGGAACGCGCGGAGGAGTTGTCCGAAGCCGTGTTCGAGGAGATCGAGCGTCTGAAGGCGGAGGGACCGGACGCGGAGACCGTCGACAAGGTCCGCGAGACGCAGCGCCGCGCGAAGGAGACGAGCCTGCAGGAGAACCGGTATTGGCTGTCGCAACTGGCCTCCTTCGAGCGGGCCGGCCGGGACCTGAACGGGATCCCGAGCTACGAGCGGATCGAGAGCTGGACCGCGGAGCAGGTGCAACAGGCCGCCGTCCGTTACCTCCGCACCGACCAGTACGCCCGGTTCGTGCTGCTTCCGGAGCAGAAGGTCCCCTAGCGACGTGTGCCACGATCGGCGGATGATCGGATGAGCGTCGCCGCACACGCGCGGAGGGAACGTGTGCCGGTCCGGGTCATGCCGGACCACGACAGCATCGCCGCCGAAGTCGCCGGCCGGATCGCGGCTCTACTGCGGGAGAGGGCCGAGAACGGGAGCCCCGCCGTTCTCGGCCTCGCCACCGGCGCCACGCCCGTCGGCGTGTATCGGGAACTCATCCGCCTGCATCGGGACGAGGGACTCGACTTCTCCAACGCGGTCGCCTTCAACCTCGACGAGTACTTCCCGATGCGGCCCGGCAGCCTCCACAGCTATCACCGCTACATGCGGGAGCACCTGTTCGACCATGTGAACATCGCTCCCGAGCAATGCCACGGCCCTCGCGGCGATGTGCCGGAAGCGGACGTCGAGGCCCACTGCGTCGAGTACGAGCGCCGAATCCGGCAGGCGGGCGGGATCGATTTGCAGATTCTCGGGATCGGGCGCAGCGGTCACATCGGCTTCAACGAGCCGGGGTCCGAGCGCGACTCGCGCACCCGGCGGCTCTACCTGGACACCGTCACGCGGAGCGACGCCGCCGCCGATTTCTTCGGCGAGGAGAACGTGCCGCCGCAGGCGATCACGATGGGCGTGGCCACGATCCTCGAAGCGCGGGAAGTCGTCCTGCTCGCGACCGGCGAACACAAGGCCGGGATCGTGCGTCGAGCGGTCGAGGGGGAGGTCCACGCGGACGTCGCCGCGACCTTTCTTCAGCAGCACGCCGCCGCGACGGTCTATCTCGACCCGGCCGCCGCTTCCGATCTCACCCGCGTCCGCACGCCGTGGCTCGTGGGCGACGTGGAGTGGACGGCGGAGCGCGAGACCGCGGCCGTCATCTGGCTGAGCGAACGCACCGACAAGTCGATCCTGCACCTCGCGACCGACGACTATCGCGCGAACCACCTCGCCCCGCTCACGTCCAGGCACGGTTCGGCCGAGCCGCTCAACGGACAGGTGTTCAACGCGCTCATCTCCAAGATCCGGGGGAAGAGCCGGCTGCCGCGCGGCCAGAACATCGTCGTCTTCTCGCCTCACCCGGACGACGATGTGATCTCGATGGGCGGACTGTTGCGCAAACTCGTCGAGAACGGCAACCACGTCACCGTGGCGTATCAGACGTCCGGGAACATCGCCGTCTTCGACCACGAGGTGCGCCGGCACCTGGACTTCCTGCGGCGCGCGGCCGGCGTCATCGACCTCGGCGACGCGGCGGACCTCGATGGGGTGCTGCGGTCTCTCGAAGGCCGGCTTGCCCGCAAGGAGCCGGGGGGCGTCGATCCCGGCGTGGTTCAGCAACTCAAGCGGATCATCCGCGAGACCGAGGCCACGGCCGCGATCGAATCGCTGGGGCTCTCCGCCGACCGCGCCCGCTTTCTGAACCAGCCGTTCTATCAGACGGGAGCGGTGAAGAAGAACCCGATCACGTCGGAGGACGTGGAGATCGTCGCGCGGCTGTTGGAGGAGGTGCGGCCGACGATCGTGTTCGCCGCCGGGGACCTGTCCGATCCGCACGGCACGCACCGCATGTGTCTCGAGACGGTGGAGGCGGCGCTCGCCCGCTACCGCGGCGACCCGCCGTGGCTCTGGCTCTACCGCGGCGCCTGGCAGGAGTGGAGCCTGGACGAAGCGACGGTCCTCGTGCCGCTCTCCGAAGGCGAACTGCGCGGCAAGGTCCAGGCGATCTTCCGACACGAGTCGCAGAAGGATCTGGCCCCCTTCCCGGGACCGGATCCGCGCGAATTCTGGCAGCGCGTCGTCGAACGAAACCGGGATACCGCCAACCGGCTCGCCGCACTGGGCCTGCCGGCCTATTACGCCATGGAGGCGTACGTGACGCTGCGGGAGGGCCGCAGGGTGGAGGGGCCCGAAATCCCGACTTCGTCCCTCGCGGACCCGGACGCGTGAGCCAATTCTTCGGGACGGAGTCGGTACCGCTGGATCTCTTCAGCCCGGTCCATCTCGTGACGATGGGCGTGCTGGCCGCGGTCGGCGTCTGTCTGATCCGGGCGGGCATGGCCGGCGACGAGGACCGGCGGCGCCGACTCCGCTTCGCCATGGGCGCCGCGATCCTCCTCCTCCTCGGCCTCAGGCACACGTGGAAAGCCTCGGCGGGGCTATGGACCGTTCAGAACGACCTCCCGCTGCACCTGTGCGCGGCGATGGCCTGGTTGACGGTGTACGGGCTGTGGACGCGGCACCTGTGGGCTCTTCGGCTCATGTACTTCTTCGGCGTCGGGGGGGCGATCCAGGCCGTGCTGACGCCCGATGCAGCGCACGGCATTCACCACTTCGCCTTCTACGAGACGATGGCGTCGCACGGAATCGCCGTCATTGCGGGCGTATGGGCGGTGACGGTGGAGGACTACCGGCCGAAGGCGCGCGATCCCTGGCTGGCGCTCGGCCTGATGAACGTGTACGCCGTCGCGCTGTATCCGCTCAATCGCGTGCTCGGGTCCAACTACCTGTATCTCATCGACAAGCCGCCGGCGGCATCGATACTGGACTTCTTCCCGGACTGGCCCTGGTATATTCTGCTACTCGAACC
Organism: Gemmatimonadota bacterium; assembly: GCA_022820995.1. GTDB lineage: Bacteria > Gemmatimonadota > Gemmatimonadetes > Palauibacterales > Palauibacteraceae > Palauibacter. Next base: position 23,302 of record JAJEEM010000061.1, on the reverse strand, counting down.
TGTGGCCATCGGGCTCTTCCTGGCGCTGCGGCTTCCCTTCCGGAACTCTGCAGCCGACTGACGGTACGTAACCCCTTTCTCTTGCGAAGAACCCCGTAGTGGAGGATGGATGGCATGTCCGTATGTCCTGTTTGCGACGCCGAACTGGCGATTTCCGACGATCCCGTCGAGGGCGAGCTCCTCGAATGTGAGGAGTGCGGCGTCGAACTCGAGATTCTCGCGCTCGACCCCATCACCCTGGGGGAGGCGCCGGACGCGGAGGAGGACTGGGGCGAATGAGAGTCGGCTTTCTTCATTCCCTCATCCGCAAGGACGAGAAGCTGCTGATCGCGGAATTGCGCCGGCGCAGCGACGTCGAACTGGTGTTTCTGGACGACCGCAGGCTCGTGTTCGACTTCCGCAGCGTCCCGGATGTGGATGTCGTCCTCGAGCGCTCCATCAACCACTCGCGGGCGATGCACGCGCTGCGGCTCTTCGAGGGGGCCGGCCTCGATTGCGTGAACCGCTACGAGGTGTCGCGCCGCTGCGGCGACAAGATCCTCACCGCGGCGTCGCTCCGGGAATGCGGTGTGCCGCAGCCCGAAGCCAGGGTCGCGTTCACCGAGGAATCCGCGCTCGAGGCCATTGAGGAACTCGGCTATCCCGTGGTCCTCAAGCCCGCGGTCGGCTCCTGGGGCCGCCTGCTGTCGAGGATCAACGACCGGCACGCGGCGGAGACGGTCCTCGAACACAAGGCGATCCTGGGCAGCTATCATCACTCGATCTTCTTCGTGCAGAAGTACGTCGAGAAGGGCGGGCGCGACATCCGCGCGTTCGTCGTGGGCGACGACTGCGTGGCGGCCATCTACCGGTCGTCCGAGCACTGGATCACGAACACGGCCCGCGGCGGAACGGCCTCGAACTTTCCGGTGACGAGCGAGATCGCGGAGCTTTCCCTGCGGGCGGCGGCCGCCATGGGCGGGGGCGTGGTCGCGGTGGATCTGCTCGAGAGCGGCGGCGAACTGCTGGTCAACGAGGTGAATTACACGATGGAGTTCCGGAACAGCATCGAGGCGACGGGCGTGAACATTCCGGAGAGGATCGTATCCTACGTCGTCTCGCCGGATCGGGCGGCGGTCCGTTGATCCGCGCGTCGATCGCGGGCGGCTCGGGATACGCCGGCGGCGAGTTGCTGCGGCTCCTGCTCGGACATCCCGATGTCGAGGTGCGGCAGATCACGTCGGAGCGCTTCGCGGGACGGTTCGCGCACCGGGTCCATCCCAACCTGCGCGGCGTCACGCGACTGCGCTTCAGCGCGCTCGAGGAGCTGTCCGAGTGCGACGTGCTCTTCCTCTGCCTCCCGCACGGGGAGTCGTCCCGACGCATCGACGGATTTCGGTCGCTGGCGGGGCGGATCGTCGACCTGGGAGCCGACTTCCGGCTCCGGAACGGTGCGGACTACGAGCGCTTCTACGGCCGGCCGCACCCTCGGCCGGAACTCCTGGAGTCGTTCGTGTACGGGATCGCGGAAGTGAACCGCGAGGCGCTGGCCGGCGCGGACTTCGTCGCCTGTGCGGGCTGCAACGCGACGGCCTCCATCCTCGGGCTCCTGCCGCTGTACCGGGAGGGCGTCGCGGACTCGGTCGTGATCGAGGTCAAGGTGGGATCGAGCGAGGCCGGGAACCGCGCCAGCGAGGGCAGCCACCACCCGGAGCGCAGCGGCGCCATGCGGTCGTATCGGCCGACCGGCCACCGCCACGCGGCCGAGATCGCCGCTGTGCTCGGCGGCGACGTGCATTTCTCCGCGACGGCGGTTGAAATGGTGCGCGGCGTCCTCGCCACCTGTCACGTGTTCCTGAACCGGGATCTCGATGAGAAGGCGCTGTGGAAGATCTATCGGAGCGCGTACGCCGACGAACCGTTCGTGCGCATCGTCAAGGAGCGGAGCGGCATCCACCGCTTTCCCGACCCCAACCTGCTGGCGGGCGCGAACTACTGCGACGTGGGGTTCGAGCGCGATCCGCTCTCGAACCGGGTCGTGGTCCTGAGCGCGATCGACAACCTCATGAAGGGAGCGGCGGGACAGGCGGTGCAGGCGTTCAACGTGATGCAGGGGTTGCCGGAGTCGCGGGGGCTCGAGTTCCCCGGACTGCACCCGGCCTGACGCGACGGGCGGAGCCGAATCCATCGTGTGCCGCATCCTCTGCGTCCGGAGCGACGAGCCCTTCGACATGGAGCCGCACCTCACCGCCTTCGCGCAACTCGCCCGGGAGAGTCCCGAGTACCAGGGCGACGGGTGGGGGTGCGCGTGGATCGATGCCGACGGGTGGCGCGTCTACCGCGACATCTCGCCGGTCTGGGAGGACGCCGCGGCGCCGTCCGGGCGCACGACGCTTCTGCTCGCCCATGCGAGGAGCGCGTATCGCGGAGAGGGGATCCGGGTCGAGAACAATATGCCGTTCCTCGACGGGGAACGCGCGTTCATCTTCAACGGAGAGCTGCACGGTGTGCGGATCAGGGAACGGGGGCGGATCGGCGCGGAGAAGGTGTTCAACTTCGTCAAGCGCTTCGATGACGGAGACATGGGTCGCGCGCTGGAGCGGGGACTCGCTGCGATCGAGAAGCGCACCCGTTACGTGCGGGCGATGAATCTCATCGTCGCCGACGCGTCGCGGCGGGTCCACTTCGCGACCCGATTCAACGAGGACCCGGACTACTTCCGGATGCATGCCGCCCACGGGGACGGCGTGGGGATCCTGTGCTCGGCGCCGTATCCGGATCCGGACGGGCGGCGAACGTGGACGCCCGTGGCCAACGGCGCCATCGGGACGTTCTGACCGATGCCTGGGGAATCCGGCGGGTTGACGCTCGTCAAGATCGGCGGCGGGGAATCCATCAATCTTGACGGGATCGCTCGCGACCTGGGGGGCCTGCCCGGTCCGTTCGTCATCGTGCACGGGGCGAACGCGCTGCGCGATTCCCTCGCCCGGAGGCTCGGGGTCGAGAAGCGCATCCTCACGTCGGTTTCCGGACACGAGAGCGTACATTCCGACCGCGACCTGATCGACGTGATGCTCATGGCCTACGCGGGCCTGCGCAACAAGCGAATCGTGGAACTGCTGCAGGGTCAGGGCGTGAACGCGGTGGGGCTCACCGGGCTCGACGGCGCGCTCGTGCGCGGCCGCCGCAACCGGGGAATCCGGGTGAGAGAGGGCGGCAAGACGCTGATCAGGCGGGACCTGTCCGGGAAGCCGGTGGAAGTGAACCGCAAGCTGATGGGACTGCTCCTCGACGGCGGGTTCACACCCGTGGTGACCGTGCCCCTCATCGACGAACGCAACGTGGCGATCAACTCGGAGAACGACGACGTCGTGACCCTGCTGAGCGACGAATTGCGAGCGGACTGCGTGATCCAGTTGATCGAGGCGCCCGGCTTCCTCGAGGACCCCGACGATCCGGCGTCCGTCGTCGCACGGCTCGAGCGCGGGGAGCTTGCCCGCCGGGAAGGCGAGGTCACCGGGCGCATGAAGCGGAAGCTGCTCGCCCTGCGGCGACTCGTGGAATCGGGCGCGACGCGCGTGGTCATCGCGGACGGGCGCGTCGAACGGCCGGTCACGGAGGCGCTGGCCGGACGGGGCACGGTCATCGGATGAACACGCGCGAGACGGAGCGGGAGTACGCGCTCGAAGTGTTCCCGAAGCGCGACATTGCGATCGTGCGGGGCGAGGGCGCGTGCGTGTGGGACGACGAGGGTCGCCGGTACATCGATTGCGTGGGCGGCATCGGCGTGGCGAGCATCGGACACGCCAACCCGGCCGTCGCCGAGGCGTTGGCGGAACAGGCTCGCGTGCTGGTGTCGTGTCCAGGGATCTTCTACAACGATGTCCGGGCGCGGCTGCTGGCCGAACTCGTCTCGGTCGCGCCGGCGGGGCTCACGCGCGCCTTCCTCTGCAATTCCGGGGCGGAGGCGGTGGAGGCGGCGATCAAGTTCGCGCGCCTCGCGACGGGACGGGCGGGGGTCGTGTCCGCGATGCGCGGCTTCCACGGGCGAACGCTGGGAGCGCTGAGCGCGACGCACAAGAAGGAGTACCGGGAGCCGTTCGAGCCGCTCGTTCCGGGATTCTCGTTCGTGCCCTTCAACCACGTCGAGAAGCTGCGCGCGGCCGTGGGAGAGGACACGGCAGCGGTGATCATCGAGCCGGTGCAGGGCGAGGGCGGGGTGCGGCCGGCCAGCCCGGACTATCTGTCGGCGGCGCGCCGCATCTGCGACGAGGCCGGTGCGGTCCTCGTGTTCGACGAGATCCAGACGGGCTTCTGCCGCGCCGGCCGCATGTTCGCCTGCGATCGCTACGGCGTCGTGCCGGACGTCCTCTGCCTCGCCAAAGCGATCGCTGGCGGCGTGCCCCTGGGGGCGGTCCTGGCGCACCGACGGCTGCAGCCGGCACCCGGGCGGCACGGCACGACCTTCGGCGGCAATCCGCTCGCCTGCGCCGCCGCCCTGGCCGCGATCCGCTTCATGCGGGACGAGCGGCTCGACGAGCGGGCCGAGGCGCGGGGCGCCCGCTTCGGCGAGCGTTTCGACCGACACCGGCCGGCCCGCGTGCGCGCCGTGCGGCAGGTCGGCCTCATGATCGGCGTGGAACTCCGCGAGCGCTGCCGCCCCTATCTGGAAGCCCTCGCGGAGCGCGGCGTCCTCGCCCTCCCGGCCGGCACGACGGTCATCCGGCTGCTGCCACCGCTTGTGATCACCGAAGCGCAGATCGACGAGGTGGCCGACGCGCTGACGGAAGTACTGGCCGACTGACGCCGACCGGGAGCCGCCGGACCGTCGATTGCGGCAACCCCGAATCGACCGGACTCCTGGAGTCGTTCGTGGAGAGGGATTGGACGGCGCTATGCCGAGCCGAGGAGGTCGCCACGAGCCTTGCGATCACGTGGACACCGCCCAATCCCCGCTCGCTCTCATGCGGATAGCTGATCGTATGCGACTTTTGGGCGATGGGCAACCGTGAATTGACGATAATTCAGCGACAGTCGAGCGCCGCGGAGCGGCGGGCGGCAGACTCCCGCCTACGGGGTCGTGAAACGAACCACGGCTATCGTGCGTTCCGCGGTGTCCGGGGAGAACGTGATGCGTACGGTCGCGGGGTTGGCCAGCGTACTCGTTGCGGCGCCTTCCACGACGTCGGGTTCGACCGTGGCGCCGAAGATGCCGAGTTCGTAGCTCCGGCCCGCCAGCCCCTCCACGCTTAGAATCCAGCCATCGGGATCCGCGTCGAAGTCGAGGATGCGCAGGCCGTTGCTGCCTTGCCCCGGCTCGAGGTTGATCCGGGGCGGGGCGATTGCGAGTCCGGCGCCCCACGTCACGACGATTTCCGCGCGATCGCCCGCGGCGACGGTCTCACCCAGCGTCATCTCCAGCGTTCCATCCCCGGTGAGTTCGGTGACGGTCCCGTTCACGCTGATGGACACGTCCCGCGCGCCTGCCGGCACGTCGGGCACGAAGCCGAATGTCAGCGCAGGCCCCCTGGTCGTGAGCGTCGTCCGTCGCTCCCCGCCCTCCGGCGTCCACCGTTGCCGGATCTCCACGTCCGTTGTCGTCTCCCCGGCTCGGAGCCGTCTCACCGTCACGGCCGGCCAGTCCGGCGGGAGCTGCGGCGCGAGCTGCGCCCGACCCATGGGGGCGTCGGGCTCCCAGCCGATGACGCCGCGCAGTAACGGTGTCACCAGGGCCGAGGTCGCGAAGAACTGGTGCGGGACGGTCTGGTCGAGGGGCTGGTAGAAGGTTCCCGACAGCAGCTCCGGGTGTCTCCCCAGGCTCCAGTCGAAGGTCATCTGCTTCACCGCGTCAATGAGATGGAAACCCGCCCACGGACGCCGATACCGGTACTGGGCCCACGACACGTATCCCGTCACGAAGGGCCACACCGTTCCCATGTTGTACTGGAGGGGGTGATACAGTTCGCTCCCGGTGGAGAGAATGTGCGCGCCCCAGTCCGACGAGATCCGATCGCTCGCGAGGTGGGCAAGCGTCGAGAGCGCGCGTGGCTCGTCGAACAGGCCGAACGCCGCCGCCGTGGCGGGCCACACCGTCAGGTTGTCGTTCGTGCCGCCGTCGGCGAGGATCCCGAAGGCGTGGTGTCCCGCGTCCTCCAGCCAGTACGCGTCATTCAAGGTCGCCCGCGCGCGGGGAGCGAGCGCCCGCGCCCGATCCGCCATCTCCGCGTCGCCCATGCGTTCGGCCAGGACACGGGTTCCCTCGAGGGCCGCGACCCAGATCCCCGCCAGGTAGACATCCTGGTGGAGCGCGGCACCGAGGCCGCCGACCTCGACCGCCGCGAGCCCGCCCACGGTGTTCTCGATGATCCCGTCCCCGTCCGTCTCCGCGGTCAGGCACCACGCCCAGGCGCGGCGGTACGCCGGCCACAGCTCCCGCAGCAGGTCGTCGTCGCCGCTCGCCCGCCAGTACTCGTAGAGGGCGACCATCCAGTAGGGCGTGGTGTCGGCGTGGTAGTAGGCGTACGGGTACACGTCGAACCACGGGATACGCGCGGCCGCCTGAGAGATTTCGTGCGTGATCTTGCCGTCATCTCGCTGATATCCGGCGAGAAAGGCGAGTTCCTCCGCCACCAGTTCCCACTGCCCGAGCGCGTCCATGGCGAACATGGTCTGCGCCGCGTCGCCGCCGAAGAACCAGCCGAACCCGGGGCGGGTTCCGTTTCGCGAAAGCCCCCAGCCCGCGACGAACCCGCACCCGAGGTCGGGGTTGCAGACCCGCTGCTCCTCCAGGTTGATCTTCGCCCACTCGAGGGCGAGATCGAGCCGCGGATCCGGCGATTCGATGGAGACGGTGGAGGCGAGTACGGAGTCGGCCCACGCCCGCTTCGCGTCGTAGAGGGCGCGCGCCTCGGCGATCAGCCGTTCGTAGCTGTCGAAAACCTCCTCGCGGGGCGCGGTCCCGCCCGCCACCGCGATCGGGATGAACTCCCGCCGCGCGCGCTCCGGGTCGACCGGGATCACCATGGTCCGGGGCGCCTCGCCGAGCTGATGAGCCGGGTGTTCCACCGAGTTCACGGCCCACGGAGACCCGACGACGGCGTTCGTCTCCTGCAGACTCTCGGAGAGCACGAATACGCGCCGGTCGGCGTCCCAGTACGCGTACTGTCCGCCGATCGAACCCGGCCACATGAAGTTCAGCACGGGTTCGAACTCCGCGATGATCTCGAGCGGTTCCGGAATGTCCACGTCGAGGAGGAGCAGAAGGCCGGGGAGTCCGGCCGGGGCGAGGATGTGCTGGCGCACCTGGAAGGCGGCGTGGCTGTAGGTGATCGTCGTGAGTTCGGGCCGCACCCGCACGGTGCGCGCGACTTCGTCTCCCGGAATCGGCGTCCCGTAGGCCGGCGTCGAGAAGCCGAGCCGGAACCGGTTCCCCACCTTGAGGGGATGGACCCACAGTTCCGCCTCGCCCGTCTCGAGGCCGAGCCACGCGGAACGGGGCCCCGTCACGCCGAGGTACTCGCCGGGACGCACGGGTCCCTCGAGTTCGATCGGCGAGGACGCGATCTCGAAGCGCGGCACCCCGCCCGCGGTCTGGCCGGAACCGTTCGCCGGCAGGCCCGCCGCCAGCGCGACGAAGAGTGCAAAGGGCGCGGCGCGCGCGGCACTTTCGAGAGTCATCGTCCCTCCGGGCGTCTCGGATCGGTGCAACGAATCCTGGTTGACTCGCCAGCGTCACGGTAGCGAAGTTCGCCTCATGACGACCAGAAGCAATCGAACCTCGACATACAGGGGTACGCTGCCGGCCTTTCCCGAGGGGTGGTATTTCGTCGCGAACCGGAAAACGGTCGTGCGGGAAGGGCTGATGGAGAAGACCTGGCTGGGCGAGGAGATTGTTGCCTGGGCCGACGACGATGGCCGGATCTGCGTGGCGGACGCGTTCTGTCCGCACCTTGGATCGCACATGGGGCCATCGGTCGGCGGCGTGGTGCGCGACGGCTGCCTCGTCTGTCCCTTCCACGGGTTCGAGTTCGACACCGCCGGCCGGTGCGTGGCCACGCCCAATGCCCCGCCCCCGAAGGCCGCGAGACTCAAGCTCTACGAGACGCGCGAGATCCTCGGCATGATCTTCGCGTGGCGGGGGAGCGGCGGGCGGGCGCCGCAGTGGCGCCTGCCGGATGAGCCGCCCGCCGGCGCGGAGTGGACCGAACTGCGATCCACTACCCTGCGGTTCCGGGGTCACCCCCAGGAGACGACGGAAAACTCCGTGGACGTGGAACACCTCGAATACACGCACGGGTACCACGATGTGGAGCCGACCGATTTTTTCACCGACGGCGCCTATCTGAAGAGCTGCTTCGACTTCAAGATGGTTCGCCGAATCGCGGGCCTGGCGGACGTCCACTCCGACGTCTCCGCCATCACGCACGTCCACGGACTCGGCTATTCCTTCGTCGAAATCCACGAGAAGACCGTCGGCATGCGTGCGCGTCTCTGGGTGCTTTCGACGCCTGTCGACGGTGAGTCGGTGGAGCTGACGCTGGTCAGTCAGGTGCGGGAGATCCGCAAACCGGGCCGGTTCATTGCGGGCCTGGCGTTCCTGCCCGTGCCGCTGCGCCACCGGCTGCTGAACATGTTCTTCATCCGGGAGGAAAGGCGGTTCGTCCTGCAGGACGTCATCATCTGGGACAGGAAGCGCTACCGGACCCCGCCCCGCCTGAGCCGGACCGACGGCCCCATCGGGAAGTACCGCCGATACTGCCGGCAGTTCTATCCGAATTCGGCGTCGACGACCGCCGAACCCCGGTCAGACGCCGACTGAAGTCGGCTCGCCCGGTATCTCGCGGACGCCGGAACTTCGGCGCGACGAGATCAGCCGCAGATGAATCGTGGAAAGCGCCGGCACGATCATCATCAGCAGAGCCGTAGTGATCAGGATGCCGAAACCGAGGGACGCGGCAAAGGGCACGAGGAACTGCGCTTGAATCGCGCGCTCGAGAATGAGGGGCGTGAAACCGAGAAAGGTCGTCACGGACGTGAGCATGATCGGGCGAAACCGCCCCTTCGCGCCCTCGATGATCGCGGCCCGCGCGGGCATGCCGTCCCTGAGTTTCCTGTCGATGAGATCGATCATGACCAGGGAATCGTTCACGACCACGCCGCTGAGACCGAAGAAACCCATGAAGGACTGCGCGCTCACGGCGATCCCCAGAATCAGGTGACCGAGGATCAGGCCGATGAACCCGAACGGGATGACGGCCATGATGATGAACGGTTTGGTCCAGGAAGGCAGGGGAATGGCCAGGAGCGCGAAGATGAGGAGCATGGCGATCGCAAACCCGCGATAGAGCGAGTCCAGGGACTCGACCTGCTGCTGCTGCTCGCCGCCGAGCGTGTACGTCAGGTCCGGGTCCGCGGCGGTGAGGTCCGCGAGGATCGAATTGACGAGAATGTCATTGGCCTCCCCGCCGGAAATCACCACGGGGTCCACATCCGCGCTCACCGTGACGACGCGCTGGCCATCCCTCCGCCGGATTGCGGGGGGCGAAGTTCCCGAGTTCAGCGAGGCCACGGTGGTCAGGGGAACCTCGCCGCCGCTCGGCGTCCGGAGCAGATATCCTTCGATATCCGTGACGGACTCCCGTTCATCGGACGGCAGGCGCACGTAGACCCGAACCTCCTCCCGGCCGCGCTGGATCCGCATGGCCTCCGCGCCGAAGAACGCGGCCCGCGCCTGCCCGGCCAGATCCTCCAGCGTGAGACCGAGGGTGCGCGCTCCCGGCCGCAACTCGAGCTGAACCTCCGGGACGCCCGGAGTGTGATCGGAGCGTATGTCGAAGACGCCGCCCACGCGGCGGAGACCGACGACGACGGAGTCCGCGATCCCGATGAGGCGCTCCGGGTCCGGGTGGGACAGCACGGCCTCGACGGGGTTGCCGAAATCGATGATCTCGGCGGTGAAGGTGAGGCTGCGGACGTAGGGCAGCACGCCCACTTCCTCGCGCCACGCCTGCGCGACCTCTCCGGTGGAGACCTGTCGCTGCTGCGCCCCGAGAAGCTTGAACTCGACGGTGGCGACATTGGCTTCCGGATTGAGGGTCGGCGCGGGGTTCAGCCCTCCGCCCTGAATCCGCGGCCGCTGGCCCACCATGACGGTGACCCCCGACAGCAGCGGAGGCGCATCCTCGGGCCGGTCGGCCGAGAGACGCTCGATGACCCTGTGCCCGGCCGCTTCCAGTTCCTGCGTTACTTCGTACGTTCGCTGCGCGGTCGTCCCATCCGGCATTTCCAGAGTGGCCGTGGCGAAGTCCCCCTCGACGACGCCGGCGAAGGTGGTCGGGACGATGCCTGCCGGCAGCAGGGAGATGCACAACACGAGCAGGCAGACCGCTCCCGCCACCGTGATGCCGGGCTCGCGCGTCGCGAAGCGCAGAGCGTGATCCAGCGGGCCCCGCACGAACCGCTTCAGCACGCGGTCCACGCGACTCTGGACCCGGGCGAAGAACCGGTCGGGGGCGCTCGTCGGCACCCACTCCGGTCCGGGCAGATGGGAGAGGTGATTGGGCAGAACAAACAGCGATTCGACCAGCGACACCATCAGCATGGCGATGACGATCACCGGCAATGCGGACCAGGTCTCGCCGACGCCCCCGGGGATGAACAGGAGCGGCATGAAGGCGGCCACCGACGTGAGGACGGCGAAGGTCAGCGGCACCTTGATCCGTCGCGTTCCGCGGATCGCCGCCAACACTCCGGGGGCCCCCCCGCATCCGTTCCAGGTGGATCTGCTCGGATACGACGATCGCATCGTCGACGATGATGCCGATCGCGAGGACGAAGGAGAACAGCGAGATCGTGTTGATGGCGTAGTCGAGCACGAGCATGACGGCCAGCGCGCCGATGCCCGAGACCGCGAGACCGACCGCGACCCACAGAGCGAGCCGGATCTGGAGAAACAGGCTCAGGGCGATCAGCACGAGCAACAGGCCCAGGATCCCGTTCTTCAGGAGCAGGTCGGCCCGTTCCTTGTAGTCCCGGGACTCGTCATTCCAGACCGTGACGCCCACCCCGTCGGGCAGTGACGGGATCACCTCGTTCGCCAGGTGCTCGTGCACGCTTGTGGCGACGTCCATCACCTGCTCGCCGCCGGCCCGGTAAACCTCCACGAACACCGCGGGGTGATTCTGGTGCCGGAGAATCAGATCGATGTCCTGGTACTCATCGCGCACCCTGGCGATATCGCCCAGGCGCACGAACGTGCCGTCGCTGTTGCCGAGAAGGACGATCTCCTCGAAGTCCTGCTGGTGGTAGCTCTGGCCGAGGGTCCTGACCCGTACCTGGGATTCCCGGGTATCGATGCTGCCGGCGGACAGATCCAGCGAACTGCGGCGGATCGTGTTGGCGATATCGGCGAGGGTGAGTCCGAGGGCTCTCAGTCTCTGGAGCGGTACCTCGATCGAGATCTCGTATTGCCGTACGCCGCTGACGTCGACCTGGGACACCGCGGGAAGCGTGGTGAGTTCATCCTCGATCTGGTACGCCAGTTCCTTCAGCGAACGTTCGGATACGTCGCCATGGACGATGAGCCGCATCATGCTCTGGCGGTTCGTCATCTCCCGGAACCGGGGACGCTCGGCCCCGGTCGGAAACGACTGAATGCGGTTGACTGCGGACTCGACGTCGTCCAGCGCGCGCGCCATGTCCGTACCGGAGTCCATTTCGATCCGGACGGATGCCACGCCGGGGGCCGCCACGGACTTGACCGCTTTCACATCATCGAGCCCGCTGACCTGGTCCTCGATCTTGACGACGATCGATTCCTCCACCTCCTCCGGGGTGGCGCCGGGATAGACCATCGAGACTTCGACGTGATAGAAGGGGACGGTGGGCCACGCCTCCCGCTCGATACCGGTGAGCGCCACCAGTCCGGCGGCGAGAATCCCGAACATCAGGAGGTTGGCGGCAATGCTGTTGCTCGCCATGTAGGCGATCGGGCCGGGACGTTCGCCGTGGAACTCCCCGTTGCGGCTCATGCCGGGCTCATCGCGCGGGCTGGACCCCGGTCTGGACGAGCATGCCTTCGGTCGCGAACCGGATTCCGCCGGTGATTACCGCCTGCCCGTCCCGCAGAGCGCCGGTGAGGAATACTTCGTCGTCCGCGCGCTGGAGCACGTGCACGGAGACGATGCTCACGGCGCCGCCGTCGTTCACCGCCCAGACCTCGTTGCCCGGTTGCAGGGCGGCGCGGGGTGCGCGGAAGTAACGATCCGGAGACACGCCCTCGATCTCCACATCGACGAACTCACCGACGAGAAGAGGCAGCGTCCCGCTCTCCGGATCGGCCCCCTCCACCGCGACGCCCGCCGAGAACGGGTTCGGGACTCGCACGACCACGTCCACCGTCCGCGTCTGCTCGTCGAGGGAGACCTCGCCCCGGTCCACGTAACCTTCCCAGCTGTAGCCGGTTTCGCCGTACCGTGCAACGACCCGCGCGCCCACGCGCGACGACCCGCCTCCGCCCTGAAGCTCCCACAGGCCGGGAATCAGCACCGCATCGGCATGAGACAGGGACACGTTCACCTCGATCGCATCGGCGGCGAACAACCGTCCGACCGGCTCGCCAGGCGAGACAAGCTGTCCGACGGCTACGGACTCGTCGCGCACGAATCCGGTGAACGGCGCCTTAACCTCGGTCCTCGACAGCGCAAGGTTGGCGTCGGCAAGGCGGGCTTCATCGCGTTTGAGCGCGGCGCGCGCCGCCTCCAGCTGAGGCTCCCGCAGCGTCAGCGGACTCGGGTCGGTCGAAGCGCCGTCTCCCGCCCGCCGTTCCGAATAGAGTCTGTACTGGTCGAGGGCGATCCCGGATCGCTCCTGCTCCTCCAGGAAAGCCACCCGGCGCGACGCGAGATTGGCCTCGGCTTCCTGCACGCGGTACAGGTAGTCGGTTTCGTCGATCCTGAAGAGCGTCTGCCCCGCTTCCACGCGCCCGCCGCTCTGGAACCCCGGGTCGACCCAGACGACCTGGCCACCGACCTGAGGCGCGACGTTGATCTCGGCTCTGGGGCGTACGGTACCCGATCCATGAACCGGGATCGCTCCGGACCCCGCCGTCACGGCGGCGGTCTGGGCAAAGGGGATCTGCGGCGGGAGGTCCCGGGCCTCCGGTTCAGGCGCCAGGACGAGCAGGAGAGCCACGATCGCCGCGGTTCCGAGGACGATACCGCCGATTACGACGAGACTTCTGCTGCGCATGACACTCACTCCCCTGAAGGTCGGACGCGACCGGGAACGTCCATCATCCATTTGATTGTCCGAGACGTGACACAGGGTGTCAACGGGCCCGGGAAACGGTCGACGGCGGAACGGGTTAGCGATTATGCAGCACCCTCGTCACGCGTCCCCGCGGGTCGAAGACCTGCACCGGACCCCTGAGGACATCGTCGCCCAGGTCGACCACGCGGCCGGGTTTCGCGTCCGCGGCGCCGGCGCCGGGGAGCGTGTACGGCTCCGCCCGGCTCACATCGACAATGTAACCCAGATCGGCCATCGACTGGACCGTGACCGCGCTGAAGGTCTCCGGCACGCCGAGCCGGTTGAGCGGTCGCATGAGTTCGCCGCCGAGCACGGACCCCCGCCAATGGAGGTTCGCGCTCCCCGCTCCGCCGAGGTTCTCGACGGGGACCTTCGCCCCGCCGGCGTAGGCCGTGCCGCCCGAGGCGTCGAAGGCGGCGATGGCCAGGGGACCGACGAAGTGCGCATCGATCGCGCCCACGCCCAAGGCAGGATCCCGAAGGAGACCGAGGGGGCGCCACAGCAGGCCGAATCCGAGCGCGTGCGCGATTTCGTGAACGGCGAGTTCCGTCGCGTCGCCGGAGTCGATGAGGCGGTCGATGTCCGACACGTCGAAGAACGCCACGCTGGCGAAAGGCAGCATCGACCCCTCGCGCAGGCGGCACACGCCGGCCTGGGCGAGCGTGCGGCCCGGACCGTCGATGTCCCGGAACTCGACGACAACCAGCAGATCATCGACGGTCCCCACCGGCTCCGTTGTGTTCGCGCCGTAGCACTCGATTTGTTCGTCGACCGTCACGTCCGGCAGTTCGGTATCGGCCAGCACCGACATCCAGAGTTCCGCCGCCGCGAGGACCGCGCCCCGCCGCGGCTCGGTCGCCGTGGTGTCGAAGTCGAGCACGATGTCGAAGCCGCCCCCCGATGCCCGGACGCGTACGGTGAAGGAGCTTTCGGCCGTGAGACCTCCCGCGTCGCGCGCCGTCACCGTCACGATCGCGGTCCCCGGAGCGACGCCGATCACGTCGATCGTGTCGCCACGGGCGGCCACGACCGCCACCGCGCTGTCCGAAGAGGCCGCGCCATGGCTGAGCGCTTCCCCGTCCGGGTCGGCGAAATAGCCCGACACATCGACCCGCGTCGTGTCCGCTACGGCCAACCTGAGCTCCGGGATCGCGCCCATGGCCACGGGCGCCCGATTCGGCACCGTAACGTCGAAGCGCAGCGCGGCGGCTCGCCCTTCCGGGTCGCGCGCCGTGATCGCCACGGTCGACGTCCCCGGCGCCAGGGCGACGATGCGGACCGTGCTCCCCGAGACATCGGCGACCGCGACCTCCTCGGCGGACGACCTCGTCTCGAAAGAAAGGACGTCCCCATCGGGATCGCGGAAGTAGCCAGCGGCCTCCACCGTCGCCGTGTCCCCCACGGCCAGGTCGAAGTCGGCCACGGCTCCGATGACCATCGGCGGCCGCGTCAGCGGCAGTTCCATGCTCCCGTCCCCGCACGCCGCGGCCCCCGCCACGATCAGGATCGCGAATGCACGGCATACGGCCCTTCCGTCGGACGCAGGAGGGGTCGTGCAAACCGTCGTATAAGGTGTCACTGATGACATGATATCTGTTGCATGGTACATCGGATATGCCTATCATTATTACAGTTTACAGGTGTTACATTTGTGTCAGATAACGTGTCACATAAGGTGTCAAACAAAGCGTCCTCAAATATGGATTGGCAGACATTCAGCTTCGAATACCGCCTCGACGGGCCCGGCTTGGCCACCCTTCTCATCGAAATCGAGGCGAGCCGGAAGGCCGTCGAGAACCTTCTGCTGCCCCCGGATTGGAGGGATCAGCTCGACCGATTGAATCGCATCAGGACGATCCGCGGCACGACCGCCCTTGAAGGCAACCCGCTGTCGGAAGCGCAGGTGCGCGAGCTGCTGGACCGCAAAACCGAAGCGGACTCCACAACGAGGGAGTCGCGACAGATCGAGAATGCCGACGCCGCCCAGAACTGGGTTCGCGAACGGTTCGGACCCGGCAAGGCGCCGCTGGCGGTGGCGGACATCCTCCGAATGCACGAATTGCTCACCACGGGCTCGGATGACGTGAACAACGTACCTGGCCGGCTGCGCGTATACGGCGTTCAGGTGGGTACGCCGGAACTGGGCGGAGTTCACTTGGGAGCACCTCACGAGGAGCTTCCGCAACTTCTGGACAATTTTGTGGTCTTCGTCAATTCTCGGCGCGTGCGGGACGAACATCCGGTGGTCAGGGCGCTGCTCGCCCACTTCTTCCTGGTGACCGTCCATCCGTTCGGAGATGGAAACGGCCGCGTATCGAGACTGGTCGAGGCCGCCATCCTCTTCGAAGGAGGATACAACGTCCATGGTTTCTACGGACTCTCGAACTACTTCTACCGCAACGGAGACCTCTACAAGAAGCGTCTGCAGGAGTGCCGCAGAGTGCAACCATTCGATATCATCCCCTTCGTGAGGTTCGGGCTGCACGGCTTCGACGCCGAGCTGCGCGGAATCAACGCCTTCATCAACTGGAAGCTGAACCGCCTTGTCTACCGCCAGACGCTGACTTGGGCGCGCGACAAGCGAGTGAGCAAGCGGCGCCGTCTCATCAACGATCGGGAGCATGGCCTCCTGGGTTTCCTCCTCGAGGAGACGGAGCCGACGGATCCCTTCTCGGAAAGCCCGTCGCGCCGACTCCCGCTCGACGAGCTGATCGATTCGCCCTTCGTCCGCACCGTGTATCGCGCCGTAACTGCCCGGACTTTTCGCCGGGAACTCATGCGGCTTGCGGAACTCGGGTTCATCGTCTTCGAGCGGGACGCGGATTCAGGGAAATTCGTGGTCGATCTCGACTTCGCGGCCGTCGGAAAATACGGCTCCAAGTAGGGCTGCTATGCGCCGAGGACATGCAGCACGACCGTTCGGCGGTGGGGGCGGCTCCGATGCTCGAAGAGGAAGATCCCCTGCCAGGTTCCGAGGGCCGGCGCTCCGTCGAGCACCGGGACGGCCAGGTGCGTCTGGGTCAGCGCCGACCGGATGTGCGCCGGCATGTCATCCGGCCCCTCCATCGTGTGCCGGTAGTGGCGGTCGCCCTCCGGAACGAGACGGGCGAAGAAGTTCGAGAGATCGTGGAGGACGTCCGGATCCGCGTTCTCCTGGATCGTGAGAGACGCCGACGTGTGGCGGATGTAGACGGTGAGCATGCCCGTCTCGATCTCGAGCCCGGCCGCCCACTCGAGGACGGGGCGGGTGATCTCGTACAGGCCCTTCCCCCGCGTCTCGACGCCGAGTTGTCGGACGAACTGCTTCATTCCGGCGAGATGCACGAGGGGTTCAGGCCACGTCCTCGCGGCTCGCGGCGGCGGCGTGCGCGCGCAGGGCTCTCCACACGCGCTGCGGCGTGAAGGGGAGTTCGTCGATCCTCACTCCCACCGCGTCGTATATCGCGTTCGCGATCGCGGGGAGCGAGGGGTGGAGCGGACCCTCGCCCGCTTCCTTCGCGCCGTAGGGGCCTTCCGGATCCACCGACTCGACGATGAGCGCCTCGAACTCGGGGCAGTCCATGGAGGTGGGGATCCGGTAGTCCAGAAGCGACGGCGACGTGTGCAGACCACCCTCCACCTCTCCCTCGCGGAAGAGCTGCTCCTCGAAGATCGCCTCCGCGAATCCCATGTAGGCGGAGCCCTCGATCTGGCCTTCGACGAGCACCGGGTTGAGCGCGCGGCCGCAGTCGTGCGCCACCCAGATGTTCTTCACGTCGACGACCCCCGTGTCCTCCTCGACCTCGACTTCGGCCACGTGCGCCGTGAAGGAATAGGCGGGCGACGACCCGATCGTGCCGCCGCGGTAGTCGCCGTGGACATCCTTCGGCGTGTCGTAGGAGCCGACGGCGCCCAGCAGGCCGAACTTCGCTTCGGCGATGTTGAACGCCTCCGAGATGGGGATGCGGCGGCCGCCGTCCTCCGGGGCGTCGACATCGAAGGCCCAGCCGCGCGCCAGAAGCACCCGGCCGGCCGCCACGCCCCAGACCTCCCCAACCGCCTCCGTCACCTGCGCCCGAAGCGCGCGGCAGGCCTCGAGACAGGCGTTTCCCACCATCACGGTCTCGCGCGAGGAGTAGGCCCCCAGGTCCACCGGCGTGAGGTCCGTGTCGGCGGAGAAGACGCGTACGTATTCGAGCGGGACGCCGAGTTCCTCGCACGCGATGTAGGCCATGGTGGAATCGGAACCCTGCCCGATCTCCGATGCGCCGTGCAGGATCGCCACCCGGCCGGAGCGCTCGACCTGCACCTGCACCGCGGCCTGGGGCATCTCGTTGGGATAGATGGGGTAGTTCGTGCCGGAGATGTAGGAGGAGGCGGCCATCCCGAGGCCGCGACCTGGCGGCAGCCGCCGGTACCGCGTCTTCCAGTCGCTGGCACGCTCGACCGCCTCCAGGCACTCCAGGAAACCGTTCGACCGGACCCTGAACTCGTTCACCGTCCGTCCCGTGCCCATGAAGTTGCGGCGGCGGAGTTCGAACGGGTCGAGGCCGAGCTTCCCGGCCAGCTTGTCGAGCGAGATCTCGTACGCGAAGCGCGGCTGCACGGAGCCGTGGCCGCGCTTGGGGCCGCACGGGGCGACGTTCGTGTACACGCGCGTCGAGTCGAAGCGGTAGGACTCGATATGGCAGGGCGCGGTGAGGAGCTGTCCCGAGTAGTACGTCGTCACGAGGCCGAACGAAGCGTAGGCGCCGCCGTCCAGGATCGTGCGGGCGTCGAGCGCCTTGAGCTTCCCGCTCCGCGAGGCGCCGAGCCGGTACTTCATGCGCATGGGGTGACGGCCGCGGTGCGAGTAGAAGAGTTCTTCGCGCGTATAGAGGATCTTCACCGGACGGCCGGTCCGCATCGCGAGGAGCGCCACGCAGAACTCGAGATCGAACGGCTCGGACTTGCCGCCGAAGGCCCCGCCCACGGCCGGCTGCGCGACCCGCACCTTCGCCACGTCGTGGTCGAGCACCCGCGCCAGCTCCCGCTGCAGGTAGTGCGGGACCTGCGTCGACGACCATACCTCGAGCGCGCCATCCGCGTTGAGGCGTGAGATCGCGCAGTGGGGTTCTATCGGCGTGTGCGTCGTCCCGTGGAAGAAGTACTCCCCCTCGATGGTGACATCCGCCTCCGCCATCTGCGCGTCCACGTCCCCGAACTCGAGGTGGACGTGCTTGAGGACGTTGCCGTTCGCCCCCGGCTTGCGCGGCGCGTGGATGGGCTCCGCGGCGGCCTCGGGCGTCAGTGATTCCTCCGGCGAGAGATAGACGGGAAGCGGCGCGTACTCGACGCGAATCCGCTCGATCGCCGCGTTCGCCGTGTCTTCGTCGACCGCCGCCACAGCCGCCACCGCGTCGCCGATGAAGCGCACCTTGTCGACGCAGAGCGCGTGCTCGTCGCGGGTCCACGGGATGATCCCGTACGGCGTCGGCAAATCCCGCCCGGTGATGACGCCGTGCACGCCTTCGAGGGCCTCGGCTTCGGCCGTGTCGATGGACACGATCCGGGCGTGGGCCTCCGTGGAGCGGAGGATTTTCCCGTGCAGCATCCCCGGCAGCACGATGTCGTCCGTGTAGATCTCGCGACCGGTCGACTTGCGCAGCCCTTCGACGCGGCGCGCGCGACGGCCCAGCGCCGTGAACTCCGCGTCGGCGAGCCCCGGGAGCCCGTCCGGATTTTCGGCGGCCGCGCGCTGCGCGGGCGTCAGTTCGTGCGGGTGCATATGTCCAATCTAGCGTCGACCCGCGGGCGGAGCATCAGCGGCGGACGAAGCTCCGGTTCATCGTTCGTCCTCCGGAGGCAGGTGCGGCCGGTGTGACGAGTGACCCCGCACGACGGTTCGGCGTCAGTCTATCATGCAGCCGCGCCGGAACCGGATCACCGGTGCGGCTGTCTTTCGTGGCAGAACTCGTTCAACGGCACTCTGCGGAGGTCGCCATGAATCAACGGGGGGAACGCTCCCGGCAACGGCCCCGCTGCCTCGTCACGGCGCTGACGGGTGGCGCGACGCTCCGCACCGGCGTCGTCTGCGGCGCGCTGCAGTTCGCTTTGGGGGCCGCCGGGCTCGTGGGACAGGAGGTGGAAGACTGCGGCGCCGACGTTTCCCTTGGGGTCGCCGTCGTGGACGAGTCCGGCTCGATTCCGATTCCGTTCGCGACCGTGACACTGGCGTCGGAAGACACCGATGCGTTGAGCAGGCCGATGCGCGGGCAGGCCGGATCCGACGGCCGACTCGTTTTCTGCGTCCCCGATGGCGTCGTCCACGCCACGCTGTCGGCGGAGTTCGGAGATGCCTCCTCCGACGAAACCGAGGTCAACATCAGCTTCGCGGCATCGCAGGACGTGGTCCTCAGGCTTCGCGTCGCTTCGGTCGAGAACGGGCGTCTGGTGGGCACGGTGACGGACGCGCTCAGCAACGCTCCGGTGACCGCGGCCGCGGTGTCCCTCCGGGGCCGTCCGCAGGAGGTTCAGACGAACCGGCAGGGCGGGTTCATCCTCAGCGAGGTGCCGGTGGGCGCGTACGAGTTGTCCGTGCGGCATCTCGGATACGCCCCGTTGCGCCATATGGTCAATGTGGCCCGCGGCGCCACCACGGACATCCAGATCGGCCTCGTTCCGGCTCCGCTCGAGATGGAACCGCTCGTGGCGACGGCCGTGCGTCTGCGCCGGCTGGAGATCAAGGGCTTCTACGAACGGAAGCGCTGGGGCGAACTCCTCGGCCTCGGTGCGTTCTACACCGTGGCGGATATCGAACGTCGCAATCCCGTGCTCATATCCGACATGGTCATGGAGGAAGCGTCGATCCGACGCGTGTGTGAGCTGGGTTCCCGCACCTGCAAGCTGTACACGACACGGTTGGCCACCGGTTTCGGCTCGGGTTGCCTCATGCAGGTCTACCTCGATGGCATTCTCATCAGCGAGCAAGGCGAGGCCGACCTGTGGGTGTCGCCCGTTGACATCGCTGGCGTCGAGGTGTTCAAGGGTGCGGCGTCGCTGCCGGCCGAGTTTGCCGGACCCGGCTCGCGGTGCGGCGTGGTCGCGATCTGGACGAAGTAGGCCGTCGGGCCGGTCGCAGCGTCCCGGCTTCAGTCACCGCGCGCAGTACGCCGCCACGGATCCCACCGTCCGGCATCCGGGAGCGCCCAGCGCATCGAAGATCCGGAGCCGCACAGTCCGGTATGACGCCGACCTGAATCACCGCCGCGATGTCGCGCGTTGCGCCGATGTCCGCCGCAGGCTTGGCAGGCTTGCCTCGCACGACGACAAGGTCTGCCGGCGTTCCAGGCGCCAGCGCCCCCACTCGTCCTCCACGGTCATGAGCCTCGCAGCGTTGTGGCCCGCCGCGGTGATGGCCTCGACGGGTGTAAGGCCGGACTCCACCAACGCTTCTATCTCCCGGTGAATCCCTTCCCCCTGGAAGACCCGGATAGGGCGCGTCCGTGCCGGCCACGATCAGCACGCCGGCGTCGTGTAGCCCGCTTCACGTTGGCCATCGGGTCATGAGGCGGTCCTCGACCGCCGCCGCACGCTGGAGTGCCCCTTCGGGCAGGTCACGCGTCGCATGCTCGCGTCATGCTATCAGGAACCCGGGGGGCGTGGTAAGGCCCAGGTCCTGCCAAGAAGAGATCTGTCTCGCAAGTGTCGTACTCCGCGGTACTTTCGGTATGTCACGGCGGTAGCCCAGCGAGCCGCATCGCTCATCCTCCGCTTGGTCCGCAATACTGTATCGCGCATGTATTGCGCGCACGTCGAACCATGCGTATCTTTTTTGGTAATAGAAACGCCGGGATCGGGTAGTCCCCGCAAAAGGTATCCCGACCCCGGCGATCCAGTTCACCTCAGCGATGGCCAGAGGCCATAGGAGGCGAGCGGTGTCCACCGCGCCAAAAAAACGCGGGGGAGCCGCATGGGAGCGGGCTGGGCCCGTTTCCATGCGCTCCCCGCAAAATTAGCATCTACGCGCACAACAAGTCAATTGGAGGCCGGTTAACACTCATGGACAGAAAGACATACAGAGATTCATTGCGGACGGCGGAAGCTGAGCTCTCTGGCCTAGATGAACGCCGGGCTGCCTTGGAAGCCACCGTATCGGCGCTGCGGCGTTTGCTAGGAGATGAGCAACCATCTCTTGGTACCGTGCTACATGCGGGGGAGAACGCGACTAGTTTTTCGAACCTTCAGATTCCGCCTGGTTTTTTTGATGGCAAGACAGCTACGCAGGGGTACCGCGAGCTGCTCGAGCGTTGGCCGGGAGAGTATACAGCCCCCGAGATCCGGGAGGCATTCATCGCGGGTGGCATGGAACATAAGTCACGACGGGCACTGCTCGGGCAGATTCACTCAGTGTTGCTTCGGGAACGGCGCCGTTTAGCGAGGCTGGCTGAGACGCAATAGCATCGGCCAGCCGCTCACCGATTGAACGGGAGACGTCACTCCCGAAGGACACAGGAAGTCGGACAGGTATGTACGCCGTGACCCTGAGCACATCCGTGAGCGACTCAATAGGCCGACGCTGAGGATCGCGGCGGATGACGAAACGGAGCCGGTCGTAGAGCCAAATCGGGGACGTACCGTACGTTCGGCGCCGATTCTCGCGCGCCGTCAGCCGCAGCAGGACTTCGGCGCCGTTGCGCGGCCCAACTCATAGCCGACGACCCGCGACAGGCACGACGAGCGTACGGAAGCCCGAGCCGACGGTCTGATCCATGGGCTTGACCACGATGGACGGGAACCAAGCCGGAGGTTATCCTCCTCGCGATCAGTGCCATGCTTTGACTTGGCGAGGTTTCATGAGTGCCCGGAGAGGACTGGAAACCCGTGCGATTTCGTTCTACGTCGCCAATCAGCGGGCCCGATTTCGCTTGGTCCGGGACCACCTTGGCTCCGCCGAGGATCCTTCGGCCTAGTCAAAGCCTTTGCACCTGCGGCACGTACCGCTCCGCGGGTTTCCGCGGCAGCGTGCAGATTCCTTCAAGGGTTCGTCGTCGTTGGGCCCAACCCCGCTCGCCCGTATCGATGCGGTGAAGGTGGTCGAACCGGACGGCTCCGGGGCGCCGAATTCGATCCCCGTCGTTGATCTGTTCTCGGGGCCTGGCGGCCTCGCGGAGGGGTTTGCCGGGTATCGCGACGCTGCCGGCCAGCCCCGATTCCGTATCGCGCTCTCCGTTGAAATGGAGAAGTCCGCGTACCGGACGCTGCTGTTGCGAGCGTTTCTGCGACAGTTTTCGGCAACCGGATTCCCGTCCGAATACTACGATTTCCTCAACGGCGATGAGCGTGAGGAGCCGGACTGGGCGAAGCTCCATCCGGAGCAATGGGAGACTGCGTGTGATGAGACACGGCAACTCACGCTCGGTACCAGCGCGGCCACCGCGTTTCTGTCCGTTCGGCTGCCACAGCTCCGTGAGCAGTTTGGGGATCGGCTAGTGCTTCTCGGAGGCCCTCCATGCCAATCCTACTCCCTGGTCGGGCGGGCGCGGAACGCCGGCAACGCCGATTACGACGCCAGCAAGGATGGGCGTCAACTGCTTTACCAGCAGTACGTCCGTGCGCTGCGCGAACTTCAGCCAGCGATTGCCATCATGGAGAACGTGAAGGGCGTGCTCTCCGCGAAGCACAACGACAAGCCGATATTTCGCCACATCCTGCAGCGTCTCGAGAATCCGGGGGGTGAGAAGCGCTATGGCCTTTTTGCCTTAGCTCCGCCGCTAGGCGACGGTCGCTGCAACCACAAACTCGAACCGAGAGACTACCTGGTGCGGACCGAGGATTTTGGCATACCCCAGTCTCGGCACCGCGTTTTCGTCGTCTGCGTCAGAGAGGATCTCGAACCCGCCGTTTCCGCAGACACGCTAGCCCGGATTTCTCAAAGGATGGAGTAGGCACCGGCCTCCGGTAGTCGCTAATTTGTTATTCCCCAATAACATGGCGGCTACAAAAAAGGAGGACCGGTGCCGACACAGCGTAAGCCCGTCTCGTTCGCTTTTCAAGG
>JAJEEM010000077.1 GCA_022820995.1 Gemmatimonadota bacterium | reverse complement strand
GCTTCTTCCCCTCGTACTCCACATCCGAAAACGTCACCTGGTCCATCGTCCCCACCCCAGTCTCCGCCTCGTCCGAACCGCTGTTCGACTCCCACGGTCCATCAATCTGGCGGTGGTGACTTGTTCAGACCATCCCTAGCGCCTCCCGGAACGTCGCCCGGTCATCTTTTTTCGGCTCCTCGCGCGCTCAGGTGCCGACCGCCCGGAACTGCGGGTCTATCACGCCAGCGAGTTCGGTTCGCAGGTTGAGCACGTCGCGTTGTACGGCGTCAACTCGCTGGGTGATGTCATCGAGGCGGTTGTCGATGCCGTCGAGCCGCGTGTCGATGTTGCCGAGGTGTCCGTCGATGCCGTCGAGCCGTCCGTCGATCTGGTCGAGCCGGGCGATGATCCGCTGAACGTCGTCTTTGCTCATGTCCCTCTCCTTGCTCCCCTCCAAGTTACGTCTCGCGGCGCTCGGCTTCAACGTTCGATGTTGTATGTCATCACCGGGCGGCGCTATACTCTCCGGGTCCATGACACGCGGGTAGCCCGAGTCGGGCCTCCTGCTCCCATACAACAGCGCCGCTTTGGCCAACGGGTAGCTCCCTGCGGTCGGCGTGAAAGGTGCAGGGCTTTCCCGCTACCTGCGTGATCGCGGACAAGGCCCGGCACCCATCGTGCGAACCGGGCCTTGTCCATTTGCAGGTAGGTGCCCGGTGTCTCGGATCGTTCCGGTTTGCCTTGTGCTGGCGGCTTGCGGCGGCGCGGTGGATCCGCCGCTTGAATCGTCTCCCGTGCCTGGGCCGCCGCCCGATGTGGTTCCGCCACCGGCCCCGCCGCCGCCTCCTCCCCCACCGCCGCCGCCGCCTCCACCGCCCGCCGTGCGGATGGTCGCCGACCATGAGTTCGCGGCGGTCACGGGGATCTCGCAGGGCGGGCCGTTCGGGGCCGCTCTCGAGGGGCAGCAGTGGGCCGAGTACTACCCGTTTCGGCGCGTCCTGTGCGGCGGCGGGTTCGGCGATCCCGCCTGTACCAGCGCGGAAAACGCCCAACTCACCTACCTGTGGGAGGATGGGTCGGACGGCGAGTTGCTCGTGCGGGTGGAGCGCCACACGTATCCGCTCCTGATCGACCAGCGCCGCGCCGATCTGTCGGTGCGCCGTCCGGTGGGGCCTCTGACGGCGATCACCGGCCTTCGCGGTACTTGGTGGCTGATCTGGCGCGACACCGCGATGGTCGAGTTGGCCCCGGTCCGCGTGTCGTGGCAAATCGCGGGCCGCTGGGGTCAGGACTCGGTGACGATCTCGGTTGCCGAAGATCTGATGCCCCGGAAGGTCGGGAGCCGGGGGGCCGAGTTTCCCGAGCCGTGGGTTGCCGCCGATGGTTCCGCCTACCACCACCCCGCCGAGGTCGAGCTCGCCGCCTACCGGGGGAGCGTGATGCGGGCCGGGGTCGGCTACACGCGCCAGCGGTATGCCTCGCGCTGCGCTGCGGCGCTCCGGCCCGTCTGCTCGCGCATGGATCCGGTCGTGGTCGTGACGGTGCATGGGGGTGGCGAGGCGCGGCTCGACGTTCGGCGCTGGCAGCGCGAAGGGGAGCCCGAGGCCGTCGCGCGCACGGCCCGTCCCGATGGGCGCGGCCATGCGATCTTCCGCCACCTCATCCACGACGACGGGGTCGGCGGCAGTTGGTTCGTCGCGGGCGGCGTCTCGGTGCGGTGTGATGGCGGGGCCGTCCTCGAGGCCGAGGTCGCCACGCTGCAGCGCCTGAACGCCTTCCACGCGGTCGAGCGCGCCGTCTCCTCGTTCGCCTGGGTGTTCGCCGATTGCGCCGCCGGGACGGTCACGACGATGCGCGAGCGGTATCCCCGGATCCCGGTGGTGACGCCGTGAGCGGGCGTTGCGGCGCGCTCGCGTGCATCCTGCTCCTGTCGGCGTCTCCCCTTGCGGCTCAGCGCGAGTGGATTGTCCGCGATACGGTGGATCCGCTCGACGACTCGCGGACGGTCGTGCTCATGAAGGAGTCGACTAGCGGGACCAACATGTGGCGCGATCCGATTCGGCTGGTGCTCGGCTGTCGTGCCAACATGACGATGGTTTACATCTCTTGGGGGGAGTTCGTCGGCCTTGAGCGTGCCTCGGTGTCGATCCGTCTCGGGTCGGAGAAGGCGACCACCGCTCGCTGGCAGGTCTCGATCGACCGTACCGCGACGATTGCCCCGGCTGCCGTACCTCTCATCCGTCGCCTGATGGGTGTCAGCCGGTTGGTCGTCCGGGTGACGCCGTCCGGCTCCCGCCCGATCACCGCCGTGTTCTCGGTCGCTGGCCTCTCAAGCCGGATCGGGCCGCTGCAACGGGCGTGCAACTGGAGTTGAAGATTGCGGCGGTCGCTCGCGGCGGGCTATTCTCGGTGTGAGCAATGGGTTATGCATCGAGCAAGGGGGGAAAGGGGGCAGCATGGATTCGATCGCGTCTCTTTCTGTCGCGGACCGGGTGCACCGGGTCGAGAAACATGTGGTGAAGCTCGCGGAGAGTTTCGCCGCTCACGTCGTCGTGGTGGATGAGCGGTTCGACCGGCTGGAGCGCGAAATGAAGGCCGGGTTCGCTGCGGTGGACGAGCGGTTCGACCGGCTGGAGAGACTGATCCGCTCGCTTTAGCTTTTCGCGGTGAGGTCGCGGTAGAGGAGTCTGCGTCCGACGAGCCCGGCGACGACGTCGCGCATCTGGTCGATGGTGTCGAGGTCGCGGATCCCGTGCCGCCCGGCGTACTCGTTGATGTACCGCTGCAGGTGCTTGATGCTCATGTGGTGATAGACGCCGTGGTAGCCTCGCTTCAGCATGCTCCAGAAGCTCTCGACGCCGTTCGTGTGGGCCATCCCGTCGACGTACTCGCCGACCGAGTGCTTCACCGTGCCGTGGTTCGGGAGGCCGGTGTACGCTCGGGCCTCGTCCGTGTAGACCGTGGCGTCCGCGTCCATGTGGGCCAGCGCGAAGCTCTTGAGGGTGTGGCCGTCGGTGCGCTCGACGACGAGCGCGGAGACCCGCTTGGTGGCGCGGTCCTTCGCGCCCACCACCGCCGTCTTGCCGCTCGGCCCGCGGCCCGGGTTCCGCTTCCTGGCGTGCTTGTTCTTCTCCCTGCCGCCGATGTAGGTCTCGTCCACCTCGACCGGCCCCTCGAAGCGCTGCGGTTCGAACGCCCACGTCTCGCGTAGCCGGTGGAGCATGAACCATGCGGTCGGGTAGCTCACGCCGAGGTCGCGGTGCAGTTTCATGGCCGAGACGCCCTTCAGGTTCGTCAGCATCATGTAGATGGCGAACGCCCATTGCCGGTAGGTGACCTTCGAACGCTCGAGGGCGGTTCCGGTCTTGGCCGAGAAGTAGCTGCGGCAATCCCGGCAGCGGTACGGCATGGTGCGGTGCGACGCCTCGTGCGTGTTGGTCGACCCGCAGCGCGTGCAGCACCGCTCGTCGCCCCAGAGTTGCTTCTCGAACCAGCGGCGTGCGGTGGGCTCGTCGGGGAAAAGGTCCGCGAGCTGGAGTAGCGTGATGCCTTCGCGGTGGGCTCGTCCGGGGGCTGCGTGGGGGGTGCTGGCCATGTCTGTTCTCCCTGTCTCAACCTACTGGAAGATAGCGGTTTATGGCCCGCGTGTCAACTCAACTTTATAGTTCCCAAAAATATCCCGCTCAAGAGGCGTTGTCCCCGTGAGCGGACGGGCGCCGGCATCCTCTCGTCTCCAGGTTCGAACGATCGCGGCCGCGGCGCCGGCCGCATTGGCGTCGGGCTTGTTGTTGGTCGGCTGCACGGAGACGCCATGGCCGGAGCCGGCTCCGGTGGAGCCGGGCGTGCTGCTGGCTGAGCATGAGGAGTGGCTCGAGGGGCGACGGAACAGTCTCGCGAATCCCAACGCCGGTGTCATCAGTTGGGACGGACTCTTCGAGTTGTCCGAAGGGCCGAACACGTTCGGCTCGGATCCGTCTGCGGCGATCGTTTTGCCCGAGGAAGACGCGCCGCCCCTGGCCGGCACGCTGTACCTCGAGGATGGGACCGTGCGTCTCGTCCCCGAAGCCGGGAGCGGCCTGCGTCTCAGAGAGCAGGTATCCGGGACAGCCGGTGAACCCGTCACGGAACCCATGCCGCTGCCCGACGACCGGAGCGAAGGGACGGTCCGCCTGGCGCTGGGCTCGCTCGGGATGCGCGTCCACGCGGAGCCGGGGACCGACCGGCTCTGGCTTCGGGTATGGGACACGGATGCCCCGCGCCTCGACGCCTTCGAGCTTCCCGAGTACTTCCCGATTACGAACGAGTGGCGCGTGACGGCACGGTTCGAGCCCTACGCGGAGCCGCGCACCGTAACGCTGGGGGATGTACGGGGCGGTACGCTCGAGAACACGGCGCCGGGGGATCTCGTCTTCCGCGCGAACGGAGCCGAACACCGTCTCATGGCCTTCGCCGGCGCGTCGAGCCGTTCCTACTTCATCAGCCTGTGGGACTCGACCGCGGTGACCGATACCTACCAGGCGGGCCGCTATATGCGCGCGCCCTTCCCGGACGACGACGGCTGGACGACGATCGACTTCAACCGCGCCTACAATGCCCCGTGCGCCTTCACGCCCCACTCCGTGTGCAGCCTCCCGCCGCGCGAGAACTACCTCCGCTTCGCCGTCACCGCCGGAGAGAAGCGTCCGTAACTCGCGATAACAAGAGGCAACATGTGGCCTCTTGTGGTTCAATTTGGCCATTACATGCCACATATGGCCGCTTGATGTCTTGTCCCTCCGATGGCAATATGGGGCATGACGCACGAAAATCTGACTTCCCGCGCGCTGCGGACCGAAATGGGGCGTCGCCTTGCGAAGCTGCGCCTGGCGAGAAACGTGACGCAGCGCACACTGGCCCGAGATGCCGGAATAGGACTGCGCACGCTTCGCCGTATCGAGGCCGGTCAGCCGAGCAGTTTGGACAGCCTGCTGCGCGTTGCGATTGCCCTTGGCCTGGCGGAAGGTCTGCTGAGCGCGGTGCCGTCGCGGGAGATCCGGCCCATTGAGCGCGTGGACTCCTCCGGCGGCAGGGAACGACAGCGCGCGCGCCCCCGAAAGGTCGCGTCGCCGGACGATCCCTGGTCGTGGGCCGAAGATTCGAATGACTGACGCCAACGTGAACCTGTGGGGCCGCCGAATCGGTGCCGTGTCCTGGGATGTCGGGTGGGGAGTCGGCGTGTTCCAGTACGATCCCGCGTTCCTGCCGGCCGGCATCGAAGTTTCTCCGATGGCGATGCCCGTGCGCGAAACTCCGTACGCCTTCCCCGCGCTCGGGGAGGCGTTCACGGGTCTGCCGGGCCTGCTTGCGGACGCGTTGCCGGACAGTTTCGGCCACCGGCTGATCGATGTCTGGCTGGCGGAGACCGGACGCCGCCTCGAGGATTTCAATCCGGTGGACCGGCTCTGCTACATCGGCAGGCGCGGTGTCGGAGCGCTGGAGTTCGAGCCGGCGCTGCGAAGCGTGGGCAGCGGCGAGGTCGAGATCGCCCAACTGGTCGATCTTGCCAATCGGGTTCTCGACGAACGGGGCCGACTGTCGGGCAGGCTCGATGGCGAAGACGATGGCGGAGCGCTCGAGGACATCCTCAGCGTGGGAACCTCCGCGGGCGGCGCACGAGCGAAGGCGGTGCTCGCGTGGAATCCGGAGACGGGCGAGTTCCGGTCCGGCCAGGTGGACGCGGAGGCCGGCTTCGAGCATTGGATCCTGAAATTCGACGGCGTCGCCAACAACCGCGACCGGGAACTCGCGGATCCGCTCGGCTATGGGCGGATCGAGTACGCCTATCACCTGATGGCGCGTGAAGCCGGGATCGAGATGTCGGAATGCCGCCTGCATCACGAAGGCGGCCGGAGCCACTTCATGACGCGTCGGTTCGACCGCGATGCGGAGGAACGGAAGGTCCACATGCAGTCGCTCGCGGCGCTGCGGCATTTCGACTACAACCTGCCGGGCGCGTACGCCTACGAGCAGGCGGTGGAGACGATCCGCAGGCTCGGGCTCGGCATGGCGGTGGTGGAGGAGCAGTACCGCCGGGCGGTCTTCAACATCGTCGCGCGGAATCAGGACGATCATGTGAAGAACATCGCGTTCCTGATGAACCGCAGCGGGACGTGGCGGCTGTCGCCGGCATACGACGTGGCGTACGCCTACAACCCGCGGGGCAGGTGGACCGGCCGCCACCAGATGAGCATGGCCGGCAAGCGCGGAGATTTCGAACGCGCCGACCTGCTGAGATTCGCGGAGAGCTCCGGACTCAAGACGTCGGCTGCGAACCGGGTCATCGGCCGGGTACTCGCCGCCGTCGACGGCTGGCCGCGTTTCGCATCCACAGCGGGCGTCGAAGAAAGGGATGTCCGGCGAATCGGGAAGACGCATCGCCTCGAACTGCGGTGACCGCTCAGGCCGAGGGCAGTTCCTTCTGCATCTCCTCGGCGGACATGAGGGAGAGGGCGCAGAAGGTGAGCGTCCCGTTCGCGCAGCCGCCGGAGACGATGGTCGGTGCGCCCACCACGAAGAGGTTCTCGTGGTCGTGGGTGCGGCCCCAGCGGTCCACGACGCTCGTGGCGGGATCGTCGCCCATCCGGCAGCCGCCGCCCGGATGCTCCCACAGCTCGGACGGCTGGCCAATGCTCCTCATGGAGCCTCCGGCAGCCCGCGCCAACTCCTCGAACCGTCCCGAGATCGTGTCGACCGTGTGGTCCTGAAGGTCGATGCTCTCCTGCGCCGGCCGGAAGTCGATGCGGGGCATCGGGTCGCCCAGCTCGTTCGTCTTTCCGGCGTCGAGCGTCAGGCGGCTGTCCGGGTCCGGGAGGAGGTCGTAGTAGGCGCGGACGCGCGCGGTGGACTCGGACTCGGTGCGGGCCCTCCAGTCCGCCATGATCTCGTCGCCCCAGAGGAGTTGTCCGTCGTCGTCCATGAGCCTCGCGGCGCGCCCGACGTTCGACTCCCACAGGCGCAGGTCGTGGCGTACGTAGCGGTCCAGCGGTCCCGGACTCGCGAAACGGCGTGAGAGCAGGCTGTTGTAGACGAACATCCCGGGGTAGAGGCGCATCGGAAGGTTGATGAAGCCGCTGAGATACCAGTGCCCCGTCATGTACCGTCCGACGTTCCCGGTGCGGTTGGCGAGGCCGTCCGGGAAGCGGCTGTTCGCCGAGAGCAGGAGCAGGTGGGAACTCCAGGCGTGTCCGGAGGCGACGACGAAGGTCCCCGCGCGGAACTCGACGGGCTCATCGGGCGCGTCCCGGTCGACGGCCTCCGCGACCGCGATCCGGTCCGAACCCGGCTCCAGGCTCAGGCGCCGGACGAGCGTGCGGGTGACGAGGTCGATGCGCCCGTCCGCCAGCAGCCGGTCGAAGGAGAAGTCGGGCGTGTACTTCGCTCCCGTGGGGCAGACGGAGCAGGTGTCGCAGCGGCGGCAGACGTTGCGACCCTGCCAGGGCTCCGTGTTGCGCGCCCAGGGCTGCGTCCAGAACGGGATGTCCGTCTTCTCCGTCCACTCCCGCATGCGCGCGAGGCTGTAGGACAGCGGCATCGGAGGCATGGGGTACGGCTTCGAGCGCGGGTCGTATTCCGGGGGACCCTGTTCCCCCGCTACGCCCATGCGCTCCTCCGCCTCCTGGAAGTACGGCTCGATGTCGTCGAAGGAGATGGGCCAGTCGGTGGCCACCCCGTACAGCGACCGCAGGCGGAAGTCCTCCGGGGAAAAGCGCGGGACCGCGCCGCCCCAGTGCATCGCCGAACCGCCGACGACCATGGAACTGTACATCGCGCCCGAGCCGGTCTGGCCGCGGATGTGGTCGTTCGGCCAGGGGTTCTCGCCGTAGGCCAGCATCCGCGCCCGGGTGTCGGACCGTTCCTCGAGGGACGCCGTCCGTTCGCCCGCCTCGACCACGGTGATCGAAGCGCCGGTCCGCTCGGCCAACCGTTCCGCCACCATCGCGGCCGTGATGCCGCCGCCGATGATGCAGACGTCGCTCTCGACGACGCGCCTCGCACGTCCCGTCGCGCGGGTCATGGGGCGGTTCCCAGCGGCTCGGGTTCGTTCTCGGCCCCTTCGATGGAGCGGCAAAGCTCCTTCCGGATCGCCCGCCCGTAGCAGAGGTCGGTCGCGATGGCGGAGCCGAAGAAGTGGGCCATCAAGGCCGGCGCTACGTGATCAGCCTGCTGGGGCGCACCGAGGGCGGCCCCCGATCCTACGAGCGGTCGCGCCAGGAGTTCGCGGCGCGCGGGCACGTCGAGATCGGACAGGGCCATCCCGTGCCGGCTCTCGCACTCCTTCTCGAGGCCCTCGAGTTGCGCGGCCCACCCCGGCCTGGGATCCGGCCCCGAATACCGGATCTCGGGCACGAGGTACGGATGGCTGAGTTCGGCCACGGGCTCCAGCCCGTCGGACCAGCGCTCGAAGGCGCGCACGGCGCGTTCCCGGCCATCGTCCCCCAGTTCGTCGGGGAGGACGGCCTCGCCGACGGCCCGCAGGGTCTCGCCGGGAAGGGGGACCGGAGTCGTGCCGGCCGGAGCAGCGTCCCCATCGGTCCGTACCGCGGACTCGCGGGTCTCCCCGGGGGCACACCCGGTGAGGGAAACGGCGGCCACCGTCGCCGCAGACTGCTTGAGGAACGTCCTTCGAGATTCCGCCATGGCCCACCGGCCTTCCGGAGGTTGGGCTGCCCGAGTCTTCAGTGAAGGAGCGTAGACGCCGAGCCGGAACCGTCGCAACTCCCGGGCGCCGAAACTGGCGAGCGGGGGGTGATCGCCCCATCCTTCACCCGCCGCGGGACGCCGCCGTGTCCCGCCCGCATCGAGGGGCCGTAGCTCAGTTGGGAGAGCGCCTGCTTTGCAAGCAGGAGGTCGTCGGTTCGAATCCGATCGGCTCCATGGGGATCAATCGTTCATCGGGATGCGGATCGCGGTGCCGCCCGGCGGGTCGGTGGACGACGCGCCGGGCATGAACTCGCCCTTCTCTCTCAGAGAGCGTATCGAAGGCTGACCGTGAAGTTGTACGCCCCCGTGTCGCGAGTCTCGACGGTGTAGACGATGCGGGATCCGCGACCGACGGTGGAGTCGTGGCTGCGGAGCTGATCCCACTCGTGCGGCTTGCTCTCAAAGGCGCCAACCATCGCCGATCGAGTCAGCTTGAGGCCCACCGTGAAGCGATCGGTCGCGCGGTAGTCCAGACCCGCCAGCACCTGGAAACCGAACATCGTGTCGTTGAGGACGGTCGCCCCGAGCGTGGTGGTGCCGGCCAGCTTCGCGCGAA
The DNA here is from genome assembly GCA_022820995.1 of Gemmatimonadota bacterium. Taxonomy (GTDB): domain Bacteria; phylum Gemmatimonadota; class Gemmatimonadetes; order Palauibacterales; family Palauibacteraceae; genus Palauibacter. Next base: position 58,281 of record JAJEEM010000077.1, on the reverse strand, counting down.
GCGCGGCATCCTCGAACGTGGTGATGAGCGAGGGGTCGCCGTTCCGCTTCCACAGGCTGAAATAGTCGATGGACATGCGCGCGACGCCCCCGCCAACTCCCACGTACGGCGTGAGGCGACTGTCGGTGCGAAGATCGAGCGCGAGGTTGGCGAACACCCCGTGGACGCGGACGTGACCGGCCCCGCCAATCGCCCTCTCGAGTTCCTGCTCGGCCTTCTCCTCCGTGACGGCGTCCCCGATTTGCGTCGGTGCGTAGTCGTAGTGCGGTGCGCCGCGATACCGGTATTGAACTTCCGCGCGCCATCGCCCGAGCCGGTAGCCCATGGTGAGTCCAGCCGCAAAGCCGCGCACTCCGCGGGATTCGTTGGTCCACTCGGTGGGTGGCGGTTGCGCATCGCATTCGCCGCCGGTTTCCAGCCCATCCGGGTTGATGAGCTTGTCGCACCGGGTACCCCAGTCGTTGTCCACACCGACGAGGCGCATGCTCGGCGCGAAGGCGGTTCCCAACTCCGACCCGATGTACAGGCCGTCCTGCGCGACCAACTCGCTTGCAACGAGCACCGCCGCCGCCGCGATGGCGAGTCGGCTCAACCATATCTTCTGCATATATTTTACGCTCTTCGCTTCCCCGGGCGTGCGCAAACCGTGAACCACGTTCGGCTACGCGCTTTGCCGTCGGGTCGGATTGGGCGGCGATGATCTCAGTCGACCGAGCGTCGCGTCGAGCAGCGGATCTTCGCCGCTGAAGTACTGCGCCGATGTCGGGCGCACCTGTATGTCCGGCACGAGGTCCGGCACGGTCAACGAGCGAAACACCTTCTCCATGCGGGGATCCGGGTTGCCCGAGTACGAGTGATACCCGTTCGAGAAGTGCAACGTGAACCGGCTGTGCGGGAGCACGATGTTACCGCCCTCGGCCCAGTAGTCCAAGCGGTCTCCCGGCTCTCGACCGACCAGCGTGGCGCCTGCGGCCCGCAACTGGGCAGCGTGAAACAATCCCGCCGAGAACGTGGCCTGGTCCGTGAGGACCATGAGACGGCCTCCCCCGGCCAGGTCCGGGTGTTCCGTCAACCGTCGAAAGAACCCTTCAGCCGTGCCGAGGTTCCCGCCCGTGTTGAAGCGGAGGTCGACGATGGCGGCGTCGATGTCGGGATGCTCGAGCACTTCCAGCACCCCGTCGCCGAACTCGTCGAAGCTCACCCCCTCATCGTCGTTCTGAGATCGGGAGTAGTGGATGTACACGGCCCGGTCGCTCGCAAGCGTTTCCATCCAGTAGTTCCGATCGGGGTGCCTCAGATGCAGCGGCTCGGCGAGACGCGGGAGCGGTCGGCTCCAACTGCCCCGCGGCGGCGCGAGAAGTTCGACCTCGCCTTCGTAGGCAGATGACAGATTCTTCCAGTTCTCGGTGGGTCGTTCGAGGCGTCTCAGAGGCTCGGCCTCCAGGACGATTGGGCGGGAGCGGCCCGCGCACTCGAGGTCGAAGCGAATCGAACTCGAGTCCTGGATCACGCCGACCCCGCGGAGCGCGGCCGGTGCCGTCATGAAGTACGCGCTCTTGTAGTCGCGCCAACTCTCGTTCCCGGAGAAGAGTTGCGATACGGCCTCCCGCACGGAGGCGGTGGGGCGGCCCGCGATACCATCCACTCTGCAGCCGACGATGTCGGAGTCACGTTCACGGGCCCGAATCACGAACAGTCCGTCCGAGAACCACCAAAGGCGCAGTGGGACGCGGCGCAGCGCCGTGCGATTCCGCAGGAGGTAAAGCCGCGTGTGAGCATTGCCAGCCGTTGCGGCAATGCGCGATATGGCCGCGACGATCTCCGAGTCGTCGAGTTCCGGGAGGTCCGCTTCCAACCTGTCGAGCAGTTCGACCGCCCGAGCGCGGGTGGCCGACGTGTAGCTCTGATCGTAGCGGAGGAATCGCGACCGGACGTGGGCGATGTCCTGCTCCCACCGTTCGAGCTTGGTCGCCGGGAGCGTGATTCTCGGGAGTTGAAACAGCTCGAAGGTGAATTCGGTCGGCTGCGCTTCACTACCGGCGAGGCTTGCGACCACCCGGCCCGTGATTCCATCCGTGCGTCGCGGCGCCCCGCGGCTCCCCGCGAACGCCAACTGCTGCGGACCGAGATCTACGACGAAGCTCACGGAGTCGTCCGAGAGCCGCAGATCGTCCAGCTGCAGACGGTTCCCGAGAAGCTCGACCGCGGCCTGATCGAAGCGGAGAGCTACGAACACCGTCTGCCGCGTCGTCTCGACGAAGCCCTCCCACTCCCCCTCCCAGCTCGGTGGCTCGGGTGGCGCCTCCGCGGACGGGGCGCATCCGAACAACGCCATCAAAGAGACCAGCGACCGCAAACCGGGGCGAACGCCACGCGCAACACGCACGAAACGGAACCGGCTGCGATACCGCAGATCAGGGGCGACCATGGAACCGATCCTCGGAGATTCAGGGAGAGCCGTGTACACGTCGCGGTTCTACGGTATCGGGCGCACCGGAGGTTTCGTGAGCCTGCGGTGGCTACACGTCAGGCGGCGACCAGGCGGGGTGAGAATCGCATCGGAGTTGCAAACATGTTATCGTGATCGATGCAATCTTGTTATCGACAACGTTGCAATCGTGTCATCTCGCTCCCTGACGACGATCGATGGCACACCCCGAGGCCGTGCGATGGAGGACTGGGCCATGGGCCGTCCGCCCGACATCCCTTCGCGATACGTCGTTCGTGAACGCCCGCAGCCGGAGGCGGGCGGCCTCGGACCGCGCGAGTACTGGCCCCGGTTGGCGGACCGCGAACTCCTGCAACGTCTCGCCCGGTCCGGAGCCGTCTTGATCGAGGGTCCCCGGGCCAGCGGCAAGACGGCTGCAGCGCGGCGCATCGCAGCGAGCCGCGTGATGCTGGACCGGGACGCCTCCGCCCGGCGAGCCGCCGCCGTCGACCCCGGGTTTCTGCTTCACGGCGAGGCACCGCGCCTGATCGATGAATGGCAGCTCGTGCCGGAGATATGGAACCATGTACGTCACGCCGTCGATGATCTGGCGGGACGAGGTCACTTCATTCTCACCGGTTCCGCCGTTCCGCCCGATGACATCACCCGTCACACGGGCGCGGGGCGGATCGGTCGGCTGCGTCTGCGCCCAATGTCGCTCTTCGAACTGCGGCGCTCCACCGGAGCCGTGTCCCTCGGGAAGCTCCTGAAGGGGAACCCCGTCCCCGGTTCCGCGGCGGAGTTGACGGTGACCGAACTCGCCGAGTTGATTTGCGCCGGCGGGTGGCCGGGGCATTTGGCCTCTGCACCCGGGGAGTCGCCGCTCTCGCCCGAGGATGCGATGGCCGAGAATCGCGACTACCTGGGGGAGGTCTGCCGCACCGACGTTCGTCGCGTCGATGGATCGGAAAGAGACCCGGGAAGGGTCGGGCGGTTTCTCCAGTCCCTGGGGAGAAACGTCGCCACCTGCGCGAGTCTGGCGACCCTGGCCCGGGACTCGGCCGGCGCGGATCATGCGCTCTCCCACCACACCGCCGCCGCCTATCTTGCGGCACTCACGCGCCTGATGGTGGTTGAGGACCAGCCTCCGTGGGCTCCGCATCTGCGGTCGCGGTCACGACTCAGGGTCGCGCCAAAACGGCACTTCGCCGATCCCTCGCTCGCCGTGGCGGCTTTGAGCGCCAGTCCCGAACACCTGCTTCATGACTTCGAGTGGTTCGGCATGCTGTTCGAGTCCCTGGTGGTGCGGGACCTCCGCGTGTATGCGCAGGTGTCGGGAGCCAGCGTCCATCACTACCGCGACAACACCGGACTGGAGGTCGACGCGGTGGTCGATGCCGGGCCGGGCCGGTGGGCCGCGTTCGAGATCAAGCTCGGCGCGGGTCGCACGGACGAGGGTGCTCGGACCCTGCTCAAGTTCGCATCTCGCGTGGACCGGGAACGGTGCGGCGAGCCCGCAGCCCTCGCGGTGATCGTGGGTAGCGGATACGCGTACACGCGGGCCGACGGAATAGGGGTCATCCCCATAGGAGCGCTGGGCGCGTAGGCGGGGGGGAGCCCCGTTCAGCGGGTCTCGATGAAGAGGTCGGCGATCTCGTAGATCACGTCTCCGAATACGAGCGCGCCCCCCTGCGGATAGCCGATGTCGGCGATGTTGGCGGCGACCGCGACCGCCACCCCGTCGTCAGGGTAGATCAGGAGCAGCGCGTTGCCGCCGATCGCGCCGCCCGCGTGTCCGACGGCGCGGCGCCCGCCCACCCGCGGCGGCGGCATGAGACGCCAGCCGATCCCCACCCCGATCTCCTCGCCCGTGACCGTGCGCTGGGAGGTCCACATCAACTCCAGCGTCTCTCGGCTGAACAGACCTGGTTCGAGGTGGGCGTGCGCGAAGCGGAGCAGGTCCTCCGTCGTGGAGAGGAAGCCGCCCCCGGCCCACTTGTGGGAGTTGTCGATGTAGCGCGCGTTGATGAGGCGGCCGTTCGGGGCGCGGTCGTAGGGGCGCGCGCGGTTCACGACGAGGCTGTCGGTGTGGTCTCCGCCCGTGTGAAGCATGCCGAGAGGCCGGAAGACTTCCTCGTCCAGGTACTGCAGAAACCTGCGTCCAGAGGCCCCCGCGATCACCGCGCTCAGGAGGTTGAAGCCGTAACTCGAATACGACCACTCGGTTCCCGGCGTCGCCACGAGAGGGTCGTCCCGGAAGATCTCGAGCGCCTCGAACACCGTCTCGTAGCGCCGCGTGAGATAGTACTCCGCCTCGATGTCCACGTAGTGCCGGATCCCCCCCAGGTGACCGGCGAGAAGCCGCGCGGTGATCTCGCCTTCCGGCTTACGGGGGAAGGAGGGGACGTACGCCTGCACGGGCGCGTCCAGGTCGAGTACTCCACGCTGGTGAAGGAGCGCGACCCCGGCCGCGGTCAGAATCTTCGAGACGCTGCCGATCCGATAGCGGGTCAGCGGCGTGGCCGGGCTCCGAAGCTCGAGGTCCGCGTAGCCCATCCCCTCGGACCACACCACGCGACGGTCCACCGAGACGGAGATGGAGAGGCCGGGGATGGACATCTCCCGCCGAAGCGAGTCGAGCTTCCCGCGGGATGTCGCGATGACCTCAGCCCACCGGCCCTGGTCCGTCCGGGCGAGCGGCAACTCCTGCGCCGCGATGTCGACCACGGTCGCGTGGGCCAGCGCGGCGGCCGCGCCGAGCGCCAGTCCGGTGTACCGTCCTCTCAAAGATCTTCCGTGCAAGCCGTCCGCCCGAGGAGGACGAGTCGTCAGTTGACCGTGCGCGGGAGACGCTTCACGACCACCGTCTGGACGTCGAGTTCGTCCCGCTCGATGAAGGCCGCCAGCCCTCCGGGTCCGAACGCGTCGGGAAGCTGCACGGCTCCGGTGCGGTAGCTGCCGATGTAGCGTCCGTCCGTCGCGAGGATGTCGATGGGGCCGTCGCTGACGGGCTCGTCGCCGCGGCGCAGGACCCAGATCCGGCCGCCCCGGGTCGTGCGCAGGCCTCGCACCACGGGAACCTCTTCGGCGAATTCCAGCGTCTCGATCCGCTCGCGCGCCCGCGCGCCACCGCCGCTCCCGGATACCGTCATTCTGCCGCCGGCCCGGGAGACCGGGTTTTCCGGACGATCCTCGAGATCCCTCAACCTGCGGTCCTTCTCCGCCTGCATCATGCGTTCCGTAACGGGCTCGGGCGGGAAGGGCCGGGTCAGTATCGAACTGATTCGGCCGCCATCGCGCTCCGCGATCCTGATCGCGTACGCCGACGAATCGGTAAACGCGATGCGTCCGCCGGGGAGCACGCCCGTGTAGACTTCCGGCTCGAACCCTCTCCGGGGGCCGCGACTCATGATGGTCTGCCGTCCCCCGGGCATGGGCTCTTCGGTCCGCTTCGTCCACGCGGGGCCCCAGACCTCGGCCGCCGTCTCCACCGTCGCCTCGTCTCCGGTGAGGAAGATCCGTTCGATCGAACGCGGGTCGTTGGCGAGGCCGAGGGGCGAGCCGGGGGTGGCCTGAAACGAGAAGCCCAGCATTCTCGCACCCCTGACGACGGATTCTCCACCGGCCTCGGGGTACATTCTCCGTACCTGCGTGTCGCTCATGCGCACCATGCGCTCGAGATCTCCGCCGGGAGCGAAGATGTGGTATGCGCGGTGTCCCATGTCGGCGATGACGACCCTGCCGTCGGGCATGACGACCATGTCCATGGCCGATTGGAATTCACCCGGCCCTTCGCCGCTGCGGCCGAACTCGCGAAGGAAATCGCCGTCCGGGCCCACGACGACGACGCGCGCGGCCAGGCGATCGAACACATACAGGTTGCCGGCGCCGTCGAACCCCACGCGACCGATGGTGCCGAACTCCTGCCACGCTTCGCCAGCGGCGACTCCGACCCGATACACCTCCTCGAAGTCGACCTCGAGCCAGCGGTCGTCGCCCGGAAGTTCGATGACCTCCTGAGCGGGGACCGCTCGCGGCGTCGTCGCGATCGCCGCGGCCGTCAGCAGCGCCGCGGCCAGGTTTGCCCGCACCGCGCGGGCCCGCGTCGGGCGCACGGGCGGCATCACGATCCCGCCGCCTCGGCGTAGGCCTTCACGGCGTCGAGATCCTCCGCGATCGCCTTGGCCACCACGCTCTTCATGAGCGGCGTGACGAGTCTGGCGAGCAGCTTGTGGGGTCTCGCCTCCATCACCATGACCAGCCGCGTCCCCCCGCCATTCGGATCGGGCTCGACGGTGAAGACCGTGTCCCAGACCGTGCCGCCCGCATCGGATACGAAGCGGACACGTTCGTCCTGCACGTATTCGGTCACCTCCAACTCCGTGGTCGCCTTCCTGCTCCCCATGAGACGCGTCTCCCGGAAGCGGGCGCCCACGCCCGTCCTCGCCTCCGACAGGAACTCCACGTGCTCGATGTGCGGCACGGCCTTCGAGAAGTTGGAGATGTCGGCGACGGTCGAGAACACGACTCCGACCGGAGCGTCGATGGTGCGGCTGATTTCGGTGCGGGTCATGGCGGCGGCTCTCGGTCGATCGCGTGTCTGGTCGAAGAGGGATCCCCTGCTTGCCCCCTCAGGGCCGACGCCATAGCTATCGGCCCCGCTCATCATACCCGTCTCCCCAGCCGACGAGCCACCGTCCGATGACCGCCTACTTCACGCCGCACACCTTCAGCTTCCTGAGCGAGTTGGCCGCCAACAACGACCGCGAGTGGTTTCTCGCCAACAAGTCGCGCTACGAGGGGGACGTCAAGGAGCCGGCGCTCCGTTTCATCACCGATTTCGCCGCGCCCCTCGAGGACATCAGCCCCCACTTTCGCGCCGACCCGAGGGCGAACGGCGGCTCGCTCTTCCGGATCTACCGCGACACCCGCTTCTCCCGGGACAAGACCCCGTACAAGACCCACACCGGCATCCAGTTCCGACACGACGCCGGCAAGGACGCCCATGCTCCCGGTTTCTACCTGCACATCCAGCCGGGGCACTGCTTCGTGGGTTGCGGGTCCTGGCGCCCCGGCGGGCCGGCGCTCCGGAAGATCCGCGAGTCCATCGACGAGGATCCGCAGGCCTGGAAGCGGGCGTCGCGCGACGCCGCTTTTCGCGGGACGTTCGAGCTTTCGGGCGGCTCGCTCGTCCGGGCCCCGCAGGGCTTCAGCGTGGATCATCCGCTGATCGAGGACCTGCGGCGCAAGGATTTCATCGCGGTCGTGCAACTGAGCGAAGATGACGTGATGACGGACGACTTCCTCGTCACGTTCACCGCCCTGTGCCGCACGGCCGCGCCGTTCCAGCGCTGGCTGTGCCGGGCGACCGGCGTGTCGTACTGAGGGCGGCGGACCGCGCACACCCGCGTCACCCGGTCCGGAGCTGCCACCGGCGCCACAGCAGGTAGATCGCGGGGATCACGAGCAGCGTCAGCACAGTGGCCGAGATCATCCCGCCGACCATCGGCGATGCGATCCGCTTCATGACGTCCGCCCCCGTCCCGGAACTCCACATGATCGGAATCAGCGCCGCCGTGATCGCGGTGACCGTCATCACGACCGGGCGCAAGCGCTCCAGCGCCCCCTCCCTTACGGCCACGCCCACGTCAGCCGGAGTCCGCAGCCGCCCCTCGCGCCGGTGACGGTGGAACGCCTCGTCCAGGTAGATGAGCATCACGACCCCTGTCTCCGCCGCGACGCCGGCGAGGGCGATGAACCCGACCCAGACCGCCACGCTCGTGTGATACCCCAACAGCCACAGGAACCAGATGCCGCCCACGAGGGAGAAGGGCAGCGTGAGCATGACGATCAGCGACTCGCCGATCCCCCGGAAGTTGAGGTAGAGGAGGAGGAAAATGATTCCCAGCGTGATCGGAACGACGACGCCGAGCCGCTCCCGGACACGTTCCATGAACTCGTACTGTCCGCTCCAGGTCAGCGAATACCCGCTCGGGAGGTCCAACTCCGCCGCCACGATCCGGCGTGCGTCCTCCACGTAGCTCCCGATGTCCCGGCCTTCGATGTCGATGAAGACGGTCGTCACCGGGAAGGCGTTTTCCGTCTTGACCGCCATCGGCCCCCGGACGGCCTCGACGCCCGCCACCTGGCCGAGCGGGATCTGCGGCCCGTTCGGCGCCGCGACGAGCACCTCGCGCAGGTTCTGCAGGTCGTCCCGCAGCTCGCGGGGGTACCGGACGTTGACCGCGTACCGCTCGCGCCCCTCGACCGTCATCGTCGCGTCCATCCCGCCGACCGTCGCCATGATCGCGCCGTGGACATCGCCGACGTTCAGCCCGTACCGGGCCGCCTCCGGCCGGTCCACATCGATGTCCACGTAGTACCCGGACACACCCCGCTCGGCGAACGCGCTCCGTGTCCCCGGGACACTTCGCACGATCCGTTCCGCCTCCTCGCCCAGCGCCTGGAGCGTGTCGAGATCCGGCCCGAAGATCTTGATCCCCACGGCGGTCCGGACGCCCGTGGCGAGCATGTCGATGCGCCCCTTGATGGGCATCGTCCAGGCATTCGTCACCCCGGGAAGGGCTACGGCGCGGTCCATCTCCGCCAGCAGGCCGGCCTGCGTCAGGCCCGGACGCCACTCTTCGCGGGGCCTGAGCGTGATCGTGGTCTCGAACATGTCGAGCGGCGCCGGGTCGGTCGCCGTTTCCGCGCGCCCCGCCTTCCCCAGCACCGTCTCCACCTCGGGGAAGGAAGCGAGGACGCTGTCCTGGTACCGCATGATCTCGCGGGCCTGGGCGATCGAGGCGCCCGGAACCGTGGTGGGCATGAAGAGGATCGACCCCTCCTGCAGCGGCGGCATGAACTCGCTCCCGAGCCGCTGCCAGGGGAACACCGTAGCCGCCAGCACCACTGCGGCGGCCGAGACGACGATCCACGGGCGCTTCAGCGCGAAGTCGATGAAGGGTCGGTAGACGAACCGAAGCACGCGATTCACGGGATTCGCCCGTTCCGGACGGATGCGCCCCCGCACGAGGTACCCCATGAGGACGGGCACGACCGTGATCGCAAGGAACGCGGCCCCCGCCATGGCGAACGTCTTCGTGAACGCGAGCGGTTTGAACAGGCGTCCTTCCTGCTGTTCGAGCGCGAACACCGGCAGGAAGCTGAAGGTGATGATGAGAAGGGAGAAGAAGAGCGGCGGGCCGACCTGTTTCGCGCTCTCGAGCACGATGTCCCAGCGCGGGGTGTCGGGCTCCGCCCGCTCGAGGTGCTTGTGCATGTTCTCGATCATGACGATGGCGGCGTCGACCATGGCGCCGATCGCGATCGCGATGCCGCCCAGGCTCATGATGTCGGCGTTCACGCCGATCCAGCGCATGACGATGAAGGAGATGAGAATCCCGAGCGGGAGCGTGACGATCGCTACGAGCGCCGAGCGAAAATGGAGCAGGAAAAGGAGCGCCACCGCCGCCACGATGAGCGACTCCTCGACGAGTTTCTCGCGCAGCGTCTCGATCGCACGGTGGATCAGGTCGCTGCGGTCGTACGCGGGCCGCAGCCGGGTGCCGGCGGGAAGGCCATCGTTGATCTCGTCCAGCCGCACCTTGACCCGCTCGATCGTCTCCAGCGCATCGGAGCCGAAGCGCATCACGACGATCCCGGCGACCACTTCGCCCCGCCCGTCCAGATCCGCCACCCCGCGACGCGGCGCGGGCCCGACCTGTACCGTCGCGACATCCGCCACCCGGATCGGCGTCCCGTTCGGCGTCGCGCCCACCGCCACGTTTTCGATGTCGACGGTGCCCCGCAGGTAGCCGAGACCGCGGATCATGTACTCGCGCCCACCCATCTCCAGGACGCGCGCGCCGATGTCGATGTTGTGCGAGCCGATCGCCCTCGACACCTCGGTCACAGGGATGTCGAACGCCCGCAGCCGTTCCGGGTCCACCTCCACCTGGTACTGCTTCACGAACCCGCCGAGGCTCGCGACCTCGGAGACGCCCGGCACCGCCGTCAGCTGGTACCTGATGTACCAGTCCTGGAGCGTCCGCAGCTCCGCGAGGTCCAGGCTGTCGGATTCGAGCGTGTACTCGTAGACCCACCCCACTCCCGTCGCGTCCGGTCCCAGCGCGGGTTCCACCTCCGGGGGAAGCTGGCGCCGGATGCCGTTCAGGTACTCGAGGACGCGGGAGCGGGCCCAGTAGATGTCGGTCCCGTCCTCGAAGATCACGTAGACGAGGCTGAGGCCGAAGAAGGAGAAGGCCCGCACCACGCGGGCGCCCGGCACCTTGAGCATCTCCGACGCGATCGGGTAGGTGACCTGGTCCTCCACGATCTGAGGCGCCTGTTCCCGAAAGTCGGTCTGTACGATCACCTGCACGTCCGACAGATCCGGGATGGCGTCGAGCGGGGTCGTGCGCAGCGCCCACAACCCGGCGCCGACGATCGCGGCCGACGCCAGGAGCACGAGAAGGCGGTTGTGGACGGACCACTCGATGACGCGGCTAATCATCGTGACCCCGGTGAGCATCCGTCCCGGCGGCGTCCTGCCCGACCGTGTCCGGGTCGGCGGCCGGCGAGATCATCTCTCCGTGACCCGCGTGCTGCATGCCGGGCATTCCCCCGCCCGTCGCCCCGAGACGCGACTCCGCGTCGATCAGGAAGTTTGCGGAGGCGACGATGGTCTCTCCCTCCAGCAGTCCGCTCAGGATCTGGACCCGGTCTCCCGCCCGGGCGCCGAGCACGACTTCGTGCGGATCGAGCAGGCCCTCCTCGTCCCGGACGAAGACCAGGTTGCGCTCACCCGTCACGACGACCGCTTCCAGGGGTACGGCGATGTCGTCCCGGATCGCGGTGACCTCGAAGAACACCGTGGCGAACATGCCCGGCTTGAAGCGAAGGCCCGGGTTCGGGACGGAAACCCGCACCCTGTTCGTGCGGCTCGATATTTCCACCGTGGGATGAACGAAACTCACGTTCCCCATCACATGTTCGCCCGGATAGGCCGTGACCTCGATGTGCGCCTGCGAGCCGACTCCGACGAACTGGAGGTCGCGCTCGAACACCTCGCCTTCGACCCACACGGTCGAGAGGTCGGCGAGGCGGTAGAGCCGCATGCCGGACGTCACGCGCTGTCCCTCGACGACATCCTTCTCGAGCACGATCCCGCTTACGGGAGCGACGAGCTGCATCGTCTTCGTCACCTCGCCGGTCTCCTCGATCCGCTCGATCTGCTCGTCGGTGATGTCCCAGTAGCCGAGTCGGCGCCGGCTGGCCTCGAGCATGGACTGCGCGCTCGACCACGCCTCGGAGACCCCGGGGTCGACCTCGGCCGCGAGGCGGCGCGCCGTGAGCAGTTCCTCCTGGGCGGCCACGAGCGCGGGGCTGTAGATCGTGAGCAGCGGCTGTCCACGCTGCACCGCCTCGCCCGTCGTCGCGACGAACAGTTCCTCGACGAATCCGTCGATCTTGGGTGTGATGTCCGCGATGCTGCGCTCGGGCGCGTCGATCCGGCCGACGGTGCGGATCTCGCGCGAGACGGTCATGCGTTCGGCCGTCGTATAGGTGACCCCGAGCGCCCGTTCCTGTTCGGAGGTCAGCTGGACCCGGCCGCGCCCGCCGGTGGGCATCGTATCGGTCTCCGGCGGTGCCGCCACGGGCATCGCATGGTCGGCGTGGTCCATTTCCATACCCGCATCCCGCGCCGGCTCCGGACCCGGATCACACGCCGAGATGGCCACGAGCACCGATGCGAGAGAGGAACGGGAGAAAAGGATGAATCTGTCGGATCTCATCATCGGATCACCTCCGGCCTCGCCCCGGTCAGGGCTTCGATTTCGGCCACGGCAGTGTGGTAGGAAGCCGTAAGCCGCACGCGCTCGATCTCGTAGCGGTTCACGGTGAGTTCGTTCTGGACGAGAGTCGTGAAATCCACTTCTCCCACCCGGTAGGCGGAGAGCGACGATTCCACCGCGGCCCGCGCCTGCGGGAGGATGGACGTGGAATACAGGTCGTGCAGCCCGAGGGCCCGATCGGACTCGGCCCGGGCCTCGGCGAGGCGCGCGAAGGTCTCGTTGCGCAGGTCGAGTTCGGTCGCCTCCGCCACGGCCTGCCGGGCGAGGGCCTCGTCGCGAAGCGGAAACTGGCGGGCCCCCGCCCAGAGAGGCACGCTGAAGCCCACGCTGAAGCTGAGCATGTCCGGGAACTGCGGCCGCTGGGCGTAATCGGCCGCGAGTCGAAGGTCCGGGTAGAGCGCGCGCCGGGCGGTTTCGTAGGCCGACTCCGCCGCCCGGATCTCCGCGCGGGCCGCTCGCAGCGCGGGGCGCCCCTCCGCGGCCTGCGCCATCAGCGCCTCCATGCGGGGCAGCGCCTCGCCGGGGTCCGGCAACTGCAGGGCCGGGACGCCGTGCTCCGGTCCACGGCCCAGAAGCGCGTTCAGTCGCGCGGCCATCGCCAGGCGCGACTGCTCCGCCGCCGTGATTTCTTCCGTCATCGAGGCGACCGCGACCTGGGCCTGCAGGACATCGTTCTGGAGGCCCGTTCCCACCGAGTACAGCGTATTCGAGACGTCGAGGAACTCGCGCAGGAGATCACGCGTGGCTCGCATGATGCCGAGCGCCCGGTCCCGGAACGCGAGTTCGTAGTAGGCCGTCTTCAGGCGGAGGACGAGTTGGGCCTCCATCTCGCCCGCCGTCAGGCTGGCGGCGTTCGCGAGGTGCGATTCGCTCCGCTCCGCGGAACCGAGTTTCCCCGGCCAGGGGAGCGACTGCTGGATCTGGAAGGTGTTCGCGGTCATTCGCTCGTCCGCTCCAAAGCCATCCAGCGGCCGGTTTCGGAGGCCGAACGAAATCACCGGATCCGGGAGGACTCCGGCCTGCGGGATCCGGGCGTACGCGGCCTCCGCCCGCAGGCGGAAGGCCCGCAGCATCGGGTTCCCCTCCCGCGCGAGCGCAATCGCGTCGGAGAGGCGCAAGGTGTCGGCTTCCTGCAAGGCGGCCACCGCCGGTGGCGGCACACCGATCCCGGACGACAGCGCCACTCCCGCGAACCACGCGATGGGACGCAGCCGCGCCGGACGAGGTCCGGCGAGATGAACGGCTGACATGACATACCTCTTGTCTGAACGATGACGTCGAGCCACCGGCCACCGCGTTACGGACGGGTGATCGGGGCAGTTGTGCGGCTTATTCGTTCAGACGCTCTTCGGAGGGGGCGTATCCGGGGAGGCTCGGGATCGGATGGGCGCCGCGGTGATCGCCAGTGCGTCGCCCGCCGCGTGCGTGATCGCCCGGAAGCCGGTCGCCACGACCGGAAGCGACGCCTGCAGCACGATGGCGCAGCCCATGAGCCTGTGGCAGTCCGTCCCCGCCTCCGAGCCGTGACCCGGCTGGTCGACGAGAGCGTGGACGCCGCCGGTCGCATCGTGATCCGCGTGCTCGTGAGATCCCGCCTGGCACAGCGGTGCCCGCGCGTACGGCAGCACGAGCACGACAAGAATCGCGAGAGCGGACGATCGACGCGTGAACGGATCCATGCCCGAAAGGTAGGCCGGTGCGGGGAAGGTGTCGACGGCGGCTCCCGGTAGCGGGTTGAGCCGGGGTCACTCGGGCGTCGGGCGTGACGGCATGAAGAAGGCGTCGTTGTCCGTGATGACGGGGCCGCGGCCGATGTAGCCCGTAAGGTCCGCTTCGGCCATCGCCACGTAGCCGGCGATGGTCTCCGGCGGCCCGAGGTCGCGGACGACGATCGGGTTGGCGGCCGCCCGCGTGAGCACCGACTGCATCACGACCGACGACATCGGTTCCCGGGTGGCGACGACGTAGCTGTGCGTCGATCCGGTCGACCACAGCACCATATTGGGGAAGATGTCCCAGACCGTCCGCAGGATGTCGCGATAATCGTCTTCGCGGACGCCGTGGATCGGGATCCACTGCATGAAGACGCCGTCTGCGGCGAGCCGGCTCTCGATCAACTGATAGAACTCGCTCGTGAACAGCGCCCATGAACTTGCATTGGCGGGGTGCGTCGCGTCCACCGAGATGATGTCGTACGACTCCTCCGTCCGGAGAAGGAAGTTCCGCCCGTCCTCGACATGGAGCCGCAGCCGGTCGCTGTCGAGAACGTCGTAGTTCTCCTCGGAGTAGACCGCGGCCGCCTCCATCATCTCGGGAGAAAGGTCCACCGCGTCGATGACCGGGATGTCGTGCGTGTTCATCGTCCCCGTCGCGATCCCGTTGCCGAAGCTCAGCACGAGCGCGTTGCGCGCGCCGGGCCGGAGCAGCGGCGGCAGATGTCCGAGCAGCCGGAACGCCGACATGCTCGCGCGGTCCGTCGGCACTTCGTCGCGGCCGTTGACGAAGGAGATCTTGAAGTTGTCCTCCGGGACCTCGAGCACGGCGACGGTGGTCTCCACGCCTTCCTTGTAGAAGATGAGCCGGTCGGTCTCCGTGTAGTACGAGCCGAGGTAGAAACCGGTGGGGAGGATCGCGACGGCCAGGATCGTGGCCACCATCGCGCCCGCCGGCGCAAGTCGCAGCGCCCGCCGTCCGCCGCGGTCGAAGTGCAGGGCCACGGCGCCGAGGGCGAGGTTCAGCACCGCCAGGGCGACCGTCGTGTTGCGCAGTCCGAGGAGCGGCACGAGCACGAACCCCGCGCCGAGCGATCCGGCAATCGCTCCCACCGTATTGAACGCATTCACGCGGCCGATGCGAAGCCCCACGAGCTGCGTCCGCTCGCGCGTGTACAGGCTCCCGACGACGGGGAACAGCGCCCCGAGAAGGAGGGTGGGAGGAAAGAGGGTGACGAAGGCGATGAGGAACTCGTACGCGACCGTGTAACCGCCGAACCAGTCCTCGAGGTGGAGCGCGGGAAGTCGCGCGAAGGCGTGGAGGATGAGGATCGCCAGCAGTCCGAGCGCGACCTGGATCGCCCCGAAGTGCCTCACCGTCGCCCGTTTCCGCCGCAGGACCCGGCTCGCGCCGGCGCCTCCGAGCGCGAGCCCGGCGAGGAAGACCGTCAGCATGAGCGAGAACGAGTACGAGGCGTGCGAGGAGTGGATGTAGAGGATCCGCGCCCACACCACCTCGTAGCCCAGCGCGATGAAGCCGGAGATGCCGTAGGCGATCGCGACGTAGCGCAGCGCCCCGGCCGAAATCGGAAGCCCGGACTCCGCGGATCCGGCCGGGGGCCCCGCCCCAACCGCCGAAGCCGCGGGAGCACCGCGGGCCTCCCTCGCCGCGCCGTCGGCCTCGCCCGCCGCGCGGCCCGCCCGCAGGGCCGGAGCCAGCCGGGTGAGCGCGAGCGCTCCTCCCGCGACGAACAGATTGATCGCCGCACCGAGGAAGATCGTCTCCCGCGCGCCCAGATACCGGAGGAAGACGAGTCCGGTGAGGACGCAGCCCAGGGCGGCGCCCGCCGTGTTCACGAGGTAGAGCCGGCCCACGTCGCTTCCGACGCGCCCGCCGTGCGTCGCGTAGATCCGGCTCATGACGGGCAGCGTGGCCCCGATGAGGAAGGTCGTCGGCGTGAGCACGGCCAGGGAGAAGGCAAGCCGGCCCAGCGTGAGCCAGAAGCCTCCGGCGGGGAGGGCGTTGCTGAGCCCCGGATAGATTGTATGCAGGGCCCCGAGCAGGAAGGGCGACAGCGCGGCGAGCGCGGCGATCCCCACTTCGAGCGCCGCGTACGTGCGCAGGGGATGTGCGTGCGCGTCGATGCGCCGACCCATCAGGTAGCTGCCCAGCGCGAGCCCGATCATGTAGGCCCCGATGACCGTGCTGTACGCGTAGATGCTGACGCCGAACGTGAAGACGGACTGCCGCACCCACGCGATCTGGTAGATCAGCCCGCTGATTCCCGACAGGAAGAAGAGGGCCAGCAGCGCGGCGCGGCGTCCGGCTCTACCCGAGGTCAGATTCTGGACCAGGGGTGGTGATGAGGTTGCAGTCTGCCCCGATCACGTAGCCAACCGCCGAGACAAGGTCTGCCATCCGGGCCCGACTGAGCTTTCCGAGGCGGGAAACCGGGTGGACCAGGTCGGCCCTCCGAAGCAGAGTCATGGCTTCGGCCTGTGCCACGCACGCTTTTGAGAGCCCAAACGAACCCTTCCGAAAATATACGCAGTTCGGACGCACACGCCTTTCCGAGAGCCGAGCCGTAGTGAACGGTATCGCAAGGCAGTAGTGGCCCCGATTAAACTGCGGCTTTGAAATCACCACGACCGGCCGCGGCTTGTCCGCTCCCACGAACGCGCGGTAGACCTCACCGGGCAACAACTCCCTCAAAACGGGTTTTCCGAAGCCCATTCAGTTCGGGCTGCCGCCGCAAGATTCGCCCAGGATTCCTCTTCTTCATCCACACGTTGACCGGACTCCGTTATCTCGGAGGCGTCATAGATCGCCGGCATCCAGGACCCGACGGGCTCATTCCGGACCAGGGATGAGGCCTCGGTCACCGGCGCGAGACTGCCGGTCAGCGTCACCTGGGTTTCCGCCGTTGTGTCTCTCATCATGTTATCGCCGCTTCGTTCGAGTTCGGTCCAGGAACGGCAGCACAACCGATTCCGTGTAGTCGATCGTATCCATCAGATACTCGCTTGGCGGAGACTGGAAGTTACGAACCGTCCCTGGATCAACGCGGACAGTTCCATCGGAGGAGATCGCGACCTGGGGCCACTGGGACATCACCTCCACGTAAAGCGAGCGAGAATCCTGCCGGAGTACCTCCACGGACACATCGCGTTTCGGGTTCGCAAGTTCCGAGCCGGGGGCGAACTCGGCGGCCACCGTTTCGTACTTGATCGCCGTAAACGCAAGCCGCTCGTCGATCCGGGGATCTTCCTCCGAGACACCGAGAACGTCTCTGCTCAGAAATGAGACGGCCGACCCGCCGGGAGCGTGCACCTGTCCCCGTATGCGAGCCTCAGCCAGGACACGCTGCCACCCCTCACCCAGGACCTCGAACGCGGCATGGCATGTGGCATCGAAATCGTCGAACACGAGATTGTTCGAAACGGGCCATTCGTAACCGAGCAGCACTCGAATCGGTTGCTGGTTCGCCTGCTGGTCGATCTCTACGGTGAAGCTCTGCCGTCCATCTTCTCGCGTCAGATGTATGGAAAACGTCCTCTCGCCGCTTGGTTGCCGCTCTCCCGGCTGATACTTGAACCCAATGTCATCGACGCCGAGGACATCGCAAACCGCTGCATGGATGCCCATCCCAACCTGCCGCGAGAGGTTTCTTGGCGGCCCGATCAGAAAGGCGAAGCTCAAGCCTCGGGTCCGGTAGGAATTCTTAAGCATGCAGGCCGTGACGTTGAGGAGACTGCTGGTGGGGCTCCTTCTACCCCACGGGGGCGCCGAAGTTAGTCCTCCGTCGAAGCAGCGGACAGGGTCGCGCAGCCGGCTAACGAAGATCGCGGAACTGACGGTGTAGCGTCGCCATGCTGGCCCGACGCGGAGGAAGGCGGCAATCTTCAACGGTTGACTGCCCGCTCACCACCCGCCGACTCGAGGAGCGTCCGATGCGAACGACAGCGATGACCCTGCGGACCGCGGTGCTGGCCGCGGCCTTCATCCCCTCCGCCCCCTCCGCGGCGCACGGCGCCACCCCGATGATGGCTGCGGCGAGCCCTGTGGCGGCCCAGGAAGTGACCGCGATCCGGGCCGGGCGGCTCATCGACGGCACGGGCCAGCCGGCTCGCGACAACCAGGTCATCATCGTGCGCGGCGAGCGGATCGAAGCCGTGGGCGACGCGGCGGCCGTCTCGATCCCGGACGGCGCCCGGGTCGTCGACCTGAGCGGACACACCGTGATGCCCGGCATCGTCGACGCGCACGCACACCTCTCGATCCGGCCCGACATTCGCACGCTCCGCGGTCAGCTGGAAGGCATGGAGCAGCACGACGCCATGCAGATGGCGCGCATCGTGCGGAACATCCGGGTCCAGCTCATGTCGGGCGTCACGAGCGTCTACGTGGTCGGAGAAGTCCACTACAACGACATCCAGGCCTCGCAGGCCGTGGAGGAGGGGATCATCCCCGGCCCGCGGATTTATCCCAGCGGGAACTTCATCTCGACCACCGCCGGCCACGGCCCGGCCGAGTACCGGACGACCAACGGACCCTGGGAGATGCGCACTTTCGTCCGACAGAACTACGAGATGGGCGCGCACCACATGAAGCTGACGATCACCGACCGCGCCAGGGTGGGTCCCAACAACGGCACCCCGTACGCCCCGGGCGAGAGCAACTACACGAAGGAAGAAATCGACGCCGCCGTGAACGAGCTGCACCGGCTCGGGATCGAGGCCACCGCGCACGCGAACGGCGCGTCCATCCGCCTGGCGGTCGAGGCGGGGGTCAACTCGATCCAGCACGGGGGGAACCTCGACGAGGAGCTGATGGACCTGATGGCGAGCCGCGACGTGGGGTTCGTGAACACGTACACCATCGGCTTCCAGAGCGTCTTCAACGAGTGGGGCTTCCTCGACAACGAAGCGGGCGACATCCGCGACTGGCTCGAGCGCGGACGCCGGGTGCACGAGCAGGAGCTGTCACGGAACGAGGGTCGAGCGCAGCGGCGCGTGGCCCGCCTGGGACAACTCAGCCGCTCGAAGGAGAAGGGGGTCAAGGTCGGCATCGGGACGGACAGCATGCACGGCTACATGCAGCTCGAGATGGAGAATCTCGTCGCCGCCGGGTTCACGCCGCTCGAGGCGATCACCGCGGCCACGGGGCTGAACGCCGAGATCGTGGGGATCGAGGATGAAGTGGGGACGGTCGAGGTGGGCCGCTTCGCGGACATCATCGCGATCGATGGCCGGCCCGACGAGAATATCCGCGACATGGGGAACGTGGCGTTCATCATGGTCGGCGGCCGCGACCAGTCCGCCCTCAGCTTCCGGTAATCGTCGCCGCGCCTACCAGGACCGTGACGCTTCGTCGTGGAGCGTCGTGGGCAGGCTGTAGGACTGCTCGAAATCGCCCACGTTGGAGATGTCGAGCATCTCCATGTAGTCGTAGCCCCGATCGAGTTTGTGGAATCCCGGAATCCACTCCAGCGCCGCCCTCCTCAACCGGTGCTTCAACCACAGCAGCGGGACCTGCGGGATCTTCCGGGAGGGGGGGAACATGAACTGGTCGGCCAGCTCGTCTCCAACCAGTTCCCGGCACACCTGATAGATGAACGTGGCGAACGGCCGGCGTTCCCTGGGGTCCTTTACGCCCAGCAGGAGCGGCGCGCTGTTCACGATGCTGTTCGCCATGATGATGGCGTCGTCGTCCGGCACGGGCTCGCACAGCATCCCGATCTCGAATCTGCGGCGTGCCGCGTCATAATCCTCGAAGAGGAGCGCCTCCGGGACGCCCATGATCCAGGCCGTGTATCTCCACACATGGACGTAGCCCTCCCACTCCATGTCGCTGAATTTTGCGCCGAGGCGCCTGGCGTGCTGCAGGAGACGCGCCGAAAAGCCCTTCTCCACGCTCCGCTTCAATCCCTCCGAGGAGGACCAGACCTGGGGACTCCAGATCCTGCGCCGCATCCGGCGCAAGGCGGAGGACACCTTCTGGGCGCCGCTCGACCGGCGCGACCAGATCCACAAGATGTCGAAGGCGGGGACGCTGACCGGATTCCGGGGCGTGGGACCTGGACTCAACTTGCGGGTGAAACCCTACGCCCTCGCGCAGGACCAGACGGGGACGCTGATCGAGGAAGGGCGCGCCGGCAGCCAGGCCGACATCGGGTTCGACGTGAAGTACGGGGTCACGCCGGGGCTTACGCTCGACCTCACGTACAACACGGACTTCGCCCAGGTCGAGGTCGACCAGGAGCAGGTGAACCTGACCCGTTTCCCGCTCTTCTTTCCGGAGAAGCGGGACTTCTTCGTCGAGAACTCCGGCACCTTCGCGTTCGGCGACCAGTCGGAGCGCAGCTACCGGACCGGCGTCTCGCTGCGCGACTTCACCCTCTTCCACTCGCGCCGCATCGGACTCACGGGGCGGGGGGAGCCGATCCCCATCCTCGGCGGGGCGCGGCTCACGGGCCGGACGGGCGGGTTCGAGGTCGGCCTCATGAACCTCCAGACCCGGTCCGGCCGCGGGCTCCCGGCCGAGAACTTCTCGGTCATGCGGGCGCGCCGGAGCGTGTTCGGGACGTCGGACGTGGGGGCGATCTTCATCAACCGGGAGGCGACCGGGTCGGACATCAAGGGACACCCGGACTACAACCGCAACGTCGGGTTCGATGCGAACCTGAGACCGCTACCGTCGCTGCTCTTCGCTCCGTTCCTGGCCTGGACCGACTCGCCGGATGCCGACGGGAACACGCTTGCAGGCCGGATGTGGGTCGGCTGGCGCGACGAACTGTGGGACGTTTCCGCACTGTGGCGCCACGTGGGAGAGGACTTCAACCCGACGGTGGGCTTCGTGCGCCGGCGCGACATCCGCCAGAGCTACGCTACGGTGGGGCTCCACCCGCGGCCTCCGGTGCCCGGCGTGCAGGAGGTCAATCCGTACATCGAGATCGACTACATCCAGGATCTCGAGTCCGTGGTCGTGACACGGAGGCGAACGGCCGGGTTCGGGATCTCGTTTCTGAACGGGAGCGGGCTCTCGCTCGATTACACGGACCGGTTCGAACTCCTGCGGGAACCCTTCCGCGTCTCATCGGACGCGACGGTTCCCATGGGGCACTACAACTTCGGTTCGGGTTCGGTACAGTACCGGTCGGCACCGGGCCGGGCGCTGACGGGATTCGTCCGGGTCGAGCGCGGCGGGTTCTTCGACGGGACGCTGACGTCGCTGTCGGGCGGCCTCATGTGGCGGCCGAGCCATCACCTCTCCGTCGATCTCTCGGCGAACCACAACGACATCGCGCTCCCGGACGGGGAGTTCACGGCGGACGTCTTCGGGGGTCGCGTCGACTACGGCTTCTCGACGAAGGTCTTCGCGAGCGCCTTCGTCCAGTACAATACGGCCGAGGATCAGTTCGTGACGAACGTGCGCTTCAACTACCTGTATTCGCCCCTCAGCGACATCTTCCTCGTCTACACCGAGCGCCGGGACCTGGACGCCGGCATGACCGTCGAGCGCGTCCTCGCCGCGAAAGTGTCGAAGTCCATCGGCTTCTGATTTGCTCCTCCGGTGATCGCCGGGCGCATGCACCCCCAATTTCCGAGGCGTTGCGTGAGGTCCGACGATTAGACTAGTATCAGACTAGACGGAATTGTCGGCGATTTGATGCAGGAGGAACACGGACATGCCGAACATCGGTGCCTTTGAAGCCAAGACGCACTTGCCCCGTCTCCTCCGCCGCGTGCAGACGGGGGAGCGTTTCGTCATCACGCGGCACGGTCGCCCGGTTGCCGAGCTGATCCCCTTCCGGAAGACCGACTCCGACAAGGTCCAGGCGGCGATCGATGGTCTGAAGGCGTTCCAGGAGACACACAGTCTCGGCGGGCTCTCGGTTCGCGACATGATCGAAGAAGGCCGCCGACATTGACGTTCGTACTCGATTGTTCCGTCACGATGACGTGGGTGTTCCCGGACGAGGCTACCGAGGCGACCGCTCGGCTCCGGGATGCCCTCGCGGACGGACGAGCGTTCGTTCCGTCCTTGTGGCCGTTCGAGGTCGCGAACGTGCTGCTCGTCGCGACGCGACGGGGAAGGATCACCGTAGCCGATTGGCCGACCATCTGGCGATACCTCGAAGACCTGCCGGTCACGATCGACCCCGTCTCGACTTCCCGCCTTCGCGGAACGGTCCTCGATGTGGCGTCCGAGCACGGGCTCTCGGTCTACGACGCGACGTATCTGGAACTGGCGATCCGGATGCAGCTGCCTCTCGCGACGCTCGACGGTGCGCTTGCCAACGCGGGACGGGCGGCGGGAATCGAGGTCCCGACCGTCATGTAGCGCGGACCTGCTGGCCCTCTACTCGTGTCGCTCCAGCCAGGAGCGCAGTCGCCCGGCCTCCGCAGCGGCGGACGGGTCGAGTTCGGCCTGGTAGAGTCGGCTGCGGACGACGAAGACGTCCATCTCGTCCGGCGCGGCGTCCCGTTCGAGGATTCCCCGCACCTTGCTCAGGAAGAACGTGCCCCAGTCGGGCCGGCGTCCGTCGACGTCGGCGAAGCCGTACTCCTTCGCCAGGCCCCAACTCGAGAACAGCCCGCCGCTCTTCGCCGCCACGTCCGGGTCAGCGGCGAGGGCGACGATGGCGCGGCCGACGTAGCAAGGGGTCTCGGACTCGACGAAGTACTCGTCCTTCTCGATCGCGTCGCGCCAATCGGCCTCGGTGACGCCGAAGTGGTCGAGCACCGCCTCGGAGCGCAGGAATCCGGGGGTGATCGCCAACGCCGTCACGCCGTGACCGTGGAGGTCGGCGGCCATCGCGTAGGCGATCCGGACGACCGCGTTCTTCGCCAGATCGTAGAACAGGTTGCCGCGGTAGCCGAACGTGTCGCCGTCGGTGACCTCGACGATGAGGCCGGCGCTGCGCTCGACCATCAGCGGAGCGCCGTGCCGGCTCGTGATGATGTGCGTGTGGACGGCGCGCTCCAGCATCTGCTCGCCCTGCGCGATCGAGAGTTCCCAGAAGGGCTTCCCCCACTCGGTCAGCGCGTCGCCGCCCCAGATGTCGTTCACGAGGACGTCGAGCCGGCCCGCCTCGGCGCGGATGCGGGCGAAGAGTTGCTCGACTTCGGATTCGACCGTGTGGTCGGTGCGGACGGCGATGCCCCGCCCGCCTTCCGCCGAGACCATCTCCGCCGTTTCCTCCAGCGTCTCCGGCCGGCCGGGCGTGGCGGGCCGGCCCCGTACGCTGCGGCCGGTGCAGTAGACGGTGGCGCCCGCCTCGCCGAGCATGCGGGCGATGCCGCGGCCGGCGCCGCGCGTCGCTCCGGCGACGACGGCCACCCGGTCCTTCAGCGGACGGTTCGGCATGCGGCCCCCCTCGATCGGCGCCCGGTGGCGTTCCCGCGGGAACGTCTCAGAAGCGGAGGCGGAGGAGCGGGACGTGCCAGGCGGTGTGCCGCCGTCCGCTCCGTTCGGGATCGAAAACGGTTGTCGGGAACGGCAGCGGCAGGCCCACCGCAAGCGGTTCTCCCTCGGACCAGTTCAGGAGGGCCGGAGACGGCGAACCGGGCGCCGCTCGGGCGGCGCTCGACTCTCCCGCGGGCGCGTCCTCAGATTCCCCGGTCAACAGGGCCCCGAAGCCCAGACCGGCGAGACTCGTCGCGAGCGGAATCGCGAATTCGCCGCTGGTGCTGCCCGGCTTTGTGATTAGGACGATGCCGATCCCGCCGAAACCGCCGATCAGACCGCCCAGGCTGATCATGTGCGCGCGGCGGGAGGAGAGGTCGAACCGGCTCCCCGCCAGTGTTCCGGCGATCAGGCCGGCGTTGCCCACGAGCAGCGTGCTCGCCCACATCGCCTCGTCGTCCAGGTCCAGCGCGGTCGCTCCCCCGAGTCCGAACCACGTCCCCCACAGGCTGCCGAGGTACGTCGCCGCGGCCGTACCTTCCGTGGTTTCGCGGGCGAGGAGGCTGGCCGTGACGATGCCGGCCAGTCCACCGGCCAGCGCCGCGGTTACGACCTCCTTCTCGCCCGACTCGCAGTACTCGCAGCCTGGATCGGCGCCCAGATTCAGCGCGTGCGCCCAGCCCGCGCCCTGCCAGGTGCCCCACGTGCCGGCCCAACTGATCGTGCGCGATCGTCCCACCGAGAGGGAACGCGAGAACACGCGGCCGACGAGGTAGCCCGTGGGCCCGCCGAGCAGAAGACCCGCGCCATAGGGTTCGGAGCCGCTCGCCTCCGCGAGCATCGGCACCGCGACGCCGAGCCACAGCCCGTACATCGTGGACCACACGCGAAACTCGGTATCGCCGCGCCGATCCTGCGGGGCGCCGCCCGGAGCCGGCCCCGCCGGCGTCGGGCTCTCCGGAGCCCCCGACCGTTCCAGCCGCGCCCTGGCCAGATCCGCGCCCGGAGTGCCGGAGTACCGGCGGATGACCTCCTCATAAAGGGCTCGGGCGACCTCGAGTTCGCCGCGCCCCTCGAAATCCGCCGCGGTCGCGACGAGCACGGCCGCGGAGTCCGCAGCGGTCAGCTGCGCGGCGACGGGCCGCGGGCCGCCGAGAGCAGCGGCCAGGAGCGCGATGATCGCCACGCCCGCGAGCCGGACCCGCACCTCTCCTCGCGAGTTCACCGGTGACGGCCCGTCAGCGAATGCCGACGATGCCGCGAACCGAGTCGATCAGTTTGGGCGCGTCCCAGCCCACGCCGCCCTTGAACACGATGCGCGTCTCGCGGATGTGGCCGTCCGCCTCCGGGTCTCCCTCCAGCACGACGAGATCCGCGACCTTTCCGACCTCGATCGTCCCCGTCTCGTCGTCGATGCCCAGCACGCTCGCGCCGTTCGCGCTCATGATCCGCACGACCTCGGCGGGCGTGAACCCGGCCTCGAGCAGCAGTTCGTAATTCTTCTGGTCTCCGTAGCCCGGGGGCGCCGCGCCGTACCCCGTCGGGTCGACGCCGGCCGCGAGCGTCCCTCCGGCCTGCACGAAGGCGTACTCGTACTCGAGCGCCTTTTGATAGACGTCCGGGTGGATCCCGATCCCGGAATCGAGCGTCGCGTTCCGCCGCAGATTCGCGATCTCCCGCACCTCCGCCGCGATCTCCGGGGCGAGGATGTCGTAGATGCGCTCGTCGATCGGGCCCCGGCCGGGCACGGAGATCTCGTAGACCGCGAGCGTCGAGGTCATCGCGACATCGTTCTCGATCATCATCCGGAACGTCTCCTGCACCTCCTCGGAGTTCACGTCGAGGTCGGCGTAGCCGTTCCGGAACCCCGATGGGCAGTCGTCCGGCTCCTTTCCTGAAAAATATTCGCTGTTCGCGAGCAGACCGTGCTCCAGGTTGTCGATCCCGAGCGCCACGGCCTCCTGGTATCCGACCGAGCAGAGGTGGGCCGTCACCTTCACGCCGTGCCGGTGCGCCTCGTCGATCGCCGCGCCCAGCTCCTCGCGGCTGATCCAGGTGTACGCCTTGAACCAGGGCACGCCCTCCTCTGCCCAGTAGCGGACGAGGCGCCGGGCCTGCTCCGGCCCCTCGAGCTGGGCCATCGACTGCGAGCCCTCCTGACCCGTGAGGTAGGGGCCGGTCGTGAACATGTTGGGGCCGATGGTGCGTCCCTCGTCGATCGCCCGCTTGAGGTTGATCTCCTCGTACGGCGCGCGGGCGCCGGTCGTCCGGATCGTCGTCACGCCGGACGCCAGGTAGAGTCGCGACCCCGAGAAGGAGAGCTGCGCCGCCCGTCCGTTCCCGCCGGTGTAGTAGCTGTGGTTGTGGAGTCCGATGAGACCCGGGATGACGGTGTGGCCTTCGAGGTCGAGGACCTGCGCGTTGCGAATCCGCCCCGCGACCTCATCGGTCGGACCGATATCGGCGATGCGGCCGTCCTGGATGACGATGGTCTGTCCCTCGCGGACGGGGCCCCCGGTCCCGTCGATCACCTTCACGTTCGTGAGCGCGACGGTGGGCGCCTGCACCGCGATGAAGTCCTCCATCGCTTCCTGGGCCTGCATTTCGTTGGACAGCGCCCCCCCGGCGGCGAGCGCCCCGGCGAGAGCGAGCAGGGAACGGCGGCGGACGGTGATCATGTGGAACTTCCTTTCTTGCAGCAGGACTTCTACAGATCCAGTACGAGTCGCAGTCCGGCTTCGACCCGAGTCATCAGCTTGCGCGAGATCCGGCCGCACCGGTCCCCGAGATAGTCTTCGTCGAGGGTCACCAGTTGGGTCACGTTCGCCACGGAATCCTTCGGCAACCCCGTGCCCGCTGCCGGCAGGAGAACGTTGCCCGGCGCATCCAGATAGCGGGTGTTCGATGTCAGGGCCACGCCAATCACCGTCTTCAGCCTGCTCCGGTTGAAGGAATCGGCCTGAATCACGAGAATCGGACGACGAAACCCCGGCTCTGACCCCCGCGGCTCGTCCAGATCGGCCCACCTCACTTCTCGTCGCGCAACTACCATTCCTCGGCAACGGATCGGGCTTGCGACCGACGGAGTGCATGATCGATGCCGCTGGGAAGGTCCGCGTACACGGCATTCAGCTTTGCAGTGACGTCCGCGCTGCGGTGCTTCGCCACGTATTCGGCGACCGCGGTCGCGTAGAGTTCGCTTCGCGAGACTTTCATCTGCTGTGCGAGCGAGTCGGCCGAGGCAAACAGTTCATCGGGGACGGAGATCGCAGTTTTCATACCGTGATACTACTTCGGTATGACCGATGGATCAACACCACGGCGGCTTCCAAGCCAACGGACTCATTTCAACGACGCGGGGCAACGGCGCGGAGCGTTGAGCTGTCCATGCCTCCGGTCGCACGCCAGATGAGGCGTCTTGCGGACACGGCGCAACACACGAGGAGCCTACGCGCGGCCGCCCTCAACGCCGTGGTTGCGGACGTGACGGCGGACAACGGAGTGGGAATCAATCGTTACTCCCGGGAGAGGAGAAGAGAAGCGATGATTAGCCGTACCAGTAGACCGGTGCTTCCCGTTGCCGCGGCCCTGCTGGCATGCGCCGTGGGGGCCCTGTCGGGTGTCCCCGCGAGCGCACAGCAGCCAGAGGCCGAGGCAGACGAGCGACTGGCCGAACTCCAGCAGACACTGGAGGCGGCGCGCGAGCAGCTTCAGCTCAGCGACGAACAGATCGATCAGCTGCTGCCGCTTCTCAGGGAGAGTTTCGAGGGCACGATGACCGTCCTGGAGGAACACGGCATCAACATCCGGAGTCTTACCGAGGGATCCTCGAGTCGCCGGCTCAACCTGCGTCAGCTGCGCGCCCTCCGCAGAGATCTGGATGCAATCCAGGAGGCGATGTTCGAGAAGATCGAGGAACTCGGGTTCCTCAGCGAGGAGCAATTCGACGAGTTCAAGAAGATGCAGGAGGAGCAACGGGGGGCGTTGCGCGAAAGGCTGCGCGCCCGCCGCGGTCTCTCCTGACCCTTCCTGTCCAACCCCCTCGACGAGGGGCTTCTCGCGATATCCGACCGCCTCCAACCGCAAGAGAACAAGCAGATGAAGGGTCGCCGCCCAATCCTCGGGATCGTCGTGGCCGCCGCCGCAGTCATGGGCACCGGCGTTGTCTGGTTTGTCGTGCTTCCGGGCGCCGACGGCGACCGGTCCGCCCAGGTCGTTGTGGCCGCGCCCGCGCTGGAGGCGGCCAACGAGCGTCAGCGGGTGTTTCGGATCGACCGGAACCAATCGGTCGCTCGCTACCAGGCGTTCGAAGAGTTCCTCGACGCCACCGTCGGGTCTCCGGTTGGAGAGACGTCGGTGATCGCGGGCGATATCGTCATCGAGCCCGGCAGCCCGGAGGCCGGCCGATTCGGAACCATCGTCGTCAACGTCGAATCGCTGGTGTCGGACAGTCGCATGCGGGACTCGCGGCTGCGCAAGGATTTTCTGGAGTCGGCCAGCTACCCGGAAGTCGAGATGCGCTTCGGACGCTTCCTCGGACTGCCGGCGTCGTTTGAACCCGGTGAGGAGTACGCGCTGCGGCTCGAGGGTGACCTGACCGTGAAGGGCATCACGGCGCCGACGGTCTGGGACGTGACCTTCGAGTTCGACGACGGACACCTCCGGGGTTCTGCGTCAACCGAGGTCCTGATGTCCACCTACGGACTCGGCCCGATCAGCATCGCAGGCCTGTTGACGACCCGCGACGAGGTGTCGCTGTCCATCGATCTGGTCGCGTACGACATCGCGCTCGTGACCCGTCTGGGCTACATGCCGCCCTGGAAGCCCGGTGGTGCGACACCGGCACTGCTCCACGAGCGCCGGCTGGAGCCCGAGCAGCGCGCGAGCGTCCGGCAATGGGCGCTGGCGGGCGCTCCATTGGACGTAGCGGCGGACACGCCGGTCGCCCCGAGCGAGGCGGACGATGTTCCCGTGCGCTCCGACCTCGTTTTGGGGATGAGCGAACCGTACCAGGGTACTGGCGAGTTGTCCGACGACTACCGTTGCTTCCTGCTCGATCCCGCCTTCGAAGAGGACATGTTCATCACCGGGTTCTCGCTCGATCCCGGCGAGCGGCGGGTGGTGCATCATTCCCTCGTCTACCTCGCTGGTGCCGACGCAAGGGACGAGGTGGCCGCCGCCGCCGGCCTGGACGCGCGTCCAGGCTGGGAGTGTTTCGGGGGACCGGGCGTTTCAGGTGTCGGCGGCGTGATCGCCAGCTGGGTGCCCGGCCAGGTCGCCACCGTACAGCCGGAAGGGACGGGATTCCTCGTGCCCGCAGGGAGCTTCTTCGTCTTCCAGCTGCACTACAACTACGGGGAACAGGTGCTCCCCGACCAGACTAATCTCGTCCTCCAGACCGAGTCGGCGGACGAGGATCTTCTCGCCCTGCAATCCGTCCCGCTGATCGCGCCCGTCGAAATCCCCTGTGCCGATCCCGCCGCCGGACCCGGGTGCGAGCGCAGCCACGTGCTGCGCGAACTGAGGGAGACGGAGGGACTGCGGGCCGCGATCCTGCCGGGTCTGCTGCTCCGCCTCTGCGGCCGCACCGCCAGCGAGTTTCAGGAACAGGACGGACCCATGGTGACGAGTTCGTGCGACATTCCCCTGAGTTATGCTGGAACGATCGTCGAGATCGGAGGTCACATGCACACCATGGGCAACCGGTTTTCGCTGACGTTAAACCCGGACGCGGACGACGAGCAGGTGCTCTTCGAGGTACCGCAGTGGGACTTCAACTGGCAGGGCCGCTACCAGTACGAGACGCCGGTGCACATTGCCGAGGGCGACATCGTCCGGATCAGCTGCACTTGGGAGAAAGGGACCGGCGAGGGCCAGAGGTACACGGTGTGGGGCGAAGGCACGCGCGACGAAATGTGCCTGAGCTCGCTCACAGTGCTGCCGGACGATCCGGAGTCCGTGCCTTCGCGCCTCCTCGAGCTCTTGCGCGGGTTCACGGGATTACTCGATCGAGTCGGCGGGCGTTGAGTGACGTCTTCGGGACCCAAACCCCACCGATCCCCGGATGGCCACCCCCGACTGGTCACGGCGGGGCGTCGGCCACGTTCATCACCATCTTCATGCCGGCTTCGAGGTGTTCCGCGATGTGGCAGTGGATCATCCAGCGGCCGGGGTTCGACAGTTCCAGCAGGATGTCCGTCGTGGATGCGGCGGGCAACAGGACCGTGTCCTTCCACACCAGGTTGTCGTTCGGCACCCCGTTCTGCGACAGGACGAGGAAGCGCTGGCCGTGGATGTGCAGCGGGTGCTGCATGGCATGGAAGGCGCCGCGGTCGTTCACGACGCGGATCTTCACGACGTCCCCGACCGCGAAATTCCACTCGATCTCCTCGTTCTCCCGGCCGGTGTCCGTCTCGCGCAGGACCCAGCGGATCTCACGGCCGGTCGTGGCCCAGTTCATGCGCGGCATCGTCCCGGTCCACTCCACCGGATTGAAGTAGACCCAGTCGTAGGCCATCGAACGCTCGATGGCGAGCGGGAGATCCTCGGTCTCCAGCGTCATCACGAGTTCGCGGTCGGGCTCGCCGTCGAAGCGGGGCCGGTAGCGATCGATTTCCGCGATCACGTCCGCATGTTCGCGCAGCGTCTCGAAGGCGGCCCCGTGGTCCCGGGCCGCGGGCTGTGACGCGACTGTCACGGTGCCGAACGTCCAGAATTCGGAACGGAAGACGCCCTGCCGGTGGTTGATCCCCTGTACGTGGTTGACGAGCGCGTGTGTGCCGGGACCGTCGAAGCGGACGTCGATCACATAGCGCTCCGCCGGCGCGAGTACGACGCTCCGGGTCCATTCCTCGCGCTCAAAGCGGCCCACGTCGGAGGCGATCACCTTGAGCGGAAGACGATGGGGATCGGCGACGTCGGGGTCCGCGACGCGCTGGTCGGGGTCGGGGACGCCGCCGCGTTCGATGTCGACGAAGGAGAGGTTGAAGGTGCGCGTGTTGGAGGCGTTCGTGAGGTGGAAGCGGACGACCTCGCCGCGGTCGACCTCCAGTTCGTAGCTCGGCTCGCCGTTCACCAGAGGCCGGTTCCCGAACCGGCCCATGAGCATGTAGTTCGCCGACTCCTCCCCGAAGTCCACGAGCCCTTCGTCGTCCAGGAGGATGTCGTCGAGGATCAGGACTTCCTCGCGGTTGGCCGGACCGTAGTAGTCCGCGTCCGCGGGGTCGACGAGGAGGTTCCCGTACAGGCCGAGTTCCTGCTGGATGTCCTCGCGGTGGTGCGGGTGGTACCAGTAGATCCCGGCATCCCGGAAATGGATCCGGTACCGGAAGGATTCTCCGGGTTCGACGGGATCCTGGGTGAGGCCGGGGACGCCGTCGAACGCGTTGTCGAGCCGGATGCCGTGCCAGTGCACCGCCGTCGGGTACGGGGTCCGGTTCGTGAAGTTCACGAAGATGGTGGACCTCTCCGGGACCCGGATGAGGGGACCGGGGTGCTGGCCGTTGAAGGCGAGCATGGCGAGTCGGCGGCCGTCGATTTCCCGCCGGACGATGGTCGCCTCGAGGTCGAGCGTGCCCCCGTCGGGGAGGTCGACGAGTTGGCGCGGAGCGGCCTCGGGGAGCGTCTCCCACGGGGGCAGGTCGGCCGCGCTTCCGAGGCTTGCGGGGCGGGCGCGCGGTTCGAGGTCCATCACGCCGGGGAGCATGGCGATGCCGGGGTACGATGGCGGAGCGTCCCAGCGCGTCGGGACCCGGTCGGCCGCCCGCCGCGTCGCCGACGGCGCGAGGGCCAGGAGGTCGTGCGCCTCCATGAGCGCGGACGGCGAGCGCCCCCGCAGCACAAGCGGTCCCTCGCGCGTCGTGACGTC
Organism: Gemmatimonadota bacterium; assembly: GCA_022820995.1. Classification (GTDB taxonomy): domain Bacteria; phylum Gemmatimonadota; class Gemmatimonadetes; order Palauibacterales; family Palauibacteraceae; genus Palauibacter. Next base: position 27,008 of record JAJEEM010000077.1, on the reverse strand, counting down.
GGCCGACGCCTCCGCGCTGACCATCACGAGGAACTTGTTGAACGCGACGCGTCCCAGCGCGTGCTCGCCGTTCCCGACCGGGCCCAGCGGCACGACCGGAGCCAACTCGAGCGGCGTCGCCCACGCCATGTAGACCGTGTACGGCCCGAGGCTGGACGGCGGCGGAAGGCTCTCGATGTGCGCGGTCAACGCGCGGACGTGGTGCCCGGACGGCGTCACGGTCACGCCGAACGGTGACGCCACCCGCCCGAGTTCGACGAACCCCTGCGCGTCGCCGCCACGAGCCGTGGAGTAGAGACTGATGCAATGGAGGTCGGCCGCGACCCGGCCCGTCGGCGTGTCCGTGAGCGCCCCGGCGGCCCCCGCGGCGCGAGTCTCCGCGCTACGGGCTTCGCAGGCGCCGCTGGAGCCCGGAAGCTGGCCCTCCGCGCCGGACGCCGCGGCGAGCAGGCCGAGCACCCCCGCCGTCAGCGCCGGCGCCGGATGTCGGATCAGCTGTCGGGGTCGTCGTCCGGGATGAACCGGAGCGCGACACCGTTATTGCAGAAGCGCTTGCCCGTGGGGTCGGGGCCGTCGTTGAACACGTGGCCGTGGTGGCCCCCGCAGCCGGAACAGTGATACTCCGTCCGCGGGAGGATGAGCTTGAAGTCGCGTTTTGTCTCGAAGGCCTCGGGCAGCGTCTCGAAGAAGCTCGGCCACCCCGTGCCGCTGTCGTATTTCATGTCGGTCGTGAACAGCGCCTGCCCGCAGGCCGCGCACGCGAAGGTGCCGGGGCGCTTCTCATCGTTCAGCGGGCTCGTCCCCGCGCGTTCGGTCGCCTCCTCGAACAGCACCTTGTAGGCCTGCTCGGGAAGCGCCTCCCGCCACTCCTTCTTCGACTTCGCGGACTTCGACTTCATCGTCTTCGATCGCATCGTCACCGGCCGGGGTTCTCCAGAATGAAGATCTTGTCGTCCGTCTCGTCCACACCGGTGAGATCGAGATCCCCGTCCAGATCCCGGTCGTGGATGACGACGCACGAGCCGTTCGTGCTCGCGGCGTACGATCGGGGGTTCACGAGCGTTCCGTCGCCCGCGTTCTCGTGCACGGTGAAGCTGTTGCCCTCGAAATCGCTCGTGACCACGTCGAGATCGCCGTCGCCGTCGATGTCGCCCACGTCGACCGCCAGCGGCGAGTCGCCCGTCTCGTACTCGACGGGATCCGCGAAGCCGCCCGCGCCGTCGCCGATGAGGACCGCGACGTTGTTCCCTTCACGGTTCGCGGACATCACGTCGACGTTCCCGTCGCCGTTCACGTCGCCCGCCACGATCATCCACGGCTTGCCGCCGGCGCGCACGCGCGTGCCCAGCTCCAGGTTGCCGCGCCCGTCCCCCAGGTAGGTGAGGACTTCGTCGGTGAAGTAGGCGCCGACGAGCAGGTCGGGCAGGCCGTCGTTGTTCACGTCGGCCGTCGCGCACGTCTTCTCGCCCTGGCCCGGCGACGCGATCTCCGAGGCGCGGCGCAGATCGCCCGTACCATCCGCGTTGTTGAGCAGCATGGCCACGTTGCCGCGCGATTCCTCCGGACCGACGGACATGTTCACCGCCGCCACGTCCGGCCAGCCGTCCTGGTCGAAGTCGCCGATGCACACGCCGCGCACGTTCTGCCCGGACTCGATGTTGCTCCCCAGTTCGAACCACCCCTCCCCGTCGGCGAGGAAGACGGACACGAGATCGTTCCCCGCGTTCCCCACCACGAAGTCCGTGAGCCCGTCGCCGTCGAAGTCCGCCCCTTCGTTGGGGCTCGGCCAGCTCCCGCCCGGGATGTCGAGGACGCGGAACTCGCTGTAGTCCCCCTTGCCGTCGTTGAACATCACGCGGACGTCCGCGGAGACCTCGTTGGGAATCGCGATGTCGGGGTAGCCGTCGCCGTTGAAGTCGCCGGCGTAGGCCCCGTACGGCTGGACGTGCTTCTCTCCGTCGTCGAGGACGGTCCGCGCGCCGCGGTCGATCATGTCCAGCGAGCCCGCCTGCGGCCGGATCCAGAAGTTCCACGCGAACCCCGTCGCCATGGCGCCGCCGTCCGCGAGCTTCTCCCCGGCGCGCAGCGAAGCCGTGACGGATTCGCCGGCGTGGAAGGACTCACCGGGCTCGAAGCGGATTCGCCGACCATCGTCCGAGAGTTGCACGGAGCCGGTCATCACGCCGCTCCAGCGGCCGAACACGGACAGCGCCGAGGGATCGAACCCGCCGGGGTCGAGCGGCTGCGCGAGCACGAGTTCGACCGGCGACTCCGGATCGGCTTCGATCGAGTGCGGAGCCGGCGAGACGAGAGACACGGCAACCGACGAAGATGCGGCGGCGGGCGGCGGGGCTTCCGTCGCGGCGGCCTCACCGCGGTTCGTGCCCACGAGGACGAGCACCGCAACCGCGGCGATGACGAGTGCGCCAAGTACTCCGGAGAGGGTCTTCATCTCGCAACCTCCAACATCCTCGAACGACTCAACCAAACGGGGCCCGCCGGACGCGAACCTCGGCTTCCCAAGCTATCTGCGGGCCTTGCCGGTGACGAGCGGAAGATCCCCCCGCCGGCCCCAATCGTTCCACGAGGCGTCGTAGAACTTCGTGTCGTAGCCGAGATACCTGGAAATCATGTACGTGTAGCTCGCGCGCATGCCGATGAGGCAGTAGCTGACGACGACGCCGTCCTTCGCCGCCCCCGCCTCCTCGAAGCGCGCCTCGACCTCGGCGAGGTCGATCAGCGAGGGGATGTCCTCACCGGTGAGATCCTGCCAGTAGAGGTTGTAGGCGCCGGGAATGTGGCCGCCGCGGAGGAAGTCGCGCCCGGGCCGCTCGCCCGTGTACTCGTCCTCGGGCCGCGCATCGACCAGCGTGACGCTCGGGTCGTCGAGCCGCTCGTGGATCCACTCCGCGGTCACGAGCATGTCTTCCCGGACGTCCGCCTCGAAGTTGCCGCGCGCGGGTGCCGCCGGCTCCGCGGCGACGCCGCCTCCCGCCGCCTTCCACGCCGCCAACCCTCCATCGAGTACCGACGTGCGGTCGCCGTGGCCCAGGTAGTCCAGCGTCATGAAGACGCGGGCCGCGTGGAGGCCCGGGTCTCCCACCACGATCACCCGGCTGTCGCTGGAGACGCCCGCGGCCCGGAACACTTCCACGAGATCCTCGACCGGCGCGAGTTCGGTGATGAGATCGTTCCGGTCGAGGGCGATGTCGTGGTAGTCGAGGTAGTAGGCCCCCTGCACGTACTCCTCCAGGGGTCGTCCCATGCTCGCCATCCCCAGATGGAGCACGACGACGCCGGGGTCATCGCGGTGTTCAACGAGCCAGTCGCCGCTCACGAGGATGTCCGGATTCGCCTGCGCTTCGGCGGGTGCCCGCAGGACCGGAAGCACAATCGGCACCACGAGGAAGAGAACGACGCGGCTTCTCAAGGTTCCGGCATTTGCCATGATCCAATTCACTCCGTTCGCGGGTCGACTTCCAGAGTGAGCATATTCCCGCCCTCCGCTGGGGAGCAACGTACCCTGGAGCGCGGCGCGAGCCCGGCTCGGGTCACATCGACAGGCGATAGCCGATCGTAACCGGTACCGTCACCAATACGCGTGGCGAGTCTTCCAGCAGACCGTTCAACTCCCTGGTGGGCAGCAGGCTGGCCCGTAGGCCGGCGTCAAGGACCACGGACCCGGATGCACCCATCGGAAAGCCCACGCGGACGCTGCCGCCCGCCGTCGGCCCGAAGCCCGGGAGGTCGACTTCGCGGCCCGGCCGCTCTTCCGGCCGTTCCGGGATCAGAATCTCCACGTAGTCCCTGGGATCGAAGGCATGGAACACGCCCGCGGCGCCGACGATCTCGAGCCATGGGGCCCGGGGGTCCGTGTCGGCGCGGTACACCCGGCCGAGACTCCCCGTTACGCTGATCACGTACATCCCGCCGAAGCCATAGACATGCTGCACGTCCGCGGCCAGCCCGCGTCGCACCGTGCCCGACCCGCATGCGCGCCCCAGACGGCCGATCCAGCCTCTGGAGAGTTCCGCGGCCACACCGTCCACCCGCATGCTCCTCGTGGCGGGCACCGACACGCCGCCGCTCGCGGACCACGCACACGCCTGCCCGGCGGCGGTGTCCGGCACGGCCAGCGCGGCCAGGATGATCAAAGGGGCGAAGCTCGACGCTGATTGTACCGTTTTCCACATGACGTGGTCCTTTTTCCCGGGTTGACAGGGATTCCCGGAGCGGGTCGGATGGTGACGACTACCCCTCGCCCGAACCCGAGTTCATGCCACTGTCGCCAGGTCTCAGCCGGATGGAGTTTCGAAACCGGGAAGGGAACGAGGAGTACGCGTTCTCCCTCCCGCGCCGGAATCGCGCGCCGGGGACGAGCGCCTTCGTGCGGGCGAAGGACGAGGCGACGAAGATCGAGCACTGCCTGCGGTCGATCCTCCCCGTGTTCGACGAGATCCACGTCATCGACAACGGCAGCCGCGACGACACGGCCGAGATCGTGCGGCGCCTGCAGCGATCCGGCGACGCGGGGGCGAAGATCCGCCTTCATTCCTATCCCTTCCCGGTGGGGCGGTTCGGGCCCGAGCACGACGGGACGCCCGCCGACTCGCTGCACTCGCTGGTCTATTTCACGAACTGGGCGCTGTCGCGCTGCACGCTGCGCTACGCCTGCAAGTGGGATGCGGACATGGTGCTCGCGCGCGAACAGCGGGGCGCTCTCGCCGGCCTGCTCGCCGGACTCGGACGCGGGTGGCCCGCGGCCTGGTCTCTCGCCGGACAGACGGTATACCGGATGCCCGACGGGTCGTTCCTCGCCCGCCGCGGGGAGGTGAACCGGGAGGTGCGGATCGCTCCCTGCGGTTATCCAGTCAGGTTCCGCAAGCGCGAACACTGGGAGCAGCTCATCCGTCCTCGCTGGCTTCGCACGCGACACTTCGCGCCCGTGTGTTTCCATGAACTCAAGTTCGTGGACGAGGAGGAGTTTGATCATTGGTCGACGACGGAGTTCCCCTCGCCCCGCAAGCGACGGGAATGGACGACCTTCCAGGGACTGCGCGACAGGGGGGCGGACGTCGCGGTTCGCCGCCTGCCGTCGACGTTTCTCGATGCCCGGATCGGTTCGTCGAGGCCGCGCGGATCAGGCGGAGGGCGACCAGACGGATCCCCGGGCGGCGAGCGTCCGGCCAGCGAGCGGCCGGGCGGGTCGCCGGTGCGCAAGCGCGTGCTGTCGCGCCGGCTGCCTCGTTTTCTCGGGATCGGCGCAACGCGCGCGGGCACGAGTTGGGTGGCGGCGCAGCTCTCGAGCCACCCGGAGGTTCGGATGGACCGCAAGGAAATCCACTTCTTCGACCGCAAGCTCGGCGCGCCGGCCGCAAGCGGATCCGCCCGCGATCGAATCGATCGGCTCCGGTATCTTGCCCGCTTCGTCCGGGCTCGGGGCGGCGGCCGGATCCGGGGAGAATTCACGCCCGCCTACGCGGTTCTCGGACCGGACGTCATCCGACGGATCGCCGAGTGGATGCCCGACATCAGACTCATCTTCATGATGCGCGACCCGATCGAACGGGCCTGGTCACAGGCACGAAACGGCTTTCCGCGCTGGCGCGGCAAGGCCCTGGAGTCGGTGAGCCGCGACGAACTCATCTCCTACTTCGACAGCGATCCCGTCCGTCGCCGCAGCGACTACGCGGGCTGCCTGAATGTCTGGCTCGAACACTTCCCGCCCGGGCAGTTCTTCTTCGGCTTCCTGGAGGAGATCCGGGAACAGCCCGAAGATCTGATACGGGATCTATTCGGGTTTATCGAAGCCGGGGAGACTGTGGCGAACAGAGCGTCGTTGGAGAAGCCGGTGAACGCTTCGGCCCCCTTCCCCATGCCGGACTGGGTGCGCGATCACCTCGAACGGGAGTACGCCTTCGATGCGGATGAAGTCTCGGAACTCATCGGACGGGAGGTTCCGTGGTCCCGGTGAACCGGGCCCCCAGGCTCGACCCGCCCCGGGTTCGCCACCGCCCGGTCCCGGCCTTCAAGCGATGGTTCGGTCGCGGCAAGCGGCGGGTCGGATATTACCGGCTGCGCGACGGGCTTCGGAATCGGCTCCGGGAGCCCGGGTTTCGCCGGGCCCTGCGGTCCACCGATGTCTTCCTCGTGGGACACCCGAAGTCGGGGAACACCTGGCTCGCATACATGCTGGCCGTACTCCTGTCCGACGATCGCGATGGGGAGGTCAACCTGTACAACGTCGGCGACTACGTTCCGTTCGTGCATGGCCGCGACCATGCGATCGCCGACTACGACCACCTCCCGAATCCGAGGGTGTTCCGGAACGAGTATCCCCGCTATCCGCGCCGCTATCCGGGGACCCTCTATCTCGTGCGCGATCCGCGGGCGGTCCTGGTCTCCTTCTGGCACATGTTCGCGACGATGTTCGACGACCGTGACATGACGCTCTCGAGGTTCGTCGACGGATACCTCTCGGGCGGCGCTCCGTTCGACGGCTGGCACCGGCACCTGGGGAGATGGGACCGCCAGGTCGCGGCCGCGCTCCGGCGCGCGGAGGGCGGAGAGAGGATCTGCATCGTGCGCTACGAAGACCTCGTGGCCGATCGCGAGGCGGCGTTGCAGCGCGTGGCGGATTTCACCGGGGTGGTTCCCGCGGCGGAGGTTCCCGCCGGAGACGTTCCCGCGGGAACGTCCGGGAGACTCTCCCGGGCGGTGGCGCGCGGGTCGTTCGAGGCCATGCAGGAACTCGAGGGGCGCCACGGCGCGGAGGCCTACGCCGGACGCGCCCGGGGCGAGGGGCGGTTCATTCGCCAGGGACAGGCGGAGGGTTGGAAGGAGGAGATGGACCCGGCGGACGCGGCCCGGATCGAAGCCGCGTTCGGCTCCGTCATGGAGCGCGCGGGATACCCGGTGTCGTGAAGGCGCCCGACGGCCCCGGCATCGCGGTCATCGTCTCGACCTGCGACCGGCCCGACGCTCTCGATGCGGTGCTGCGGAGTCTTTCCGAACAGACGTACCGCCGGTTCGAGATCGTCGTGGCGGACGACGGTTCCGGCCCTACCACCGGTGAACTCGTCGGGCGCCGGGCCGAAGAGCTGGGCCTCCGCGCCCGGCACGTCCGGCAGGAGGACCGCGGGTATCGTCTGGCCGCGATCCGAAACAGGGCCTCCGCCGCGACCGACCAGCCGTACCTCATCTTTCTCGACGGCGACTGTCTCGTGCGGCCGGACTATGTCGAGAGGCACGCCCGGCTCGCCGAGCCTGGGCACTTCGTCCACGGGAGCCGGGTGAGGCTCGACCCCGGACTCTCGCGGATCGCGATCGAGGAGGGGCCCGGAATCGGACGCTGGAGCGGCGCCCGCTGGCTCGGCGAATGGTTCCAGGGGCGCGTGGACCGATTCACGCCGCTGCTGCGCGTACCGCTGGGCCCTCTGCGCCGCCTGTCGCCGCGGCGGTGGCGTGGCGTCAAGGGATGCAATCTCGCCCTCTGGCGCTCGGACCTTCTGGCGGTGAACGGCTTCGACGAAGGCTTCCAGGGCTGGGGATTCGAGGACAACGACCTCGTCGTACGCCTCATCCGGAACGGGGTACGCCGCAAGGAAGGCCGCTACGCCGTCCCCGTCCTGCACCTCTGGCACGAACTGCGCCCGCCGGACCCCGCGAGCCGCCGGCGCTTCGAGCGACGGATGCGCTCCGACGCGGTGCGCGCAGAACGCGGAATCGACCGCTACATGTGAGTGCCGGGGTGGGCGGATTCGGCGGGTCGCGGACCCTTGTGGATCCCGTGCTCCGTCCAGTCGCGACCGCGCGAAAGACCTGGGAAGATCCGGAGCGGCCGGGGCACGCCGCGGGTTTCGGCACGCAGCCGTTCGTTCCTCGCCTGCGCTTCGGGATCCAGCCAGGGCCGGTCGTGTTCGACGTGAGCGCAGACCGCCCGGTGCCGAGCCTGTATCGGACGAACGCCCGCGTTGCGGAGACGTTCCCCGAGTTCGCGGTCCTCGACCGGGTACGTCATGCGTTCGTCGAAGCCGTTCACGCGCAGGAGATCCGCCTTCCAGGCCGAGGCGTTGTGCCCGTTCCACGTCGCGCGCGTCGTCGTCAGCCGATCGAGCCACGTCGCGCGGCGCCGCGAACGGGTGAGCTTGCGCCGGTCGCGCCTCCGGACGAGCGCCCTTCGCGCACGAAGCCACGACTCGTCGAACAGCAAACCGTTCAGTACGTCGTCCCCGGCGAGCCGGGGTCCAACCTCGCTCGCGAGGCGAACTCTTCCGCCGGAGACGAAGTGCCCTCGCCGGGCGAGCCGAGCGTGCGTCTCTACAAAATCCTCTCGCGGGATGCAGTCGCCGTCGCTGAGCACGAGAACGTCACCCCGTGCCTGCGCGATCGCGCGGTTCAGGATTCGACACTTCCGAAATCCGTCGTCCCGCTGCCACAGGTGGGAGATCGTGAGGCCGGTGGACGCTTGCACCTGCGCGATCCGGTCGCGTGTCTCCGGGCCGGAGCCGTCATCCGCGACGACCACCTCGAAGTCACGGTGCGTCTGCGCCAGATAGCCGCACAGCGTGACTTCCAGTTCGTCCGGCGCGTTGTACGTGCTCAGCACGACGGAAATTGAAGGCAGCGTTCGCCTACGGCCGGTCGGGCTCGGCGGTCGAAAGGGCGATCGCGTTGAACAGGAACTTGAAGGTGCCGTGCGGCTGCGCGCGCCGCGTGATGAGCGGGCCGAACAGGTACAGATGCCCGTTGCCCACGTTCGCTTCCGCCATCGTCACGCCGCCCTGCAGGTACCCCTGGCCCCACGCCCAGCCGCTGATGAGAGGGGTGTCGCTGTTGAACCAGGCGAGCGGCGTCACTCCGTTCGCGCCGTCGTTCCTCGCCGCCAGCGCCGAGGCGCCGAACACGGGGCTGTTGTTGAACGATACGGCGAGTTCCGACGGAACCCCCGTGGCGACGAGCCGCGTGTTGTCCACCGTGACCTTCAGAATCGACCCGGGCACGTAGTAATCCTCCCGGCCCAGCGGTTCTCCGTCCTTCACGAGATGGTCCTCGAGCGGAAGCCCGAGCTCGTTCCCGAGTGCGGTCGAGCCGCCGATGGTGACGATCGAGCCGCCGTCCTCGAGGAACTCGAGCAGCGCCGGCGTCGTCGCGTCCGAGGTGACCCGGCCGAGCCGGTCCCGGTACTCCTCGGGAATCGTCTCCGGCTCCGGCCCACCGAAGCCCCCGAACTGGAACCGCGTACCGATGGCGCCCTGCGGGAAGATGATGACGTCGTAGTCCTCGCTCAGGCCTCCCGCGTCGAGCCGCTGCGGGAAGACGAGTTCGAAATCCGCGTACTCGAACTGCTCGAGGATCCAGCGGATCCAGCCGGACGGCATGGAGCCGCCGTACGTGTCCCAGAGCGCGATCCGGGGCGCCCGCAGCCGCAGAGCGTCGGCGTCCGGATCGTCGTCCAGACCCTGGAAGTCGATGCCCAGCTCGGCGGCCAGCGTCGCGACCGCGTCGTCCGTCCCGCGCCGGCTCTTCACGTAGAACGTGCCTGCCGGATGCATCCGTCCGCCCTCGCGCAGCGGGGAGGTGAGCCAGTAGACCTCGTGCCCCGAGGCGTGCAGGCGGTTGATGGCCCTGAACGAGTTGTTCGCCTCATGGCTGAACAGGAAGCCGTCCGCCCCGCCCGCGTCCGCGACCGTCCCCGGCATGGGGCTCGCGTTCCAATCCGTGATCTCCTCGAACGGCCCGTCGAAGCTCTCCAGGATGCGGTCGAACTCAACCCCCATCTGGATCGCCAGCGTCCAGCCCGCGTTGTCGTACGGCGGGGTCGGCGACGCCCCCGGATAGAGGAAGTCGTCCGGGTGGTCCTGCGGCTCGAACATGTCGAGGACGTGCGGCCGGAAGGCCTGCGCTGCCCGCACCACGTAGGAGCCGGAGGGATACTGCGTGCCGCTCACGCTGAAGTCGGATGTCGCCCGCTCCACGATCACGCCGTTCTCCAGCAGCGAGTTGACGAACTTCGTCGCGGTCGGGAAGTCGGCCTGGTCCGAGGGGAGGATGTACCCGCGGGGATCGCGCAGGTCGGGATCGAACAGCTTGTCGTAGTCCGCGCGCGTGCCGCGGCTGCCGCCGAAACCGCCCACGTTGCGGGCGAAGTCCGCCTCCGCCGCTCCGGCCCGCATCTCATCGCGCAGCCACTCCACGCGCCTGGGGTGGATCGTCCAGCTGTCGCTGCTGCCGCGCTCGATCGAGTTCATCCCCATGCGCCAGATGCGGTACAGGAAGGTCTCGCGATAGCGCGAGGCGACGTCGAGCACCGCCTTGTTCGCGGTCACCGAGTAGTCGACCGACTGTCGGAAGTGCCACGGCTGCGGCTCGATCGGGGCCGGCAGGTTGTCGTTGGGCAGCACCCGCTCGAGGATGAGCGGGATCTCCATCGGCGTCGGGTTCCCGATCGTCTCCGTGAGGAGCCCGATCATGTTCTTGAAGTAGGGCGTCGTGCGCAGGCCGCCGTTCCACCACGTGGAGTAGTTCGCGCCGCGCCGCCGCGTCGCCCCGGGCTTCCCCTCTTCCGTGAAGCGCGAGTGCATCGCGGACCCCACGAGATCGATCCCGGTGATGACCATCGGGTCGATGTTGTAGTTGAAGGGATCGCGGAAGGGGGGCGCGAAGAGCACGGTCCCGGTGGGGCCCGTCTGGTGGTGGTTGTAGACGATCTGCGGATACCACGTCCGGTACATCTGCCGGTTCATGTTCTCGGATTCCGGCTGGAAGGACGTGTAGAAGTCCCGGTTGTTGTCGTGCCCCACGTACTTCTGGTAGAGGACGGGGATCCCGCGCGTGGAGCGCTCCGTCTTCTCCTCGACCCGCGTGTACCAGTTCGAGACGAGGTCCATGCCGTCGGGGTTCGCGTGGACGAAGAGGATGATGACGTCGTCGAGGATCCGCATCGTCTCGTCGTCGGTCCCGCTCACGAACTGCCACAGCGTCTCCATCAGCTGCTGCGCGCCGAGCACCTCCGTCGCGTGAAGGCCGCCGTCGATCCATACGACGGCCTTGCCGCGCCCGGCGAGTTCGCGCGCCTCCTCGTCGGTCACGCCCCTGGCGAGCGCGAGGCGGGCGGAAATCTCCCGGTACTCGTCGAGGTTCGCATGATTTTCAGGCGAGGTGACGATCGCCATCAGCTGGTCGCGGCCCTCGGCCGTCGTCCCGATCGACTGCAGCGTCATCCGCGGGGACTCGGCGGCCAGCGTCTCCCAGTAGCCCGCGAGGTCGCCGTAGTCCGGCAGTTCGTAGTCGGCGCCGATCTCGTGGCCGAAGAAGGCCTCCGGGGTCGTCAGCTCCTGCGCGAGGCCGGGACGGGCGGCCACGACTCCGAGGATGATCGCGACGGCCGGCAGGGCTCCGCGGACCGCGGTCCGGTGGGGGGCGAAGAACGACATGTGCGGACTCTCCTTGCGCGTATCGTGTGCAGAGTTTAGGCGCCCATTATGGAAGCGCCGCCGCCCGCCGGCGAGCCCGGGTCTCCGGGTTCGCGGCGGGCGGTTTCGGCCTTGAGCCGGGTCGACGCCTGGCGTGGGCGATCCGGCGGCCGCGTTCAGCGCATCGGCGGCATCGGGACCTGCACCGGATCGCCGAGGTCCGGACGGACCCCCGCAGCCTGCAGCGCCGCGTAGAGCGCCGGCATGCGATCCTCGATCACGGCGTTCAGGCGGTCGATCGCGCCGGGCAGCGCGCCCCAGCCGCGCTCGAGCTGGTACAGCATGTCCGCCGTCGGCGCCGTGTGGTAACCGGACAGGCCGCCGGACACGCCGGCACCCGCTCGGGCCGTGTCGAGCACGTCACCGATCTCGTCCAGTTCCTCGCCCACGGCTTCGATCTCCCCGGTGAGCGACTCGGACACGTCGTGGCCCTCGATCCGGTCCTCGATGCCGGACAGGTGCTCGCGCATGCGGGCCAGCGCCTGCAGCCCCTCGTTCGTCGGCTTCGCCAGCGCGTAAGCGCTCATGAGCGCTTCCTGCCGCGCCATCAGGTCGCCCTGGCTGATGTTCACGCGCGGATCGAGCCGCACCGTGACCGACGTCTGGAGCGTGTGCCCCGCCGCCTCCAGCTGCGCGGTGTACGTCCCCGGGAGGACCTTCGGCGCCACGCTGCCGGACCGGAAGAAGAACCCGCCCCCACCCGGCGGCGCCGGCGGGGGCTCGTAGCGGAGATCCCAGATGACCTCGTTCAGGCCGCGGTCGCCGCCGCCCTCGAGTTCACGGATGACGGAGCCATCGGAGTCGAGGATCGTGATCGTCGCCTTGCCCGCCATTTCGGACATCGGCGCCGGGTCGTCGCCGTTCGCGGACGGACCGGAGGTCACGATCCGCTCGCCGCTCTCGCCGCCTTCCTCGTCGGCCATCGGGGCGTCCGGCAGGTCGCTCCCCAGCCAGTAGCGGATTCGTGCGCCCTGCGGCGGGTTCTCCGCCTCCCACACGCCCGGCGTCCAGCCCTGCGGCGTGTACGGGTTGTACGCGACCGCCGACTGCGTCGAGAAGAGGTGCGCCTCGGAGGCGAGGATCTCCTGGCTCAACTCCTCGAGCGGGGTGATGTCCTCCATGATCCAGATCCCGCGCCCGTGCGTGCCGATCACGAGATCGTTCTCGCGCTCCTGGATCTTGATGTCGTCCACCGGCGCCGGCGGCATGTTCCGCAGCAGCGGCTGCCACGAGTTGCCGGCGTCGACCGAGAAGTAGGTGCCGATCTCGTTGCCGGCGAAGAGGAGGTTCGCCGCGCGCGGGTGCTGCGCCAGCGCGTTCAGCGACCAGCCGTCCGGGATCCCGTCCCTGACCGCCCGCCAGGACTCGCCGAAGTCGTTCGACACGTACAGGTAGGGGGCCATGTCGTCGTTGCGGTGGTTGTCCCCCGCGACCCACACCGTGCCCGCGTCGGCGTGCGAGGCGACGATGCGCGTCATGTACAGCTGGTCGGGGACGCCCGGCATGTTCGGCGCCACGTTCGTCCACGTGCCGCCGCCGTCGCGCGTCACCTGCAGGTTCCCGTCGTCCGTGCCCGCGTACACGACCATCGGATCGAGCGGCGATTCCTCGATCGAGACCATGTTGCCGAAGGTCGACGTCCCGTCGTTGGCCGACATCATCGGCTCGGAGCCGAGGACGCCCATGATCGACAGGGTCTGGCGGTCGATGGCCTTCGTGAGATCCGGCGAGATCTGCTCCCACGTCTGACCGTAGTCGGGCGTCTTGAATACGACGTTCGACCCGTAGTAGACCGTGTTCGGGTCGCTCGGCGACACCTCGACCGGCGTATCCCAGTTCCAGCGGAAGTCGGGCAGATCCTCGTCATCCCCCTCCGGACGCCCGAGCGGACGCATCCGCAGCCGCTCGCCCGTCTTGAGGTTCACCCGCATCGGATTCCCGTTCTGGGACTCCGCGATCATCTCCTCGCCGTTGGGATGGAGGACGGTGAAGTAGCCGTCGCCGCTCCCCACGTTGTACCAGTCGCGGGTCCGGATCCCCTGGTTGGACCAGGTGTCCGAGGGGCCGCACCACGAGCCGTTGTCCTGGAGGCCGCCGCACACGTGGTACGGTTCGCGGTTGTCGACGCCGATCTCGTAGAACTGGGCGAGCGGCAGGTTCGTCAGCTGGCGCCAGTTGTCGGAGCGGTCCCAGCTGATCGAGACGCCACCGTCGCCACCGAGGACGAGGTGGTCGGAGTTCGCCGGGTTGATCCACAGCGCGTGGTGGTCGGAGTGGACCTCCGAGGCCGCGTCCGGCGTGAAGTTGTTCCCGCCGTCGGAGGAGCGGTACAGGCTCGAGCCGCCCAGGTAGATCCGCTCCGGGTCGTTCGGGTCGATGCGGATCTGGCTGTAGTACATGGGACGGTTGTTCGTGGTGCTCGTCTGCACCCACGTCTCGCCGCGGTCGGTCGACTTGTACGTCCCCGTCTTGCGGTCGGGATCTCCGGGACCCTGCGGACCGCCGCCCCCGCCCGGAGCGCGCGCGTCGGCTTCGACGATCGCCCACACGAGGTTGCCGTCGCGGCGGTAGATGTCGAGCCCGATGCGCCCGACGTCACCCTCCGGCAGGCCGCCGGCGAGCTTCGTCCAGTTGTCGCCGCCGTCCATCGTCCGGTAGATGCCGCCGCCCGGACCGCCGCCGTTGAAGCCCCACAGCGTGCGCTGCCGCTGGTACATGGCCGCGAACAGCGTCATCGGATCGCCTGGATCCATCGCGAGGTCGATCGCGCCCGTGTGTTCGTCGACATGGAGGACGAGTTCCCACGTCTCGCCGCCGTCCATCGTCCGGTAGACGCCGCGCTCGGGGTTCGCGCCCCACAGGCGACCCATCGCCGCCACGTAGGCCACGTCCGGATTCCGCGGGTGGACCTGGATGCGGGAGATGTGGTGCGTCTCCTCGAGTCCGAGGTGGGTCCACGTGCGGCCGGCGTCCGTCGAACGGAACACGCCCATCCCCCACGGGGAGGACTGCCGGTTCTGCGGCTCGCCGGAGCCGACCCATACCACGTTCGGGTTCGACGGGGCGAGCGTGATGTCCCCGACGGAGAGCATCTCCTGGTCGTCGAACATGGACTCGAAGGTCGACCCGCCGTTGATCGTCTTCCACACGCCGCCTGTCGCGACGCCGACGTAGAAGGTGGACGGATCGGATTCGTCGACCGCGAGGTCGGCGACTCGGCCGCCCATGATCGTGGGACCGATTTCGCGCCATTCGAGCGCCTGCACGGCCGCCTGCAGATCGGCGTCCTGAGCCAGCGCGGGGTGAGGGGCTGCGGTGAGGGCGAGCACCGCGAGGAGAGACACTGCGACCGGGAGCCCTGAGCGCGTACGCATCTTGCTTACCTCGTTTCGGCAGGAGTTCCGCGGGGAGGGGCAGGTACGGGCAAGGAACCGGCACCGGCCACCCCACCCGACCCTACAGCCCGTATACAATAGATGAACCCACCGGAATCTGAAACGGGGTCCCGCCGGGCCGGACTTTCCGACCTCGCCTCCGCACCTGTCTTCGCGCTTGCCTGCTCTCATTCGCGGGTCTTCGCTTGACTGATACGACATTGCGTCGTATAATTACGACGTGTCGTCGTGAAACGGGCTCATCGAATTGGGGCGGGAGACGGATGACGGACGTGATTCTCCAGATCGGGGCCAGCAAGCTGGCGATCTCGATCGGACTTGCCGGCGTGGCGTGGATGGCGACGCGGCGCGCCGGGAGCCCTTCGCTGGCGCACGGGCTGTGGTTGCTGCCGCTCGCGGTCCTTCTCGTGCCGCCGTTCGTCTCGATTCCGGTCTGGTCGGTCGGCGTCGATCCGGTCGTCCCTCCGGCCCCGGTCGCCATCAGCCTTCCGCACGCGGAGCCGACGCCATCGGCTTGGGCCATCCTGCTCAGCTGGCTCGGAAGCCACGGGAAGGAAACGCTTGTCTGGCTCTGGCTCGTGGGCGCGGCGTCCGTACTCGCCTGGACGCTCGCGCGCACCCTGCGCTTCCACCGTTCGCTCGCGAGAGCATCGGAGACCGCGCCCCTCGAGGTCCAGCGCCTCGCCGGGGAGGTCGCCCGCGGGCTCGGACTCGGACTCGGCGCGGTCCCGACCGTGTACGCGACGCGCGCCCAGCTGTCTCCCATGGTGTGGTGGGCCGGCGGGAAGGTCCGGGTGCTCCTCCCCTCGGAACTGCTGGCCGATATGGACGTGTCCGAACTGCGCTGCATCCTCGCGCACGAGCTCGCCCATGTCCGGCGCCGCGACCACGTCGTGCGCTGGCTCGAATGGCTCGCGTGCGCGGCCTTCTGGTGGAACCCCGTCGCCTGGTGGGCGCGCCGGAGGCTGCGGGCGTCCGAGGAGCTGTGCTGCGACGCGCTCGCCGTCGCCGCGACCAGCGCCGAACCCCGCACCTACGCCGGGGCGCTGCTCCGGGTGATCGACTTCATGTCCACGGCTCGGACCCCCGGCCCACTGACCTTCGCGAGCACGATCGATCGCTGCGGCCGACCGTCGCGGCTCGAAAGGAGATTCCGAGTGATCATGACCAACCGAACCCCGACCCACACCCCGCGCCGGCTCCGCGCCGTCCTGCGCTGCGGCGCCGTCTGCCTGCTCGCGGGCGGCCTCATCTACTGCACCGACCAGTCCGACCTCACCTCCGTCGACCCGGCGCGGATGCCGGCGGACGAGGAGGCGGTTCTGCACCTCGAAGACCCGCAAGACGATCCAACCGCGGATGCACCGCTGCGGCCGCAGCAGATGACGCGCGCGCTCGGCGACCGGATCGAGGCACTCGCAACCGAGCACGCACTGCCGACCGACCTCGCCAAGACCCTGCGTGCCGCCGGGGAGACGGCCCTGTCCGGGGAGTCGATGCGGCTACGCGGAGACGACGGTCGGGTCCAGGGGCTTCGCGGCCGCACACCCGACATGTTCCTGGCCGTGACGCCGGAGGACGGGACTGGAGACCCCAGGGTTGTCGTGCTGAACCTTGCCGGCCTTCGGTCCGCGCTGTCGGAGGGCCCGCAATCGCCCGAAGCCGTTCATGCCGAACTCGCCCGGCACATCCGAGTGGGCCAGAACTCGAATTTCCGGTTTCTCCGCGGGATTCAGCTGGAATGTGCGGTAGATGAAGGCGTGGATCCCTCGGCGAGCGCCCTTCTTTCCGGCAGAATGACATGCAAGACGACGAAAGCCAGCACCGGAAACTTCCGGGTGAACGAGCTTCGCCTGACGGGATAGCGCAACGGCGGCCGGGCCTTGGCGCCCTCAGTTCCCAATGATCGAGAAAGGGGATCGCATGACGACGCCGCGTCTGGCCAACGCCGAACTCGCGGTCATGGAGCGACTCTGGAAGGAGGGCCGTCTCACGGCGCGCCGGCTCCGCGAACAGCTCTACCCGGACACGACGAAGTCGGCGCACGGCACGATCCAGCGCCTCCTGCAGCGGCTTGAGGGCAAGGGCTTCGTCCACCGTGACGCCAGCCTGGGAACCCAACTCTTCTCCGCCCGGATCAGCCGCGAGGAGTACGCTTCCGCCCGGCTCGAGGCGCTGGCCGACCGCATTACGGGCGGCTCGCTCGTCCCCATGATCACGCAGTTGCTGGAAGAGCGGAAGCTCGAGCCCGAGGAGATCGACCGCCTGCGAAGGATCCTGGAGGAAGGATGACGGATCTGGTCCAACTCAGGGTGGCGTAGACCTCAAGCTCGCCGGATCTTCGGCGCGGTATTGGACGGGAACGGAGAGTCTCCCTCCTTCAGCGAGCCGGAGCGCCATCCATGTCGGCGGAAATCAGAATGGAACGTATGACCTCGCCCGAGATCGGGACGGCGATCAAAGCCGGGGTCACGACCGTCGTCGTTGCGGCGGGGGCGGTCGAGCAGCACGGGCCGCACCTGCCGCTCTTCGTGGACGCAGAGCACGGGGACCGGCTCGCGGTCGAGATCGCCCGGCGGCTCGGTGACGCGCTCGTCGCGCCCACGATCCGGGTGGGCTGGTCGGCGCACCACATGGCGTTCCCCGGCACCGTCTCCCTCGAGAAGGAGACCTTCCTCGCGGTGTGCAGGGACTACGTCGTCAGCCTCGCGCACCACGGCTTCCGGCGCGTCTGCTTCGTCCCCACCCATGGCGGCAACTTCGCCCCGCTCGCCGAGGCGCGTGACGCGTTCAACGAAGCGGCGGGGCCCGACTGTTCCGTGGACGTGTACGCGGACCTGGCCGAGGTCATCGGGGTGTGGCGCGGGGTCGCGGAGGCGGAGGCGGGCCTCGGGGCACGCGTGGGCGGCCACGCCGACATCGCCGAGACCTCGATCATGATGGCCATGCACGATGGCATCGTCCGCGAGGAATTGGCCGAACGCGGGCGCCTGACGACGCCGGAGGAAGAACCGGAACTCATCCGGCGCGTGCTCAACGAGGGGTTTGCGAGCGTGACGCCGAACGGCATCCTCGGCGATGCGCGGGGGGCGAGCGCCGAACTCGGCGAAAAGATGATCGCCGCGCTGGCGGACCGCCTGGCCGCGCATTTTGCGAGGTAGCGACGCGTCGGATTCCGGCTCGGAACTGGAGATGGAGATGCAGGGATGAGGGATGGACGAACGGCAGCGCTGATCGCGGTCCTGTTGGGCGGGGTCTGGCCGGTCGCGACCCCGGCCGAGGCGGAAGCCCAGGCGCGGCGTGGCCCGCCGCCCGTGCCGCCGGACACGTCCCCGCCGATGACGGTCGAGGCGTACGACCCGCGCTCGACCCTCGTCGTGCCCGAGAATCCGGTCTCGCGCGCCGCCTTCCCCTTCGTGGACGTCCACCTCCACCTCAACGGGACGATGCCGCGGGCGCAACTGGACCAGCTCGTCCGCGACATGGACGCGCTCAACCTCGCCGTCGGCGTCAACCTGAGCGGCGGTACGGGCCCCCGGCTTGCGCAGCAGGTCGAAGCCTTCGAGGCCGCCTATCCCGGTCGTTTCGTCGTGTTCGCGAACGTCGACTTCAACGACATCGACAACCCCGAGTTCGGGGCGCTCGCCGCGGCCCGCCTCGAGGCCGACGTCCAGGCCGGCGCCCGCGGCCTCAAGATCTTCAAGAGCCTGGGGCTGTGGATCACCGACGCGGCCGACCGGCGCGTGCCGGTGGACGACCCCCGGCTCGATCCGATCTGGGCCAAGGCGGGGGAACTCGGGATCCCCGTCCTCATCCACTCGGGGGACCCGGCGGAGTTCTGGCAGGAGATGGACGCGCAAAACGAGCGCTGGCTCGAGCTACGCGTGCGGCCCGGGCGCCGACAGACCGGCCCGCCCTCTTTCGAGCAGGTCCTGGGCGAGCAACTGAACATGTTCCGCCGGCACCCGGAGACGACGTTCATCGCCGCCCACCTCGCGTGGCTCGGCCACGACCTCGGCCGGCTCGGACGCACGCTCGACGAGATCCCCAACATGAACGTCGGGCTGGGCGCCGTGATCTACGAGCCGGGCCGGCAGCCCCGCTTCGCCCGCGAGTTCTTCATCAGATACCAGGACCGGATCCTGATGGGGAAGGACTCATGGGCGCCGGGCGAGTACCCCACGTACTTCCGGGTGCTGGAGACCGCGGACGAGTACTTCCCCTACTATCGCAGGTATCACGCCTTCTGGCGCATGTACGGCCTCGACCTCCCGGACGAGGTCCTGCGGAAGGTCTACTTCGAGAACGCGCTCCGGATCATCCCCGACATCGATCGAAGCCGCTTTCCGACAGGGGACGCGAGATGAAGGATCCGGCGAAGAGAGCCCTCGACGCCTACAGGAAGGCGATGTCCAGGGAAGAGGCGTACGACGCGGCCTACCGGGCGCTGGCCAACGCCACTCTCGCGGTGAGGAGGGCGGAGGAACGACTGGAAACGGCCCGGGAGGCGAAAGCCGACGCCGCAGCGCTCGTACACCGGACGGCTGGAGCCTTCGTCGAGGCCCTCAGGAACGCCGAGGAGGCCTACGCCGAGGCGGAGGCGACGGGGACGGTGCCAGATCGGGGTCCCACTGAATTGAACGACGTGAACCGCGAATCGATCAGCCGCCAGGCCGACAAGGCGAGCGAGCTGCGGAGCTGGCTGAAGCTCCTGGACTGACGGCGCCGCCGTCCCTTCCCGTCACATATCCGGATGGTCCGCCGTGGGCCCGAACATCTGGGGCACCGGCACGTCGAGAAGCCGCAGGTAGACGCCCAGCTGCGCCCTGTGGTGGATCAGGTGGTCGAGGATGAAGCTCCGCAGCACGACCGCCTTGGGCATCGAGAAGCGATCCTCGCCCGCCACCTTCAGCGTCCACGATTCGGCGAAGGCCTCCTCCGGCGTGGCCTCGATCGCCTCCCGCGCCGTGGCCGCACTCCGGTCGAGCGCCGCGACGAGTTCGGCCGAAGACTTGAGTTCGGGATTCCGCGGCGGCTCGCCGCCCTCCGGAGCGACGTCGAACTCGGACATGGTCAGCGTCCCCACGGTCCAGTTGGGGAGCATCGCGACGTGGGTCGCCAGCTCGCCGAGCGTCCACGACTTCTCGTGCGGACGCCAGTCGAGGCGGTCATCCGGCACGGCTTCCAGCGTGGCGCGGCAGCCCGTCACGATGTGGTCGAACTGCATGAGGGTCTGTTGAGCGAACATGGGAGACTCCGTTGTGGGGTGCACGATCGCCGTCTTCCGGACGGCGACGAATCCAGCGGGCGCGGTAACCTGCAAGGTTCGCCCGGTGGATGGAACCGCGCGCCCGACGCGGTGCCGACACCTCGCCCGGTCCTTCCGGAACGCCGGGCGTCTTGATCGCCATCGCGACTTGACTAGATTCCTGGCTAGATTGCGAGTTCCGGAGGAAAGATGTCACACGTCGTGAACGTTCATGAAGCCAAGACACAGCTTTCCCGTCTCCTTGCACAGGTGGAGGCCGGAGAGGACGTCGTCATCGCCCGCCGCGGCGAGCCGGTGGCGCGGCTGGTCGCCTGCCGGACGGTGGGCAAGCGCCAGGCGGATGTTCTCAAGGGCCGGATCGTGATCCCCGACAGCTTCTTCGATCCGCTGCCGGAAGAGGAACTGGCCGCCTGGGAAGGCCGATAGCGTTGCGCGTGCTGCTGGATACGCATGCGTTTCTCTGGTGGATCGCGGACAGCGGGCGACTTTCCCGGAAGGCCCGCCGCCTTATCGCGGACGAGACGAACGACATCGCCGTCAGCGCTGCGTCGGCCTGGGAAATCGCGACGAAGCACCGGATCGGCAGACTTCCGGGTGGTGAGGCCGTGGCCCTGGACGTGGGCGGCTGCATCGCCGGCCAGGGGTTCAGCGAACTTCCGATCAGCGTCCCCGACGCAGAACGCGCGGGGCGCCTCCCGGGACCGCATCGGGACCCGTTCGACCGCATGCTGGCAGCGCAAGCCCTGGCGCGCGGCCTTCCGATCATCTCGATCGACGGAGTGTTCGACCGCTACGGCCTCGACCGTCTCTGGTAGCTACTCGCGCTTTCCGGTGTCGCCCTTCCGGATCTCGAAGTCGCGGCGGTCGCGGTAGAAGCGCGCGCGGTTGAGGACGTAGTCGCCGCCCTCCACGTCCATGTCCGCGCACTCCGTCATCGTCCAGTACTTGTGGTCGCCGAGGAACAGGTACTCGCGCGTCTGGTGGAAGAACCGGCAGGTGACGCCCTCGCCGCGCCGGATCCGTTCACAGAAGGCGGCGAGGAGTTCCTGCTGCCCGTCCTTCCCGCTCACGACGTACTCGTGGGGCCAGGTCTCCCGGTAGGTCACCGCCTCGCGCCACGGCGCACGGGCGATGAGCGCCATGATGTCGCGGCCCGGTGAGGTCACTCGTCGGAGCCCCCGGCGATCCGCCTGAGTTCCAGCACGGCGATGGACTGCACGGTCGTCCCACGTACAAGGAAGCCTTCGATGCGGTCGTCGGCTCTGAAGCGCCCTTCGTAGGCCTCGGAATACGATCCGTAGTCGAGAATCAGCCTGATTTCCGAGGCGGCGTGGACCCCCTCCACGGTCCCGGGAGATATGGTTTCGCGCGGCCCCGGGATCACGGAGAAATCCGTTCGGCTGACGGTGCCGGAGACGTTGCCCATCCCGTCTTCCTGCAGCCGGAACTGCCAGGCCAGCCCGCCATCGATGCGAAAAACGCGGCCGAGCCAGTCCCCCGTGAGGGGCATCTCCGCCGGATCCGTCGTGTAACGGCAGGCAGCGAGCGCCCCCAGCAGAACGATCAGGACGGCGGTCCGCGCGCATCCGCGTGCCTTCATTCGTCAGCGAGACCAGGGGGGGACGATGCCGTTCATGCGGGCGTAGGAGACGGATTGCCCCACGTGTTCGTTCATGTGTGAGACGAGCTGCAGGAGCACGGCCCAGCCCTGCACCGTGCGGCCGTAGAGTTCCGTCTCCCCGGCGAGCTTCGCCTCGGTGAGCGCGCCCACCTGCTCCATCACATGGCGGACCGACATCTCATGGATCTCGCGCACCTTCTCCTTGTCCCGGATCGCCTCGATGTCCGCGTAGTCGAACCCGTTGGGTGGCGCGATCCCCAGGTTCTGGTCGAGGTACATGAAGTTGTAGCGGGCGATGTGCATGTAGACCTCGCCCACCTGCATGACGCCCTCGCCCGGGGCCCACGAGAACTTCTCCGCGGGCATCACGCGCGCGAGTTCGGAGATCTTGCGGCTCGAGCGCTGGAAGTGGTCGAGGATCTCGTCCCGGATCGTGACGGGATCGGTGACCGCGGCCACCGGCTCGAAACCGTTGGCTCCGAGGATGACGGCGCGCTGCTGGGCGAACAGACTCGCGGGGGCCAGAACCCCGGCGACGACGAGAGCGGCGATGAACCTCGGCTTCATGGGACGATCCTCCTCCGGTTGGCGGCGAGCGCCGCGCATTCCCGTGACGTGTGCACGTGATATGATATAGCCCGCTCGCTCGTTGTGTCTCATGTACGACGGAGCGAGTCGATCCCGAACCCCCGCGAGGCGCATGCCCCACACTCATCAGGACGCCCGGCTCTTCGTCCGCGTCACGCTGCCGGCGGTGGCCGCGCTCTGCGTCGGGTGCGGACCGGGCGCGCCGGACTGGGTCGAGGAGGACGGGTACCGCTGGGCCGAGCTTCGGGTGTCGGGCGAGGACGAGCCGGGGTTCGAGCGACTCGACCCCTCGGAGACCGGGATCTCGTTCGAGAACGTGGTGACGGAAGCGCAGTACATCGAGAACAGCCACTACCTGAACGGGTCCGGGGTCGCGGCGGGGGATGCGGACGGCGACCGCCGCGTCGACCTCTACTTCGCGGGGATGGACGGGCCGAATCGGCTCTACCGGAACCTCGGCGGCTGGCGCTTCGAGGAGATCGCCGAGGAGGCGGGGGTGGCGGCGGCGGACCGCTTCTCGACGGGGGCGGCGTTCGCGGATGTGGACGGCGACGGAGACCTCGACCTGCTCGTCCACGCGCTCGGGGGGCCGAACGCGCTCTACCTGAACGACGGGACGGGGCGCTTTACGGACGGGACGGAGGCGGCGGGGCTCTCCTCGACGCTCGGGAGCATGTCGATGACGCTCGCCGACATCGACGGGGACGGGGACCTCGACCTCTACGTGGTGAACAACAAGGTCGCGACGGTGCAGGATCTCTTCCCGCCCGAAATCCTCCAGCCGAGCAACCTCTACCGGCAGACGGAGGAGGGGTTCGAAATCCTCCCCGAGTGGCGGGAACACTTCACGCTCGGCGAAGTCCGGGAAGGGATGGTCCCCCGGCTGGAGCTTGCGGAGCCCGACCGGCTCTACCTGAACGACGGAGCGGGACGGTTCACGCCCGTGCCGTGGACGGAGGGCGCGTTCCTCGACGAGGAGGGGCGGCCGCTGGAGGCCGAGCCGGTGGAGTGGGGGCTCGCGGCGCGTTTCCAGGACATGGACGGGGACGGGGATCCCGACCTGTACGTCTGCAACGACTTCCACAGCCCGGACCACATCTGGATCAACGACGGGACGGGGCGTTTCCGGATGCTCGATCCGGTCGCCATGCGGAGTACGAGCTTCGCGTCCATGGCCGTGGATTTTTCGGACGTGGACCGGGACGGGTTCACGGACTTCTTCGTGGCGGAGATGCTGAGCCGGGATCAGCGGCTGCGCATGAAGCAGATCGTCGGCGGGGTCGCCGACCCGCAGTTCGCGGGGCGGATCCTGAACCGGCCGCAGAAGCCGCGTAACACGCTCTACCTGAGCCGGGGGGACGGGACTTGGACCGAGGCCGCGCAGTTCGCGGGCCTCGACGCGTCCGGCTGGTCGTGGGGCAGCACGTTCGTGGACGTGGATCTCGACGGGTTCGAGGACCTGCTCATCGGGACGGGCCACTTCTACGACGCGATGGACAAGGACGCGGCGCAGAGGGTGGGGTCGATGGACTGGCGGCAGCGGATTCTCGGCTTCCCGCCGCTGCGCCTGCCCAACGTTGCCTTCCGCAACCGCGGCGACCTGACCTTCGAGGAGGTGGGAGAGGCGTGGGGGTTCGCGGGGGACGAGGACATCACGCACGGGATGGCGGCGGCGGATCTCGATGGGGACGGGGACCTGGACATCGTCACGAACCGGCTGCTGGAGCCGGCGGGAGTGTACCGGAACGTGGGCCGGGCGCCGCGCGTGGCGGTGCGGCTCGTCGGCCGGGGGCCCAACACCGCCGGTGTCGGCGCGCGGGTTCGCCTCTCGGGCGGCGAGTTGCCTGCGCAGACGAAGGAGATCGTCGCGGGAGGCCTGTACCTCTCCGGTTCGGAGGCGATGGCGAGCTTCGCCGCCGACGAGGGGGAGATGACGCTCGATGTCGTGTGGCGGGACGGGACGACGAGCCGGGTGGAGGGCGTGCGCGCGAACCGCATCTACGAGATCCGGCAACCGGCGGACGGCGGCGCGACGGTGGCCAGCGGCGCGGCGGCGGCTTCGCTGGCGACGGAATCGGAGGCGCCCCTGTTCGACGACGTGTCCGCGCTGCTCGAGCACCGTCACCGGGAGAACGCGTTCGACGACTTCGCGCAGCAGCCGCTCGTCACCTGGCGTCTGGGACAGGGCGGCCCGGGCGTCGCCTGGAGCGATATCGACGGTGACGGAGACACGGACGCCCTGATCGGCGGGGGGGGCGGCGCCGGCCTCTCGGTCTTCCGCGGCGACGGCGAGGGCGGGTTCTCGCCGGACCGGGGAACGGGCGGCGGCGAGGCGGCCGGGCCGGCGCCATCCCCGGGCGACCAGACGGGCCTCGTCGTCGTTCCCGGCCGGGCCGGCGCCACGGTGATCGTGGGAACCGCGACGTACGACGGCACCGACCGGGCGGCCCCGTCGGCCACGGTGCTGCGGTCCTCCGGGGCGGCGCTCCGGCAGGCGCAGACGCTCCCGGCCGCCGAATCGAGCACCGGCCCTCTCGCCGCGGCTGATTACGACGGTGACGGCGATGTCGATCTCTTCGCGGGCGGCCGCGTGATCCCCGGGCGGTATCCGGTCGCGGCGACCTCCCGCCTCTTCCTCAACGAGGGCGGCCGCTACGTCCTCGACGAGTCGAACGCGGCAGCCCTGACCGACGTGGGTCTCGCGTCCGGCGCCGTCTTCAGCGATGTGGACGCGGACGGAGACCCGGACCTCCTGCTCGCCATCGAGTGGGGACCCGTTCGGCTCCTCGTCAATCGCAACGGACGATTCGAGGACGCGACGGCCGCATTCGGACTCGACTCCCGGACCGGGTGGTGGAACGGGGTGACGACGGGGGACCTGAACGAAGACGGGCTGCCCGACCTCATCGCCTCCAACCGGGGCCTCAACTCGCAGTTTACCGCGAGCCCCGAGCACCCGGCGACCGCCTATCACGCCGATCTCGACAACGATGGCTTCCGCGATGTGATCGAGGCTCGGTACGACGAGTTCACGCGCTCGATGGTGCCGGTGCGGGGACTCCTCACGCTGGCCGGTGGCCTCCCCTTCCTTCGCGGCCGCATCCAAGGGTTCGAGCACTACGGACAGCTGGGCGTGAACGAGATCCTGGAGCAGCCCGCGGACCTCCTGCCGACGGTCGAGGCGACGACACTGGCGCACACCGTGTTCATCAACCGCGGCGGGTCGTTCGAGGCGTTCGAACTGCCGCGCGAAGCGCAGTTGGCGCCGGCGTTTCACGCGGGCGTGGCCGACATGGACGGAGACGGACACGAGGATTTGCTCCTGAGCCAGAACCTGTTTGCGCTTCGCGGCGAAGCGGACCGGAACGACGGGGGGCGCGGCCTGTGGCTGCGCGGCGACGGAACGGGGGCGCTGACGCCGGTCCCGGGACAGCGGTCGGGCATCGCGGTATACGGCGAGCAGCGCGGGGCGGCGTTCGCGGACTACGACGGCGATGGGCGCGTGGACGTCCTCATCAGCCAGAACGCGGCCGGGACGAAGCTGTACCGCAACACCGGCGCGAAGCCCGGGCTGCGTGTCCGGCTGCGCGGCGCCCCCGGCAACCCGGCGGCCATCGGCGCCGCCATCCGCCTCGAGTACGCCGGTGGAACCCTCGGTCCGCTGCGGGAGGTGCGGGCCGGCGGAGGCTACTGGTCGCAGGACGATCCGGTTCAGGTGATGGGACTCGCGGCCACACCCGTCGCCGTCCGCGTCCGCTGGCCCGACGGCTCGGAGACGGTCACGCCGCTGGACGGGCCGACACCGCTGGAGGTCACGATCGACGCGGGCGGCACGCTCGCCGCCCGCCGGTAGAAGCCGGGCCCGCGGACCTACGGGGGCGGTTCGCCGACCCGGGTGCTTCAGCCGCCGTTCAGGTTGCGGATCCGCTCGGCGACCTCGCGGGCCATCTCGTTGGGAATCGGGATCGTGAGGTTGTACTGCGCGATCTTCCAACCCCCGCCTTCCATTACGAGCACGCCGCTGCCGCGCGTCTCGCCGAGGTTGGCGTTCTCGAGACGCTCGTCGAACCAGGCGGTGCGCCCTCCGGGCGCGATGGCGATGTGGCGCTCGAGCATGTGGTAGGTCCAGCCCGTGCCCGTGTCGAAGCGGGCCCTCGTGTAGTCCATGAACTCCGCGCGCGTCCAGCGCTCGGTCGCGTCCGTGCCGAGGAAGACGGCCTCGTCGGCGTAGAGGCTGAAGTAGCGGTCGAAGTCGGCCTCCGAGGCCGCCTCGTGGAGCGCGTCGAGGGTCGCGGAGACGTCGGCCCGGGCATCGTCCTGCCCGGCGAGCGGCGCGGCCGGGAGCGCCGGCGCGATGAGGAAGGCGAGGACGACAAAGCGAGCCCGGGGGCGACGCAACCGGCCGGCGGCGTTGTTCATCACGTTCATCACAGCTCCTCCGGATCTGGCAGCCCCTGGCAGCAAGAGCCCTGCCGGGGCTGCGGGTGTCGCGTGATCCTACCTGAGCCGCCCGCGAGCAACTAGCCCGGATTTCTCAAAGGATGGAGTAGGCACCGGCCTCCGGTAGTCGCTAATTTGTTATTCCCCAATAACATGGCGGCTACAAAAAAGGAGGACCGGTGCCGACACAGCGTAAGCCCGTCTCGTTCGCTTTTCAAGGC
>JAJEEM010000024.1 GCA_022820995.1 Gemmatimonadota bacterium | reverse complement strand
ACGCCTTGGCCACCTGCCCGGGCGTCTTCTCGCCCGAGAGGACCTCCAGCACCACCTGCGCCTTCAGCTTGGGCGTGTACCGCCGCCGCGCCATGTCGACCTCCTTCCGGTCTGCCAGGTTCTACCCTGGGCAGCACCGCGCCCGGAGGTCAATCGTCACAAATGGGGAGTGTCCAGGATCTGGGGGTCATATCCTCCGGGAGCCGTGCAGGCGACACTTCGCAGGCGTCTTTGTTGTAATTGCCGGCACCTACTACAGTCGTGACCCCATCGGCAACGAGCCGCTGTATGATCTCGTCAATGTCGTCATCCGTACCATCGGGAGTCGCCATGCTTATGTTGGCGATGCCCGAACCCGTGTTGTGAGCGATCACCCATTCGACACCCGCGATGAAGTCGCTTTCGTCGCCGGTTCTGTCACGAGACACTCTGACCGGGATCAACTGTACGGTCTTCGCGACGCCGGTCGTGGTGCCGCCGATAATGCTGGCAACCGCCGTACCATGGCCATGGCGATCGAAACGTCCGTCGCTTATGGATCCCGTGAAGTCCGCGCCGGGAAGCACGCGCCCACCGAACTCGCTGTGCGAGAATGCTATGCCAGTGTCGATCACGTACACGGGTTTCGACGAGGTCCTTTCCTCGTAGCGATAGGTTCCGTTCGACGCGAAGTCGCGGGAGTCGATTTTGTCGAGATTCCACCCGACGCTCTCCGTCTGTGTGTCGAGACTTGCCGCCTCGGATGGGAGTGCGCCGGTCATCTCCAGGATGCGCTCCTCGGAGATGCGCACGATCCTCCGGTCCTCCAGGAGTTTGCTCAGGTCGGGTGGCTTGGGCAGGCCCTCGGGGTTCGGCAGTTCGACCGCCAAGCCCGGCAGGCTCGCGTAGACGTACTTCACGGTCGCCGTATGCTCCGCGGTAAGCTGCGCCGCGACCGCTTCGGCGTCCTTATCGGTGTGGGTCTTCACGATGTACGCGTTGGGCACCTTCTCTCCCGGAGCCGGCACGAACTTCGATGAGTCCGCGACCGCGTCGAAGCTCGCGCGGCTTGCGTCGGCCGGCGCCAAGCTCGCCGCAGGCTCGACCGTGTCATTCGAGCATGCGCTGACGGCGACGACCAGGGGGATCCACAGCGACAGTCGGAAGTTCTTTCTCATTCGAATTACTCTCATTTGGGGGGGTGCGCCGACCGACGAAATCGTCGGTCATGACCATTACAACGACACGAGGCGTCGGATCGTGACGTGGGCCAGGATCGGGAGTTGCGGACGCCGCAAGTCTGGATCGGTCCGTGGTTTCCGTGATACACTTGGTCGCTGCGGCGCTGGAGCGGACGGGCGGCCCTGCCGACCGTCGTGAACGTGACCCGGACGCGCCGGCAACCCGGCGGGAGGCACATGAACCGACGCGCAGCAGGCCGCGACCATCTGGAGTACTGGCGCCGCAATCTCCGCTACGTGGGGATGCTCCTCGCGATCTGGGCGCTGGCGTCCTACGGCGCCGGGATCGTGTTCGCCGACGCGCTCGACACGATCCGGATCCCGGGCACGGGCTTTCCGCTCGGGTTCTGGTTCGCGCAGCAGGGCTCCATCTACGTCTTCGTCGTTCTGATCTTCGTCTACGTCTTCCTCATGAACCGGCTCGACCGGGCGTTCGACGTCGACGAGCGTGACGACGTAGCCGGAGAGGAGGGCGCGGCATGACGGTTCTCCAGTGGACGGCGACGCTCGTCGGGCTTTCGTTCGCGCTCTACATCGGGATCGCGATCTGGTCGCGGGCCCACTCCACGAGCGAGTTCTACGTGGCCGGCAAGGGGGTGCATCCCCTGGCCAACGGGATGGCGACCGCGGCGGACTGGATGTCGGCGGCTTCCTTCATCTCGATGGCCGGGATCATCTCCTTCCTGGGCTACGACGGCTCGGTCTACCTGATGGGTTGGACGGGCGGGTACGTGCTCCTGGCGCTGCTGCTCGCCCCCTATCTGCGGAAGTTCGGTGCGTTCACCGTCCCGGACTTCGTGGGCGAGCGCTACTACTCCCAGACGGCGCGGGTCGTGGCCGTCATCTGCGCGATCTTCGTCTCCTTCACCTACGTGGCGGGCCAGATGCGCGGGGTGGGGATCGTGTTCAGCCGCTTTCTCGAGATCGACATCGTGTGGGGCGTGATCATCGGGATGGGGATCGTGTTCTTCTACGCGGTGCTCGGGGGGATGAAGGGGATCACCTACACGCAGGTCGCGCAGTACTGCGTGCTCATCTTTGCCTACATGGTGCCCGCGATCTTCCTGTCGATGCTCGTCACGGGGATCCCGATTCCGCAGATCGGGCTCGGGGCGGCGGATCAGGAGACGGGGACGTTCCTGCTCGACCGGTTGAACGGCCTGCACCAGGAGCTGGGTTTCTCCGCCTACACGGACGGGACGAAATCGACGCTCGACGTGCTGGCGATCACGGCCGCGCTCATGGTGGGGACGGCGGGGCTGCCGCACGTCATCATCCGCTTCTACACGGTGCCTCGGGTGCGGGACGCCCGGATCAGCGTGGGCTGGGCGCTCGTGTTCATCGCGCTCCTCTACACGGCGGCGCCGGCGGTGGCGGTGTTCGCGAGGACGAACCTGCTCAATACGGTGACGGGTCAGCCGTACGCGGAGATGCCGGAGTGGTTCACGAAGTGGGAGACGACGGGGCTGATCTCGTACGAGGACCACAACGGGGACGGACTCATCCAGTACGTGGGACCGGAGGCCGTGGACGCCGCGGGGGCGCCCGTGCAGAACGAACTCACGATCGACCGCGACATCATGGTGCTCGCGAACCCGGAGATCGCCCGGCTCCCGAACTGGGTGGTGGGACTCGTGGCGGCGGGCGGGCTGGCGGCGGCGCTCTCGACGGCGGCGGGACTCCTGCTCGTGCTCTCGGCGGCGATCAGCCACGACCTGCTCAAGCGCAACTGGCGGCCGGACATCAGCGAGCGGGGCGAACTTCTGGCGGCACGGTTCAGCGCCGGGCTGGCCGTCATCGTGGCGGGATATCTGGGGATCAATCCGCCGGGCTTCGTGGCGGAGGTCGTCGCGTTCGCGTTCGGGCTCGCGGCGTCGTCGTTCTTCCCCGTCATCATCCTCGGGATCTTCTCGAAGCGGCTCAACCGCGAGGGGGCGATCGCGGGCATGCTGTGCGGGATCACGCTCACGGCCGCCTACATCGTCTACTTCAAGTTCGTGAACCCGGCGGCGAACGTGGCGGAGAACTGGTGGTTCGGGATCTCGCCGGAAGGGATCGGGGCGGTGGGAATGACGGTGAACTTCGCCGTGGCGTCCCTCGTGTCCCGCTTCACGCCGCCGCCGCCGCCCGAGGCACAGAGGCTGGTCGAGCGGATCCGCCTGCCGCGCGGGGCGGGCGAGGCGCACGAGATCAGCGGCTGACCCGGCGAACGAGGACCAGGCGGAGGAGGGCGAACCGCTCGTCGAAGGCGTAGCGGCAGGGGCTGGGGAGTCCCGCCGGCCCGCAGGCGCCGGCGTTGACGCCAAGCCGGTTCTCCGCCTGGTGGACGGTCTCGCCGAAATCGTTGTAGAGGCCTTCGAGTCGGAGGGTCCAGGCGCCGGCCACGGGTGTTTCGATGCCGACTCCGGCGACCCATCCGACCCGCGTCGGCCGCTCGCTGAAGGAATCGTCGGGGTCCAGCTGCGGGCGACCGTCCGCTCCTTCATCGAGATCGGTGAACGAGTTGGAGATTCCGGCCATCGACGCGCCGGCGGCGACGAACACGCCGAAGCGGCCGACGGACCGTCGAACGCCGAGGCGAGCCGTCCCGACCCAACGCAGCTCCGACGCCGCCGTTTCGTCCAGTCCGACCGGATCCACCTGTCGCCCGGCTGCCGGCAGGCCGCCGAACGTCCCGTCCGCCTCGAACAGGAGTTGCACGCCCCCCAGGCGGAAGTATCGCCCCGCCACCACGCCGACGGCGAGGCCGGTGTCGTCGTACTCGAACATCTGGCCGGGGACGCCGTTCGCCGCCGTGAAGCCGTCGATGTCGGTCATGCGAACGTCCATCGAGCCCGGTCCCGCGAATGCGCCGATGTAGCTGCCCGTCCGACCCGAACCGACCGTGCCGTCCTGGGCCTCGGCGGTGTCCGCGACCGCCAGCAGGCTCACGAGCACCGCGGCAAGCGCGCGCCGGACAATCCCGCGTCGAGGCTCATTCATGGAAGTCTTCCTGGAGTTGTTGGAGGTTTCCCGCAGGGAGATAGAGACCGGTGCCCCCGCCCGGTCAAGCGGCGCGCCCGGGGTTGGCCTCGGGAGTAGGACCGCTCAGTTTGGCCCGTCGGTGGGCAGGAAGGGGTCGCGGAGGCGGAAGAAGATGCGAATCGATACGTACATGCCGGAGCGGCACCGGACGTTCCTCGAGCGTGCGTTGGCCGCGGTTCCCGGGGTGGAGGGCATCGTCGGCCTGGGGGCGGGCGGTTCGTTCATCGCGGGGGAGATGGACGAGTTCTCGGATCTCGACCTCGTGCTGGCGGTAGAGCCGAGGGCCTGGCCGGAGATTCTCGACCGGCAGCAGGCGATCGCCGCTGAACTCGATTCCTCGTTTCTTGCGGGCTTCACGGGGGAGCACGTGGGAGAGCCGCGCCTGCTCGTCTGCCTCTATGGCCCTCCGCTCCTGCACGTGGACCTGAAGTTCGTATCGCTCGACGATGTGCACGAACGGATCGAGGATCCGGTCATTTTGTGGGAACGCGACGGCCGGTTGAGCACCGCGCTCGCCCGCGCCGCCCCCCGTTACCCGGCCGCCGATCCGGACTGGATCGAGGACCGCTTCTGGATCTGGGCGCACTACGTCGCGGACAAGATCGAGCGGGGCGAGATCTTCGAAGCGCTGGATGGACTGACATTTATGCGGGCCGTGGCGCTGGCACCCTTGGCATTCCTTGGGGCGGGCGTTGAGGCCACCGGGGTGCGGCGGATCGAGGACCGGCTCCCCGCCTTCGCGACCGATCTCGAGCGGACGGTCGCGGGCGTCGACGCCGCGGCCTGCACGGCCGCGCTGGAGGCCACGATCGACCTCTACACCGAACTCCGGGAGGCGGACGCGACCCGGAGCGCGGTCGAGATGAGCCGCGTCGAACGCGAGGTCCGGACATACGTCGCGGAACTCCCTGCCCGCCTGCAAGCACTCGACCGACACCCGTAGAGCGCTTGGCGCGGGCGTCAAACGGGGGTGGATATCCGCTCGACGTCGATCCGGTCGGCTCTCTTCATGGCCTGCGCAAGATCGTAGGCCGACTGAAGGCCGTACCACGTCTCCGCCCCACCTCCAAACGCCTTGTCCAGGCGGATCGCCATCTCGGGGGAGATGCCCGCACGACCGTTGACGAGTTCGGAAAGCTGCTTTCGGCTGACGCCCAACCTCCGCGCAGCCTCCGTCACGGTGAGCCCCAGCGGCTCCAGACAGTCATGGCGCACCGACAGGCCCGGATGCGGCGGGTTCTTCATGAGGATACTGTAACGTGTTACGTGACAGGTGGCAAAACTACTTCACGGTAGCCGGGGTCATCTCGTTGAGCGGCGGCCCGGCTACGTGGTATGATCGAAGGGAACCATCAACGTGCGATCAACAGGAGGCGGTCGGTGCGGAGCAGACGTGTGACGCGGAGCGGTCTTTCTCGGAGCGGGTACAGGGGGAGCGCCGTTCCGGCCGGCATCCTCGCGGCGGCGTGGCTCTGTGGCGCCTGCGCCCCGGCGGATCCCGGGAGCGGCGGCGATGACGGGGCCGGCGCGGGAGCGGGCGGCACGGCAACGGAAGCCGTCCATTTCGACTTCACCGAGGTCGTGCCCGGCGTGTACCACGCGCAGGGCGCGAGCGATCTCGTCGTCGGGTCGAACGCCGGCGTGGTCGTGAACGAGGAGGACGTGCTGCTCGTCGACTCCCACATCTCCCCCGCGGCGGCGAACGCCCTCATCGAGGACCTGCGCTCGATCACCGACAGGCCCGTGCGATACGCGGCGAACACGCACTGGCACTTCGACCACGCGCACGGCAACCAGGTCTATCCGCCCGACGTGGAGATCATCAGCCACGAGGCGACGCGCGCCGCGATCGCGGAGGGCCGCTCGAACTCGGGCCGGTCGTATGAACTCTTCGTGGGCGCCATTCCCGGCCGGATCGAGCAGATGGAGGCCACGCTCGACACGCTGACCGATGCGGAGGCGCGGGCGGAACTGGAGGCCACGCTCGAAGCGCAGCGGACCTATTACGCGCAACTGCAGGAGGTCGTCCCCACGGCCCCCAACACGACGCTCTCGGAGCGGCTCACGCTCTACCGGGGCGGACGCGAGATCCAGTTCCATTTCTTCGGGCGCGCGCACACGGAGGGCGACGTCATCGTCTACCTGCCGGATGACCGCGTGATCATCACCGGGGACATGCTCACGGGCGGCCTCCCCTATATGGGGGACGGGTACGTGAACGAGTGGATCGAGACGCTCGACCGCGTGAAGGCGCTCGATTTCGACTGGATCATCCCGGGCCACGGCGCGCCCTACCGGGAGCGCGAGCGGATCGACCACCTGCAGGCGTATCTCCGGGACCTGTGGGATCAGTCCGTCGCGCTGCACGGCCAGGGCGTGAGCGCCGAGGACGCGGCGGGCCGCATCGATCTCACCGCGCACGCGGACAATTTCGGCGGCATCAGCGGCCCGGGCGCAAACCCGGTCGCCGTGCTGCGGATCTTCGAACTGCTCGACGGCACCGCGAACTGAGGCGAGCCGCGCAGACGACACCAGGAAGACGAACCACCAAGAGGAGTTCACGATGTCCACCGATTCGAACCGGCGCGATTTTCTGAAGGTGACGGCGGCGGCCGGTGCCGCCCTTGGACTCGGCGTCCCGGTCGGAGCATGCTCGGGCCCCGCGCCCACGCCCCAGGCCTCCGGCAGCGGCGGGAGGCTGCTGATCCTGGGCGGGACCGGGTTCATCGGCCCCTACCAGGTGCGATCGGCGCTCGCCCAGGGGCTGGAGGTGACGATCTTCAACCGCGGCAGCCGCCCCGGGATGTTCGAGGGGGTCGAGGAACTCGTGGGGGACCGCAACGGAGATTTCGAGTCGCTGCGCGGCCGCACGTGGGACGTCGTCATCGACAACTCGACGGCGCGTCCCGACTGGGTGACGAGCATCGGGGAGTTCCTGCGCGACTCGGTGGAGTACTTCTACTACGTCTCCTCTCGATCCGCATACGCGAGCCATTCGACCGTGCCGATGACGTCCGAGGTCCCGTCGTACACCTACGAGACCGCCGGCGTGGACCGCGCGACCGCCGACATCACGCAGCTTCCCTACGGCCTCGCCAAGGCGGAGTCCGAGCGCGAGGCGATGCGGATCTTCCCCGACCGCTACGGGATCTTCCGCCCGGGCCTCATCATCGGACCCGACGACCCCACCGACCGCTTCACGTACTGGCCGGTGCGGATCCACCGCGGCGGCGAGGTCCTGTCTCCCGGCGATGGGACCGACCCGGTGCAGATCATCGACGTGCGCGACCTGGGCGACTTCATGGCGCTCTCCTCGGACCGCGGGCACACCGGCATCTTCAACCTCGTGGGACCCGCGACGCCGCGGCCGATGGCTGAACTCCTGTACGGGATCCGCGCCGTCACGACGGCCGAGACGACGTTCACCTGGGTGCCGCGCGAGTTCCTCGCCGAGCGCGGAGTCCGGCCTTACGCCGAGATGCCGGTGTGGCGTCCGCCGACGCCCGGCTCGGAAGGGTTCGCGCGCTTCGACCTCTCCAACGAAGTCGCGCACGGGATGACCTTCCGCTCGCTGGCGGATACGACGCGGGCGACGCTGGACTTCCATTTCTCGCGCTCGGCGGAGCGGCAGGCGGAGATGCGGCCGGGACTCCCGGCGGAGCGGGAGGCGGAGATCCTGCAGGAGTGGCACGCGTCGCGCTGAAGGCCGGGCCGCCCGGGGCCTCCCTTGCTGGCCGCGGTGAAGGCGGCAACTGTGGTCAGCGCACACATGAGGGGTGGTGCGCGGGACGGGGACGGTAGGCGGGTACGAGACCGACGGAAACGGAGGTGACGTGAACGACCGGGAAGAAGGTTCGGGCCTCACGCGGCGAGCCCTGATCGCCGGAGCCGCCGCAGCAGCCGGGGGCGCGATCACGGCCGGCGCAACGCGCGGACTGGTGCAGGAGGCGCAGGATCCTACGAAGGTGCCGGGCGCGCGTCCCGTCGTGGTCGGCTCCCGTTCTCCGCACGAGACGCCGGAGAAGCTCCTGTCCGGTTCCATGGGGGGCTCCTCGCGCACGCCGCTCCAGGACCTGCACGGGATCATGACCCCGGCGGACCTTCACTTCGAGCGCCACCACCACGGGATCCCGCAGATCGATCCCGCCACCTACCGCCTCCTCATCCACGGCATGGTCGACCGGCCGACGCTCTTCACGCTCGATGACCTGAAGCGCTTTCCCCAGGTCTCGAAGCTGCTCTTCATCGAGTGTTCGGGGAACGGCGGCGGCGCGTACTCCCCGTCGCCCAACCCGCAGAACACGCCGCAATCTGTCGACGGCCTCCTGAGCACGAGCGAATGGTCGGGAGTCGCGATCTCGACCCTGTTCGAGGAGGTGGGGGCGCACGCGGACGCGACGTGGTTCCTCGCCGAGGGCTCGGACGCGGCGGTCATGGGCCGCAGCATCCCCATGGAGAAGGCGTGGGACGACGCGATGATCGCCTACGCCCAGAACGGCGAGGCGATCCGGCCCGAGCAGGGCTACCCCGCGCGGGTCTTCCTGCCCGGGTGGGAGGGGAACGCGAGCGTGAAGTGGGTCCGGCGCATCGAACTTTCCGACCGACCCGGGATGTTCCGCGACGAGACGTCCAAGTACACGGATCCGCTCCCGGACGGAACGGCGCGGCAGTTCTCGTTCGTGATGGACGCGAAGTCGATCATCACGTACCCGACCTACCCGCGGCGGCTGACGGAGCCCGGATTCGTGGAGATCTCCGGCTACGCCTGGACCGGCCGGGGCCTGATCGAGCGGGTGGAGGTGAGCACGGACGGCGGCGACTCGTGGCACGACGCGGTCCTCCAGGAACCCGTGCTCCCCAAGTGCACGACGCGCTTCCGCCACGGCTGGGAGTGGGATGGCGGCCCGGCGCACCTGCTGAGTCGCGCGACCGACGAAACGGGCTACACGCAGCCGGTGCGGCAACAGGTCCTGGACGCGCGCGGCCCCGGCACGCGCTATCACTCGAACGCGATCCGTGGCTGGCGCGTGGCGCGCGACGGCTCTATCGAGTTCGCGCCGGTATGAGCGGGGGGATGGCGGTGAGCCTACGAATTACGGTGTTCGCAGCCATGCTCGCGGTCACGGCCTGCGGACAGGAGGACGGCGCGGACAGCGACTCGATGACCGAGTCCGGCACCAGCGCCATGACCGTGACCATCGCCTCCGGCGACGACCCGCAGGCCTCGGGACGGGCGGGCGCGGCCCAGCCCGTGTACGGCTTCGGGACGCCCGCGACGGAGTCGCAGATCGCGGCCTGGGACATCGACATCGGCCCCGACGGTGCGGGCCTGCCGCCCGGACAGGGCACCGTCGCGGAGGGGCTCGAGGTGTGGGAGCGCCACCGCTGCATTCTCTGTCACGGCCCGACGGGACGGGAAGGGCCTAACGACATCATCACCGGCCGCATCCCGGGAGACGAATTTCCGTTCGCGAACGACCGCAGTCTGCGCTCGACCGTCGGCAACTACTGGCCCTACGCGACGACGCTGTTCGACTACACACGCCGCGCCATGCCCTTCGACCTCCCGGGCACGATGACCGACGAAGAAGTCTACGCGGTGGTGGGCGCCATGCTCTACTTCAACGACCTGTTGCCCGCGGACGCCGTCGTCGACTCCGCGATGGTTGTCGACACACGCATGCCCGCGCGCGACCGCTTCGTCCCCGACAACCGAACCGGCGGCCCCACCATCCGCTGATCGACCCTACACGAGTTCGATCCGGAGCTGCCGCCCCAGCGCCTCGGCGGCCCCTATGAGCGTGGCGAGCTGGATCCGATCGTTGCTCGGATCCAGAACTCGATCCAATTGGCTGCGGCTCGTGTTCATCTTCTTCGCCATCTGATTCTTGCTGAGCTGTTCCGTAGTCATCGCCTCCTTCAGTTGCCACGCGATGACGCGCTTGACGGCTGCGGCCGTTGTCTCCTCCAGCGTTCCCTGCTCCCGCAGATAGTCTTCGAACGACGAACCAACGCGTCCCTTTTCCTCAGCCACGAAGGATCTCCCTTGCTCGTCTTCTAGCCCGGATTTCTCACACGCGTCCCGGGAGCGGTGTGCGGAAGCGGGTTCGGGCATAGTTGGCCGGATAATGTCCCCATTTGGAGTGCGAGGGTAGCTCGGGGAGGGGTCGAGACGGGCTGTTTCGGGCCGGCGGGAG
>JAJEEM010000033.1 GCA_022820995.1 Gemmatimonadota bacterium | reverse complement strand
GGCCGGCGCCGGGGCGGGCTCGCCCCCCGCACCCTCCAGCGGACGTTCGCGCTGCGGCGCCGGCTCGATGGCCGCCGGCCGCGGCGGCGGCGGGGCGGGCTCCGAAACAAGGGCCGGGAGTTCCCTGCCCTCTTCGAGCAGCTTGATGTCTTCGACGTCGAGCGTCTCCCGCTCCAGCAGCGCCTCCGCGATCGCCTCGAGCAGCGGCTGGTTCTCCCGGAGGACGGCGCCCGTGGCGGAGTACGATTCATCCAGGATGCGCTTGATCTCGCCGTCCACGAGTTCGGCCGTCTTCTCGCTGACCTCGCGGCGCTGAGAGAGATCCCGGCCCAGAAAGACCTCCTGTTCCCGGTCTCCCACGGACATCGCGCCCACGGCGGGCGACATCCCGAACTGCGTGACCATGCGGCGCGCGAGATCCGTCGCGCGCTCGATGTCGTTGCCAGCGCCGGTCGTGATCTTGCCGTCGCCGAACATCATTTCCTCGGCCACGCGCCCGCCGAAGAGCATCTTGAGCTGGCCCTCGAGCCAGTCCTTGGTGTAGTTGTGGCGGTCCTCCTCGGGGAGCGAGGCCGTGATGCCGAGGGCGCGTCCGCGCGGGACGATCGTCACCTTGTGGAGCGGGTCCAGCCCCGGGACGCGGAGCGCGACCACGGCATGCCCCGCCTCGTGGTAGGCCGTGACCCGGCGCTCCTCCTCGGAGATCACCATGCTCCGGCGTTCGGTGCCGAGCATGACCTTGTCCTTGGCCCGCTCGAACTCCTCCATGTAGACGCGATCCTTGTCGTCCCGCGCCGCGATGAGGGCGGCCTCGTTCACGACGTTCTCGATATCCGCACCCGAGAGCCCGGGGGTCCCCTTCGCGAGCACCGCGAGATCGACGTCGTCGGCGAGCGGGATGTCCTGCGTGTGTACCTGGAAGATCCCCTCGCGCCCCTTGATGTCGGGATTGTCGACGACGATCTGGCGGTCGA
This sequence comes from Gemmatimonadota bacterium, assembly GCA_022820995.1. GTDB lineage: Bacteria > Gemmatimonadota > Gemmatimonadetes > Palauibacterales > Palauibacteraceae > Palauibacter. Next base: position 9,609 of record JAJEEM010000033.1, on the reverse strand, counting down.
AGCGACCCGGACGCAGGAGCGCGGGATCGAGCACATCGGGCCGGTTCGTCGCCGCGAGGAGGATCACCCCTTCCGTCGACTCGAACCCGTCCATCTCCACGAGCAACTGGTTCAGCGTCTGTTCCCGCTCGTCGTGCCCGCCCCCGAGGCCGGCCCCCCGGTGGCGGCCGACCGCGTCGATCTCGTCGATGAAGATGATGCAGGGCGCCTGGGCCTTCCCCTGTTCGAAGAGGTCGCGGACGCGGGAAGCGCCCACGCCGACGAACATCTCGACGAAGTCGGAGCCGGACATCGAGAAGAACGGTCGCCCCGCCTCCCCGGCGACGGCTCGCGCGAGGAGCGTCTTTCCGGTCCCCGGCGGCCCGACGAGGAGCGCGCCCTTCGGCAGGCGCCCTCCGAGACGCGAGAACTTCCGCGGATCCTTGAGGAACTCGATGATCTCCTGCAGCTCGTCCTTCGCCTCATCGCAGCCCGCGACGTCGGCGAAGGTGATCTTCGGCGTGTCTCCGCTCAGGAGGCGGGCCTTCGACTTCCCGAAACTGAACGCCCGCGAGCCTCCCGCCTGCATCTGCCGGATGACGAAGAGCCAGAGCCCGATGATGAAGATCCAGGGAAGGATCGAGATGAATACGTTGAGCCAGTTGCTGCGCGCCGGAAGCGTCTCGATCGTGATGTCCGCCTCGAGGAGTTCGCTCATGAGGGCGTCGCCGATCTCCCGCGTCGGCAGCAGGAGATGGAAGTTCGCGATTTCCGTCTCTTCGACGGTGATCGCGCTCCTGAGGCTGCCCTCGACTTCGCCGGTCCCCAGGCGCACCTGGATCGACTCCACGTTCCGCTGCGTGATCTGCTCGCGGAACTGCGTATAGCTCAGCGTCTCCCGGCTCTCCCTGGCGCCTCCCATGAACTGCAGGAGGGCGACGGGGATCAGAATCAGCAGGGCCCAGAACGACGCCGTCCTGAGCCAGCGATGCATGCGGCCCGAGGAATCGCTGCCGTCCGGCCTCTGCGGCTGTTCTTGTCTCATTTTGATCTATTCCGACCTGTTCCGGCTCCGGTGTCTCGCCTGCGGCCGTCCCGCGTACGCTTCACGTACGGGGACACGCGATAAACGGAAGGTGACGAAAATCCTCCCCGTGATCCAATCCATACCCCACAAGGAACTCATTTGGTGCATCGAAGCCAACCCACCGCGGCTCCCACACGAGATCCGGCGCGATGCGCTTGTGGAGGAGCGCGCAGATCTCGAGGGACGCGGGACCTCGATCGGCGAGCCCGCCGCACAACTGATTCAGCGTGGTGCCGCTGTCGACGATGTCCTCGACAATGATGATGTGCCGGCCGGCCATCGGGGCCCGCGGGTCGTAGAGCAGTTCCACCGTGCCCGAACTCTTCGTGCCCTTGCCGTAGCTCGACGCGACGAGGAAATCGACTTGCAGCGGACGCCGGACCTGGCGGACGAGGTCGCCGAGGAACACGAACGACCCCTTGAGCAGGCCGAGCAGCAGGATGTCGGCGTCCGGCGCGTATGCGGCGGTGATCTCCGCGCCCATGCCGGCGACGCGGGCCGCGATCTCCGACGCGGAGTAGACGATGCGTCCGAGAGGCTCGCCCCCGGTATACTCCGCGAACTCACGTTCCGCGGCGGTCATCGTGCCGGTTCCGGCGCTCTGTGAATCCAATGGCGAACCACTCTCCTCCGGAGTCGACCGGTTCCACCGCCGCCCCGGAGTGTCCGGCCACCCACAGCACGCTCCGGTCGGCGTCCACGACGACCGGCACGCCCGACCGATCCGACGCGGGCACGCGGCGCTCCATCAGGAGCTTCGCGACCTTGCGAGACCCGGCCCGCGTGCGGATCCGGTCTCCGGGTTTCGGCGCCCGTACGCGGATCGGGAACCGGACCCTGTCGACGGGAAGGGCGGTGGCCCAGCGTTCCGTGCCCTCGAGGGCGCCCCAACGCACCTCCCAGGCGCTCCCGCCGAGGCGGATCGGCCCCCAGCCCGCCCGCCGCGCCCTGGTCCGATCGATGTCGAGTTCGCGGTCGAGCGGCACCCTTCGCGCGCGCCGCACATGAATCCGGTCGAACTCCCGCTCGATCCGCAGGCCTGCCGCGATGTCCACTCCGCGACCGCTCTCGCCCGTGCGTACGAAGACCGCGCCCGTCCGGGTTCCGCGCCGAGACACCCGGAAACCCATGTCCCGGGCGATCTGCCGCAACATGCGGCCGCGAGCCGCCCGATCATACCCCAGCCATCGAGACCGGGCAATTTGTGCTCCGTCGGCGCTTTCGCGGTATCCCGCGGCGGAGAGGAGCCGCCGGGCACCCGCCTCCAGCCCGCCTTCGGCCACCCGGGCGTTCCGCCCGAGTTCCGCCAGCAGTCGGCGCACGGACGGCTCCTCGGCGGCCAGCGCGGGGAGCAGTCCGTGCCGCATCCGCGAGCGGCGGTAACGGGGATTCCGGTTTGCGGGGTCTTTCGCCCACTCCCGTCCCGTGGCCCGCAGGTAGCCCCTCAGCTCCTCCCGCGCGAAGCCGAGCAGCGGACGGACGAATGCGCCACGGCGCGGGGGGATGCCGGCAAGTCCGCGAAAGCCGGGGCCGCGCAGGAGGTTCAGCAGCACCGTCTCCAGGTGGTCGTCGCGCTGGTGCGCGAGGGCCACGCGATCCGCCCCGGCCCGGCGCCGGGCCTCGGCCAGGAAGGCGTAGCGGGCCGCCCGCCACTCCGCCGGGCCGCCCGCGAGTCCGTCCGTTCGGCCCACGTCGCACGGCACTCCGGCCCGGCGGCACAGTTCCGCCGCCCGCGAGGCCCATGCGGCGCTTTCCGGCTGGAGTCCATGGTCGAAATGGGCCGCGCTCAGCTTCAGCGGCCAGGCGTCGCCCAGCGCGCGGAGGAGGTGCAGGAGCGCGAGCGAGTCCGATCCGCCGGAGAAGGCGACGAGGACGCGCGAGTCTCGCGGCAGTAGCTCCGGAGCCGCCCGGAGCACACCCCGCAGGCGCGCCGCCACGGCGGCGCCCGGAACCGACGGGGCTTCAGCGCGGGGCGTCAGGATTCTCCGCGAGGGGGGCGGTCGCGCCACGCCGCCGGGCCGCGGCGGAAATCCAGTTCCTCGGCCACGGAGACGCCGAACTTCGGTCGTGCCGGCAGCTCCCCGAACGCGATCCCGCGCGGGGGGTCGGGAGAGGGGTCCCCGGAGGCCGGCCCGGATCGGCCGAGCTTGCGCCCGTGCTCCCAGACGCGGTCCCGCCCGGCGACGTATGCGCGCAGGGCGCCCGTGACATCCGTCGATCCGCTCAAACCTCCATCACCTCCGCTTCCCTGCGCGCCAGCATCGCGTCGATCTTCTTCACGTATTCGTCGGTATGCGTCTGGACTTCGGCCATCGTCCGGCGGGCGATGTCCTCACCGACCTCCCCGTCCCGCTGCATCTTCAGGAGCCGGTCGCGCGCTTCGTGCCTCGCGTGCCGGATCGATACCCGCCCCTCTTCCGCCATCCGGTGGAGGATCTTGACGAATTCGCGCCTGCGCTCCTCGGTCAGCGGTGGAATCGGCACCCGGACGACGGCGCCGTCCACCGACGGGTTGAGCCCCAGGTCGCCGCTCTGGATCGCGCGCGCCACATCCCGGGCGATGTTCGGGTCGTACGGCTGCACGAGGAGCATGGTCGGCTCGGGGGCGCTGACGTTCGCCACCTGCCGCAACTGCACGACCGAACCGTACGCCTCGACCCTCACGCCGTCGAGGATCGCCGTCGTCGCCTTGCCCGTACGAACGGAGGCGAATTCCCGCGCGATCGCATCGATCGCGCTCTCCATCGCCAGGACCGCATTCTCCAGCGTCTCCTCGGGCACCGTCCCCTCCGGTCAAAAGCTCTGCCGCCTAGGCGACGAGGGTCCCGATCCTCTCGCCCTGCAACGCTGCCAGGATTGCACCCGGCCGCTTGATGTTCAAGACGACGATGGGCAGCGAGTTTTCCTTGCACAGGGAGATCGCCGCCGCGTCCATGACGCCCAGTTCACGGGTCATCACCTCGAGATAGCCGATCTCGTCGATGAGCGAGGCCTCCGGGTCGGTCTCCGGATCCGCCGTGTATACGCCGTCGACCCGCGTCGCCTTCATGATCACGTCGGCTTCCATCTCGATCGCCCGCAGCACGGCCGCCGTATCCGTGGAAAAATACGGGTTTCCCGTACCTCCGGCGAAGATCACGACCCTTCTCTTCTCGAGATGGCGCAGCGCGCGCCGCCGGATGTAGGGCTCCGCGAGTTCCTCCATCCGGATGGCGGACATCACCCGCGTCTCCACGCCCGACTGTTCGAGCATGTCCTGGAGCGCCATCGCGTTGATGACGGTCGCGAGCATGCCCATGTAGTCCGCGCTCACCCGATCCATGCCGCGCGCGCTCGCCACCGTGCCGCGCATGATGTTCCCGCCGCCCACGACGAGTCCGAGGCTCACGCCGCTCCGGTGGACGCGGCGGATTTCACGGGTGAGTTCCTCGATGACCGGGGGGTCGATGCCGAACCCCCGATTCCCGGCGAGCGACTCGCCGGAGAGCTTCACGAGGGCGCGGCGGTACTTGAGGCCGTCCGCGCCCCCGGACTTCCGGTCGGCGGAACTCAGCCGCCCACCTCGAAGCGGACGAAGCGCCGAACCGCCAGGTCCTCCCCGGCCTTGCGCAGGACATCCTTCACCGTCAGGTCGGGATCCCGCACGTAGGCCTGCCACAGGAGCGCGTTCTCCTCATAGAACTTGCGCATGCGGCCCTCCACGATCTTCTCGGTGATCGAGGCCGGCTTGCCCTGCTCCAGCGCCTGTTCGGTCAGCAGCTTGCGCTCGCGTTCGACCTCCGCCGCCGGAATGTCGTCCGGCGACACGCCCCGCGGATTCGTGGCCGCGGCATGCATCGCGATCCCGCGGGCCGCCTCCGTCGCCGCATCGCCGGAGTCCGACACCTCCAGCAGCACGCCGATGCGATTCCCGAAGTGGACATAGGATGCGAAGGCCCCGTGCGCGCCGAGGTCATAGCGCACGGCGCGGCCGACCTGGACGTTCTCCCCGACCTGCACCCGCAGCTCGTTGAGGCGGCTCTCGATCGCGTCTCCCCCCTCGAGCTCAAGCAGAGCCGCCCCCTGCACGGTCTCCCCGTCCGTCACCGGGAGGTCGAGCAGCCGGTCCGCCAGATCCCGCGAAAAGTCCTCGAACGCCTCGCTGCGCGCAACGAAGTCGGTCTCGCTCAGCACTTCGACCATCGAAGCGGACCCGTCGCGCATCGCGATGCGGATCGTGCCCTCCGAAACCGCGCGCGCCACGCGCTTCGCCGCCTTCGCCGCGCCCGCCTTCCTGAGCAGGTCCACGGCCCGCTCCGTATCTCCGTCCGATTCGATGAGCGCGCGCTTGCAGTCCATCATCCCGGCGCCTGTCCGGTCGCGGAGAGCCTTCACCGCCCCGGCCGTGATCTGCGTCATGGTTTCCATATCTCCTTCCCAAAAAAAAGGGCCACCGAAGTGGCCCCTTGCGGTCACTTCTCTTCTGACTCCACCCCTCCGACAACTGCCGCTTCGGCACCCTCCGATCCGGCGTCCGCCGTGGGCTCCGGGCTGTCGGCCGCTTCGGCCTTCGGATCGCTCTCGGCCGACCCATCTCCCCCGTCGGCGCCGTCTATCACGGCCGGATGGTGCAGCCGCTGCGCGATGACCTCCGGGCGCGGCTTTCGCCTCGGCCTCCGGCGGCGCGAGCTGCCGGCGGCGTCGGCGACCCCACCGGCGTCGCTCGAATACGTGTACGCCTGCGACTCGGCCTCTTCCCGTCCCGCCTCCGGAATTTCGCGGCGCGCCGCCTCCACGACATCCGCGACCGAGCGCGTGATCAGGGAGACGGAGCGAATCGCGTCGTCGTTGCCCGCGATCGCGATCGTGAGGAGATCGGGATCCGCGTTCGTGTCCGCGATCGCGACGACCGGGATGCCGAGGCGGTTCGCCTCGCGCACCGCGATTTCTTCGCGGGTCGAATCCACCACGAACACGAGTCCCGGCAGCCGCGACATCTCCTTGATGCCGGACAGATAACGGTCGAGCTTCTGGCGCTCCCGCTCGAGGAGCAGCCGTTCCTTCTTCGTATAGAACTCGAACGCCCCTTCCTCCACGCCGCGCTCGAGTTCCTTGAGGCGCGCGATGTTCTTCTTGATCGTCTGGAAGTTGGTGAGCATCCCGCCGAGCCAGCGTTCCGTGACGTAGAAGGAACCGCACCGCTCGGCCTCTCCCCGCACGACGCGGGCGAGTTGGGGCTTGGTGCAGACGAAGAGCACGGACTTGCCCGCGACGATCGTCTCGCGCACGAGTTCGTGAGCCCGTTCGAGCTCCCGCTGCGTCTTCTTGAGATCGATGAGGTAGATCCCGCCGCACTCGGCGAAGATGTACTTCCGCATCTTCGGATTCCAGCGATGTGTCTGGTGTCCGAAGTGTACGCCCGCCTTCAGGAGGTCCTGCAGCTCGACGCCCATGCGCTCGGCTTTCCGCCTTCCGCTATCGTTTGGAGAACTGGAAGCGCTTGCGCGCCTTGGGACGACCCGGCTTCTTCCGCTCGACAATGCGGGGATCGCGGGTCAGCATGCCGTGGGACCGCAGCGTGCGCCGGCGGTCCTCATCCATCGCGAGGAGGGCGCGCGCGATACCGAGGCGCGTGGCCTCCGCCTGGCCGGTGATGCCTCCCCCGCGGACCCGGACGGCGATGTCGTACGACGCTCGCGTCCCGGTGACATCGAGGGGCGCCGCGACGAGCGAACGGTGTCGCGGGATCGTGAAATACTCCTCGAACGCCCGGCCATTCACATTCACGACGCCCACGCCACGCTTCATCGTGATGCGGGACACCGACTTCTTCCGACGTCCGACCGACTGGACCTGTTCCGTTTCCGCCAACTCTCGTCTCCCTGGCAGTCCCTGTGCGCGCTGCCGCTATTCCGCGATCGCGTCGAAGGGGCGCGGGCGCTGGGGGGCGTGAGGATGCTCCGGCCCCGCGTACACCTTCAACTTTCCGAGCATCTGCCGGCCGAGCGTGTTCTTCGGCAGCATGCCCTTCACGGCCAGCTTGATCACCCGGTCGGGGTGTCGATCGAGCATGCGCCGGAAGGGGATGAAGCGCTCTCCGCCCATGTAGCCGGAATGCCGGAAGTATTCCTTCTGATCCGCCTTGTTCCCGGTCAGCCGCACACGCTCCGCGTTCACGACGACGACGTAGTCGCCGGTGTCGAGGTGCGTGCTGTAGATCGGCTTGTGCTTCCCGCGAAGGACGGTCGCGATCCTCGTCGCGAGACGGCCGAGAACCTGATCCGCGGCGTCGACCACGTACCAGTCCCGTTCGATCTCGCCCGCCTTCACCGAGTACGTCTTCATTCGTTCTGCCCACCTCAAAAAAACCGCCCGGCGGGACGGATGCCGAGCGCGTGAAAATGATAGCCCGTGAAGCTATTCAGCGCTTCGCACGAAGTCAATCGGGGGCCCGGGTCCGTCGCGGGCCCATCGGTCGATTCCGGATCAATCGCGGGGGAAGGCGTACCTGCGAACGGGACGAGAGGGCGCCGCGTCCCGGCCCGGGGCGTCTCCGGCCCGGGGCGCGCCGTCGTTCACATAGCGAACGAGCCCGGACCGCTCGGCGCCCGCGCGGAGCCGCGAAAGGCCGCGCTCCTTGAGTTGGCGCGTCCGCTCGCGGGACATGTCGAGGGCCACCGAGATCTCGGCCAGCGTGTGCGGCCGTCCGAAGCCCAGGCCGAAGTAGCGGCGCACGACCTCCGACTCGAGCGGCGGCAGGTCGGCCATGCTCGTCTCGATGGCCTCCTGCAGCCGCTCCCGAATCAGTCCGGCTCCGGGCTCGGGCGCCTGCTCATCCGGCAGGAGTTCCTCGAAGGTGCAGGCGCCACCCGGGGCCATCTCGTCGAGGGAAAAGCGGTGCGGGGCGGGTTCGCCGCGCGGCGGATGATCGCCGTGGTCGGCGATGGCCTGCGTCATGGCCCGCCGCACCCAGTAGTGTGCGTAGCTGATGAAACGGACGCCGCGCTCCGGATCGAACCGGTCGGCGGCGCGCACGAGTCCCAGATTCCCCTCGTTCACGAGGTCGGCCAGCGGAACCCCGCGGCCGCGGTAGCCGCGCGCGACCGACACGACGAAGCGGAGATTCGCGCTGACGAGCCGCACCCGCGCCGCCTGGTCGCCGGCCCGGCTTCGCCGCGCCAGTTCCGCTTCGGTTTCCGCGTCGAGCAGGGTCTCGCGGCCGATGTCCGCCAGGTAGCGTTCGAAGATGCGGACCATTGCGGATCGAACTCAGTCGACGCCGCGCAGAATCCGGCCCCAGCGAATCTCGGTGAGCCAGGACCAGGGGCCCCTCGGCTCGCGAACGTAGGAATAGTACACGAGGAAGGGTCTCCCCCGGATCGCGTCCCTGGGCACGAAGCCCCAGTAGCGGGAGTCCTCGGAGTTCGACCGGTTGTCGCCCATGACGAAGTAGCTGTCTCCGGGCACCACGAGAGGCCCCCAGTTGTTTCGCGTCGTCACCGCCCCGGAGCGGCGCGCGCCATCGGTCAGGAACCGGCGCTGCCACGAGAACTTCGCGCTCGGGGCGTCGGGGAAGTTCGACGCGGCCTTCACGTAGGGTTCCTCGAACGGGACTCCGTTCACGAAGAGGCGCGCACGCCGCATGCGCAGCGTATCTCCCGGCATCCCGACGATTCGCTTCACGTAGTTCGTGCGCGGTGGCTGTTCCGCGGACTCGGGCGGCTCGAACACGATGACGTCGCCGCGCGAGGGCTCGCCGAAGGCGGGAAGCTCCAGATCCGTGCCCGGGATCTCGGCTCCGTACACCATCTTGTTGACGAGGAGAAAGTCGCCGATCAGTAGCGTGTTCTCCATGGAGGCGGTGGGGATCTGGAAGGCCTCCACGACGAACGTCCGGATGAAGAGAAACAGGACGAGGGCGACGAAGATCGACTTCGTCCACTCCCACATCCACCGGCCGACGGACGCGTCGCGACCCCGTCGCGCCCGGATTGCCGGGGCCCGAAACCTGCGGACTCGCCGACGCTCGGCGGCGCCCTCCTCCGTTCCCTCAGTCAGTCGTTCCTCCATTCCACCCTTCCCTGTTCCACAAGCCGGTGATCGGCGGCCCCGTGCGCGGTCCGGTTTCGAATCCCGGCTCCGGACCGGCCGCACTCTGTGATGTACGGGGGCGGACCTCAACGCGGTCTCACCTCCCGGCCTCACCAATCGACATCGATCTGCGCGCGCTGCAGCGTGCCGCTGTAATCGACGTACGCCACCTTCGTTTCCGTGTAGAACTCGTAGACTTCCCATCCCCCTTCGCGGTGTCCGTTGCCCGTGTTCTTGACACCGCCGAAGGGGAGATGGGCCTCCGCGCCGATGGTGGGCGCGTTCACGTAGGTGATGCCGTTGTCGAGTTCCTCCACGGCGCGGAAGGACGCGGTCACATCCCGCGTGTAGATCGACGACGAGAGGCCGTATGGAACCTCGTTGTTGATATCGAAGGCTTCATCGATCGTGTCGAAGCGGATCACGGAGAGCACCGGCCCGAAGATCTCCTCGCGCGCGGCGCGGTGTTCCCG
>JAJEEM010000070.1 GCA_022820995.1 Gemmatimonadota bacterium | reverse complement strand
GCCGCCTTCTTCTTCGAGAATTGCAGGATGGCGTAGGCCTCGTTGACGTCCCGCCCGCGAATCTGGTCGATGACCAGACGCATCTTCCGGGCGGACATGCCGAGATTCTTCGCCCTGGCTGTCGCCTGCATCAGACTCTTCCCCTCCGGTCTCGCGCGGAACCGGCGTGCCCGCGGAATGTTCGCGTCGTCGCGAACTCTCCGAGCTTGTGCCCCACCATGTTCTCCGTCACGTAGACCGGGATGAACTTGTTGCCGTTGTGCACCGCAAGCGTGTGTCCGACGAAGTCCGGACTGATGGTCGAAGCCCGGGCCCACGTCTTGATGACGGACTTGTCTCCGGAATCGTTCATCCGCTGCACCTTCATCAGCAGCTTCTCATTGATGTACGGTCCCTTCCTCACGCTTCTCGGCATCGGATCTCTCGCTCCTACTTCGTGGCCCTGCCGCGCTTGCGGCCGCGCACGATCAACTTGTCGCTCGGCTTGTGCTTCTTCCTCGTCTTGCGGCCCTCGGGCTTGCCCCACGGCGAGACGGGCGGACGACCGCCGGAACTGCGCCCCTCCCCTCCCCCGAGGGGATGATCCACGGGATTCATCGCCACGCCGCGCACCTTGGGCCGCCGGCCCTTCCACCTCGAGCGGCCCGCCTTCCCGGCTCGAATGAGTTCGTGGTCGACGTTGCCGACCTGCCCCACGGTGGCCCGGCACGATTCCGGCACCATGCGCATCTCGGTGCTGGGGAGCCGCAACGTGACCGTTCCCCGCTCCTTCGCGACGACCTGGACCGACGCGCCGGCCGAGCGGGCGAGCTGCGCGCCCTTGCCGGGCACGAGTTCCACGCCGTGAACGACCGTCCCGAGCGGGACCTCGCGCAGCGGCAGGCAGTTGCCCACGTTCGGGTCGATCCCCGACCCGGAGAGGATGGTGTCACCGACACCGAGACCCCGCGGGTGGAGGATGTAGCGCTTCTCCCCATCCGCGTAGTGGATGAGCGCGATGCGGGCCGAGCGATTCGGATCGTATTCGATCTCCGCGATGACGCCGGGCACGCCGTCCTTCCTGCGCTTGAAGTCGATGCGGCGGTAACGCCGCTTGTGGCCGCCCCCGCGCCTCCGGCTCGTGATGTGTCCGTGATGGTTGCGGCCGGACTTCTTCGGCAGACCCTCCGTCAGCGACTTCTCCGGCTCGCTGCGGGTGATTTCCTCGAACGTCGATACGCTGCGGTATCGAGAGGCCGACGTGACCGGCTTGAACTTGCGAATCGGCATCGATCAGGCTCCTTCCAGCACATCGACGGGACCATCCGCAACTTCGATGATCGCCTTCTTCCAGTGCGGCCGACGGCCCATCGTGCGCCCCATGCGCTTCTTCTTCCCCCGGACGTTCATCGTGCGCACGGAGGTGACTCGCCGTCCCTCGAAGATCGCCTCGAAGGCGCGGCGGATCTCGATCTTGTTCGCGTCCGGCGCGACTTCGAAGGTGTATTTGGGGCGCGGTTCCACCTCGCCGCGGTCGATACGTGCCTGGAGGCGCCGTCCCACCCCGTCGGTCCCCTCGGACTGGAGACTCGTGGATGTCTTCTCCGTGAAGAGCGGACGCAGGATGATCTCGTTCGGCGCGCGCGTCATGCCTCACCTTCCCCGGCGGAGTCCCCCGCCGCATCGAAGACCGACGACTCGACGAGTACCAGGTCCGACCAGAGGATGTCGTACGCCGACGCCTCTCCCCATGGGAGCACGCGCACGCCGGGCAGGTTTCTGGCCGACAGGTGGACGTCGGGTTTGTGGCCCGCCGTCAGGAGAAGGGTGTTCTCCGAACCGCGGCCGATGCTGGCCAGCAGAGCGGCGACCTGCCGCGTCTTGGGCGGATCGAAACCCAGAGGCTCGATGAGTGCGAGATCGCCGTTCATGGCCCTCGTGTTGAGCGCGGAACGGATCGCCAGCCGACGGATTCGCTTCGGCACGCGCACGCGATAGGAGCGCGGTTGCGGGCCGAAGACGACCGAGCCGCCGCGCCACAGCGCCGAACGGATCGAGCCGGCCCGGGCACGTCCCGTCCCCTTCTGCCGCCAGGGTTTCCGCGACCCTCCGCGAACGGTCGAGCGGGTCTTCGTCGATGCGGTGCCCTGTCGACGGTTCGCCAGCACGGCGGTGACGACCTGATGGAGCACGTCTTCATTGACCACGCCGTCGAACGGCGTCGCGGGCAGGGCCCGCTGGGCCCCCGCCGTGCCGTCGGAACTGTACGTCGCGACCTTCATCGGCCCGGCCTCACCATGACGAGGTTGTTTCGCCCACCCGGGACGGAACCCTGAATGACCAGAAGGTTCTTTTCGGCGTCGACCCGGATAATCTTCCGGCTCATCGCCGTACGCTGCGTCCCCCCCATGCGGCCCGCCATCTTCCGCCCCTTGATCACACGGGACGGATCCGTGCCGGCCCCGATCGAGCCGGGCGCCCTGAGAATGGATGTCCCGCCGTGGGAGCCGCGGCCGCCGCCGAAGCCGTGCCGCTTCACGACGCCCTGGAACCCGCGACCCTTGGTCGTTCCCG
>JAJEEM010000054.1 GCA_022820995.1 Gemmatimonadota bacterium | reverse complement strand
TCCCGATGTGTTTGCGGGCCTCACGAATCTGAGAGAGCTGTGGATCTGGTGGAACCACCTCACCGAGCTGCCGCCCGGCGTGTTCTCCGGCCTCCTCAATCTGGAGCATTTGTTCGTGAACACGAACCGCCTTACCGAGTTGCCGGATGGCGTGTTCTCCGGCCTGTCCCGGCTTACGCACCTCGGAGTGCACGAAAACCGGATAACCGACCTGCCGCCGGATATCTTCGCGGACCTCGGCGAGCTCGTTGAACTGGGGCTCCTTCAGAACCAGCTCTCCCGGCTCCCCGAAGGCCTGTTCGCCGGTCTTTCGAAACTGGAACGCCTCGGACTGCACCTGAACCGGCTGACCGGGTTGCCGGGGGGCGCGTTCGACGGCCTCGGCAACCTGCAGGAGCTGTACGTCGGCGGAAATCAGATCGCCACTCTGCCCGACGATGTGTTCTCCGCCCTTGCCAGCCTGGAGTCGTTGCAGCTCGGATCCAATCGACTGCACGACTTGCCGGCGGGAATATTCGTCGGACTCGCCCGGTTGCGAAGCCTGTCGCTTATTGGCAATCCCGGCTCGCCGTTCACGCTCACTCTGAACGCCGGGCGCACCGACGACGGTACTCCTCTGGCCCCGGGACCGGCGAAGGTGAGCCTCACCGTGGCGGAGGGTGCGCCCTTCACCATGACCATTCCGCTGTCGGTGCACGGCGGCGAGATCTCCGCCGGCGCGGTGACATTGACGGCCGGCAGCGACCACAGCTCCGAAATCACCGTGACCCGCACCGCCGGCAACCAGGGCGGCACGCAAGTCGTCCCCGGCCCGGCCCCGGCGCCGCCCTCGGCGGTAAGAGGCGTCCGACTCGCGATATCCGACCCGCTTGTCCTGTTCGGAACGGTGTCGAATCGGGCCCCGGTGGCGGAGCGGGAGATGCCGTGGCTCCGGCTGCGCGCGGGCGGCGAGGGCGTGTCCGTCGATGCCCCGTCCTACTTCCGGGATCCCGATGGCGACCGCCTGACGTACTCGGCGGTCTCCGGAAGCCCGGATGTCGTTTCCGCCGAGGTGGCCGGCGACCGTGTGATGATCGACCCGCTGACCTCCGGATCGGCGACGGTGACCGTGATGGCGACCGATCCCGAAGGCTTGAGCACGCCCTCCTCGTTTCGCGTCGGCGTTCGGGGGGCCAGTCCCGGGTCCTACGACATCGATCTCTTCCTCATCGACGAAGTCAGCGAGTCGATTCAGGCCGCCTTCGACGACGCCATCGATTACTGGTCATCGATTCTGGCGGGGACCGAACTGCCCGACGTGCCCGTTGAGCCACATCTCCTGCCCCTGGGCTGTGACGACATCATCACCGACCGGACTCTCCCAACGATCGACGACCTGGTCATCGTGGCGTCCGTCAGACAGATCGACGGCCCCTTCGGGACACTGGCGTTCGCCGGGCCGTGCGGGATCCGTGACGGAGTGGGAGGGCTCCCCTTCATGGGCGCGATGGGGTTCGATGTGGACGACCTTGAACGGCTCGAGGAAGACGGCGACATGGAGGAAGTCGTCCTGCACGAGATGGGTCACGTCCTTGGAATCGGGACGGGCTGGCGCGCATTCGGCCTCCTCGTCAACCCGTCCCTGCCGGACAACTCCGGAGCGGACACGCACTTCCCCGGCCCACTCACGATCGAGGCGTTCGACGAGGCGGGCGGGACGATCTACACGGGCGGGCAGAAGGTGCCGGTGGAGAACCGGGCGGGCCCGGGATCGGGCGACTCGCACTGGCGGGAGTCCGTGCTCGACCACGAACTGATGACGCCGTACCAGAACGGCGGCGTGCCCGATCCGTTGAGCGCGATTACGATTCAGTCGCTGGCGGACATGGGCTACATCGTTGACGTGAGTCTGGCCGAACCGTATCGGCTGCCCGGCGCAGCAGCCGCTGTCGCCGACCCCGCTCGCAAGATCGAGTACGGCGACGACATTCTCAGGACGCCGATCATGGTGGTCGACCGCAACGGGCGGATCGTCCGAGTCATTCCGCCCTGAGCCCGTACTGCTCCGGGGACGGCCCTACCCTCGCCCAGGGCGTCGGGGCGTGCGGCGCTCGGCGCAGAAGTGTCCACGCGTCCGCACTCCCGCGACGCCGCTGTTCCAGGTCCCGCGGAACCCATCGTCCCGGAGTTCCCGGACTTCAAGGACCATGAAGCCCCCGTCGAAGCGGACCACGTCCTGGCGATTCGCCTCCGATCCGAACCGGAGGAGAATGTTCGGCCGCCGACCTGAATCGTCCTCGATCACGAGGACTCCGGGGGCCGCCGGATCGGCGCTGGAAAGGTCTCCGACGCGGACCGCTCCCACCGCCTCCACGTCGACATCCGCCGTTCCAAAGAGCGGAATCAGGACATCGGGGATCGGCTCGCCGCCGCTTCCTCTGAAGTGCCGCAGACCGGCCGGCGATTCGAGCAACACCAACTCCCCGTGCACCGATCGCGTCCCTCCGGCGGATGGCCGGCCCACGAGACTGAGCGAGTACTCTCCCATCCATCCGTCCAGAGATGCGCCGCGTGGGAGTGAATCGGTGGGAGCCGCACACGCACGGCCCGTCGCGGCCGCGCCGGCCGAGACCTCTCCTGCTCGAACCGAGGCCTCGCGGCCCGAGACGGCGCACGACACGAGAGGACAAGCGAGGACCATCGACCACACCAGCCGCCGGGTCCTCATCGACGCCTCAGCCGAACCCGCTCCACTGGCGCTGTCCCGTACTCGCCGACGAGCTTCGTGATTCGGTCCTTGCAAATCCGGAATGCCGTTCCGGAATTGCAAGGATACAGGAGTGGGCTGAGATCCCATCGGTCGGTCGTCCTTGCGCTCCGCATGGGCTTCATCTCATTTCCGGGATCGTGGAATCAGAGGTCGTCGTCTACTTCGGTAACGTGTTGGCTCCCATGGTCTAATGGCTAGGATCTCACCCTTTCAAGGTGAGGGAGGCGGGTTCGATTCCCCCTGGGAGCGTTTGAGGAAGGAGGAATCGCCGGAGCGGGAGCCTCCGAAGCGTAGTGCTTGCCGGACGCGACGGGAAGAGGGAGCATGGCAGCGCCGTGTGATCGAGGGGCAACGTCGAGCGGAGCGGCCGATGGGGGCGCCAGTCGCAGAGAGCGCAGGTTGACACGACGCGGGGTCTTCCGCGCCGCCGTGGCGTGTATCGCGGTATCGATCAGCGCGGCAGCGTGCGGCGGCGAGGGGCAGCGGACGCTCTCGATCGCGACGGGCAACACGAACGGGCTGTACTACCCCCTCGGCGGCGGGCTCGCCTCGATCTGGTCGCGGCACGTCGACGGCGTGAACATGAAGGCGGAGACGACCGCCGGCTCCGTGACGAACCTCATCCAGGTGGCCAAGGGCGAGAGCGAGGTCGGCTTCACGCAGGCGGACGCGCTCGCCGCCGCGCTGGCCGGCCGCGGCCGCTTCCCGGAGCCCATGCCGCTCGCCTCCCTCGGGAAGCTCTACCCGAACGTCGTGCACCTCGTGACGATCCGGAGCACCGAGATCGAATCCGTGCAGGATCTCCGCGGCCGCCGCGTGTCCGTCGGCCCGCCGGGGTCGGGGAACGCGGTCACCGCCTGGAACGTGCTCGAGGCGATGGGGATCGGGGAGTCCGACTTCACCGTCCGGCAACTCAACTATGCGCAGATGTCGAACGGGCTCAAGGACGGGACGCTCGACGCCGGGTTCATCGCGGGCGGCGTGGGGATGCCCGCCGTGGTCGAGATCGGCGTCTCGCGGGACATGGTCCTCGTCCCCTTCTCGGAGGATGAGATCGCGACGATCGTGCGCGCGGAGCCGGCCTACTCCGGGTTCGTGATGCCGCCCGGCGTGTACCGGGGCGTGGACGAGCCGGTGCTCACGCCGACGCTGTGGAACCTGCTCGTCGTGCTGGACACGATGGACGACGGCCTCGCCTACGACCTCACGCGCACGATGCTCGAACGCCGCGAAGATCTCGCGAACATCTCCAGCGTCGCGAGCTTCATCACGCCGCCCTCCGCGCGCGACGTCGGCGACTTTCCGCTCCACCCCGGCGCCCGCCGCTACTTCGACGAAGTCCTGGAGCCCGCGGCGCGTTGACGACCCCGCGGCCGCCGTGGCGGCGCATGATCCTCGGCCTCGCGGTCGGACTCTCCCTCTTCCAGCTCTGGCAGAGCACGACGGGCACGCTCTCGGCCACGCTCGGACGGCCCATCCACCTCGCCTGGGTCGTCGTCCTCACCTTCCTCGCCAGGCCATCGTGGACGGGGGAGGGCCCCGCGCCCCGCTGGAGCCTGTGGCTCGACGCCGGACTCGCGCTCGCCGCCCTCTACTGCGGGTGGGTGATCGTGGGCTTCGACTACCGCGGGGTCGACCACATCCTGTACGGACTCACGACGCACGACCTGGTTGCGGGCCTGGTGTTCGTCATCCTCCTCTTCGAGGCGACGCGCCGCGCCGTGGGATGGGTGATGGTCGCCGTGGGCCTCGTCTTCCTCCTCTACGCGGGGTTCGGGGACCTGCTGCCCGACGTGATCGCGAACCGGGGCTTCACGCTCGAACGGATCCTGCGCTTCCAGATCTTCACGGGGGCGGGGCTGTTCGGGACGCCGCTGGGGATCGCGGCCGGGACCGTGTTCATCTTCGTCCTGTTCGGCGCGTTCCTCGAGGTGACGGGCGCGGGGCGCTTCTTCATCGACCTCGCCTTCGCCGCCGCGGGCCGGTTCCGGGGCGGTCCGGCCAAGGCGAGCGTCATCGCGTCGGCGGCCATGGGGTCGATTTCGGGCTCGGCGATCGCGAACACGGTGACGACGGGCGCGCTCACGATCCCGATGATGAAGAAGCTCGGCTACCGGCCCGAACAGGCGGGCGGGATCGAGGCGGCCGCCTCCACCGGGGGCCAGATCATGCCGCCCATCATGGGCGCCGGCGCGTTCATCATGGCGGACTTCATGAACACGCCGTACCGGGAGATCGTCGCGCTCTCCATCGCGCCGGCGATCCTCTACTTCGGGTGCACGCTCCTCTTCGTCCACCTCATGGCCCTGAAACTTGGGCTGCGCGGGATGAAGAACCCGCCGCCGGTCCGGCGCACGCTGAGCGAGGGCGTCCACTTCCTCCTTCCGCTCGGGCTCGTGGTCGCGCTCCTCCTCCTCAACTACTCGCCGCCGATGGTCGGGGCGGTGGGCTGCCTCGCGGTCGTCCTCACCGGAATGGCGCGGAAAAGAACGCGGGTCGGGTGGCGCACGATCCTCGAGGGGCTGCGGACGGGAGCCGTCCTGGCGCTGCCGATCTCGCTCGCGTGCGCGACGGCCGGGATCGTCGTGGGCGTCATCGGACAGACGGGGATCGGCCTCCAGTTCACGGAGTCGGTCGTGCAGGCGGCGGGAGGGCTGCTCTGGCTCGCGCTCATCTTCATCGCGATCGCGGCGCTCGTTCTGGGGATGGGGCTCCCGGTGACGGCGGCCTACATCGTGATCTCGGTCATGGCGGCGCCGGCTCTGGAGGGACTGGGGCTCTCCCTCCTCGTCGCGCACATGATCATCTTCTGGCTCTCGCAGACGTCGAACGTGACGCCGCCGATCGCCCTCGCCGCCTTCGCGGGGGCGGGGGTCGCGGGTTCGGCCCCCATGCGGACGGCGACCCAGGCCGTGAAGCTCTCCCTCGGCTTCTTCATCGTGCCCGCGATGATGGCCTATTCGGCGCTGATCCTTGTGGAGGGCACCGCCGTGACGGACTTCGCCTTCGCCATCGTCTGCACCGTCGCGCTCGTGTCCGCCGTCGCCTACGCGATCGAGGGCTTCGCGGTGGCCGCGTGCAGCGCCCTCGAACGGGCGCTGTTCGCGTTGGCGGGCGCCCTCATCCTGGCCCCGAACGACCCGGTGCGGATCGCCGGAGTGCTGTTGGCGGCTGTAGTGCTCGCCCTCCATGCCCGGAAGAAATCCACCACGGAAATCGCGTAGCCGTAGCCGTAGCCGTGGCTGTGGGGTGTCCCCGCCTGTCAGCGCGCATAGGACCGCTTACGCGTGACTTGCCAGGGCGTCGCGGACGGCTTGCTGGATGGCGGCGATCTCACCGTCGGTGAGTTCGCGGAACTGTCGGCGCCGGCGCCCGGGAAATCGGCCGTCGTTCTGCATGCAGAGCCGTACCAGGAGCGAAAGGCGGCGGTCGGGCATGTCCACGATCCGGCGTACCGCGCGGGCGGCGCGGTCGAACACGGCAAGGAAGCCAAGTTCCTCTCCCAGGTCGCGGTGCACCGTCTCGGCGAGGCGTTCGTGGAGGTATTCGGCGAAGACCGTCAGGTCGGCGTATCGGTAGAAGTCCAGCGTGTCGTTCTCGACGTGGATCTCCCGCTCCGCGGTCCACCGCCATTCGATATACTCGCCCAGCGGTCGCGAGAAGGCTTCGAGGATCCGGTCGTAACCCGGACGGTCGCGAAGGATGGCGGCGGAGACCGGGAGGATGATCCCCGGCGGCCCGTAACCCCGTCTGGCGAGAATGTGGTGAATGAGGAAACGGTGAACGCGCCCGTTGCCGTCCTCGAACGGGTGAATGAAGACGAACGCGAACGCGACGATCGCCGCCGCGACGACGGGTGGGACGGGTTCTTCGGCGACGCGCCGCGTCAGCGCCATCCAGCCTTCCATGAGACGGGGGACATCTCCGGGACGAGGACAGATGTAGTCGACCGCATCGCCGAACCCGGCCGTCGTCCGGCCGACGAAATTCTGAAGGCGGCGCCAGTCGCGGGCCGCGTAGCGGGGATCGACGATGGATCCCTGGAGTCGCAGCAAATCGGCCTTGTCCAGAGGGTCGAACTCGGACGCGGCTTCGAGAGCCGCGATGAAACGGGCTTCCCGGCGGGGGGTCGGCGCCTCTCCCTCGATTGCAAAGGTCGACCGCGTCTCCCGCGTGTAGAGATGGTTGAGCGCCCGGTGCAGAATCACCGGGTCATGGGCCTCGCAGAGGGCTCGCGCCTCCTCATCGGTCCGCGCATCCAGCCAGGCGGACAGTGCGGCGGTACGCCGAACGGTCACGCACAGGTCGGCGTTGCCGAGGAGGTTGTCGATGACGCGGTGCCGCCGCGAGTTGCGCCGTCCGGCGGGGATGTGGAGGCGGGGGTCCAGCGCGTTGACGTAGTTACCCGAGGCCGCGTCGGGCACGTCGAGGGTCCGGCCCGTAAGAGTCTCGTAGAAGAACCAGGCACGCCGGCTGAAGGCGCCCGTCGGCTGAGCCCGTACCCAACCTTCCAGCGTCGCCGGGTCCACGGCTTTCAGCGCGGCCGCCAGAACTCCGACGTCGAACGCTTCGTGACGCAGCATGAAACGGAGGTGCGATACGACCGACCCGCCTGGTGCGTAGGAAAGGGGGTACAGTTCCGCCGTGCGTGAACCACCGGACTCGGTACGCCGGGGACCGGCCGCAGTGAAGCTCTCGACGGCGGGAGGCGGGACCGAGAGTCCCAGCTCCCGGCGCAACCAGGCTTGTCCGGCTAGCGATCGTTCCTGTTTCGTAGGCATCGGAAGAAACTATCGAAATCTCTTACGTGCGCAAAAAAACGCTTAGAATTCGACATGCACCTGTCAAAACGATTATATATCGGCACCTGCGCCCCTGCTCGCCTATTAGCGTCAGGCTTCGCGGGCCTCCGCGGCGGCGCGGCGCATCGCCTTCTTGCGCTCGATCGGGTCGAGGCTGCGCTTGCGGAGGCGGATCGCGTCGGGCGTCACCTCGATCAACTCGTCGTCGTTGATGAACTCGAGGGCGAGTTCCAGCGTGAGTTCGCGCGGCGGCTCCAGCCGGACGTTCTCGTCGGCGGCCGCGGCGCGCATGTTCGTGAGCTTCTTGCCCTTCGACACGTTGACCTCGAGGTCGCCCGGGCGGACGTTCTCGCCCACGATCATCCCGCTGTAAACCTCGACGCCGGGGCCGATCAGCATCTCGGCCCGCTCCTGAAGGTTGAAGAGGGCAAAGGCGACGGACGTCCCCGGGCGGTCGGCGACGAGCACCCCCTTCCGCCGGTGTTCCAGGTGTCCGGCCCGGGGCCCGTACTCGAGGAAGCGGTGGTGCAACTGGCCTTCGCCGCGCGTGTCCGTGAGGAACTCGGAGCGGTACCCGAACAGCCCGCGCGACGGGAGCCTGAAATCCAGGCGCACCGGGCCCTCGTCCGTCGGCCGCATCGAGAGGAGTTCGGCCCGGCGGCTCCCCATCTTCTCCATCACCACCCCGACCATCTCCGAAGGGACCTCGATCACGGCTTCTTCGTACGGCTCCAGGATCTCCCCGCCGGGACCCTCGCGCAGGAGGACGCGCGGCCGCGAGACGGAGAACTCGTACCCCTCCCGGCGCATGGTTTCCATGAGGATCGTGAGATGGAGTTCCCCGCGGCCCGAGACGGAGAAGGTGTCGGGCGAGTCCGTCGGCTCGACGCGAAGGGCGACGTTCCGCTCCAGTTCGCGGAAGAGGCGCTGGCGCAGTTGCCGGGTCGTGATGTACTTGCCCGCCCGCCCGGCGAAGGGGGCGTCGTTGACCCGGAAATCCACTGCGAGGGTGGGCCGCTCGACCGCGATCCCGCGGAGACGCTCCCTGTGGTCGGGGTCGGCGATCGTCTGGCCGATCTCCACGCCCTCGAGTCCGGCCAGCGCCACGATGT
Source organism: Gemmatimonadota bacterium (assembly GCA_022820995.1). Taxonomy (GTDB): domain Bacteria; phylum Gemmatimonadota; class Gemmatimonadetes; order Palauibacterales; family Palauibacteraceae; genus Palauibacter. The sequence goes on along the minus strand of JAJEEM010000054.1, from coordinate 12,945 downwards.
CGCCGGCGCTCGCGCGGGGCGTTTCTACGCGCTTCAGCCCGTCGAAGCCGTAGATCTTGAGCACGCGGGCCGCCATGGCCTCGTCCGCGGGCACGGGTCCGGGCTCCCCGAGCGGCAGCAACACGACGCGGTCCGCCTCGGCCACGGTGCCCCGCTCGATGCGGCCGATCGCGATGCGCCCCACGTAGCTGGAGTGATCCAGCGTCGAGGCGAGCATCTGGAACGGTCCCTCGGGGTCGCCCGCGGGGGAGGGGACGCCCGCCACGATCGTCTCGAACAGCGGCTCCAGGTCTCCGCCGCGCGCCTCGATATCCGGCGACGCCCAGCCGGCCCGCGCGCTCGCGTACAGGAACGGGGCGTCGAGCTGGGCTTCGGTGGCGTCCAGCTCCAGGAACAACTCCAGCACCTCGTCGTGCACTTCCGCCGCGCGCTGGTCGGGCCGGTCCACCTTGTTGATCACGACGACGGGCGCGAGGCCGAGCGCAAGCGCCTTCCTCGTGACGAAGCGTGTCTGCGGCATCGGTCCCTCGGCTGCATCCACGAGGAGTAGCACGCCGTCGACCATCCGCAGGATGCGCTCGACCTCGCCGCCGAAGTCCGCGTGGCCCGGCGTGTCGACGATGTTGATCCTCGTTTCGCCCCAGCGCACGGCGGTGTTCTTCGACAGGATCGTGATGCCGCGCTCGCGCTCCAGCGGGTTCGAGTCCATGACCCGTTCCTCGACCCGCTCGTGTGACTGGAAGGCGCCGGCCTGCCGCAGCATGTGGTCGACGAGCGTCGTCTTCCCGTGATCGACATGGGCGATGATCGCAATGTTCCGGATCTTCCCGGGCGGGGGTGCCAAGCAGGCCTCGACTTCCGCGTACGCGTGGTTGGGTGGAAACGGCGGGGAATCGCGGGGATATCCTACGGTCGCGGGCTCCGGATCAAAAGCTGTGCGCGGCGACGAGGGCGCCGCTAGGTTGGCCGCCGGGCTGGCCGCGGCGACTCCGGCACGAGCGGAGGTGGGAACTGAAGACCAAGCGATTGATGGTGGCGGTGGGACTGTCGGCCGTCTTCGTCTGGGTCTCGATCTGGTTCCGGTTCCGGGAAGTCGAGGCTCCGCCCCCGCCCGAACCCGCCGATCTCCGCCTGTGGGATTTCCTCGGCTGCCGGCATCTCCGGTTCGACACGTGGCTCGCGGACAACGGCGGGGAAGATCCCGAAACCGATCCGCCCACGGTGCGGTCGGTCATGCTGTTCGCCGACTCCGTCGACGCCTACGGGAGGGAGATGACCGCCTACAAGGCCGTCGCTCTCGAGGGTGACGGAGACCTTTCCGGCACGGAGACGCGCTGGTTCACACGGGCCGACACGCTGTGGGTCGTGTGGTCGAGTCCCGAGGTGCGGGGGGCCGTGGCGCTGCGCCGCAGCCGCGGGGAAATGGTCGGACGGGCGGTGGCGCGGCTGCGGGGACAGGCGGCCGCTGCGTCCGCGACGGGCGACGCCCCGGTTCAGGCCCGGGCGACGTCCTGGGAGGTGAACTGCCATTCCCTGCGGCCCAACCGGATCGGCCCCGTCGACCGGTAACCCGCCGAGCGGCGGCGGCTAGAGGAAGGAGGGGTCGAAGCCCTCGGCGGCTTCCTCTCCCTCACCCTCCTCGCGGACGAGGGTGAGAATCGCGCCCTGCGGCGCGACGAGGTACTGCGTGCCCTCGAAGGTGATCTCCACGGCGGCCTTCCGGAAGAAGAGGGCGAAGTCTCCGGGCCGCGCCTGCATGGGAAGGTAGCGGGCTTCGGTCGCCCCGATCTTCCACGGTTCGTCGTCGAGTTCGGCGGGCGGCCCGACCGGAGTGCCGGGGCCGACGGCGACGACGGTCCCCGCCTGCACGGCCTGCTTGTCGATCGCGGTGGGCGGGAGGTAGAGGCCGACATCCGTGCGCTCCTCACCCTCCAGGGGCTCGATGAGGACGCGGTCGCCGACGACGATGAGTCTCTTTTCGCTCATGCGGCACGATAGGGAGCCGGGCCCGCCCCGGACAGCCTTTCAGGCGGTCGGGGCTCCCTCCGCCGGGTCGTCGTCGATCTGCGAACGTTCGCTGGCGATGAAGCTGTCGACACTCTCCGGGACGAACAGGTTGTCGGCGATGCGGGCGATCTCCTCCGCTTCCCGCCAGCGCGCCTCCAGTTCCTTCAGTTCTCCCTCCAGGGCCTCGCGCTCCGCCTGCTCATGCGTCGCCATCTCGATCGCGAGCCGCATGTCCACCTTGAGGCCGCTGAGCGTGCCCGGAAGGGGCTTCATCAATCCCTCGATCTTCTTCGCCGGCAGGTCCGCCTTTCCGGAACCGGAGAAGTCGTTCATGGCGTGGCGGGCCGCCACGGGGAGAAACGCCTCCGGGTGTCCCGCCTCCTCGATCCTCCCGACCGCGTCGCGCACCGCCTTCCGCGCGCCGCCGCGCCGGTTGGCGTGCGCCATGAGTTGGCCGGCCAAGCCGATCGCCTCGCTCCCGTGAACGATCATCGTGTGCCGGCGGTTCTTGCGCTTCCTGGTCTTCCCCCACTTGCCCCACCCCGGAATGTGATCGACGCGGATGTCCCATCCCGCGGCATCCGCGCTCGGCACGAGACGGGAGGTATAGAGGTGTTTTCGCTGGATCCGGATCGGATCGCCGTGCTCGTCCCTGAGACGAAGGAGGACGCGGTCCCGATACCAGGCCTGCGCCCCCTGGAAGAGCCCCGGGAACATTCCGCCCATCGCGAATCCGGCGAGCGTGCCGCCGACGACGACCGCGCCCGCCGCTGCCCCCACGGCCCCGGTGATGAGCGCGGCCCGCCTGCGGCGGCGTCCGAACTGGTCGCCGTAGCGCCACGCGGCGAACTCCTGCCGGAAGGGGTCGCCGACGCGGACGAGTTCGAGGCCCTCCTTCAGCTTCGCGAGCCCGATGTTGTCGGAGGCGACCTTCATGCGGGTCGTCTCGAAGGCGCGCTCGCAGGCTTCGATCGCCTCCCACCGTGTCTCCAGGGGGGAGAGGTTCCAGCGCTCGCAGCGCCGGCAGACGACCCAGAGCCGCCCCTTCGCGCCATCGAAGGCGAGACGGCGGCCGACGGGGAACTCCTCGATGGCCTCGTTCCGGGCCAGGTCGCCGTGGCAGAAGATGCAGGTCGTGTACATTCAGGCGTTCTTCGTCGCGGGTGCGGGGTCGGGACGCGCGCGCTCTTCCTCAATGAAGCTGTCCACGCTGTCCGGAACGAAGAGGTTGTCGGCGATGCGGGCGATCTCCTCCGCCTCCCGCCACCGCGCCTCGAGTTCCTTCAGTTCCCCTTCGAGCGCCTCGCGCTCGGCCTCCTCGTGCGTCGCCATCTCGATCGCCAGCCGCAGGCTCGGGTTCAGGCCGGCGAGGGAGCCCGGCAGGGGCTTCCGAAGCCGTTCGATCGCTCCGGCCGACAGGTCCGCCTTCCTGCGGTCCCCTCGCGAGGGAGATCCGCGAGCAACGGAGCCCGAACCCCGGAGGACGCGCTGCGCCAGCTCCGCGGCCTCCGGGAGAAAGACTTCCGGATGGCCGGCGCGCTCGATGCGGCGCACGGCTCCGCGGATCTCGTTCTCCTTGCCCCCGCGGCGGTTGGCCTGAGCCATCAACTGCCCGGCGAGCCCAAGCGCGTCTCGTCCGTGGACGATCATCGTCTTCCGCCTGTCCCCTCCGGCCTGGCCGGGCAGGTGATCGACGTGCAGTCCCCAGCCGCGCCCCTCGTCATCCGGCACGAGATGAGAGGTGTAGAGGTGTTTCCGCAGGACCCGGATCGGAGCGCCGCGCTGATCCCGGGTCCGGAGGATCACGCGGTTGCGGTACCACCTCTGCGTCATCCGGGTCCCGAACCAGAGTCCGCCCAGGGAGACGAACCCTCCCGCCCACAGGGCCCCCACGGCGGTTGCCGCCGCCCCGGTGACGAGCATGGCCCGCTTGCGGCGCCGGCCGAACTGGTCGCCGTAGCGCCACGCGGCGAACTCCTGCCGGACGGGGTCGCCGACGCGGACGAGTTCGAGGCCCTCCTTGAGCTTCGCGAGGCCGATGTTGTCGGAGGCGACGCGCATGCGGGTGGTCTCGAACGCGCGCTCGCAAGCTTCGATCGCCTCCCAGCGGGTGTCGAGGGGGGAGAGGTTCCAGCGCTCGCAGCGCCGGCAGACGACCCAGAGCCGTCCCCTCGCGCCGTCGAAGGCGAGGCGACGTCCGACCGGGAACTCCTCGATGGCCTCGTTCCGGCCGAGGTCGCCGTGGCAAAAGATGCAGGTCGTATACATTCGGTTCGTCGATCTCTTCGCTGGCAGCGGACGTTGGCAAGACCGCGCGATACCGCCGCCGGTCCCCAATGTCGCGGACGGGCTCGATCGGGGATACCCGCAAACGACGCCGCCTCTTCGCCTCCTGCGACCGCCGCCGCCGAGCCCGCCGCGCGCCGTCCGGAGTCTTCCTTGTATGCAGATTTGCGATATAAAGATGATCTTTATATCATATCTCAACGGCCGGTTCGTCATGGACGTCGCCCTTCGACGCGGAGATGCATCGTGCAGGTCACTCTCTCGAAGCGAATCAACGAACTGCTCGTGCTCGCCGTCCTGGAGCGGGGGCCCGCGCACGGATACCAGATCGCGCTCTCCGTGGAGGAACGGACGGGGGGCGCCTTCTCGTTTCAGCACGGCACGCTCTACCCGATTCTGCACCGGCTCGAGACCGGCGGGCACGTGCGCGGCACATGGGGCGGAGAGGGCCGGCGGCGGAAGACCTACGAACTCACCGACGCGGGCCGTGCCGAACTCGCCGAGGGGGCGGCGCAACTGGAGCGGCAGTTTCGGGTGCTGCTGGAACTCTTCGGGGGAACCCATGCGGCCTGAACATCCCCTGGAAGACGTCGAGCGGAATCTCGCGGTGCCGCCGCGGCGCCGCCTCGACCTGCTGGAGGAAGTCGACGCCGACGCGGAGGCGCTTGCGGCGGAGCTGGAACGTCGCGGATACGGACCGGCCCAGGCGCGCCGCGCCGCCCTCCGCCGGGTCGTGCCGGGTACGGAAACGCTCGCGCAGCTCGAGGCGCAACACGCCCCGCCTCTGGGCCGATGGGCGCGGAGCGCGGGGTGGATCGACCGGGCGGAGCGTCTCGGCATCGCCGCAGCCACGGGACTGGCCGGGGCGGTCGCGTTCGTCACGATGGTCGGGTCGGGCCCGCTCGGGTCCGCGGCGGTGCTGGCCTGGCCCCAGGTCATCGTGGTCGCCCTTCTCGCCGCGAACTGGACCCGGGCCGCCAAGCGTCTGTGGATCGACGGCGACTTGCGGCCCGAACTCAGACGCCGGCTGTGGGAGCGGCAGATCGGGCTCATCGTCCTCGCGGTCGCCCTCGGCGCGCTGGGCGCCGCCCGGGAGGGATACGGCGCCTTCGAAGCGTTTGCAGCCGAGGCCGTTGCGCCGCCGGCCATGTGGGACGCCGTCGGCCGCATCGTCTCCTTCGCCGCGCTCGGATTCGGCGCGGCCATCTTCGGACTCTTCGGCTGGCTCGCGATCACGCCGCGTCTGATCGACGACGAGACGATGGAGCACCGCATTTCGGCCTTCTTCGCCTCGCGGCTCACACCACCCTCATCACGGCGGAGGTAACGATGTCCTTCCTCGAATCGCTCGGATTCATTCAGTATCCGATCTGGATCGTCCTGATTCTGATGCTCGTCCAGATCGTGCGGGCAACGATCGACCTGGTTCGCCGCGGCCCCCCGCCGACGAGCCTTCGAATCCATTCCATCCTGATTTTCGGCGCCCTCGCCGCGTGCCTCGGCGTGCTCGGATCGCTGGTCGGCGTGTGGTTGGCGGCCGAAGCCATCGCGCGGGCGGGAGAGGTGAGCACGACGCTGGTGTGGGGCGGGATCCAGGTCGCCCTGGGCTCGTCCATCGTCGGCCTCCTGATCCTCGGCTTCGCCTCGGTTGCCTGGCTCGTCCTGCAATACGCGAGCGGCCGGCGCGAACCGGCCTGACGCGCCGATGCCGTTCCGAACGCTCGTCGTCGCGAGTCTCGTCCTCGGGATCGGAGCCTGCGCGCCGCAGCCGGAGGAAGGCCTCGGCGGCGCATCGCGGCGCGATTCGGCGGGGGTGGCGATCGTCGACAACGAGGCGCCCGACACGCCGTTCGCGGGCGGCGCGGCGCACATCGCGGATCTCATGACGCCGGACAGCGCGCTCACGGCACTTCCGTGGGGCGTGGCCGTGGACCCGACGGCCGGGCGCATCCATGTCGCGGACATGACGGGCGCACGGGTCGCCGTCTTCGACGCCTCGGGCGCCTTCGTGGAGGCGCTGGGGCGGGCGGGCGAAGGTCCGGGCGAGTTTCGGGGCGTGTCCGCGCTGACGCTGGGGCCTGGGAGGACGCTCGTGGCGCTCGATGCGAGGCGTGGCGTGCTCAGCCGCTGGTCCCCGGAGGGAGCGTTCGAAGGGGAGGAGCGGCTGCCGGCGGGCTACTGGGGACCGGGCTTCGCGGTCGGCGAGGGCGGGGCGGCGGACTGGTTCGCGACCGTGGGTTCGGCGACGGCGGATCTGTCGATGGACCAGACGCTGTCGGTGCATACGCCGCGCGGAGCCGAACCGGTCCACGTCGTGCGGCGGGAACTGTCGCTCATGGAACTGCCGTGCGCCTCCATGCCCGCCCCGAAGGTGTTCGCGCCGGACGTGGTGTGGGCGAGCCGCGGCGACACGCTCTGGTTCGTGAACGGGGACGGGTTCCGCATCGACCGCTACGCGCAGGGAGCGGTCTCCGCCAGCGTGCGCCGGGCGGCGGCCCCTGCGATCCCTGTCACGCGGGGGATGGCGATGGCGTCGCTCTCCTTCGGCCCGGGCCCGTACCGGAGCTTCATGCGGCAGTGCGGCGTAACCGCCGGGGAAGTGGTCGACGCCACCGGATACGAGGACGCGCTGTCTCCCATCGTCGGGTTCACGCCCGATCCGGCCGGCGGGCTGTGGGTGTCGCGGCGGGTGCGCGGCCTCCTCCCCGAGGTCATCGATGTGATGGGCGCCGGGGGCGAATACCTGGGGACGCTCGACATCCCCGCCATTCCCGTCGGATTCGCGTCGCCGTCCCGGCTGGTGACGGTGCGGCCGGTGATGGAAACGGGAGAGGTGCGGGTGTCGCTGTACGAAGTGGGGACGGAACGCCGCGCGGCGGCGCCGGGCGTGGTGAACGCCGAGGCGGCAGGCACCACGGACGCACCGGGTGGGGGCGTGTCGAGCGGGGCTGCGCCCTCGCGTGGGAGCGCCCCCCGGGGGATCGGATCGGTGCTGCGCGTGACCACGCAATCGCGCGCCGCCGCCGAATCGGCCCCGCCACGGCGACCGCCGGAGCCCAACCCGGCGGGTCTGCGCGAGTTCAGCGACTGCGACTTCTGCCCGGTCATGGTCGAACTGCCGCCGGGCGGATTCGTGATGGGGCGGGCCGACGGCGAGGACCGGCGGCTGGGGCTCGACAGGGAGCCGAAGCGGCCGGAGTTCACGCGGGAGAGGGAGCGTCCGCGGGTACAGGTCCAGTTCGGACACCGGTTCGCCATCGGCAAATACGAGGTGACGTTCGACGAATGGGACCGGTGCGTCGCCGAGGGAGGATGCGGCTACGAGCCCTCGGACAGGGGATGGGGGCGGGGAGACCGTCCCGTGGTCCACGTCTCCCTCCTCGACGCCGAGACGTATCTCGCCTGGCTGGGGGAGGCGACCGGCCGGCCGTACCGGCTGCCGAGCAGCGCGGAGTGGGAATACGCGGCCCGCGCCGGGACGACGACCGCCCGCTGGTGGGGAGACGAAGTCGGGCGCGGGCACGCGGTGTGCGACGAGTGCGGGCTCGAGTGGGAGGTGGGATCCACCGCGCCCACGGGATCGCTGCCGCCCAACCCGTGGGGACTGCACGACATGCTCGGCAACGTGTCCGAACTCGTGGCCGACTGCTGGACGGCCACCTACGCTGAAGTGCCCGCCGACGGCTCGCCCGTCCGCGAAGCGTCCCCTCACTGGAGCGAAGACCGCTGCCTCCGTCCGACCTGGCGGGGCGGCGCGTTCAGCTACTTCCGCTGGACCGTGCGCTCGGCGTGGCGCAGCGGCGGCAGCATTCTGGCCACCGCCGAAGAGCGCCACGCCCACGCACAGGTCGGCGGCGGGACAGGCTTCCGAGTCGCCCTCACCCTCGATCCGGGCCAGCCGGACCCCGCCCGCTAGCCAATCCCGCCGACTCCCGGGCCTAATCCGGTGCCGCGACGGTGACCGCTTCAGTCACGGAGTGCGCTTGGCCGCGTTTGTCGGCCACGCGCAACGTGACGTGCCACGTCCCCGCGGTAAACGTGCGCGAGAAGGTGCTGCCGGTTGCGCCGCTGGCTCCCCCGACGCCCTCGGTGACGCTCCAGTTGTAGCTCACGACGCCCACATCGTCGGTCGAACCCGAGCCGTCGAACGTGCAGGCGAGGTTCGTGCAGGAATACGTGAAGCTGGCCACCGGCGGGTCGTCGCGCACGCTGACGCTCTCGCTGCGGAATCTGGTGCGACCCGCCGTATCGGCGACCGTCAGCCCCACCGTGTACGAACCGTTCGCCGGCAACGTGTGACTCACGCTGTCGGCGGTTCCCGAAGCGATCCCGGTGCCGTCCACCGTCCAGGCGTAGGACGCGATTCGATTAGCGTCGGGCGAGTCTGACGCATCGAACACGCAGTCGAGTCCGCTGCATTGCGTGTCGAAGGCCGCGGTGGGAGCGTCGTTCGGAACGACCACGCTGACGGTCACGGAGTCCCTGTGGTTCGCAGAGTCAGCCACAGTCAGCCGCACGGCATAGGTCCCGGCGTTCCCGAACAAATGTCTCCGCGTGGACACCGTGTCGACGGCCACGGAATTGCCATCCACGTGCCAGGCGTAGCTCGTGATTCCGACGTCGTCGCTCGAGCCCGAACCGTCAAACGCGCAATCGAGCCCGAAGCACTCCACGACCAGGCTGGCCGTCGGAGCGTAGTCCGGAACGGTCACGCTATCGGCGGCAGTGGCGGAGGCCCACCTCCCCTGTTCGTCCTCCACGGACAACGTGACGGCATACGCGCCGGGCTTCGTGAACTTATGCCGCAGCGTGTCGCTGTTGCCCGACCCGAGCACCACGGCATTGGCGTACCACGTATAGCTCTCGATGCCGCCGTCGTCGGACGACCCGGATCCGTCGAACAGACAGGTAGGCAGGACTTCGCAGGTCACGACGAGGTGCGCCACCGGCGGCTCGTTCGACACCGGCGGCAAGGCCGGCCAACCGGGATCGGGGGCGGGGATACGGGGGGGCACCGGGTTTGGAACCGTTGGACGCTCCAGATCCGTGCCGTCCGCCGCCAACCGGTACAGATTAGCGCGCCAGAGCCGCTTAATGTGGGTTGCCGACCAGGGCAGCGAGTCCTGGTTCTGCGCGGTGGGATGGAAGTTCTTCGGGGTATCCTCGTTCGGATTGAAGCGCTGGCGAAAATACGTGGAATCACGGGTGATCGCCGTGTCGACGCGCGCCTCGAGACACCAGATCAGGTGATCGATGCCGGACGGCGCCACGGTGACGGTGTCGCGCGTCACGCGGCACGACGCCATTACGTCCGTTACGGCCCCGACATCCAGCTCCAGCAGGTCGTGGGTCTCGTTGGCCGGATCGAACAGGTCGTAGAAAAAGGCCGTGATCTCGCCGTGATAGCGGCTCCCGTCGGCGCGATCCCCGTTCGGATCGGGCGCCCGGGTAAACTCGACGTACGATGCGTGCCCGAGACTGTCGTACTTGATCCCGCGGTTCTTCTCGTAGTCTTCTGCGCTGTTGTAGTGGTATCCGGGAGTGTTGTACTCCGGTTCCGTTCGCAGCGCGTGGTAGTCGGCCCAGCCCTCCTGGTAGGCGCACACCATCGACTCCTCCGTGTACGCGTAGTGCACCGCGCAGTCAGCGTCGATGGGGTGCAGCCCTCCGAGCGATTGGTGGTGCAGGGCGTGGCCGTACTCGTGGGCGAACACGAAGCTGCCCCAGCGTCCCCAGAGACAACCGAGCCGTCCGCTCCGGCCGTCCACGACCGTAATCGCGTCAGCGCTGACCAGATACCAGCAGCCGTTGACGCCGCCCCCGAGTGACCTGGACGGGTTGACCAGAACCGTGACCGCCGTGCGGGCCGGAAAGAGGCTGCGCGACTTCTCGATCGCGGCCTGCGCGTTGATCCACGTCCTGGCCTCGGCGCCCGGCACGTGCAGGTCGATGGTCTGGCCGCACAGATCGTCGCCGGCGAGGAACCCAAGGTCGGGCTGCGGCGAGATGATCAACTTGTCGTCACTCAACCGCAGCCGTCCACGTCCCAGGAACGCGGTGCCCGCGGCGCCGGGGCACGGGACCCTGAAGGTGCCGCTGTCGCCCGCCCGGCCCGTGTGGCTCGCCAGACTGGAACCGGCGAGGTTCTCGAGATCGAGTTCGTACGGGATGTCCGGCAGGCGCTGCTGGCTATTGAAGTCCCGGTCATAGTACTGGACCTGAAAGCAGAGTTCCCGGCTCCCGCACTCGCCGGTGGCGGAGGCGCTCGCGAGGCCGGCAGCACCGTCCTTGGCGGGCCGGGAGGGCGGCGGAGGTGCGTTCAGGCGGCGCGCGGGCCCCGCCCGCCGTCGTCGTGTACAAACAGCCAAAGATACTCGTGCGTGACGCGTGCGACCCGGCCGGACGCACCCTCGGGATGCAGGTCCGCGACGCGGGCACTCGCGTGAACGCGGTAAACGCCGGGCGCGGGAATCTCGAGCACCGTCGTCTGCGTCTCCGTGGCACCGGCGGCGAGCGCGCCGCTGAACTCGACGACGGCCGGGATCTTCCGTTCCAACGTCGTCTTGTACGTCTCGGTCCAGCCGGATCGCCGGGCGAACTCGATCTCCGGGAGCGTGAGGTGAAGGTCGACGTGCGACGCCTCGAATCTCGCGGTGTATGTAACGGCGACATCGATCGGTGCGTGCGGCTTGAACGTCCCGTTCGCCTTCATCGAGATATTGAACCAGCCTTCCGCGGCCAGGTTTTCGGTGGCGCCGCGCGAGCCCGCACGGAACGGGGCGGCGGATCGGTTGGCGGCATCCGGTGCCCGGGCGGCGCGTGGCTCAGGTCCCGCGACCGTGTTGGAGTCGTCCGAACACCCGGCCGCGATGGTCGCGACAAGGAGGGCAAACGCCGCGCGACGCCGGTTGACGTTGTTGGGCCGAATACGCATACTCATCCTTTCGGAGGGGGTGACGGAGCTTCGAAATGGAAGAAGGCTACATGCTCGAGCGCTCTCGGGTCGCACGATTCCCATCACTACTCAAGGTCACGGAGTCATACTTTCCGGTATGCGATGTAATTATGTGATAGTGACATGCTTGTTCGGTATATGAACAATGCCTTGGCAGGAAGCACGGTGATCCCCGGCCCTTGACCTGCTCGTCAATTCAACTGTTTAGTTCGGGCAGTGCGACTTGGTAAATATACATCAATAATATATTGCAAACGCAAGATAGTCACTGCGATTGTTGAGCGGATTTCAAGAACGCATGTGTGCCTGATGCCGCACGTTGCTGTCTCTTTCTTGATCTGGTGTGTCGAGACGTTACGTCGTGAGGTCGGGGAGTATGGCGCCTGAATCTGCAAGAGTCAAGCCCCGACGTATGGTGCAGGTGCGGGCGGGCCTGGGAACGCTATGGTTGTGCCGTGATCCGGCACGGAGTCGATGGGGGGAGGGAGGCCGCATGATTGCGACGGGACGACGGGGACTGACTCCTTCGGCGCTGCTCGCGCCGGTTCTCGCCTGCGGGGAGGCGCCGCCGGTCGACCCCGCGCCGCCGGATCCGCCGGTGGCCACCCGACTGGACGTACTGCCCGGGGCGGTGACGCTGTTCGCGCTGGGGGACGAGGCGCTCCTGACCACCCGGATCCTGGACCAGCGCGGCAGGGTGCTGGCGGGCGTGGCCGTCACGTGGAGCACGGACGATTCCACGGTCGCCGCAGTGGACGGGACGGCGGTAGAGGGGGCCGGTCTGGTGACGGCGGTGGACAACGGGGCGACGACGGTGACGGCGGCCTCGGGGAGCCTTGAGGGGGTCGCGGCGGTCGCGGTGGCGCAGCGGGCGGCGGCGGTGGAGGCGCCGCCGGCGCCGGACACGCTGCGCCGGTACGGGGACACCGTGCGGGTGGCGATGCGGGCGTTCGACGGGAACGGTCATCCGGCGCCGTCGAGTGCGCTGGCGTGGACGACGAGCGACTCGTCGGTGGCGGTGGTGGACGGGACGGGCCTGGTGACGGCGGCCGGCAACGGGAGCGCGACGATCTCGGCGGTGGCCGGGCAGGAAACCGCGGCGGTCGAGGTGGTGGTACATGACCGGGAGGGGGAGGACCGGGAGGTCCTCTTGGTCTTCGTGCGGGCCATCGGACCACCCCGGTTGGGGCGGCGATGGGATCCGTCAAAGTCGATCTCGACTTGGTGGGGAGTCACGACGGAGGAAGAGGGGCGCGCCACGCGCGTCGTGGAGCTGTCGCTGCCGGACGCGGACCTGGGGGGGCCGCTGCCGCGGGAACTCGGGCGTCTCCGCTCGCTGCGGGTGCTCCACCTGCAGGGAAACAGCATCGAGGGCGTCGTCCCGCGCGAGGTTGGGATGCTGCCGCACCTGGAGAGCCTGCGGCTCGACCGCACGCGGGTGGAGGGTCTGGAAGGCCCCTACCCGAGTCTGGAGGTTCTGAATCTCGCCGAGACCCGGATCGGTTCCTTCTACCGGATCGGTCACCTGCCAAAGCTCAGGTCGCTCGACCTGAGCAGGAACGAGTTGCGTTTCTTTCCGGGCGATGTGCTCGGGTTCTCCGAACTCGAAGTTTTGCGCTTGAACGGGCACCTGTTTACCGGCCAAATCCCACCCGGACTCGCCGATCTCAAGAACCTCAGGGTGCTTGGGCTGGCCG
>JAJEEM010000008.1 GCA_022820995.1 Gemmatimonadota bacterium | reverse complement strand
CGAGCGCCTCCAGATCCGCGACTTCCATGGGGTCGATGACTTCGGCTTCGGCGAATACGGTGTAGCCGCCGCCCCCGCCCGAGATGAAATCGTTGGCGGTGACGACGTACCGGCCCTCGGGCGTGAGCGGCGATCCGTCGTCGAGCGTCACGTCGAGAATCCGCTCGCCGAGGGGCGCCGCCGGGTCGTAGCGGACGGTGATGCCGCTCGCGTGCAGGTCGACGTCCCCCTCCCGGGCGGAGTGTTCGAGCGTCCGCAGGAGCTGCGCGCCGGTCATCGTGTGGCGGACGAGCATGTTGTTGAAGGGCTGGAGTTCGAAGAGGTCGGCGAAGGTGACCGGCCCCGCGGGCAGGGAGCGGCGGATGCCGCCGTTGTTCATGAGGGCGACATCGGCTCCGGTCGCGCGCCGCTGCGCGTCGGCCACGATTCGGCCAAGCGGGAAATCGCCGTCTCTCGGGGCGGAAAGCGCCTCGGGGAGGTCCACGACGACGCGTTCGACGAGGGCCGATATCTCGGCGCTGTAGGAGGCGACGAGCTGCTCGACGTCCGGATCCGGCGCGACCTCGTCCGCCCAGGCCTGCCGAACGCCGAGGCCGTGCGCGCTCACGGTCCCTTCCGCGCTCCGGTCGATGCGGCCGAGTCCGTACGCCGTCGTGTTCGAGTAGGACTGGATGACGGGAACGCCCCGGATCTCGGTCTCCACGCGCGAGTGCGTATGTCCCGTGACGACGTAGTCGACGCGTTCCGCCGTCACGGCCAGCGCGTCCAGGGCCGGGCCCCGGCACGCGGGGTCCGCCGCATCCCCCGCCGCGCCGACGGTGCAGAAGGCGCCTTCGTGCATGACCGCCACCACGAAGTCCGCGCCGGCCGCCCGCACCTCCGGGATGTAGCGGTCGAGCGCCTCGGAGATCGGCCGGAAGTCGAAGTCCGCCACGAGCGAGGGCCGGGCGACGACCGGCGTGGACGTCGTCGTCGCGCCGATGAAGCCGACCCGGACGCCGTCCCGCTCGACGATCGTCCACGGCCGGACCCACTCGGGGTGCCGGTCGGTGCCCTTGAGGTAGATGTTCGCGCCGAGCATGGCGAAGTCCGCGTCGGCCACGCGCTCCACGAGGATGTCGACGCCCCAGTCGAACTCGTGGTTCCCGATCGAGACGGCGTCGTAGCCGATCCCGTTCATCGCTTCGATCGTCGAGCGCCCATCCGTGAAGTTCGAGATCGGCGTCCCCTGCATGATGTCGCCGCCGGAGACGACGAAGAGGGGACACTCGGGCGTCGTGGCGCGCTCCCGGGCCACGTAGCCCGCGAGCGCGGCGGATCCGCCGACGGGGCGTCCGTCCGACCAGCTCTGTGCCGCCGGCAGCAGCCGTCCGTGCGTGTCGTTCGTGGAGAAGATCAGCGCGCAGGCCGCCGGGTCCGCGGGGGCGCACGCCGGGAAGGCCGCGATGCCGACACAGAGAAGGACGGGGAGGGCGGAACTGAAGCGGGCGGCGGAACGGCGCGGCATCAGACCGTCTGCAGCGCCTGCGACCGATCGAGATCCACGAGCGGTGCGGCGTAGTTGCCGGTCCAGCAGGCGTCGCAGAAGGGACCGTGGTCCGCGACCGCGTCGCGCATGCCTTCCATGCTGAGGTAGCCGAGCGACTCGACCTGCAGGTGCTGCCGGATCTCCTCCACCGTATGGCTGGAGCCGATGAGTTCCTCCTTCGTAGGCATGTCGATGCCGTAGTAGCAGGGGGAACGCACCGGCGGGGAAGCGACGCGGAAATGCACCTCGCGCGCCCCCGAGTCCCGGAGGAGCCGGACGAGGCCGCTGCTCGTCGTCCCCCGGACGAGCGAATCGTCCACGACGACGATGCGCTTGCCGTCGACGAGTTCGCGCACGGGGTTGTACTTCACCCGCACCTTGAAATCGCGCCCCGTCTGCGTCGGATGGATGAAGGTCCGGCCCACGTAGTGGTTGCGGATGAGCGCGAGTTCGAACGGGAGGCCGCTGACCTCCGAGTACCCGAGCGCCGCCGAGTTGGACGAGTCCGGCACCGCGAACACGCAGTCGGCCTCCGCCGGGTGCTCGCGGGCGAGCTGGCGGCCGAACGCCCGCCGCGCCTCGTCCACGCTGCACCCCCACACGCGCGAATCGGGACGCGCGAAGTACACGAGTTCGAACAGACAGGCGCTGGGCTCGGCGGGAGGGAGCGGCCGCAGCGATTCCACGTGGCCGTCGCGGACCTTCAGCACTTCGCCCGGTTCCACGTCGCGCAAGTAGGCGGCCCCGATGATGTCGAGGGCGCACGTTTCGGATGCGAAGACGACGGCCTCGCCCCGCCTGCCCATGACCATGGGCCGGAAGCCGCGCGCATCGCGGGTCGCGTACACGGTGTCGCCGATGCAGAGGAGGAGGGAGAAGGCGCCGACCAGCTGCGAAAGGGCGTCGTCGATCTTGCCGTCCAGGTCGCGGTGCCGCGAGCGGGCGATGAGGTGGACGACGACCTCCGAGTCAGCATCAGTCTGGAAGATCGAACCGTCGCGGGCGAGCGAGCGCTTGAGCTGGTTCGCGTTCGTGAGGTTGCCGTTGTGCGCGAGCGCGAGCGGCTTGTCCTCGTACTGCACGAGGAGCGGCTGCGCGTTGCGGAGGCTCGATCCCCCGGCGGTCGAGTAGCGGACGTGCCCGACGGAGAGCGACCCCTCGAGGGCGCCGAGCACGTCGTCGTCGAAGACGTCCGCGACGAGGCCCATGCCCTTGTGGACCCTCGACATGCCGGATCCGTCGACCGTGACGAGCCCGGCGGACTCCTGGCCGCGGTGCTGGAGCGCGTACATGGAGAGAAACGCGAGTTCGGCGGCGGCGTCGGAGCCGCTGACCGCCACGATGCCGCACTCCTCCCGCGGCTTGTCCAGTTCGAACGCTCCGCCTGCCGCGCCGGGGGCGCCACTCGTCGGGAGTCTCCTCATGACGTGATTCCCGCCTCCTCGCTCATGCGGCGCGGGATCGCCTCTTCGTAGATCCGCGCCAGCTCGGCGGCCGGCGGAGCGATCGCGTGGCCGGCGCCGGTCAGCCGGCACGGGCTGTCCGGTCCGTCCACGACGCCCACACGCGCCACGGGCACGCCGTGACGCCGCCCGTGCGCGGCGATCCGCTCGCCCTCGCCGGGCCGGCACGTCAGCACGACGCGCGAGTGCGACTCGCCGAACCAGCGCGCCGCGGCCGAGACGTTCGCCCCGGCGGGCGCCGCGTCGAGATCGACCGTGCAGCCGAGCGGCCCGCCGTCCGCCCGCACCGCGCACTCCGCAAGCGCGACGGCCAGCCCTCCGTCCGAGGCATCGTGCGCCGAGGCGAACGCCCCGTCCGCCGCCCCCTCGACGAGAAAGTCGACCAGGGCCGCCGCCTCTTCGAGGTTCAGGGCCGGCGGCAGGCCGGCGACGAGGCCGTGGCAGGCCGCGAGGTACTCGGACCCGCCGATCTCGTCGCGGGTCGTGCCCGCGATCCAGATCTCGTCGCCTGCGCGCCGGAACGCCGAGGGGACGCGCCGTTCGAGATCCTCGATCACGCCCAGCATGCCGATGACCGGCGTGGGGTAGACCGGCTGGCCGCCCGTCTCGTTGTAGAGGGAGACGTTGCCGCCCGTCACCGGCGTGCGCAGCGCGCGGCACGCCTCTCCCATCCCCTCGACGGCCCCGGCGAGCTGGAAGTACACTTCCGGGCGCAGAGGGCTGCCGAAGTTCAGGCAGTTCGTCACGGCGAGGGGGCGCGCGCCGGAGCATGCCACGTTGCGGGCCGCCTCGGCGACCGCCGCCCGGCCCCCCGTGCGCGGGTCGAGCCAGGTGTGCCGCCCGTTCCCGTCCGTCGAGGCCGCGAGCGCGCGCCCCTCGGCGGGCAGCCGCAGCACCGCCGCGTCGGAGCCCGGTCCCTCGAGCGTGTTCGTCTGCACCGTGGTGTCGTACTGCTCATGAATCCAGCGCCGCGACGCGATCGATGGCGAATCGAGCAGCGTCCGCAGCGCCGTCGCCACCTCCTCGTCCGACCCGAAGGCGCCGTACGCCTCCAGGTCCGCCGCGCGCGCCTCGGCGGTGGCCGGGCTCATGACTCCCTCGCGGACGTACGTCGGACAATCGTCCACCAGCGGCTTCACGGGGATCTCGACGCGCACGACGCCGTCTTCGCGCACGCGGAACATCCCGTCGTCCGTGACCCGCCCGATCGTCGCCGCCTGCAGGTCCCAGCGCTCAAGCACCTCGCGCACCGCCTCCTCGTGTTCGGGCTTGGCGACGAGGAGCATCCGCTCCTGGGACTCCGAGAGGAGCATCTCGTAGGGCGTCATCCCCTCCTCCCGGACGGGGAGGTACGCCACGTCGATGTCGATCCCGGAGCCCGAGCGCGCCGCCATCTCCGTCCCGCTCGAGGTCAGCCCCGCCGCTCCCATGTCCTGGATCCCGACGAGGAGGTCCCGCTCGATGAGTTCGAGGCTCGCCTCGAGAAGCAGTTTCTCCGTGAACGGATCGCCCACCTGCACCTGCGGCCGGCTGTCGACGGCTTCCTCGTCGAGTTCCTCCGACGCGAAGGTCGCCCCGTGGATCCCGTCCCGTCCCGTGCGGGCCCCGACCGCCATCACCGGATTGCCGACGCCCTCCGCCTCGCCGCGGATGAGGCGCTCGAGCGGGAGGACGCCGATGCACATCACGTTGATGAGCGGGTTCCGCTCGTAGGCCGGGTCGAAGATCGCCTCGCCCCCCACCGTGGGGACCCCGACGCAGTTGCCGTAGTCGCCGACCCCGCGCACGACCCCATCGAAGAGGTAGCGGGACTGCGGCGAGTCGAGCGATCCGAAGTGGAGGCTGTCGAAGATGGCGATCGGCCGCGCCCCCATCGTGAACACGTCGCGCAGGATCCCGCCCGACCCCGTCGCCGCGCCCTGGTAGGGTTCGACGGCCGAGGGATGATTGTGGGACTCGATCTTGAACGCGACGCCCCACCCGCCGCCGACGTCGATGACCCCGGCGTTCTCCCCCGGACCCTGGACGACGGCGGCGCTCTCCGTGGGCAGCGTGCGGAGCAGGGGCCGCGAGTTCTTGTACCCGCAGTGCTCCGACCACATGGCGCTGAACACGCCGAGTTCCGTGAAGGTGGGCTCCCGCCCCATGAAACCGAGGATCTGCTCCCACTCCTCCGGACTGAGACCGTGCTCCGCCACGAGCGCCGCACTCATCACGGGATCGCCCGGCCGGGTCTCCACGCGTTCGAGCGAGGTGCGGGTCATGACGACACCCCCGCCCCCGCCACCGCTCCGGCCGCGACTTCCGGCGCCTCGGGCGGCGCTGTGTCGCTTCGGCGTCCCCTCGCTCGGGAAACGGCCGCGAGCAGCGACTGGAACACGCCGAGGCCGTCCGTGTTGCCGAGGACGGAGAGCGAGTGCCGCTCCGGGTGCGGCATGAGCCCCAGGATGTTCCCCTCCGCGTTCACGATCCCGGCGATGTTGCGCGCCGAGCCGTTCGGGTTCGCGGCGTCCGTAGCCTGCCCGCGCCGGTCGACGTAGCGGAACACGACCCGGTTCTCCGCCTCGAGTTCGTCGAGCGTCGAGACCTCCGCGACGAACTGGCCCTCGCCGTGCGCGATCGGAATGTGCAGCAGATCGCCCTCGCCGTAGGCCGTCGTGAACGCGGTCCCGGCGTTCTCCACGCGGAGCCCGACGTCGTGACAGCGGAAGCGGAGGTTCCGGTTCCGCACCAGGGCCCCCGGCAGGAGGTGCGCCTCGCACAGCACCTGGAATCCGTTGCAGATCCCGAGCGTGAGCCCTCCGGCGCGCGCGAAGTCGATCACTTCGCCCATGATCGGGCTGAAGCGGGCGATCGCCCCGGCCCTCAGGTAGTCGCCGTAGGAGAACCCGCCCGGCAGCACGACGACGTCCACGCCCTCGAGGTCCGTCGACTTGTGCCACAGATAGGTGGCGCGCGCTCCCAGCCCGTCCGTCACCGCCCGGTACACGTCCGCATCGCAGTTCGAGCCCGGGAACCGCACGATCCCTGCGTTCATCCCCGCCTCCATCCGTTCACCCCTCCCGCGCCTCCCGCGCGCGCACGGCTTTCACCCCTGCCGGACGCGCACGACGTAGTCTTCGATGATCGGGTTCGCGATCAACTGTTCGCACATCTTCTCCGTGGAGGCGACGGCGGCCTCCGGCCCGTCGGCTTCGACCTCGAGACGGATCAGCCGTCCGGCGCGCACGGAGTGGACGCCCTCGTACCCCAGGTTCCCGAGCGCCCGGCGGATCGTCTCCCCCGCCGGATCGAGGATCCCCTCGCGCGGGGTGACCCGCACATCCACGGACCAGACCCGGCTCATGCGGGCGCCTCTTGGAGTTCGTGGCCCGCGATGCGCCGGAAGGCCTCGAGGTAGCGCTCCGAGGTGGTGCGGATGACCTCCTCCGGGAGCGCCGGCGCCGGCGGCGTCTTGTCCCATTCGCCGCGCCCGACGATCTCCTGCAGGTGGTCGCGCACCGGCTGCTTGTCGAGCGAGGGCTGGCCGCCTCCGATCCGGTACGAGTCGGCGGGCCAGAAGCGGGAGGAATCGGGCGTCATCACCTCGTCGATGAGGATGATTCCCCCGTCCGCCCCGCGCCCGAACTCGTACTTGGTGTCGGCGAGGATGATGCCGCGCTCGCGGAGCGTGTCGCGGCCCGCGGCGTAGAGCGCGAGGCTGACGTCGCGCAGCTCCGTCGCGAGTTCCGTCCCCACGATGTCGCACATCTGCGCGAAGGTGATGTTCTCGTCGTGAAGCCCCTGCTCGGCCTTCGTCGAGGGCGAGAAGATCGGCTCCGGGTATTCCTCCGACTCCCGCAGGCCCTCCGGGAGAGGTTCGCCCGCGAGCGTCCCGTGGCGGCTGTACTCCTTCCAGGCGGAGCCGGAGATGAAGCCGCGCACGATGCACTCCACGGGCAGGGGCTGCGCCTTCTCGACCAGCATGGCGCGATGTCCCAGGCTGTCGGCGATGCCGGCGAGTTCCGGGGCCGCCTCGGCGATGGCCGCGGGGGCGCTGGCGACGCGGTGGTTGTTCACGATGTCCGCCGTCCGGTCGAACCAGAAGGCGGAGAGCTGGGTGAGCACGGCCCCCTTGTGGGGGATCGGGTTCGGGATCACGCAGTCGAAGGCGCTGATGCGGTCGCTGGCGACCATCAGGATCCGGTCGTCGAGGTCGTACATCGAGCGCACCTTCCCCTTGCGGAGAAGCGGCAGCGGCAGGTCGATCTCGTGGAGCGCGGCCGGCGCGTTCGCGCCGAGCGTGGTCTGTGTCATGGTGTCCTTTCGAGTGTCCTTTCGGGGATCACGGGTTCGGGTCCGGGTCCGGCCGCGTTCGCGCGGAACGCGGCGTCATACGCGGACCTCCTCGGCGGGCCGCGGCGCGTCCGCGGCCTCGAACAGCGGGTCGATCCTTGCGGTCAGGAAGCGCTCCACCTGGCGGGCGGAGCGGCCGACGAGCCGGCGGGGGTCGGCGAGCGCGCGGAGTTCCTCCATCCCGAGCCCGAACGCGCCGTCGGCGGCGATGCGCGCGAAGAAGTCGTTGTCCTCCGCGCCATCGTCGAGACGTTCGCGCGCGGCGAGCGCGTGCCCCCGCACCCGTTCGTGCAGGTCCTGGCGGTCGCCGCCCCCCCGCACGCCCGCGATGAGGATCTCCTCGGTGACCATGAAGGGGAGGGCCCGGCCCAGCCGCCGCGCGACGACGGCCGGGTGGACGACGAGCCCCGCGCTCACGTTGCGCGCGAGGATGAGGAGCGCGTCCGCCGACAGGTAGCCTTCCGGGAGCGAGATGCGGCGGTTCGCCGAATCGTCGAGCGTGCGCTCGAACCACTGGACGGAGGCGGTCCACGACGCGTCGAGTTCCAGCGTGCAGAGGTGCCGCGCCAGCGCGCAGATCCGCTCGCTCCGCATGGGGTTGCGCTTGTACGGCATCGCGGATGAGCCGATCTGGTGCTTCCCGAACGGCTCCTCGATCTCGCCGAACGCCTGCAGGATCCGAATGTCGTGCCCGAACCGGGCCGTCGAGGCGCCGATGCCGGCGAGCGCC
This sequence comes from Gemmatimonadota bacterium, assembly GCA_022820995.1. GTDB lineage: Bacteria > Gemmatimonadota > Gemmatimonadetes > Palauibacterales > Palauibacteraceae > Palauibacter. The sequence goes on along the minus strand of JAJEEM010000008.1, from coordinate 86,951 downwards.
GCGAGCGCCCGGTGGTCGACCTTCCGCGGGTACGTCTGGCCGATCACATCGTACGTGCCGGCGAAGCCGAAGCGCGCCGCGAGCCGCTCGTTGAGCCGGTCCACCTTCCCGCCGTCCCCGTCGAACAGTTCGAGGAACGTCGCCTCCGTCCCCGTCGTACCGCGGGCGCCCCGGAAGCGGAGTTCCGCCCGCACGGCCTCGATCTGCTCGAGGTCGAAGAGGAGGTCCTGGAGCCAGAGGCAGGCGCGCTTGCCGATCGTCGTCGGCTGCGCCGGCTGGAGGTGCGTGTAGCCGAGCGTCGGCTCGGCGGCCTGCCCGCGGGCGAAGTCTGCGAGGTCTTCGATCGTCCCCAGCAGCCGGTCGCGCACGATGTCGAGACCCTGCCGGTGCTGGATGAGGCCGTGGTTGTCGCCGACGAAGGCGCTCGTCGCGCCGAGATGGATGTACTTCCGGGCCTCCGGGGCGACCTCGCCGAAGTGATGGACGTGCGCCATCACGTCGTGGCGGAGGTCCCGCTCGATGACGGCGATCCGGTCGAGGTCGATCTGCTCCCGCGCGGCGTGCATCGCCACGATCGCGTCGTTGGGAATCTCGACGCCGAGCGCGCGTTCCTCCTCGGCGAGAGCAATCCACAGGTCGCGCCAGACGAGCGCCTGCATGCGAGGGGAGAAGATCGCCGCCATCTCGCTCGAGGCGTAGCGGTCGATGAGAGGATGTGGGTAGTGACGTTCCGCCATCAGGCGCGCAGTCCGGATCCAGCGGCCCTCCCGGGGCGACCTCGGTCGCCGTAAGGTCGCAGTCTAGCCTCTCGGCGTCCCGCGCAAAAGTCCCGGAAACCGATCTCGGGGGCTTCCGGCCCCGGCTGTGCCCCGGTTCGTCAGCGGACGCGGAAGGGTCGGAGGTAGCCGATCTCCGTGCCGCGCGCGATGTAGAGTTGCACGGAACCGTCGCCGGACCGCGCGTAGTACTCGAAGAGTTCGCCCGCATCCTCGGCGGAGCGCACCTCGTTGCGGTTGACGCTGAGGATGACGTCGCCCTCGCGGAGCCTCGTCCCGCGGGCCTCTTCGCCGACGGAGGCGATGAGCGCGCCGGCGTCGACCCGGAGGTTGAGTTCCTGCTGGATCTGCGGCGTGACCGTGATCAGCCGGAGCCCCGCGAGCACCTCGATGCGCTCGGCCCGCCCCGTGGGCACCTCGTCCAGCCGAAATCGCGCCTGGAGTTCGCTCCCCCCCCGCTGGAAGGTCACGTCCACCGTCGATCCCACCCCCGCGTCCACCAATCCCACCTGCCAGTCGAGGTCGTGGTTGATGACGCGTCCGTTGAGGGTGACGATCTCGTCCCCCGCCCGCAGTCCGGCGTCGGCCGCCGGCGTCCCCTCCACGACCTCGACGACGAGCGGCCGGCCGAAGACGGATTCGGGATCGGGCCGGTCGGTGAGCACCTGCAGTCCCGCCCAGGGCCGGCGCACGCGCCCGAACTGGAGGAGTTCGGAGGCGACGACGAGCGCCCGGTCGATGGGGATCGCGAAGCCCATCCCCTCCGATCCCCCGGAGCGCGAAAAGATCGAACTGTTCACGCCGATGACGTCGCCATCGGCGTTCGCCAGCGGACCGCCCGAGTTGCCCGGGTTGATCGACGCGTCGGTCTGGATCATGTCGGCGTAGAGCACCTCCCGGCCGCCCGGCGCCTGGATGTCGCGCCCCACGCCGCTGACGACGCCCGAGGTGACCGTCGCCTCGGTGTTGCGGAGGGCGTAGCCCGACGGATTCCCCAGCGCCACCGCGGGCTCCCCGATGAGGAGGTTCGAGGACGTGCCCAGCGGAGCCGCGGGCACCCGGTCGGGAGGGACCCTCACGACGGCGAGATCGGTGAGTTCGTCGACGCCGACGACCTCGGCCTCGAACCGCTGTCCGTCGCGGTCCACCACCTCGATGCGATCCGCCCCGCTGACGACGTGCGCGTTCGTGATGATCGTGCCCGCGCCGTCGATGGCGAAGCCGGAACCCAGGCCGGCCTCGACCCGCGAGCGGCCGCTGCGGTTGAAGAAGCGATCGAACATGTCCTGCGACTGGACGGTCCGCTCCGTCCGAAGGCTCACGACGGAGGGGAGCACGCGGACCGCGGCGATGACCGTGGGCGTCCGCCGCGCCCCGGAGATCTCGGCCGCCGACTGGGCCGCGGTCCGGACCGCGGGATCCGCCAGGGAGGTGCGGGCGAACGGGTTGTTCGCGGGCCGGCTCTCCTCCGGCTGCGGAGGCCCGTTCCCCAGCGTGGTGACGACCGCCCCCACGCCGAGGCCGGCAAAGATCAGGACGACGCCCGCGACGAGCACGCGCGCGGCCGACGCCAGTATTTTCCTGACCCGATTTCCCTCGTTCATCGACTCCGCGACCTCGGTTCGCTCGTGAGATCCTCAGGTTTGGGCGGCACGCCGCAGGCCTGGGCGGCACCTCGCCGGGCGGGCGCCGGTCCACACGATAACTGTACGCCAAACGACCCCCGAGGGTTCACTTTCGATGCCCGTCGACCGGGAGCCAGGGGATCCCGGGACCGGAGTTCCACTCGCCGCCGTAGCGCACGCCCGTCAGGTAGAGGCCGCCGGGCGGGGCGGGGAAGACCGGTCTCGACGCGGCCTCTCCCGCCAACAGCCGCTCGAAGTCCTCGAACGGGCGGCGCCCCGCGGCGATCTCCACGGAAGTCCCCACCAGGTAGCGCACCATGTGGTGGAGGAAGCGGTCGGCGACGATCTCGAAGAAGAGGAAGGGGGGATGGTCGAAGCACCATGCCGCGCTCGCGACCCGGCAGCGCGTCCCCCGCTCGGGCTGCCCGGCGCGGGCGAAGCGCTCGAACGACCGTTCCCCGGGCATGGCCGCCGCCAGCCGGTCGAGGGCGTCGCGGTCGAGCGCCCACTTCGGGATCCAGGCGCGGTCGCGCAGGAACGGCCGCCTCCGGACGCCTTCCGCGATCACATAACCGTAACGCCGCCGCTCGGCGTCGAAGCGCGGATGGAATTCATGCGCCGCGTGCCTCACCTTCCGGACGGTGACGTCGTCGGGAAGATTGGCCCCGAGCGCACGAGCCAGTTCCTCCGGACTCCAGGCGGAGGGCGGGCCGAAGGCGATCTCCTGCGCAGCCGCGTGAACCCCCGCGTCGGTGCGGCCGGCGAGGTCGATTCGGACGGGCCGATCGAAGAGTTTCCCGAGCGCCTCCTCCACCTCGCGCTGGACGGTGCGCACCCCGGGCTGTAGTTGGGATCCGTGGAACGAGGTCCCATCGTACTCGATCGTGGCCCGGAAACGGGCCGGCGGGGCCTTGGAATCCGACATGCGCGAAGATTAGCGACTTCCGGCCGATGAGGGGAAACGAGGAGGAATCGAGGTGACGAACACGATCCGGCGCGTCCTCTCCGGAGAGACCCTGGATGCCGCCGCGGCCGAGGCCGCGTTCGACCGCTTCATGAGCGGCGAGGCCACGCAGGTGGAGATGGCCGCGCTCCTTGCGGCGTTCCGGATGCGCGGCGCGACGCCCGCCGAGGTCGCCGGCGGCGTTCGCGCGCTGCGGAAGGCCATGGTCCCGCTCGTCCTGGACGACGACCGCATCATCGACACCTGCGGGACCGGCGGCGGCACGCTGACGACGTTCAACATCTCGACCGCGGCCGCCATCGTCGCCGCGGCGGGCGGCGTCCGCATCGCGAAGCACGGAAACCGCTCGTTCACCTCGAAGTGCGGCAGCGCCGACGTGCTCGAGATGCTCGGCGTCCCCATCGAGCTTCCTCCGGAAGACGAAAAGCGGATCTTCGAGGAGACCGGGTTCGTGTTCATGTTCGCGCCGGCCCACCACCCGGCCATGCGGCACGTCGGCCCGGTCCGCGCCGCGCTCGGCGTGACGACGATCATGAACCTGCTCGGCCCGCTCGCGAACCCGGCGGGGGTGCGGCGGCAGGTCGTCGGCGTCGCCCACCCCGATCTTCAGCGCCTCGTCGCCGACACCCTCGTCGAACTCGGCCACGATCGCGCGCTCGTCGTCCACGGCGAGCCCGGCATGGACGAACTGAGCCCGCTCGGCCCGACCCGGGTCTTCCGTGTCGAGGACGGGACGCTCTCCGAATTCGAGGTCGCGCCGTCCGACTTCGGCTGGCCGGAGTACGCGCCCTACGATCTGGCGGGCGGCGAACCGGAGGAGAACGCGGAACGGGTCCGGCGGGTCATCGCCGGCCGCGAAGCCGGAGCCGGCCGCGCGGCCGTCGTGCTCAACGCGGCCGCCGCCTTCTGGGTCGCCGGCGCCGTGGACACCTTGGAGGCCGGCGTCGCCGTCGCGGAACAATCCATCGATTCGGGCGCCGCAGAAGCGCAAGTCCAATCCCTGCAATCGTTTCAACCAGCAATATAACTGGAGCGCAGTATCACTGGAGCGCTTCGCTGGCGACGGGAACCTCCGCCCCGACGGTTTTTGGTGGGAGGTGGGTGGCCGTCGGGACGGGAACTCTCGGGGAGTCGAGAGCGGTCCTCCGTCAACTGCAGTGAGGTTGCTTCGCCCGCGCGTCAGTAGCGCCGAATCACTCCGATCACGACGCCCTGGACGGTGACCTGCGATGGGTGCAGGTACATCGGCCGGAGCGCCGGATTTGCGGGCTGGAGCCGAATCCGCCCGCCCTCCAGGTAGATCTTCTTCATGGTGGCGTTCTCGCCATCGACGAGCGCGATCACCATCTCGCCGTTGTGCGCCGTCTCCCGGGACTGGACGATGACGTAGTCGCCGTCGCGGATCTGTTCGTCGATCATCGAATCGCCACGGACCCGCAGCACATAGTGTTCGCTCAGGGAACCCGAGATCATGTCTTCGGGAACGGAAACCGTCTCCTGCTCCTCGATGACCTCTATCGGCTGACCCGCCGCCACGTTGCCGTACAGCGGCAGTTCGACCGCGGCGACCTGGAGCTTTCCCTCCACCAGTTCGACCGATCGACTCTCATTGTAGTTTTTCCGGATATATCCCTTCGCCTGCAGATTCTCGAGGTGCTCGTGCACCGTCGCGAGCGAGCGGTAGCCGAACTCCTCCGCGATCTCCTCGAAGCTCGGGGAATACCCGCGGAATCGTATGAAGCCCTCGATGAAGTCCAGCATCTCGCGCTGCCGCTTCGTAAGCGCCATCGTTTCTCGCTCCGCCCGCGCTTCCGCATTGCGCGACCCGTCGCGAACTCTTGCGGCGGGCCGAAGGATTACCGAAGATACCCGAACACGAACCGAAGCGCAAGCTTCCACGCGAACACGCGCGACCGCCGGGGTTTTTGCGGCGGGATACGGACGGTCGCAGCTTGGCGCCCATGGCATCCGACACGATTCTCGAAGAGATCCTCGCGGCGAAGCGGGAAGAGGTCGCGCGCCTCCAGCTTTTCCGGAGCGCGATTCGTGCGCAGGCGGAGGAAGCTGCGTCCCCGCGCGGCTTCGAGGCGTCCCTGCGCCGGCCGGGGGAAGTCGCGGTCGTCGCGGAGTTCAAGCGCCGGTCCCCCTCCGCCGGCGACATCAACCCGTACGCCCAGGCGGCGGGCGTGGCGAGCGTGTACGCCTCCGGGGGGGCGGTCGCGATTTCGGTCCTCACCGATGAACGCTACTTCGGCGGCTCGCTGGACGATCTCAGGTCGGCGAAGGACGCCGTCGGGGTGCCCGTCCTCCGCAAGGATTTCACGCTGGATCCCGTCCAGTTGTACGAGGCGAGGGCCGCCGGCGCGGATGCGGTCCTGCTCATCGTGCGCGCGCTCGGCGACGCCCGGCTGCGCGAACTGCTCGAACTCTCGGCCGAACTCGGCCTCGGGGCGCTCGTGGAGGCGCATGACGAGGAGGAGATGGGGCGGGCGCTCGAAGCCGGGGCCCGGATCGTCGGCGTGAACGCACGGGATCTCACGACCTTCGAGGTGGACCTCGAGCGCTCGCTGAGCCTGATCGAGGCGCTTCCGGCCGATGTCGCGGCCGTGGCCGAGAGCGGGATCCGATCCGCGGATGACGCGGCGGCGGCGGGCTCCGCGGGGGCGGACGCGGTGCTCGTCGGCGGCTGGCTGATGGCGGGCGATCCGGCGGCGGGCGTCGAGGCGCTCGTCGGCCACCCCCGGCGGCCCCGGAGCGGCCGGATGCAGTCGGTCGGCGCGGACGCCGCGGTCGACGACGCAAACCCATGAGCCGCGTCGGGGTGAAGATCTGCGGTCTTCGGGAGCCGCGGCACGCGACGGCGACGTCTCGCGCCGGCGCGGACTACGTGGGCGTCGTGTTCGCCGGCCGCGTGAGGGAGGTCACGGCCGGGGAGGCCGCCGCGGTCGTGGGGGCGCTCGAGGGCGGCACGCGCGCCGTGGGGGTGTTCCTCGACGCGGAACCGGCGGAGATCCTCCACAAGCGGGACGCCGCCGGGTTCCACGTCGCCCAGCTCGCCGGCGAGGAGCCGCCCGAAGTCTGCGACCGCCTGCGGGCGGAGGGGCTGGATGTCTGGAAGGGCCTCCGGCCCACGTCGAGCGACGCGCTGGTCCGGGGGTGGGACGAGTACCGGGAAGCGGCGGACGCGATTCTCGTGGAAGGGTTCTCGCCGCGCGGACCCGGAGGCACCGGAACCGCCTTCCCGTACGAGTGGCTGTCGGAGCTGGCGCGAAACGGGTGTGCGCTCGCGCTCGCGGGCGGACTGAAGGCGGCGAACGTGGCGCGGGCGATCCGCGACGTGCGTCCCGACATCGTCGACGTTTCCTCGGGCGTCGAGCGGGCTCCGGGGGAGAAGTCGGTCGACCTCATCCTCGAATTCCTCGCCGAGGCGAGATGAGCAGCCCGGCCCCCGGCTGGTTCGGCGACTTCGGCGGGCAGTTCGTGCCCGAGACGCTGATCCCGGCGCTCGACGAACTCACCGCGGCCTGGGCCGAGGCGCGCGACGATCCCGCTTTCCGGGAGGCCCTCGAGGCCAGCCTCGCGCACTACGTGGGACGGCCGACGCCGCTCTACCGCGCGCCGCGCCTGGGGGCGGATCTCGGGCTCGACCTGTGGCTGAAGCGCGAGGATCTCAACCACACGGGCGCCCACAAGATCAACAACACGGTCGGCCAGGCGCTGCTCGCGAAGCGCATGAACAAGGCCCGGATCATCGCGGAGACCGGCGCGGGCCAGCACGGCGTGGCGACGGCCACCGCCTGCGCGGCGCTCGACTTCGAGTGCGCCGTCTACATGGGCGAGGAGGACATGCGCCGGCAGGCGCTCAACGTCGAGCGCATGGAGATGCTGGGGGCCGAGGTCATCCCGGTCTCGAGCGGGAGCCGGACGCTCAAGGACGCGACGAACGAGGCGATCCGAGACTGGGTCACGAACGTGGACACGACGCACTACATCATCGGCTCCGTCGTGGGCCCCGCGCCCTATCCGGCACTCGTCCGGGACTTTCAGCGCGTGATCGGCGACGAGACGGTGCGGCAACTCACCGACCGCGGCGTGAAGCCGGATGCCGTCTTCGCCTGCGTCGGCGGCGGCTCCAACGCGATCGGGATCTTCACTCCCTTCATCGAGCGCAACCGCGCACTCCGGGCGGAGGCGCGCGTGGCCCTCGTCGGGGTGGAGGCGGCGGGGCACGGCGTCGAGACGGGCCGGCACTCCGCTTCGCTCACGGCCGGCGAGCCCGGGGTCCTTCACGGCAACTACAGCTACCTTCTCCAGGACGAGGACGGCCAGGTGATTCCCGCCCATTCCGTATCCGCCGGACTCGACTATCCCGGCGTTGGCCCGGAGCACTCCTGGCTCAAGGAAACAGGACAGGTCCGCTACGAATCGGTGACGGACGAGGAGGCGCTCTCCGCCTTCCGGGACCTCTGCCGGCTCGAGGGGCTGATCCCCGCGCTCGAGAGCGCCCACGCGCTGGCGGGGCTGAGGCGGGAAGCCGGGCGCTGGGCGGGGAGACGCGTCGTCATCTGTCTCAGCGGGCGGGGCGACAAGGATGTGGAGGAGGTTGCCCGCATCCTGGCGGACGGAGGCGAACCGGGCTCCGGCGGGCACTGACCGTGGCCTTCATCGAGTATCCGGATCCGGCGGGGATCCCCGGGGAGGACCGCGTCCCGGACGACGACAACATCATCCGCATTCACGGCGTCCACAGCCGCGTCATCCGGCTCCACTACGATCTCTACCGCGAACTCATGTACGGCCCGGGTCCGCTCTCCCGGATTCAGAGGGAGATGATCGCGGTCGTGGTGTCCGGGCTCAACGCCTGCCGCTACTGAATTGTCCATCACGGAGAGGGTCTCCGTCGTCTGCTCGAGGTCGTCGGCGCGGGCGGTTCAAGCGAGGAGAACGAACGCCTCATCGCCGCCCTCGCGACGGACCACGCGACGGCCGAACTGGACGAGGCCGATCGGGCGATGCTCGACTACGCCGCGCGGCTGACGCTCGCGCCGGGCGCGGAGCATGCAGCCGCGGTCGACGGACTGAAGGCGCACGGTTTCGATGATCGCGCGATCCACGATATCTGCGCGGTCACCGCCTACTATGCGTTCGTGAACCGGATCGCCGACGGGCTCGGCGTCGAACTCGAAGACGAGGGAGGCTGACGGAAGTGGCCATGCTCCCGCCGACACCGCCGCGGCGCGGACCGGGCGTGCAGGGCGTACCGGCCGTTCCGACGAATCTCGACCATCTGCTGCTGGGGACCGGCGACCTCGAGGAAGGGGTGGCGTGGGTGGCCGACCGGCTCGGCGTCGAAGCCCCGTTCGGCGGCCGCCACGCGAACCTCGGCACCGCGAACCACCTCCTCTCGCTCGGGGGCGACGTCTACCTGGAGATTCTCGGTCCGGATCCCGAAGCGCCGCCCCGGGACGAGCCGCTTCCGTTCGGGATCGAGGAACTCGACGAGCCCCGGCTCGTCACGTGGGCCGCCCGCGGGACCGACCTCGAGGCGCTCGTCGCGCGTGCGTCGAGCCGGGGCGTGCCGCTCGGACCGGTACGGCCCGGCTCCCGGCTCCGACCGGACGGCACCGAACTGAGCTGGGAAATCACGGCCTTCACGACCGTCCTCCACGACGGTCTCGTACCTTTCTTCATCGACTGGGGAACGACGCCGCACCCGGCCCGCGCCACGCCGGCGGGCGGGCGGCTGAACTCGTTCCGGGCCGAACACCCGGACCCCGCTGCGGTACGATCCACCCTGGAGTCGCTGGACCTGGGGCTCGAAGTGGACGAGGGGCCGGAGCCCGCGCTCGTCGCGGGGATCGTCACCCCGGGAGGCGACGAAGTGGAGTTACGATAACGGAGTTATATCGATGAATCAGAATCATAAGAGTCGAGCGGCCCGGACCCCCCCGGTCCGGAGCGTTCTTGCGGCCCTGCTCCTGGCGGCGGCCGGGTGCGTGGACGAGCCGGAGGACCCCACCGGGCCACCGTCGGACGACGGAGGACCGATCACGCTGGCGGCGGCCATCGCCGAGAGCGGGCGGCACAGCGCGGAGGGGACGGAAGTCGTGCGCGGGTATCGTCTCGCGGTCGAGATCCTGAACGAGAAGGGGGGGATTCGCGGCCGGACGGTGCAACTGGAGATCCGTGACGACGGGAGCGACGCCCAGGCGAGCGCGCGCCTGTACGCCGGATTCATCGCATCCGGCGCCGTCGACGCCCTCCTGGGACCCTTCAGCAGCCCGATCACGGAGGCGGTCCTCGCCGTTACCGAGGCTGCGGGCGTGCCGACGGTGGCGCCCATGGCGGCGGCGCCCTCGATCTGGTCGGAACGGCAGCGGCAGTGGAGCATCCAGTTGCTGACGCCGGGACCGACCTACCTGCAGGGTTCCGTGGAGGTGGCCGTGTTCGGCGGGGCACAGACCGCGGCCATCGTGTACGAGAACTCCGCGTTTCCGGCATCGGTGGTGGAGGGCGTGCGCGAAGCGGTCCGGCGCCACGGGCTGGAGATCGTGCTGGACCGGTCCTATGACGTCGGGGCGGCCGACCACGAGGGGATCGCCGCCGCGGCGCGGGACGCCGGCGCGGATCTCTTCATCGGCGGCGGCTACACCACGGACGCCGCCGGCTTCGCCGCCGCCGCGCCGGCTGTGGGCTACCGGCCGGTCCTCATGAGCCTGCTCCTCGGGCCCGGTCAGCCGCGGTTCGCCGAAGCGGTGGGACAGGCCGCGCGGTGCGTCGCCGGCAACGCGCCGTGGCATCCGGCCATCCAGACCGCGGGGTTCATCGCGGACAACGAAACCTTCGTCCGCCGCTACGAGGCGGCGCACGGCAAGACGCCGGGCTACCACGCGGCGGGCGGCTTCGCGGCCGTCGAACTCATGGCCGAAGGGCTCGACCAGGCGATCTCCGGGACGGGTGGCCCCGACCGCGCCGCGCTCCGCGACTTCCTGTTCTCCGCCCGGACCGCGACCATCGCGGGTCCGTACGAGGTCGCCCCCATCGACGACGGGGAGGCCGGAGCCCAGCGCGGGCTCAAGGGGCTGCAGGTCCAGTGGCAGGACGACGGCGCCGGCGGGCTCGCCCTCCGGATCGTTCATCCGTGGGCGGCCGCCAACGCCATCCCCTGCTACACGCGCTGAAGCGGCCGCGGCCGCTCCACAGCTAGTTGCCGCGGATTCCGGCGGCGGCGCCGGCGGCGTTCTCCTCCGCCGGCCGCTGCCGCTCGAGCGTCCGGGCCTCGGGGTAGATCTCGTCGAGCGTCATCCCGTCATACAGCCGCCCGTCCTTCATCACGTAGCGGATGTCGACGGTGTTCCGCAGGTCGTCGAGCGGGTTCGAGTTGAGGATGACGATGTCCGCGAACTTCCCCTCCTCGAGGCTCCCGAGCTCTTCCCCGAATCCGATCGCCTCGGCGCCGAGGATCGTCGCCGCCCTGAGCATGTCGAAGTTCGACGCGCCGCCGGCCGCCATCGCCCACAGCTCCCAGTGGTACCCGACGCCCTGGATCTGTCCGTGGCTCCCCACGGCCATGCGGGCGTCCTCCTCGAGCATCTTCTTCACGAACTCGCCCTGAAGCGGGAAGACGTACTCCTCCTCGAGGAACCAGCCGCCTTCTCCGGGGCTCCCGCCCGCGCCGGGCCCGCGCCGCCGCGCCCGCGCGTCGATGTTCGCCTTGGGCACGAACGTCGCGAGCTTCTCGTCTCCCAGCACGTCCTCGTGCGTGTAGAAGTAGTTCTCCCCGAACGGACCGCCGTATGAGACGAGCAGGGTCGGGCTGTTCGTCGTCTGCGATGTCTTGAACAGTTCCACGACGTCGGAATAGATCGGCGCGATCGGCAGGTTGTGCTCGATGCCGGGGTATCCGTCGATCGCGTGCGTGATGTCGATCTTGTAGTCGAGCCCGCCCTCGGTCGTGGGCATCAGTTCGAGGTCGCGCGCCGCCTGGATGATCCACTGGCGCTGCTGGCGGTTCCCGGTCATGTACATCTTCAGCGTCTTCGTGTCGAAGTACTCCGCGTAGCGCCGCAGGATGGTCTTCGCGTGGTCCGCGTCGCGGAGGTTCTCGCCCGCGAACACGCCGGGTCCCGTCGAGTAGATGCGCGGGCCGGTCATGCCGCCGGTCCGCACCCGGTCCGTGTAGCTCAGGATGTCCGTCGTGGCGGTCTGCGGGTCGCGCGTCGTCGTGACGCCGTAGGAGAGCGTCGCGAGGTACTGCCACACCTCCTCGGGATGGACCTCCGGCACGAGCCACTGCGCGTGATAGTGGGTGTCGACGAACCCGGGAACGAGCGTCTTGCCGCTCACGTCGATCACCGTGGCGCCGTCCGGAACCTCGACGGAGTCCGCGGGACCCACGGCGACGATGCGGTTGTCCGTCACGAGCACCACGCCGCCCTCGATGATGCGCGGTTTCATGGCCGGTTCTTTCGGCTCCTCCTCGGCGGCGTCGGCGTCGTCGGCCGCCGCGGTCGTGTCGCCTGCCGCCGCGGCCGTGTCGCCGGCAGCCTCGGGGGGCTCGGGCGGATCCGCCCCCGACGTGTCGGCCGGGGCGCCCGTGGTGTCGCTCGGGGTCTCGTCGGCGATTTCCGTCATCGTGATGATCCGCCCGCCCGTGAGCGCGACCGTGCCGCGCGGGATGTCGCGCGGAAGCTTCGCCTCGATCCTGCGCTCGTGCGCCTCGTACGTCTCCGTCGTGTCGGCGAGGACCTCCTCGTCGCCCGCCCGCACGGCGGCCGATTTCGCGGCCACCTCCTCCGCCGCCAGCCGGATCGAGTCGGCGCGGGCGAGCAGGGAGTCGGCCACGACCTGCACGGAGTCCGCCTGGAGCCGCGTGATCTCGTCCTCCAGTTCCTCCGGCACCTCGTCGTCGGCCCGCTCGAGACTGTCCGCCTCGGCCCGCTTGTCCCTGAGCGTGTCGGTGATCGCGGCCGCCCTCACCCGCAGGAGGGCGCGCCCGCGGGCCGTGACCTCCTCCTCCTCTTCCTCGGCCTCGACGTGGTCCAGGTCGTAGGTGAACAGGACGTTCCCCAGGGCCCAGTGGAGGGCGCCGCCATCGGACGCCCACGAGGGGAACTCGCCGCCGACATCCGTGACCTTGCGCACCGGCACCGGGGCATCGTCGACCCGGAACAGCGTGATCGTCGGGGGAGTGTCCCCGACCTCGGCGAGGTCCGCCACGAAGAGATCCCGCCCGAACTGCACGAAGGCGCGGTCGCCCGCCGGCGACAGCACGATGAGGCCGGCCGGCTGCGGTCAGCCAGTCTCAGCCGGGGGATCGGTGTACGTGGTATCGGGGCCCTGGCGCCAGGGGAAGACGCGCCGGGGCAGGAACTCCCACTCGTTGGGGTGCGGGTCGCCGATGCCGGCGATGCCCTGGCGCCCGCGCACGATCAGGTGGCGCTTCACGTCCGTGCCGTCCCAACGGAAGGACACGAGCCCCTCGACCGGGCTGTAGGCGTAGATCCGGTCCGGATCGTCCGCCGCGAAGTGCGGCACGTCGCGCAGTCCCGTGGGCGAGATGACCTCGGCCTCGGCCGGCTCGGGTCCCGCCGCCGGCACCCACACGAACTCGCCGCCGATGGGCCCGAAGAAGGCGCCCGCCGCCTCCTTGAGCTGACGCGCGGCGCCGCGCGAGGCGACGATCCGCCCGCCGTCGGGGGACCACGCCACGTTGTAGTAGAGGGCCGCCGTGGCCGAGAGCCGGACCGGCTCGCCGCCCGCCGCCGGGACCTTCATGATGTGGCCGCCGTCGGTGTCGTCCCACGTCGTGTAGGCGATCCAGCGGCCATCGGGCGACCACTGCGGGTGGAACTCGCCCGCGTCACCCTCGGTGAGGCGGCGCGCCTCGCCATCGGGCAGGTCGCGGATCCAGAGGCGGTCGAAGGCCGTGAACACCACCTGTTCGCCGCCGGGCCCGACGACGGGACTCCGGATCTGGCTCGCGGTGACCATCGCAGTGGTGTCGATCTGGTACTCGAACTTCACCTGTGGGCCGACGTCGAGTTCGACCTCCGCCTCGAACGGGATCTCCGCGGGTTCGCCCCCGTCCATGGGGACGTTCCAGATCCTGCCCCCGTAGGAGATGACGATCGCCGAGCCATCCGGCAGGAAGGCGTAGCCCGGCAGGACATCCAGCGGCGCCCGCGACTCCTGCTCGTCCCGCTGGACGGGATAGGCGAGCCAGCTCTCCTCGCCGGTCTCGAGGTCGCGCTTCCGCAGCCCCGTGTCCGCGTTGTAGCGGGTGCCGTAAACGAGCCAGCGGCCATCCGGCGAGATCGCCGGCCGGAACGCGGACCCGTACCGGTTCGTCATGGTCGTCGTCGCGCCCGTCTCGCGGTCGTAGCGGTAGAGCTGGTAGAGGGGCAGGACCGCGTTGTACGTCCAGTCGCCGAAGCCCCCGGCGTACCAGACATAACGGCCGTCCGGGCTGAACGCGGCGCCGATCCGCTTGAGCAGGGGCGAACCCGGCAGCGGCAGCGGGGACCCGCGCTCCGCGTGGTACATCGAGAGTTGCGCGACCCCGCCCAGCCCGTTCGAGCGGCTCGCCGCGATAAAGACGCCATCCGGGCTCCACTCGGGCGACAGCATGAGGCTGGACCCGCCTCCCGCCACGCGGGTGGTGTCCGTGAGGTCGAGGCGCAGAGTCCACAGCGCGTCGCCGCCGCTGCGGTCGGAGATGAAGGCGACGGACTCGCCGTCCGGACTGAAGCGGGGCTGCGTCTCGTAGGCCATCCCCGTGAGAAGGGGCGACGCCTTCCCGCCCTCGATCGGCATCGTGTAGAGGTCCCCGAGGAGGTCGAAGACGATCGTCGTCCCGTCCGGACTCACGTCGAGCGACATCCACGTGCCCTCGGTGGCCGTGAACGCGGCCTTGCGCGCGCCGCGCAGGGGGAGCGGATCGCGGTTTCCGGGACCGCCGGGACCGAAGACCACCTGGGCCGCCGCCGGAGCCCCGGTCGTCGAAGCGACCAGCGTGGCCAGCGCCGCCGCCCTCCAGATCCGTGCCTGCCTCTCGCGGGGGCTCATCGGTCACCTCCCCGGTCCCCGGCGCCTGCGGCGGTGTTCACGGCGGGCGCCGTGTCCCGCCAGGGTTCGTTCGGAGCCGGCCGTTGTCTCGGCCACAGTTCGTCGAGCGTGTCGCCGTCGTAGAGTCGGCCGTTCATCATCACCCTGTCGATCGCGTTCGTGTTCCGGATGTTCGCGAGCGGGTCCGCGTCGAGGATCACGAGGTCCGCGAGCTTGCCCGGCTCGATGGAGCCCAGATCGCCGCCGAGGCCGATCGCTTCGGCCCCCATGAGCGTCGCGGCGCGCAGCGCGTCGTGTTCGTCCATGCCGCCGCTCTGCAGCGCCCACAGCTCCCAGTGGTAGCCGAGCCCCTGCAACTGTCCGTGGCTGCCGACGCCGGTCCTTCCGCCGCCCTCCACGAGGTCCGCGAGCCACGCCGCGTGCTTCGGGAAGGCGTACTCGTCCTCGTGGAACCAGCCGCCCGGCCCCGGCCCGGTGAAGAGCCCCAGGCGGCGCGCCTTGATGTCGAGTTCCCGCTTCGGCGTGAAGTGCGTGAGCTTCTCGTCGCAGAAGATGTCCCAGCGCGTGTAGAAGTAGTTCTCCGCCCACGGCCCGCCGTAGGAGACGAGGAGGGTGGGGGAGTTCACCGTCCCCGAGACCGCGAACAGTTCGACGACGTCGTTGTACGCCGGCACGATCGGCATCGAGTGCTCGATCCCCGGGTATCCGTCCATGGCGTGCGTCATGTTCAGGCGATACTCGAGGCCGCCCTCCGTCGTCGGCATGAGGCCGAGTTCGCGCGCCGCCATGATGAGCCACTGCCGCTGACGCCGGTTGCCGGACATGTACATCTTGAACGTCTTCGTGTCGTAGTACTGGCTGTACTTCCGCAGGACATCGAGCGCGTGCTCGTAGCTGCGGACGAAGTCGAACTGGAAGACGCCGGGGCCCGTGTGATAGACGCGGGGTCCCACCATCCGGCCCGCCCGCACCATGTCCTCGTAGGAGAGGACGTCGGTCGTCGCGGTCTGCGGGTCGCGGGTCGTCGTCACCCCGTAGGCGAGGTTCGCCTGGTAGATCCAGGGCCGCGCCCAGTGGAAGTCCCACAGGTTCCACATGTGGGCGTGCGTATCCACGAACCCGGGGACGACGGTCTTGCCGCTGATGTCGATGACCTGCGCGCCCTCGGGCACGTCGCCGGGGCCCGCCGACACCGAAGCGATCCGGTTGTCCGTGACCACGATGTCGGCGTTGTCGATGATCTCGTCGCCGTTCATGGTGATCGCGCGTCCGCCGCGGAGGACGACGGTCCCGCGCGGGATGTCGCGCTCGGCCGTGACCTCGATCTGCCGCTCCGCCGGCGCGTACGCCGTGTCCGCGAGCGCCGCGTCCAGGTCGTAGGTGAAGAGGGCGTTGCCCAGCGACCAGTGGACCGTGCGTCCATCCGCGCCCCACACCGGGAACTCGGCCCCGAGGTCGTTGAGCTTCCACGCGGGCACGCCCGCCGAGTCCGGCTTGGCGACATCGATCCTCGGCAGCGTGGCGCCGAGGTCCGGCACCGTCACGGCGTACAGGTCGTCGCCGACGTGGGCCAGCGCGAGGTCGCCCTGCGGCGCCATCACGACGGACCCCGCGCCCAGCCGCAGGATGAGTTCGCGCGGCTGGTCGTCGTCGTGCGTTCGCGGCATGGGGAGGTCCGACCGCGGCGAGCGCTCATACCGCTCGAACGCCGCCGGAACGCCGCCCGCGTCGAGATTCGCGCGGGCCGTCACCGCCAGGTGCTGCCGCCGGTCCGTGTCGTCCCAGCGCGCGGAGGAGAGCGCGGTCGTCGCGATGGGCGGGATGGGCGATCCCGGCACCGCGTCCGCGCGCGCCAGGCCATAGTAATAGATGCGGTCCGGATCCGATGTGAAGTGCGGCTGCCGGCGCCCGCCCGTCGGTCCGATCCGGGTCAGAGCCCCGCCCTCCGCCGGGACCCACACGAACTCCGAGTCGAGCCCGAAACCGATGAAGGGGTCGACGGCCTCCTGCACGTTCCGGCGCGACGAGCGGATCGCCACGATGCGCCCGCCATCCGGGGACCAGGCCAGCTGCTGGTAGTAGGCGGGCTCCCGCGTGAGGTTCGTGCTCGCGCCGCCCTCCGCGGACACGCGGCGGATGTGGCCCTCGCCCGCGTCGTCGTCCCACGTGACGTACGCCACGGAGTTCCCGTCCGGAGACCACACCGGGTGATATTCACCCACCTCGTCCTCAGTGAGGCGGCGCGGCGTGCCGTCGGGAAGGTCCGCGACGTAGAGGCGGTCCAGCGCGGTGAAGGCGACCCGCCCGCCATCGGGCGACGGCCGCGTGTTGCGGATCTGCTTCACGATGAACGTCGGCGTGTCCTCGATCGGGTACTCGAACTCGACTTCCGGGCCGACCGCGACCTCGGCGTTGACCGTGAACGGGATCCGGGTCGGGTCGCTCCCGTCGACCGGGACGCGCCAGATGCCGCCGCCGTAGGAGATGACGAGCGCCTCGGAGTCCGGCGTGAAGGTGTAGCCCGGGTGCACGTCCATCGACGCCGTCGACTCCTGGTCGTCGCGCTGCACGGGATAGGCGAGCCAGCGCTCCTCTCCCGAGTCCAGTTCGCGGAGCCGTATGCCGGTCTCGGTGTCCTCGCGGCTCGCGTAGGCGAGCAGTTCGCCATCGGGGGAGAGCGCCGGCCGGAAGGCCGATCCGTATCGGCTCGTCATCGGCGTGCGCGTCCCGGTGCGCCGGTCGTACACCCAGAGCTGGTACTGGGGGAAGATCGCGTTGTACTGCCAGGTGCCGGTGCGCTGTGCGTACCAGACGTAGCGCCCCTCGGCGTCGACCGCCGCGCCCAGCATGCGCTGCGCGCCGCTCCCGCCGACCATCTCGAGGCCGGTGCCGCCGTCCACGTGGTAGAGCCAGAGCTTCTCCAGTCCGAAAAAGGCCCGCGAGCGCGAGACGACGACGTACTTGCCGTCCGGCATCCACTCCGGCGAGAGGAAGACGCTCCCGATCCCCTTGCTGAGCTGGGTCGGTTCGCCCCCCTCCGCGTCGATGAGCCACACGTTCTCGTCGCCGCTGCGGTCGGAGACGAAGACGATCCGCGAGCCGTCGGGGCTGAAGCGCGGCTGCATGTCGTGCGGCAGGCCGTCCGTGAGCCGCGTCGCCTCGCCGCCCGTGATGGGCATCCTGTAGAGGTCGCCCAGGAGGTCGAAGACGATCGTCCGGCCGTCCGGACTCACGTCGAGCGAGATCCAGGTCCCTTCGCTCGTCGTGAAGCGCGCCCAGCGGGCCGGTTCGAGGGGAAGACCCCGGTCGGGATCCTTCTTCTCCTCGTCCTGGGCGGCGGCGGGCGCGGGTGCGAGCAGCGGTACGAGCAGCAGCAGGACGGCTGCCCGGTGGCGATGGTGGAACGAGAACATTCACCGACTCCGTTCGGGAGTTGAGCCCCTGGTTCTGTGGGGTGATGTACGTATGAGCCGTATAGTAGTGTCGGCCGGTCAGCGTCACCAACCGAAAGAGGAACGATTCTTGGACCATCATCGGGACATCGCGCTGATCTCCGTCTCCATAGACCTCGGCGCCGGACGCCGGGGCGTGGACATGGGTCCCTCGGCTCTGCGCATCGCCGGGATCAGCCGGGAGATCGAAGCCATCGGCCACACGATCACCGAACTGGGCACCGTGACGGCCGGCGGGCTGGAGACCACGGACGCGGGCGAACACGAGTTGCGCTTCCTGGACGAGATCGTCCACGTGGCGGATGAGACGCGAAGGCTCGTGCGCGAGGGGCTGGCCCGGGGCTGCACGCCGCTCGTGCTCGGCGGAGACCATTCGCTCTCCATCGGATCCGTGGCGGCCGTGGCGGACCACTACGGGCAGCGGGATGCGTCCGTCGGAATCATCTGGGTGGACGCCCACGCCGACATGAACCTCCCTCACACCACGCCCACCGGGAACATTCACGGAATGTCTCTCGCGGTGCTGCTCGGGCAGGGGGAGCCGCAACTGACCTCCGGCCGGACGTGCGTCCTGCCCGAAAACGTGAGCGTCCTCGGCGCGCGGTCGCTCGATGCCGGCGAGAAGCGCCTCATCCGGGAACTCGGCGTCCGCGTGTTCACGATGTCCGAGATCGACGAGCGCGGCGTGGGGGTCTGTATGGACGAGGCCATGGAGCGCGCCACCGCCGGGACGTCGGGGTTCCACCTTTCGTTCGACGTCGACGCGCTCGACCCGCGGATCGCCCCGGGCGTGGGGACGCCGGTGCGGGGCGGTCTCACGTACCGCGAGGGGCACCTCGTGTGCGAGAAGGCGTGGCGCTCCGGAAAGCTGCTGAGCCTGGAACTCGTCGAACTCAACCCGGTCCTCGACGACCGCAACCAGACGGCCGAACTCGGCGTCGGCCTCGTCGCCTCCGCCCTGGGCGCCGCGATCCTCTAGAAATGTCGCACCACGAGTCGCACCACGAACAGCGAGGAACCATCTGATGCCGGAAGACAGCCCACCGGAAGACAGCTCGAAGGAAGGGCGAACGCGGAGTCGCGTGACCCATCGCATTCCCTTCGGCCGCCTCGCGCTCGAGTTCGTGGTCATCGTGGTCGGCGTTCTCGTCGCCCTCGGCTTCGATCAATGGATGACGAACGTTGACCACCGCCGGCTCGTCGACGAGACGCTCTACGCGCTGGCTGCGGAGATCGCCGAGAACACGGTCACGCTCGAACGTCGCATGGCCTATCACGACGGGATCCTGCCGGGGCTCGTCGAGAATCAGCGGGCCGCCGAAGGAGGCGAAGGCCGGAGCATCTCGATCAGTGGGGCACTGCCCGAAGGACTCGGGCTCACGCCGTTGAGGAGTACGGCGTGGGAGATGGCCGGCGTGACCGAAGCCGTGCGGCACTTCGGTTTGCCGATTCTCTCCACGCTCTCCCTCACCTACTCCATTCAGGAATCGCTCCACGAGTACGACCGGATCGTTTCCGCCGGGATCATCCAGCCGCAGTTCTTCGCGGCCACGGACCAGCCCGGCCCGATCATCTACCTCGGAGTCATGCTGAGCGACGTTCGGGCAAGGGAGGACGAGCTCGGGCGATTCTACGCGGAGGCGCTTCGGCACGTGCGTGAGCAGCTGGGAGATCCCGAGGCCGGCGCGGTGATGGAGGTCCGCTGAACGGGTTGTTGACATTGAATCATGGTACATGCGATTCCGGAGGAGGTCGGATTATGGATCAGATCACTGCGCGCGTTCCCCACGCGATGGTCGAAGCCCTGGATGCCGCGGCGTCCACACTGAGGCGAAGCCGGGCCGATGTCGTTCGCGAGGCCCTCGAGCGATATCTGGAGGAATTCGACGACCTGGCGGTTGCCGTGGAGCGGCTGCGCGATCCCGGCGATCCCGTTCTCGATTGGGATGAAGTCAGGAGCGACCTGCTGCGCCTGCGGTAGCCCACGTCCCTCGCGCCGCTGGCCGGGTGGCCGCTCCTTCTCCGATCGCCGATACTAGTGCGTCCCACCCCGGGCCGGTTACGAAGCCGAAGGAGCGAAGGATGAAGACGAAGTTCGGAAGCGCCGCCCTGCTGACAGCCCTCGCCGCCGGCGCGCTCGCCGCGGATGCGGCGGCCCAGACTCGACGGCTGTCGCTCGACCACTACATGGACATGGAGTCGGTCTCCGACCCCCGGATCTCGCCGGACGGATCGAGGATCGTCTACACCCGCGGCTGGGTGGACAAGGTCAACGACCGCCGCGAGTCGTCCCTCTTCATGATGAACGCGGACGGCAGCCGGAAGCGGGCGCTCGTCGACGGCGGCGGGGCGCGCTGGTCCCCCGACGGCACGCGCATCCTGTTCACGGCGGCGGGCGAGCCGGCCGGGAGCCAGATCTTCGTGCGCTGGATGGACGAAGAGGGCGCGACGAGCCAGGTCACCCGCCTCGAGAACGGCCCGTCCTCTCCCCGCTGGTCGCCCGACGGCGAGTGGATCGCCTTCACGAGCCGGGTGAACGACCGCGCGGACTTCGCCGGCGTCGACCTTCCCTCGCGGCCGGACGGGGCGACGTGGACCACGGGGCCGAAGATCGTCGAGCGCGCCGGCTACAAGCGCGACCGCCAGGGGTACGTCGACACCGGCTGGACGCATGTGTTCGTCGTGCCCGCCGATGGCGGCGCCGCCCGCCAGCTCACGACGGGGGACTGGAACCACGGCGGGATCGCCTGGAGCCCCGACGGGACCGAGATCTACTTTTCCTCCTACCGCGTTCCCGACTGGGACCGGCCCGAGCACTGGCAGGAGTCGGAGATCTACGCCGTCTCCGTGGCGTCGGGCGCGATTCGCCGGCTCACGGACCGGCGCGGCTCCGACGCAGGACCCGTGCCCTCGCCCGACGGCCGCCTCATCGCGTACAGCGTGGGGGACGAGCACCGGGACACCTACCGGAACGGCAGAATCCACGTCATGAACCGGGACGGGTCCGGCTCGCGGCTCATCTCCGGGGACTATGACCGGCAGTCCGGCGGATTCCAGTGGGCGCCCGACGGGAGCGGCCTCTACTTCAACGTGAACCGGGAAGGGTACCGGCAGCTCCACTTCGTCTCCGTCGACGGCGGCGTTACGCAGCTCACCGAGGGGGCGCATCTCTTCTCCCTCTCCTCCTTCGCGGAGGACGGCACCGCGGTGGGCACGATCTCCACGGACCACGAGCCCGGCGACCTCTACCGGTTCTCCCTCTCGGATCCGGGCGATGTCACCCGCCTCACGGAGGTCAACGCGGACGTGCTCCACGGCGTGACCCTCGGCGAGGTTGAGGAGGTCTGGTACGAGTCGACGGACGGCTTCCGGATCCAGGGCTGGATCGTGAAGCCGCCCGACTTCGACCCGGACCGCGAGTATCCGCTCATGCTCGCGATCCACGGCGGGCCCCACAGCATGTACAATGGCGGGTTCAACTTCGCCTTCCAGGAGCACGCCTCGAACGACTACGTCGTCCTCTACACGAACCCGCGGGGAAGCACGGGATACGGGACGGAGTTCGCCAACGCGATCAATCACGACTATCCGGGCGCGGACTTTCCCGACCTCATGGGCGGCGTCGACGAGATGCTGCGGCGCGGATACGTGGACGGGGACAACCTCTTCGTGTACGGGTGCTCGGGCGGCGGGATACTCACGTCGTATATCGTGGGGAACACGGACCGCTTCCGGGCCGCCTCGGCGAACTGTCCGATCGTGAACTGGATGTCCGCGATGGGGACGTCCGACGCCATCGGCTATCTGCGCACCTTCAAGCAGCCCTTCTGGGAAGACCCGGAGGAATGGATGGACCGGTCGTCCATCTTCTACGTCGGGAACGTGACGACGCCGACGATGCTGATGACGGGGGAGATGGATCTGCGGACGCCGATGGGTCAGACGGAGGAGTTCTACCAGGCGCTTCACTACGAGGGCGTGCCGACGGTCATGGTGCGCTTCCAGGGGGAGTGGCACGGGACGAGTTCGCGTCCGTCGAACTTCCTGCGCACGCAGCTCTACCTGAGGAAGTGGTTCGAGCAGTGGGGGACGCACCGCGCGTCGGTCACGACGGAGGATGGGGAGGGCGACGGGGAGAGCGGCGGCTCTTGACCCTGCCGGGCGGGGCGGTGGGCACGCGTACGCGGATCGGGGATGCGTTCGGCGAGCGCACGGCGTTCATCCCCTTTCTGTCCAGCGGCTTCCCGCGGCCGGCGGACACGCCGCGTCTGCTGGAGCGGCTGGCGGCGGACGGCGCGGACATCATCGAACTGGGGATCCCGTTCAGCGACCCGCTCGCGGACGGGCCGACGATCCAGGCCGCGAGCTGGCGCGCGCTGGAGCAGGGGGTCACGGTCGGGTCGGCGCTCGATCAGCTGGCGGAGATGTCGGCCGACCTGCCGCCGGTGGTCGTCTTCTCCTACCTGAATCCGATTCTCCGCATGGGCGTGGAGCGTTTCCTGGCGCGGGCGGAGGCCGCGGGGGCGGCGGGGCTCCTCGTCACCGACCTGCCCGTGGGGTCGCACCCGGCGCTGGAGCGGCGGCTGGCTGCCGGTCCGCTCGACCTCATCCCCCTCGCGGCCCCCACCACGCCGGGGGCGCGGCTCGAGACCATCCTCGGCCACGCCTCGGGGTTTCTGTACTACATCTCCCGCCTCGGCGTGACGGGCGCGCGGAAGGCGCTGGACGCCTCGCTCGAGGACCAGGTGAGAGGGCTCCGGAAGATGGTGCGGCTGCCGGTGGCCGTGGGGTTCGGGATCTCCACCCCGGAGCAGGCCGCCGCGGTCGCGGGCATGGCGGACGGCGTCGTCGTGGGGTCCGCGCTCATCGCCGCGCTGGACCGCGGCGAGGGTGCGTTCGGAGAGCTGTCCGCCGCCCTCGCCGCGGCCGTGCACCGCGACAGGTAAAGGGTCCGCGCGCAAACCAAAGATGCTTCGCGCAAACCAAAGATGCTTGATGTCGCCATGGTAGGGCCGTACTGTAAGGTATGGCCACCACTACCATAAAATCCACCTACTCGCTCGATGTGGAGACGGTGCGAACGCTGGAAGCGCTGGCATCGCGCTGGAACGTCTCCAAGTCCGAAGTACTGCGCCGTGCGGTCAGGACGGCGGCAGCGGAAGACAGGGGCGGCGCGGGTGGACCGCTGGCGGCCCTTCGCCAACTGCAGGCCGACGTTCTGGAGGACGGTGTGGATGTCGAGCGCTGGGTGCGCGACGTCAGGGCCGAACGCCGTGCCTGGACGACACCCCCCGACGCGGCCGAGGAATGATCCACCTCGATACCAGCTTTCTCATCCGGGCGCTCATCGCCGGATCGATGGAAGATCGGCGGTTGAGTGGCTGGATCTCGGCGGGCGAGGAGATCGGCATGAGCGCCGTGGCGTGGGCCGAGTTCCTTTGCGGCCCGCTCTCCCCGTCCCGACTGCGAGTGGCCGATGCCATCGTCGGCCCCCGCGTCGATCTCACCGGAGTGGACGCGGTCGTGGCGGCCCGTCTCTTCAACGAGTGCGGGCGTCGGCGCGGATCGCTGCCCGACTGCCTGATTGCGGCGTCGGCGCTCGGTGTCGGCGCGCAGCTCGCCACGGCCGATGAGGCGGATTTCCGCCGTTTCACGGCGTTCGGAGTTCAACTGGCTTGATGACGCCCACGAAGCCTGCCGGGAGGCCGATGATGAGACGGATGTTCTGGATCGTGTTCGGAGCCGTCGCCGTGTGCGCGCCCGTGGCGGCGCAGGATGGGTTCGGGGCCGCGGTGTGGGTGCCCGCGACGGACGAGATCCTGGTCCTCAAGCCGGAGTTCGGGCATGGGCCCGCCTCGGTGCTCGTGTTCGAAAGGGACGGGAGCGGCTGGGCGCAGGTGCAGGAGGTGTGGTCGGCGGGTTCGCTTCTGGGGGAGTCGTTCGGCCGCACCGTGGCGCCGGTGGAGGGCGGGTTCCTCGCGGCGAGCGGGGATCCGCAGGTGATGATCGGTGCGTACGGGTTCGCGCGCGGGGCGGACGGCGCCTGGGCGGAGTCGGGCTCCCTGCCGCTCCGCGCCGAAGCCGCCGCGGCTCCCGAAGAGATGAGCATGGGCCGGGTGATGGCGATCCTGCAGCCGCCCGCGCGCGTCGTCGCGGCGGACGGGGATGTCGCGCTCGTCTCGGCGCCGGGCGGGCCGGGCGCCGGCACCGTGGTTCAAATCTATGCGCGCGGGCCGGACGGTTCGTGGAGCGCCGCGGGCTCGCTCGAGGCGGGAGATTTGCGGGCGAACGCCCGGTACGGAGCGGCAATGGCGGTGCGCGAGGGGCTGGCGGCGGTCGGGGCGCCGGGGCAGGGAGGTTCGGGCACGGTGTACCTGTTCGCGCGCGGGGCCGACGGGACGTGGAGCCGCGAGGCGGCGCTCGATTCGCCCGCGCTGGGCGGGGGCGCCGGCCTGGGCGCCAGCGTCCTCTTCATCGGCGATGACGAACTCGCCGTGGGCGCGCCCTCGGCGGATGGATCGGTCGGCCGGGTCGTGCTCTTCGTCCGCGCGGCGGGGGGCGACTGGGCTGAGGCCGCGACGCTGCTCCCGGGCGATCCGGGGGCGGGCCAGCGTTTCGGGACCGCGCTCGCGGCCGCCGGAGACGAACTCATCGTCGGAGCGCCGGGAGCGGAGGACGGCCGGGGCCGGGTCGACGCCTTCACCCGCGCGAACGCGAACGGTGAATGGCGCGCGGCCCACGCCTTCTCGCCCGAGGGCGCGGCTCTCGTCGCGGGCTTCGGCGCCGCGGTGGCCCTGCGCCCCGGCCTCGCCGTGGTCGGCAGCCCCGCATCCGAGGGGAGCGCGGGGCTCGCAGCCGTCTACGAGGCGGCGGGGGACGGCTCCTGGTCGGAGCCGGTCTGGCTGCGCCCCGGGACGCCGCCCGCCGCGGTGACCGCGGCGGAGGTGCGCTGCGAGGACGACCGCGCCGCGGGCTTCGACTGCTCGGATGTCGACCTCCAGTCCTACCTCCCCCTCGCCTCGATCGGCGCCGAGCCGGGGGAGCGGGTGAGCGACGCGTGGGGCTGGACGGACCCCGAGACCGGCCGCGAGTACGGTCTCGTCGGCCGTTCCGGGGGGGCCGCGATCGTCGACGTCACCGACGCCGTCAACCCCGTATATCTCGGCGTCATCCCCGCGAACCACAGCGGCGCGCGCGACCTCAAGGTCTACGCCGACCACCTCTTCTTCACCGGGGACGGGGCCGGCGCACACGGGCTCGTCATCTTCGATCTCACCCGCCTGCGCGACGTCGCGAGTCCCCCCGTGGAATTCGAGCCCGACCTCCGCTGGGATGGGATCGGGAGCGCCCACAACCTCATCATCGACACCGGCGCGGGCACCGCCTTCACCGTCTCCACGAGCGGGGACGGGCACACCTGCGGCGGCGGCCTCGTGATGATCGACATCCGCGAGCCGCTCGCGCCCGAGTTCGCCGGCTGCTACACGGATACCGAGGGGCTCATCTTCCAGGGGCGGACGCACGACGCGCAGTGCCTCGTGTACGACGGGCCAGACGCGGACTACCGGGGCCGGGAGCTGTGTTTCGCGTCGAACGAGACCGCGCTCCGGATCGTCGACGTCACGGACAAGTCGAACCCGCGCCCGATCTCGGCCGCGGCGTACCCCGGCGTCGCCTACATCCACCAGGGGTGGCTGAGCGACGACCGGCGCTACTTCTTCCTGGACGACGAACTCGACGAACTCGTCGGCACGACGGACCGCACGAAGACCATCGTGTGGGACGTGACGGATCTCGACGACCCGGTCGTGATCGCGGACTACTACGGACCCAACAACGCGACGGACCACAATCTCTACGTGAAGGGCGACCGGATGTACCAGGCCAACTACCAGGCCGGCTTCCGCGTCATCGACATCAGCGACCCCGAGAACCTGCGGGAGGTCGGGCATTTCGACACGACGCCGTACGGCGCCGATCCTCCCGGTTTCAACGGGGCGTGGACGGCGTTCCCCTACTTCGAGAGCGGGACCGTCCTCGTGACGAGCATGCTCGAGGGCGTATTCCTCCTCAGACCGAGACGAACCGAACTCGTCCCCTGACGGCGGACGGACTGCGATGGGAGATCAGATGACGGCAGACGGATGCATCGTTCACTGCGGCGGGGACGGCCCGCTCCTCGTGCGTAGCCCTCTGCGCGTGCGCACGGCGGGGGCGGAAGACGGCATCGAGAAGCCGAAGGCCGCCCTGTGCCGGTGCGGGAAGTCCGCGAACAAGCCGTTCTGCGACGGGGCGCACCGCGACATCGAGTTCCGGGCCTCCGGGCCGATCGACACGGACCGCGCGGTGTCCGGGCCGGAGGCGACGTCCGGGAAGGAGGCCGGGGACATCGTCGTCACGGCGCACGCGAACGGACCCCTGCACTTCGACGGCGTCGTGGAACTCAGCGGAGAGGGGCACGAAGGGTCGGCGCGCTTCCGGCAGCCCTGGATGTGCCGCTGCGGCGCGTCGAAGAACAAGCCGTTCTGCGATGGCTCCCACAAGGAGATCGGGTTCGAGGCGGAGGGCCTCGGAGAATGGCCGGCCCCGGCTCGGCGCCGGGCGGCGACTCCGCCGCCGAGCCCGGGTCGCTCGCCCTTTGCCCTCTCCTTTACGTCGCGTGGGCTGACGGGGAACTCGCGGCGGAAGAACTGGAAATGCTGCGCGGGCACCTGCGCGAGGCGGGGGTGCGCGAAGGCGCCCTCGCGGAGTGGCTCGATCCCGAAGCGCCGCCGTCGGCGGAGCGGCTCCTCCACCTCGTCGATGAGGTGCGGCGGCGGGCGGTGGAGGTCTCGCCCGAACGAAAGCGATCCCTCACGGAACTCGGCATCGCGATCGCGGAGGCCGACGGCGAGCACCCGACGCGGGAGGAGCGCGCGGCCATCCTCCGCATCGAGGAAACGCTGGGCCTGGGCGGTCCGGACGCGGTGGCGACGCTCTTCGACCCGGCGCGGCCGATCGCGCCGCTTCCCGATGTTCGGCCGCGCTTCGACCCCGACGCGATGGCGGGCTCCCTCCGCGGTCCGGCCCCCGAGACCCGGCGTCGCGTGTGCGCGCTCCTTTCGGACGGCCGGTTCGAGACGGTGGCCGGTCTCTCGACGGCCGACTACCGGGCGCGGGTGTCGGAATGGTGCCGGGAGCTCGCCGACGAGGGGCTCGGGGCGCTCAGCTACCCTGCGGAGTTCGGGGGCGGGGACGATCCCGCGGGCTTCATCGCCACCTTCGAGACGCTCGCCTTCTTCGACCTCAGCCTGCTCACGAAGTTCGGCGTCCAGTTCGGGCTCTTCGGCGGCAGCATCCACCAGCTCGGTTCGCGGCGACACCACGAGAAATACCTGAGAGGCGCGGGGACGCTGGCGCTCCCGGGGTGTTTCGCGATGAGCGAGACGCTGCACGGGTCCAACGTCTACGACATCCAGACGACGGCGGTCTACGACCCGGGGGCCCGGGAGATCGTCGTGCACACCCCGGTGCCGGGGGCGCGCAAGGACTACATCGGGAACGCGGCGCGGGACGGCCGGCTCGCGACGGTGTTCGCCCAGCTGGAGGTGGGTGGAGAGGGGCGCGGCGTGCATGCGATCCTCGTCCCCATCCGCGGCGACGACGGGGGGGCGCTGCCGGGCGTGACGATCGAGGATTGCGGGGAGAAGCTCGGCCTGAACGGCGTGGACAACGGACGCCTGCATTTCGATCGCGTGCGCGTGCCGCGCGGGAACCTCCTCGACCGCTTCGCCTCCATCGACGACGAGGGGACCTACCGGAGCCCGATCGCGAGCCCGGCCCGGCGCTTCTTCACCATGCTCGGCACCCTCGTGAGCGGCCGCGTGGCCGTGGGCAGCGCGGCGCTCAGCGCGACGAAGGTCGCCCTCACGATCGCGGTCCGGTACGGCGCGCGCCGCCGGCAGTTCGGTCCGCCCGGCGAAGCCGAGCGCATCCTCCTCGACTATCCCGCCCACCAGCGGCGACTGCTCCCGCGCCTTGCCACGACGTATGCGCTCAATTTCGCGCTCCACGACCTGCAGGCGGAGTACCTGGCTGCGGTCACCGCGGAAGCGGGGGACGCCGGCGATCCGAGGACCGTGGCGCGGCGGCGGCGCCTCGAGGCGGCCGCGGCCGGGCTCAAGGCCCTGGCCACCTGGCATGCGACGGACACCATCCAGGCGTGCCGCGAGTCGTGCGGGGGGCGCGGCTACCTCGCGAACAACCGCTTCGCGGCACTCAAGGCGGACAGCGACGTCTTCACGACCTTCGAGGGCGACAACACCGTCCTCATGCAGCTTGTGGCGAAGGACCTCCTCACGGGCTTCCGCCAGCAGTTCGGGGATCTCGGCGCGCTTGGGATCGCGCGCTTCGTCGCCGGCCGCGCCGGCCGCGCGATCGCCGAGCGCAACTGGGTCATCTCACGGAAGACGGGCGAAGCCCACCTCCGCGACCCCGGTTTCCACGACACGGTTTTCGACGCCCGCCGCTCGGACCTCGTGCTTTCCCTCGCCCGGCGGGTCCGGCAGCGGATCGCGCGCGGAATGACCTCGTTCGACGCGCTCACGGACTGCCAGCATCACGCGCTCACGGCCGCCCGGGCCCACGTCGAGTGCGAGATCCTGCGCTCGATGATCGCTGCCGAGCGCCGCACGCCGGGTTCCGGCGTCGCGGAGTGGCTCGAGCGCCTGCGCAGTCTCTACGCGCTCGCCACGATCGAGCGCGAGGCGGCGTGGTTCCTGGAGCGGGGCTATCTGGATCCGCCCAAGAGCAAGGCCATCCGCCGCACCGTGACCGCGCTCTGCGCCGAGATTCGTCCCCAGGCCATCCCCCTCGTCGACGCGTTCGACGTCCCCCGCTCCTGTCTCGAAGGCTCGATCGGCCTCTGACGCCGCGGCGGCTCGCGCGGCGGCTCGCGCGGCGGCTCGCACCGCAACTTCGAACCCTCACTCCCGGGAGGAAGCATGACGGAAGCAGATCGACAACCTCCGACCGCGTCACCGTACCAGATCTTCATGCTGGTCTGCTGCGTGCTCGTGCTCGTGGCTCTCGTCGTGGAACTCGCGTTGCCGCTGGATCCCGAGATCCTGCGCATTCTCTTCTACGCGGACACGGCCTTCTGCGTCGTCTTCTTCGCGGACTTCCTCCTCTCCCTCGCGCGTGCCAAGGACCGCAAGCGCTACATGCTCACCTGGGGCTGGATCGATCTCCTCTCCAGCCTGCCCGCGATCACGGAACTCCGCGCATTCCGAATCGGCCGCGTCCTGCGGATTCTGAGGTTCCTCCGCGCCGCGCGCGCCGCGAGGGTCGTCGGCTCGTTCTGGATGGGCCGGCGGGCACAGACCACGGCGCTCGTCGCCGTGTCCGTCGCGATCCTGACGGTCGTGGGCGCGAGTATCGCCGTCCTCTATCTCGAGCGGGCGGCGGGGGGCGGGATCGGCTCCGGCCCGGCCGCGCTGTGGTGGTCCTTCTTCACGGTCATGACAGGCCAGCAGGGCGATCCGTTCCCGGTCACGGCCGCGGGGCGCGC
Organism: Gemmatimonadota bacterium; assembly: GCA_022820995.1. GTDB lineage: Bacteria > Gemmatimonadota > Gemmatimonadetes > Palauibacterales > Palauibacteraceae > Palauibacter. The sequence goes on along the minus strand of JAJEEM010000008.1, from coordinate 57,519 downwards.
CATCGGCCTCGCCCTGATGACGGTCGGCGCGGCGCTTGTCGGGACGCTGACGGCCACGCTGGTATCCTGGGTGATCCGGCCACGGGAAGACGCGAAGGATCGCCAATTGAACGCGATCCGCGAGGAAGTGGCCGCGATCCGAGCGCTCCTGGAGGCCCGCTGACACGACCCCCGCGCGCCGCGGCTTCAGGTCGCTGGCGGTGTTGGGCGCGCGAGGTGGATTGCGAGATCGAGGGCGTCGATCGGCCAGTAGGCCTTCGGACGCGGTCGCTTGACGCCGGGTCGGCCCGCCTCGGGGCGGCAACGGAGGACCGCCGCGGTCCAGCGCGCGGGTACGGCCCCCAGCCCGTGGACGGCGCCCAGGAGCGCTCCGCAGATCGCGGCGTTCGTGTCGGTATCGCCGCCCCTCATGACGCTGTCGATCACGCCCTCTTCGAGCGATGAGGCGTGCCGCAGCTGCCACAGCGCGTTGCGGAGCGCGATCAGGACCCAGCCCATGTGCGTCATGCAGTCTTCCGGTGGCCCGACGGCGGCTTCCGAGACGCACGCCCGCACCTCCGGGCAGATCTCCCCCCCGTTCGCCCACGTCACGATCCGTTCGTACAGGTCGCGCGGCGTCGGACCGCTGTCGATCGCGTGGGCGAGCGCCATCGCGAAGAGGGCGTTCGCGTCGAGACAGACGCGATTCGGGTGCGTGAGGCCGGCGTCTTCCCGCGCCCAGCGCGCGACGGTGCCGAGTGGATGGCGGGAGCCGAAGATGCCCAGCGGAGCGATGCGCATGAGCGCCCCGTTGGCCTGGCTCTCGCGGCGCGGATTTCCGAGCAGGCCGTCGCGGATCGTCAGGCCGCAGTCGAACGGATCCGAGTCGAGCCACTCGCGGTAGGCGCGGTTTGCCGCCTCCGGGTCGTAGGTGCCGCGAGCGATCAGCGTGCGGGCCAGCGCGAGGGCCATCTCGGAGTCATCGGTCGGCTGCCCGGCGAGCGTGTTGAACGTGCCCCCGTCGCGGAGATCGCGGACCCCGTCGGGATGGAGGCGGCGGATGTCCTCGGGGAACTGGAATTCGACGAGACTCCCGAGCGAGTCGCCGGCGATCAGGCCGATGAGGCAGCCGCGCGCGCGGTCGAGCCTCGGGTCCGGACCGCGAGACGTTCCCGCGGGAACGTCGGCCGATGCGTTCATGCGTCCTCCGTGCGCCGGGCCATCGCCTTCACGAGGTCCGAGTCCGGTTCGACGAAGACCGTTTGCACGCGGTCCGGGGTCACCGTGCCCGGCGGAGATTTTCGCGGTTTGCGGACGTACTTGCGGCGGGTCCAGACGACCGGGGCCGTGCGGTTGTGGCGCGCGCCGCTGTGGACCGCCGCCGCGATCGCGGCCTCGAGCAGGTCGCGGTTCGGCGGATTCTCGTTCCTTCGCCCCCAGCGCAGGATGACGTGCGCGCCCGAGGCCTGAGAGGCGTGCAGCCAGATGTCGTCCGGTGCGGAGTGGCGGAAGGTGAGGTCGTCGTTGTCGCGGGCGCCGCGCCCGACCCGGATCTCCAGCCCGCCCGAGGAACGGAGCCGCGTGTAGGGCACCCGGAGTTCCGGGCCGCCCGCCCGTGACCCGCCCGCGCGGGTGTGCACCGGCTTCCCGCCGGCGGCGGACCACAGGGCGTCCGACGGACCGGACTCGGCGAGCCGCTCGAGGTGAGCGTCGAACTCGGCCGCGCGCTCCCGGGCCGTCGCGACTGCGCCGGGCAGCCGCTCCAGAGCGCGCTCCCGGCGCCGGGCCTCGTCGAAGAAGGCCTCCGCGTTGGCGACCGCGTCACGGGCGGGGTCGAGCGCGATCTCGCGCGGAGCGCCGTCGAAGTCCGGCAGCGTCACGGCGGAAGCGCCCTTCGGAACCTCGTCCTTGCGGGCGAGGAGGATCTGGCCGAGGAGGCGGGGTTCGTCCGGCGGACCGGCCGCGGCGAGCTGCCTTTCGAGCGCGGCGGCCCGGCGCCGGTGCCGCTTCCGGCGGGCGCGGAGGCGCTTCCGGATCTGCGCGGCTTCGTCTCCGTCGTCGTCGTCGGTGGCGGCCCCGGGGAGGGCCTGCAGGGCGGGGGCGGGGCCGCCGCCGGGGGCGAGCAGTTGCGCGGCCGCGGTCAGCAGTCCGGCGGCGGGCCCGCTGCCGGCCCCGACGGGGTGCGGGTAGGGCTGGGGGCCCCACGGGCGGTCGAGCACGAAGGCCGGCCGGGGCGGCGTGCCCGGCGCATCGGACGCGGCCGGGCCGCGCGAAGGCGCCGCCGCGAGCGCGTGGAGCGCCAGGTACCGCGCGTACGCCTCCGCCGGGTCGGATCCGGCCAGGATCCAGTCGACGTTGAGCGCGCTCGTCCACGCCCACGTCCGCAGCACGGCCTGTCGGCGGTCCGCCTCGTCTCCGGCCGGCACGGCGGCCCATTCCGCCTCCGATGGCGGAGCGGCAACGGCTCGCCGCCCGGACGAAGGCGGCGCGTAGGACGCCCCGCGACGCAGCGAGCGGTCGCCCGCATCCCGCGCGAGCAGCGCCGCCTCGATTCGCCACTCGGGGACGGAGCCGGGGCCGGCCCCGGGCTCCGGCCGGCGGCAGTGCACGGCGTTCCAGCGGCGGGACTGGAGTTCGATCGCCAGCATCTCCCACGGACGCCCGGCCCGGTCCCCGAGCGTCAGGAGCAGGGCGCGCTCGTCCGCCGGCGCCCGCGCGTCCACGAGCGACAGCCGCCCGGTCCGCAGCGCCTTCCCCTCCACCCCCGACGCCGGCGCTTCGGCGCCGAGTTCCAGGACGTGCCCGTGCAGCGGGTGCAGCATCGCGACGAGCCGGGACCCGTCCTCGAAGGCGAGTTCCACGGCGCGCCGCCCCGATGCCATGCGGAGCCCGGCGATGCGGACGCCCCGCCAGCGGTCGATGATCTCGCGGGCGAGGGCCCGGGCGAGGAGGGAGTCGTATCGAATGCCCATTGCGACTATATTCGGGGCCCCGCGCGATCCCGACAAACTCCGCGACCGAGACGAACCTCACGTGGACCAGCTTCACCCGATCATCCACGCGGCCGGCACCGGGCAACGCCCCCCCGACTGGGCCGTCATGAGCCCTGCACGCATCAGCCACGCCAGGCGGGTCGGCACGTTGATGGGGGAGTGGGCGGCCGCCCTCGGGCACGACGAGAGGACGCGGATCCGCTGGCGCGCAACGGGCCTCCTGCACGACGCGCTCAAGGAAGAAGCCCTGGACGCCCTGCGTCCCCTCGTCGACGGGGCGGAAGCATGGCCCGACCCGCTCCTCCACGGTCCGGCCTGCGCGAACCGGCTGCGCGCGGCCGGGGTCGATGACGAGCCGCTCCTGCGAGCCATCGCCTTTCACACCACCGGACACCGGGATCTCGACGCCCTGGGACAGGCCCTCTACATGGCCGACTTCCTGGAGCCGGGCCGCCTCGCCCTGGGCCAGGAGCGTGCCGACCTGCGGAGCCGTCTGCCCGGCGACTGGCACGCCGTCCTCGTCGACGTCGCGACCGCGAAGATCGGCATCCTCATCGATGGTTTCATCCCCCTTTCCCCCGCGACCGCCGGGTTCTGGGAGGTGATCACCGCGCCGGTTTTTCGCAAATCGCGAAACGGTTGATTAGATTGCGGAGGATATGCAGCCGGGGGAGGTGTGAGGCAGGGAGGCGGCCGGGCGCGGTCGACGGGTGGATGGGAGGACGACGGGAGGCGACAAAGTGCTTTCGAGGTCCAGACGACGGTCCAGGCGGGAGACGCGACGAAGTCCCGAGGGTCGCGCCCCCTATCGCAGGCGGCGGGGCTCCTTCCGACGAGTGGCTTCCGCATTCCGGGGACTGATCACGACGGCGGTTCTCATCGGCGCCGGCGCCTTCATCGGTCTCTTCTGGGAGGAATGGAAGGTCGTGCGACTCGCGATTCTGGCCGGATCCGTACCGGCCGCGACCGCGGAGACCGTGTCCGAGGGCGCGGCGGAGGGCGGTGCCGCGGCGACGGGTTCCGCGACGATTCCCGGCGGGGAGAACCTGACGAACCGGATCAAGGTCGAAGTCCTCAACGGGGCCGGAGAGCGCGGGCTCGCGCGCCAGTTCGCCGACCGGCTCCGGCTCCTCGGTTTCGATGTCGTCGCGACCGGGAACGCCGACCACTTCGACCACGAGATCACGCACGTGCTGGATCGATCGGGCCGCCTCGGCGCCGCGCTCGCCGTCGCCCGCGAACTGAGCGCGGACTCGCTGGCCGTCGCCATCGATCCCGAACTCTTCCTCGATGCGAGCGTGGTGGTGGGGAGCGACTGGGCCGGCCTGCTCGGCAATCTCGGAAAGGACTAGCCGCCGCGGCTGTCAGGACCCGGCACTAGCTTTCCCGCGACAGGCGCAGTTGTCCGCACGCGGCGGCGATGTCCCGTCCCCGCGGCCTTCTCACCGCATTGCCCACCCCTCGCGCGGCGAGCGCTTCCGAAAAACGCGCGATCCCCTCGGCCGAACTCGGGCCCCACTCCGGACGTGAGGGGATCGGGTTGAAGGGGATGAGATTCACGAAGCAGATGAGCCCCCGCGCGAGCCTCGCCAGCGACTCCGCCAGCGCCGGGTCGTCGTTCACCCCCCGGATGAGCGTGTACTCGAAGCTGATGCGCCGGTTCTTGTAGTTCTGATACGTGCGAAGGGCGTCGAACAGATCCGGCAGCGGGTAGCGCTTCTCGATCGGCATGAGTTCCAGCCGCAGTTCGTGGGACGGCGCGTGCAGCGAGACGGCGAGTTCGAACGGCTCAGGCCGCCGGGCGAGTTCCAGGATCCCGGGGATGAGTCCCACCGTCGACACGGTGATGCGGCGCGCCCCGAGGCCGAACCCTCCGTGCAGGGACGCGAGCGATCCGATGACCCCGTCGAGGTTCGCCAGCGGTTCTCCCATCCCCATGTACACGACGTTGGAGATCGGACCGGACGCCGGCCGCCCCATCTCCTCGCGCGCGACGCGCAGGGAGTCGCGGTACTGCGCCACGATCTCCGCCGCCCGCAACTGGCGCCGGAATCCGAAGTCGCCGGTGGCGCAGAAGCGGCACGCGAGCGCGCAGCCCGCCTGCGACGACAGACAGAGGGTGAGGCGGTCGCGCGTCGGGATGAGCACGGACTCGACCCGCTCACCGTCCTCGAGCCGCCACAGGTGCTTCACGGTCCCGTCCTTCGAGCGGGCGACGTAGTCCGCTTCGATCGGGGTGAGGGAAAAGGCCGCGTCCAGCGCTTCCCGGAGGCCGGCGGGGAGGTTCGTCATCTCGTCGAAGGCACGCGCGCCCCGCTCCCAGACCCACTTCTCGACCTGCCGCGCCCGGTACGCCGGCTCTCCGCGCGCGGCGAAGAACGCCGCCAGCCGCTCCCGCCCGCCGTCTCCCGACTCCGCGAGCAGTTCCGCTCGTGTGCTTTCCGTCATCCCCCGCTTCTTGCTGGCGCTGCCGAAAATCGGCTATCTTCCACGGCGTTCCGCACTTCTCAGAACCGGTTCAGAACCGATTCCGAGCCGATTCCCTTACGCCGCGAGTTCTCCTGACCAAACTATCGCTACCGACCGAACGGCGTGAGCCGGCCTCCCTCGAGACCGCCTTGCGCGACGCCGGCTGCGGGCAGGTCGAGGCCTCGTGGTCCGGACGCGAAGTCCGCGTCATCGGGTGGGTACACCGCCGCCGCGACCTCGGAGGACTCTTCTTCGTCGACCTGCGCGACCGGACCGGGCTGCTCCAGTTGTCCTTCGGTCCGGAGTGGTCGGACGCCGCCGGCCTCGAGCTCGTGGCGGAACTGAACCCCGAGGATGTCGTGCAGGCGACGGGCGTCGTCGCGCTTCGGCCCGAGCCCAACCCGGACATGCTCACGGGCGAGATCGAGGTCCGCGTGTCGAGTCTGCGGCGGGTCTCCGTCTCCGACCCGCTCCCGATCCTCGTCTATCAGCCTCCGGACGAAGAGCTGCCTTCGGAGGAGCTTCGCCTCCGCCACCGGATCCTCGACCTGCGCCGCCCCGGGATGCAGCGCAACCTGAGGCTCCGGCACGTGGCGACGAACGCGGTGCGCGCCTCGCTCACCGAACAGGGATTCGTCGAGATCGAGACTCCGCTCCTCACGCGGCAGACGCCGGAGGGGGCGCGGGACTATCTCGTCCCCAGCCGGGTGCACCAGGGCCAATTCTTCGCTCTTCCGCAGTCGCCCCAGCTCTACAAGCAGCTCCTGATGTGCGGCGGCTTCGACCGGTACTTCCAGATCGCGAAGTGTCTCCGGGACGAGGACCTGCGGGCGGACCGCCAGCCCGAGTTCACGCAGATCGACGTGGAGATGGCGTTCGTCGAGCAGGACGATGTCTTCCGCGCCGCGGAGAAGATGTTCGCGCGCATCTGGCGGGACGGGCTCGAGCGGGACCTCTCCGTGCCCTTCAGGCGCCTGCCCCACGCCGAGGCGATGGAGCGCTACGGCACGGACAAGCCGGACCTCCGCATCCCGTGGGAGATCCGGGACTTCACGGACGCGCTCACCGGCATCGGCTTCGGCATCTTCGACGGCGCCGCGCGCGCCGGCGGACGCGTCCGGGGGCTCGTCCTGCCGGGCGGCGCGGCGCTCTCGCGATCGCGGATCGCCCGCTACGACAAGCTCGCGCAGGAGGCCGGCGCGAAGGGCGCCCTGTGGCTGAAGCGCACCGCGGACGGCTGGTCCGGTCCGCCCGCGAAGGTCGTCGGCGAGGAGGTCGCGGGCATGCTCGAAGCGGAGTTCGGGGTGGGGGAGGGCGATCTCGTCTTCTTCGTCGCCGGCCTCGACGCGGAGAGTTCGCCGGCCCTCGACCGGCTGCGGCGCGCGGCGGCCCGGGAACTCGGCGCCGTGGACGAGGACGGGGAAGCGTGGCTCTGGATCACGGAGTTTCCCCTCTACCACGCGGATCCCGACACCGGCCTCCCCGTGCCGGCCCAGCACGCCTTCACGATGCCGGCGGACCCCGACCCCGAGCGTCTGCGCGAAGATCCGCTCTCCGTGAACGCGGTCGCGTACGACATCGTCTACAACGGGATCGAGTTCGCCAGTGGCAGCATCCGCTGTCACCTCCCCGAGGTTCAGCGCGTCATCCTCGAGGCGACGGGGCTCACGCCCGAGGAGGTCGAGGCGCGCTTCGGCTTCCTGCTCGAGGCGTTCCGCTACGGCGTCCCGCCGCACGGAGGGTTCGCGGTCGGCATGGACCGCGTGGTGGCCGAGATGGTCGGCTGCGCGTCGATCCGCGACGTCATCGCGTTCCCGAAGACCGCCGCGGCCCGGGGCCTGCTCGAGCGCTCGCCATCGTCCGTGACCCCGGCGGAACTCGAGGAGCTCGGGATCTCGGTGACGGGAGGGACCGGAAGGAGCGGAACGTGAGCGTGGCGACGGAGCGGCGCCTCTCCATCGAAGGGGCCGACCAGCAGCTGCTGGCCGGCGTGAACGACTCGAACCTCACGACGCTGGCGCGCCACTGCGACATCCGCGTCGTCCTCCGGCGCGACGAGATGATCCTCTCCGGCCCGCAGGCCGACGTGGACCGCGCCTCCCCCACCGCGCGGCGCATGATCCGCTACGCGCGGCTGCGGCGTCCCTTCGATGCGGTGGACGTGGAACGGTTTCTCGAAGCCCCCCCCGACGGCGACGGCGTCTCGCGGAGGTCCGCCGACGCCCGGGACTCCGGCAAGGCGGAAGTCGCCCTCGCGGGGGCCGGGCGCGCAATCCGGCCCAAGTCCCCGGGACAGGACAAGTACCTGGCCGCGATGCGCGAGCGGGACATCGTCGTCGGCATCGGCCCGGCGGGCACCGGGAAGACGTATCTGGCCGTCGCCGCCGCGGTGGAGGCGCTGAACCGGAAACGGATCCGCCGCATCATCCTCACCCGGCCCGCGGTCGAGGCCGGCGAGGCGCTCGGCTTCCTGCCCGGCGACATCCGCGAGAAGGTCGACCCCTACCTGCGCCCGCTCTACGACGCGCTCGAGGACATGATGCCCCAGGACCGCGTCCGCCGGGCGATCGAGGACCGCGTGATCGAGGTCGCCCCGCTCGCGTACATGCGCGGCCGGACGCTCTCCGATGCCTTCCTCATCCTCGACGAGGCGCAGAACGCGACGACCGCCCAGATGAAGATGTTCCTCACCCGGCTCGGACTGAATTCCAAGACCGTGATCACGGGGGACAAGACGCAGATCGACCTCCCGCGCCCCGAGGATTCGGGACTGCTGGAGATCGAGGAAGTCTTGCGCGACGTGGTCGGGATCGACTTCGTTTATCTGGATGACGCGGATGTCGTCCGGCACCGACTCGTGAAGGAGATCATCCGCGCGTACCGGGAGTCCGAGCGTTGAGTTTCTTCGGTCGCGTCCGAGACTACCTGCGTCCCGTGAACCGGCCGCCGGCCGGCGGCCGCCGGGACGCGTGGGTCCACCACGGATTCCGGGCGGCGATGGTCGGCGCCATCGCCCTCGCCGTCCCCCTGATGTTCCCGCAACTCACGCCGAGCGGATTCGACGGCATCGACCCCGGCAGCGTCGCCCGGCAGACGATCAACGCCGACTTCGATTTCGACGTGCCCAAGGACCCGGACCGCCTCGCGGAGGAGCAGGACGAGGCCGAGGCCGGCGTGACGCCGAGGCTGCGCTTCGAGCCCGCCCGCGCGGACAGCAGCATCGAGCGCGTGAACGCCTTCTTCGCACGGCTCGATTCCGTCATCCCGGCCGCCGCCGATCCGGCCGGCGCCGCCGATCCGGCCGCCGTCGGCGCCGTGGTCGTCCGGGACGAGGTCCGGCGGGTCGCGGCCGGGATCGGGATCGACCTCTCGGCCGAAGCGGTGATCGACTCGCTCCAGATCGACTATCTCCTCGATGAGGCGTCGCGCTCCGAGTTGGGCGACGAACTGGCGACGGCCTTCGAGGGGCTGCGCGAGGGCGTGATCCGCGGGAGCGAACTCGAGGACATCAGCGCCGCGAACGTCGTCGCGCGCGAGGGAGCCTCCGGCGACGACCGCGTGCGGGCCGTCGCGGATCTCGTCCGGCTCGACGACTTCACGCGGGCCGCCCGGGAGGGGGTGGGGGACCGGCTGCCGCCCGGGGGCGCGGCGCTCTTCCAGCAACTCCTCCTCATGGCGCAGCCGACGCTGCGCATCGACCAGGACGCGACGCGGCAGGCGCGGGAACAGGCCCGGGCCGCGATCCCCCAGGTCGAGGGCTTCGTGCTCGAGGGAGAGCGCATCATCACCGAGAACACGGTGGTGACGGAGGAGGAATACCGCCGACTCCTCGCCTACCAGGCCCAGATCCTGGAACGGGGGGGGACGCGCACGACATCGGACTTCCTCCGCAACCTGGGCATGGTCCTGCTCGTCGTGAGCATGCTCGGAATCCTCGTCTTCGCGACCTTCCGCTTCCGCCGCGACGTCTACGAGGATCTCCCCAGCTTCTCCGTGTTGCTCGGGCTCGTCGTAATCGTGATGGCGTCGGCCGGCGCCGTGGCCGCCGCGCAGGGCTCGCCCGCGCTCGTGCCGATCGCGCTGGCCGGCTTCCTCGCCGCCGCGCTGTTCGACAGCCTTCTGGGCCTCGTCGTCGTCTCGACGATCGCCGGGATCCTTATGGGCCAGCCGTATTTCTCGGGACTCGCGGCCCCCATGGTCACCGTGGCGGGCGGGGTCACGGCGGCCTTCGCGGTGCACACGATCCGCACGCGCTCGCAGAGCTGGGTTCTGGTCGCGCTGATCACCGCCGCGTACGTGGGGGCCGGCCTCCTGCTCGTCCTCACGGGCCACTACGCGCTGGGCGAGATGGGAACGACCGCGGCGCTCGGATTCCTCAACGCCACCGTGTGCACGGGACTCGGCGTCGGCATCGGCCTCCCGCTGCTCGAGGCCTTCACGGGACGGACGACGGAGGCGTCGCTGCTCGAACTCTCCGACATGAACCGGCCGCTGCTGAGGCGGCTGGCGCGCGAGGCGCCCGGCACGTACGCCCACTCGATCAACGTGGCGAACCTCGTCGAGGCCGCCTGCGAGGCGATCGGTGCCGACTCCCTGCAGGGCCGCGTCGGGGTCTACTATCACGACATCGGGAAGCTTGAGCGTCCGCAGTATTTCATCGAGAACCAGCCGCGGGGGCTCAACCCGCACGACCGTCTCACGCCGTGGCAGAGCGCCGAGATCCTCCGCGACCACGTGCGCCACGGGCTCGTCATGGCGGAGGAAGCGCGTCTGCCCGAGGTCGTGAAGGACTTCATTCGCGAGCACCACGGGACGCAGCTCATTCGCTACTTCCTCGAGAAGGCGCGCGCCCGGGAAGGCGTCGCGGAGGTGGACCCGAGCGACTTCGCCTATCCCGGCCCGAAGCCGCAGAGCAGGGAAACGGGCGTGGCGATGCTGGCGGATGCGGTGGAAGCGGCGTCGCGCGTCCTCTCGAACCCGAGTCCCGAGCGCATCCGGGCCCTGATCGACCGCCTCGTGCAGGACCGGATCGACTACGGCGAACTCGACGACTGCCCGCTCACGTACCGCGACCTCCGCATCGTCAAGCGGGAGTTCGCGCACGTCCTCACGGGGCTCTATCACCACCGCATCGACTATCCGCAGCCGGCGGCGCCCGGCGAAGCTTCCGGCGGTGCGGGCGAGACCCCGGCCGGCGAGGGGCCGGAGACGAGCGACGTGGAGGAGGCGGCGACCGCGGGGGCGGAGGGCGCGTCGGCGCCGATCGACCTCGAGCAGGCCGCGCAGGGCGACACCGGCCCGATCCCCGCCCTGGATTCGCTCCCCGATTCGGTCCCGGAGCCGGCCGCGGAGCCGGAAGGAGTCGCCAGCGGGCGGACGGATTGACCGACCCCGTGCCGCCCGCGATCCGCATCGACTTCCCCCACGGCGAGAATTGGCGCGGTCCCTCCGAGGCGGAAGTGAAGGCGGCCGCGCTGGCGGCCCTCGGAGCGGGGCAGGCGGGGCACACTGCGGAGGCCGGCACGGGCGACACCGCAGGCGACACCGCGGGCGAGGGCGCCGAGCTTTCCGTCACCTTCCTCACGGCGGAATCCATGCGGGCCCTGAACCGGGACTACCACGGGGTCGATGACCTCACGGACGTGCTCGCGTTCGGGCTCGGCGAGGATCCGCTCGTCGGCGACATCTACATCTCCCCGGACGCCGCCGAGGCATCGGCGCGCGAACTGGGACTCGATCCGGCCGCGGAGATCCTGCGCCTCGTCATCCACGGCATCCTTCATCTGCTCGGACACGACCATCCGGAAGGCGAGGCGCGCTATGCCTCTCCGATGTTCGAACTCCAGGAACGGCTGCTGGCGCGGCTGCTGGCCGACTTCCGCGGCCGCGCGTAGCATTCCCCGTCTTCCGAGGTCTTCCCGAAGGCCCTGATCCACGAACCGCCCGCCTCCGCGGGCCGGCTTCCGAGCGCGCATGCACGAGAATCCGGAAGAGCAGCGCCGGCTCCTGATCCAGGAGATCCGCGTCCGCCTCGAGGCGGGCGATATGGACGCGCTCTTCGCGTTCGTGGAACCGCTGCATCCAAGCGACATGGCGGACGTACTCGAGCACGTCGAGGAGGCCGAACGCATGGCCCTCCTCGAACTCATCCCGGCCGCCCTCGCCTCGGACGCCCTCGCCGAGATGGAGGAGGAGGAGAGGCCCGGCGAACTGCTCGCGAGCATGGAGCCGGAGCGGATCGCCGAGATCGTCGAGGAACTCGCGGACGACGACGCGGCCGACCTCATCGGCGAACTCGACCCGGAGGAACAGGCCCGCGTCTTCGAGTCGATGCCGGACGAGGAAGAGCAGGAGATCCGGCAACTGCTCGAGTACCCGGAGGAGTCCGCGGGCGGGATCATGACCCGCGAACTGTGCGCGGTGGACTCGGCGGCGACGGCGGCTGCGGCGATCGAGGAGCTGCGGGCGCAGGCGGAGGAGACCGAGGACATCTATACCGTGTTCGTCGTCGGGCGGCGGGGGCGGCTGCGCGGCGTCGTCACGCTGCGGGACCTCGTGCTCGCGGCGCCGGACACGCGCATCTCCGACCTGCTCGAGGAGCCCCCGGCCGTGGTGTCCGTGGACCTCGACCAGGAGGAGGTGGGGAGGATCCTGTCCCGCTACAACCTCGCCGCGATCGGGGTCGTCGACGACGACGGCCGGCTGGTGGGACAGATCACCTTCGACGACGTCATCGATGTCGTCGAGGCGGAGGTCACCGAGGACATCCTGCGCTTCGCCGCGGTGTCGGACGAGGAGCAGCTGCGCGGAACCACGCTCGGCGCGATCCGGAGCCGGCTGCCGTGGCTCGCGGTGAACGCGCTCACCCTGGCGGTCGCGGCGGTGGCCGTGTGGCTGTATCGGGGGACGATCGAACAGCTCGCCATCCTCGCGGCCGTGATGCCGGTGATCGCGGGACTGGGCGGGAACGCGGGAACGCAGGCGCTGGCGGTCACGATCCGCCGCATCGCGCTCGCCGACGAACTGCCGGGAGAGCGCTGGTCCGCCGTCGTCAAGGAGCTCGTCGTGGGCCTGGTGAACGGGGTCGCGATCGGGCTGCTCGTGGCGCTCGTCTCGCTGCTGCTCCCGGATACCGGGGCCATCTTCGGACTCGTCGTGATGATCGCCACGTGGGCGAACCTCGCCGTGGCCTCGGCGCTGGGTGCGTTCTTCCCGATCCTGCTCGAGCGCTTCGGCGCGGACCCCGCGGTCGCCTCGTCGGTCTTCGTCACGACCTTCACGGACCTGATCGGGTTCGTCCTGCTGCTGGCGCTCGCGACCCGGTTCCTCCTGTGAGGGCGGGGGACCTGTGAGGGCGGGGGACGCGGAGTGAGGGCGGCGTTCGATCCGGAGCGGCTCGCCGGGCGCATCGCGGGCGGCGAGCCGCTGGCGCTGGCCCGGGGGATCTCGCACGTCGAGAACGAGAGCGACGGATTCGAGGCGCTTCTCGAGCGGCTGGACGGGCGCACCGGACGCGCGCGGCGCATCGGCATCACGGGGCCGCCCGGCGCCGGCAAGTCGACGCTTACAGCGGCACTTACGCGGCATTACCTCAACCAGTCACTCAAGGTCGGGATCGTCGCCGTGGACCCGACGAGTCCGTTCACGGGCGGGGCCCTGCTCGGCGACCGCATCCGGATGGGCGAACTCTCGACCGAGCCCGGCGTCTTCATCCGCTCGATGGCGAGTCGCGGATCCCTCGGCGGCCTCGCGACCTCGACGCGGGAAGCCGCCGACCTCATGGACGCCGCCGGCTACGACCGCGTGATCCTGGAGACGCTCGGCGTGGGCCAGGCGGAACTCGACATCGCCGTCTCCGCCGACACGACCGCCGTCGTCCTCGTCCCGGAATCGGGAGATGGCGTACAGGCGATGAAGGCCGGGCTCATGGAGGTGGCGGACCTCTTCGTCATCAACAAGTCGGACCGGCCCGGCGCGGACCGGCTGGAGAAGGAGATCGCGATCATCATGTCGATCCGCTTCGCGAACCGCCCCGCGTCCGGGGCGGGCGGCGCCGCGGGCGGCGAGGCCGACGACGTCTGGCGCATGCCGATCATGCAGACGGTCGCCTCGGAGGCCCGGGGGATCGAGGAGTTCGCCGCGCACCTGGACCGGCACTTCGACTGGCTCCGGTCGACGGGAAAGCTCGAGGCCCACCGCCGGACCGCCCGCCTCCGCAGGGCACACGACGCGCTCCTCCGCCGCACGGGCCGCGATGCGCAGCGGATCTGGCGCCGAGCCTCCCCCGACACGCTGGATTCCGGGGCTTCCCCCTACGCGATCGCGCGCCGGCTGTACGAGGAGTTCAGGGAGACGCTCAGGGGAACCTGACGACGAGCCCCCGTCCCCGAACACGTTCCCGCGGGAACGTCCTTCCCCTACCTTGAGAGCGGGAACGGGCAGGCTGGGCGGAGCACAGGCAGGGCACTGATGAGCGGGACGATACAGGACGGGGCATGGGCAAGCACGGCGCGCTGAGCGATCAACTCGAGCTTTGGGAGGCGGTCTTCCGCCAGGCGCCGCAGCGCGACGACACCAGCTTCCGGAGCATCTCCGGGCGGGAGATCAAGCCGCTCTACACTCCCCTCGACGCCGGCGACACCGGCCCGGGCGGATACCTGGACCGGCTCGGCACGCCGGGCGAGTTCCCGTTCACGCGCGGCCCGTACCATTCGATGTACCGGACGAAGCTGTGGACGATGCGGCTCTTCTCCGGCTTCGCCACCGCGCACGAGACGAACGAGCGCTACAAGTACCTCCTCAGGCGCGGACAGACCGGACTCTCCGTCGCCTTCGACTTCCCCACCCTCATGGGGTACGACTCCGACGACCGCCGCTCCGAGGGAGAAGTGGGGAAGTGCGGCGTCGCGATCTCGAGCCTCGCCGACATGGAGACGCTCTTCGACGGGATCCCGCTCGACAAGGTCTCCGTGTCGATGACGATCAACGGGCCCGCGCTCATGCTGTACGCCTTCCTTCTCGTGACGGCGGAGAACCAGGGCGTGCCGCTCGACCGGGTCCGGGGGACGATCCAGAACGACATCCTCAAGGAATACCAGGCCCAGCACGCGTGGATCTTCCCGCCCGAGCCCGCGCTCAAGATCATCGCCGACATCTTCGAGTGGTCGGCGGACGCCGCGCCGCGCTTCAACACGATCTCGATCTCCGGCTACCACATCCGGGAGGCGGGGGCGACCGCCGCGCAGGAACTCGCCTACACGCTCAAGAACGGCTTCACCTACGTGGAGCGGGGCATCGACCGCGGGCTCGACGTGGACAGCTTCGCGCCGCGGCTCTCCTTCTTCTGGGACGTCCACAACGACTTCTTCGAGGAGATCGCGAAGTTTCGGGCGGGCCGCCGCATCTGGGCCCGGCACATGCGCGACGTGTACGGGGCCCGCGATCCCCGGAGCCTGAGACTGAGGACGCACGCGCAGACGGCCGGCGTCTCCCTCACGGCGCAGCAGCCGCACAACAACATCGTGCGGGTCGCCTACCAGGCGATGGCGGCGGCGCTCGGCGGCACGCAGTCGCTGCACACGAACGCGATGGACGAGACGCTCGCGCTCCCCACGGAGGAAGCGGCGAAGATCGCCCTCCGCACGCAGCAGATCCTCGCCTACGAGACCGGCGTCCCCAACACGATCGATCCCCTCGCGGGTTCCTACTACGTCGAGTCGCTCACCGACGAACTCGAGGCGGAGGCCGAGGAGATCTTCCGCGAGATCGACGACATCGGCGGCGTCGTGTACGGGATCGAGTCCGGCTACTTCCAGGCGCAGATCGCGGCTTCCGCGCGCCGGTTCCAGGATGAGGTGGAGAAGGGGACGCAGACGATCGTGGGCGTGAACCGGTTCGAGGATGAGGAGGAGCCCCCGATCGAGATTCTGAGGATCGGGGAGGAGGCGGCCGCGAAGCAGGAGGCGCGCCTGGCGGATCTCCGCGCGCGCCGCGATTCCGGCGCCGTGGAGCGCGCACTCGAGACGCTGGGGCGGGCCGCGCGCGAGGATGAGAACCTGCTGCCGCCGCTTCTCGACGCGGTACGGGCCTACGCGACGCTGGGCGAGATCCGGATCGTGCTCGAGAAGGTGTACGGACGCTTCAAGGAGCCCGTGGCCTTCTAGTGCCCGACGAGATCTCTCCCCTCCACGCCGGGCCGCCGCGGGTGCCCGGGAGGGGCGACCTCGACTTCTCCCGGGCCGTGCTCGACCAGCTGTACCGCTACCGGCCGAAGCGCGAGGTCATCGCCTATCCGCTGTGGCTCGTGACGGGCGTCTTCGGCGGCCATCGCTTCTATCTCGACCGTCCCGGGACGGGCCTTCTCATGCTCCTCACCCTCGGAGGCGCGGGGCTGTGGTGGGTCGCGGACGTTCTTCTGATCCCGCGAATGGTGCGGAAGTTCAACGAAGACCAGGCACGGCGGCAGTTCCTGGGTCAGCCGCCCCGTCAGCTCGCCTTCATGCCCGCCAAGGGGGAGACGCTCCCGCCGGAGCCGTACTGGGCCGCCAAGCGGCGGACGCGCGTCCGTCTGCTGGCCGACAGCGTCGTGATGATGCTGGCTGGCGGGTCGATGGGCGCGTTCGCGAGGGGAACCGGCGTCTACGAGCCGATCATTGCGGTGGTTGCGCTCATCGCGATCACGCTGCTGGGAACACGCTGGGACGCGCTCTCAGGGCTGCCCGTGCTGCGGGGGTTCGACCGCTGGGCGCACCGCCTGCGGCTCTTCTACTACACGAACGATCCCGGCGGGGCCGTGTCGCTCGCCTTCCGCCAGGTGCTCGCGCTGTTCGCCCTGTTTCGCCGCCGCCGGCGTGCCGAGGCCAAGCTCTATCTGCAACTCGGCGCCTGGTTCACGATCATTTTCACCGTCTTCGACCTCATCGAGGCGGGCCTCGGCGCCCCCGGAGGCTTCGATGCCGGCTCCCTGATGGTCGACTACGTCCAGACATTCTTCGCCACCTACGCTTTCGCCGCTCCGATCGGGGCCGTCCTCAACAAACACATCCTCCTGCAGCGCAGCGACCGGGTGATTTGGGTGCTCAGCGGCGTCGCGGTAGTCTTCATCGCAACGAGTCTCTTCTGAAAGGTCGGTTTCAAGATGCGCAGAATCGTCGCAATACTCCTCCCCCTGCTGATCGCCGCCCCGTTGATGGCACAAACGACGCTCGGACTCCGCGGCGGGGTGAGCCGGGCCACCGTCTCCTCGGAGTTGGAGGACGACGGGATCCAGGACGCCCGCCAGGGTGTGGTCGCGGGGCTCGACATCGCGTTTCCGGTCGCAAGCACGGTCGAGCTTCGGATCGGGGGAGCGTATTCCCAGAAGGGTACGACCTATTCTGCGGTCGCGTCGGAAGGCCTTGACGGTATCGGGGGGTCGGGCAGCATCGAGGCGGACTGGGTGCAGGGGTCGGCGCTGGTGCGGATCGGAACGCCGCGAGACGGCGGGATGTCAATCGGCCTGTTGGCGGGCCCGTGGGCAGCCTCTCTCCTTTCCTGCGACGCGAGCTTCAGTGTGAACGTTGGCGGACTGGGATCCGTGACGGAATCGGCATCGTGCGACGATGCGACGAAATCGATCGACTACGGCATCGCGGCCGGCGCCGGTCTGGAAATGGCGGTTTCCGGCGGTCTGCGGCTGGGTGTCGACCTGATCTACTCTCTGGGACTCGTGAACATCGACGATACGTCAATGGAGGACATCAAGACCCGGCACCTGGCGCTTCAGGCCGGGATCGTGATCCCGTTCGGAGGCTGACGGCAACGCTCGCGCCGTAACCCGTCGGAGCTCACGGGCGTTTTTTCGAGACAAGGGGTCATGACGCCGGCGGTCGGCAGAGTGACCTGCCGAGGTCTCCGCTCGTCATCCTGCTGTCCATCGGTACAGGGACGATCGCATCGATACGAAAGGGGCTCCAATGATGCGCAGCATCGTCGCGTCACTCCTCCCGCTGCTCGTTGCCGCTCCGCTCATGGCGCAGACGATGGTGGGGGTCAGGGCCGGTCTGAACCGGGCTACGTGGTCCAACGTCTTCGAAGCGGAGTTATCGGCGATCGAGCCTCTCGGAGGCGCCTCGATCGAAGATCCTCGCATGGGAGTGGTCGCGGGAATCGATGTTGCGTTCCCCATGGCAACTGGCGTCGAACTTCGCGTCGTCGGTGCGTACGCGCAGAAGGGGTACAGCGTGAGCCTTTCCGGACCCGGCGTCGGCGGGTCGTCCGTCGCCGAGATGGACTACCTTCAGTTCTCGGCCCTGGGGAGAGTTGGATCTGCGCGAGACGGTCCGCTATCGGTCGGCTTCCTGTTGGGCCCGTGGACGGCCTTTCGCCTTTCCTGCGAGCTGAGCGCCAGCTTTTATCTCGCGGAATTCGGCTCGATAGACGAATCCGCATCGTGCCGCGACGAAGGAAGAAAGATGGACTTCGGAGTAGCGGCAGGCGGCGGCGTGGAACTTGCGGTTTCGGATGGCCTCAGCCTCGCGCTGGACCTCGTGTACTCGATCGGATTCTCGCGGATCGAGGACGACCCGGACGCCCCGAAGAACCGGAGCCTGGCGCTTCAGGCCGGGATCGTGATCCCGCTCGGAGGCTGACGGCGACCCTCGCGCCGTAACCTGTCGGAGCGTTCCCCGCGCGTTCAGGGGACGAGCGCGCGGGGCGGCTCCAGCAGTTCCCCGATGCGGAAGATCTCGCCGTCCTTCAGCACGATGCGGGCGCGGCGGAGATCCTCGATGTCCTCGAGCGGGTTGCCCTCGACGATGAGGATGTCGGCCAGGGCGCCGGCTGAGAGGGTTCCGATCTCTCCTTCCATGGCGAGCGCCTCCGCGGCCACCGATGTCGCCGTGCGCAGGGCCTCGACCTCCGTGAGGCCGCCCCAGACGTAGTTCTCGACCTCGGCGATGAGGGCGGCGCCGTAGGGGATGATCGGGGAGTCGGTGCCCGCCACCACCTTGCCTCCGCCGCGCACGACGCGGGTTACGGTGCGGCCGGCGTCGGCGAGCAGCTCGTCGATGCCGCCGGCCCGGCCCCTCGTGAGGGCGCGTGTGGTCATGGCCTCGGCCATCCCCTCGGGGAACACGGCCTGGAAGCGGGCGTCGGTCGTCCACGACGGGTCGTCGCCGACGGACTTCCACCAGCCGCCCATGAGGGCCATCGTCGGCGTGATCGTCATGCCGGAGGCGGCAAGGAGCTGGATCACGTCGTCGTACGTCCGGTACATCGCCGTCACCTTCGGCGAATAGCCGCGGCGGCTCGTGCCCGAGATGTGTTCGACGTGGTCCTGGCCGTGCGCGACGGCGGGATAGATCTCGTGACTCGCCACCGGAATCCCGATCCCGTGGGCGAACTCGATGATGCGGCGCTGGATGAGGTCCGGCATGCGGACGTAGGTCTTGATGAGGGAATAGCCCACGTGCTCGGCGCGGTCCAGCTCCAGTTCGAGGTTCCCGTTGGGGCCGAGGGAGCCGGCGCCGGAGTAGTAGATCCGGTTGCCGTCCATCGTGCGGCCGGTGGCGAACTCCCGCGGTCCGATGCGGCGGCCCGAGTCGATGGACTCCCGGCGCTCGGCGATCTCGTAGGGGTCGGAGGTGGGATCGCGGATCGTCGTCACTCCGTAGGCGAGGAAGGCGCGGCCCAGCGCCTCGCCCATCCCGTAGCCCATGTGCGAGTGCATGTCGACGAGACCGGGGAGGACGGTGTGGCCGCCCGCGTCCACGACCTCGCCCCCCGCGTCGGCGACCGCGGCGTGGTGAGCGTCGCTGTGCGGTACGACGGAGACGATCCGGTTGCCCTCGACGATGAGGTCCATGTCGCGGGAGATGTCGTCCGAGACGCCGTCCCACACGCGCGCCGCGTGTACGACCGCGGCACCCTCGCGCGCGGGGCGCCGCCACTCCAGCCGCAGCGGAATCTCCTCGGAGCGGCCGTCGTCGAGGTGGTAGCGGCGAAGGCCGCGCGTCGACTGATAGACGATGGACCGCGAGTCGCCCGTCCACGAGATCGCGTCCGCGTGGTGGTTGGAGAGACGCACGGGCGGCCCGCTGGGCGCGCCCTCCCGGTCGACCTCGACCATCCACAGCACGCCTTCGCTGGCGTAGGCCATGCGCCGCCCGTCCGGCGACCACACCGGCCCGTCGAGCGCCCGCACACCCATGTTCTCGTGATCGGCCGCCGTGACCCGGCGCGTCTCGCCCCCGTCCAGCGGCTGCAGGAGGATCTCGTTCCGCCCCTCCCGGAAGCGCGACGAGTACTGGGAGAGGACGGACATCGCGATCGTCCGCCCATCCGGGGAGAACGACGGCCGGCTGGGGGCGAAAAGATCGTTGCGGATCGTGGTGAGTTCGCCCGTCGCGAGGTCCACGGCCTGCACGGCGGCCTGCAGTCCCATGACCGAGGTGAAGACGATCCGGTCCCCGGCGGGGGAGAACACGGGACCCACCTCGCCGCCCGTCGCGGCGGTGGCGCGCGTCTCGGTGCCGGTGGCCATGTCGCGCACCCAGATGTCGAGCGAGCCCGCCCGGTCCGAAGCGTAGGCAAGCCGCGAGCCGTCGCGCGACCATGCCGGCATCAGGTCGACGAAGGGGTCGTCCGTGAGCCGCCGGGGCGTCGCGCCGTCCGCGGCGATGTCGAGCAGCCACAGGTCGCCGAGGGCGGTGAAGGCGATGTGGCGACCATCGGGGGAGACCGCCGGGGCGACGATCCCCTGCACGGGCTCCGGTTCTCCCGCCTCGAACGAACGCCTGGCGCGCTCGTAGTCGCGCCGCGTAAACGCGAACGTGGCCTCGAAGGGGATGTCCGCGCCCGGCGTGCCGTCCGCCGACACGCGCCGGATGCGGCCGTCGCCGGTGTAGGCGATCTCCGCGGCGCCCGTCCCGTCCCCCATCCACATGGGACGGAAGGGGAAGACGTCCGCCCCCGCTTCGGTGAGGCGCGTCGGCGTGGCAGCGTCCCCGCCTCCGGCCGCGCCGCCGCTGCCGCCCGCGCCGGCGTCGGCCACCCAGAGGCCGGTCTGGCCCTGGACGACGGCCGAGTACGCGATCCGGCTTCCGTCCGGGCTCCACGCCGGCGAAATCGCGCCCGCGTTCCGCGCCACGATCCGGGTCGAGCCGCCGCTCTCGCGGACGATGATCGCCCCCAGGCCGCGGTCCGACGCGTAGGCCAGGGATTCGCCATCCGGCGCCCACTGCGGCGTGAACTCGTGCGTGGGCGCGTCGGTCACCCGCTGGAGACGGCCGCCGGTGGGGCCCTCGGAGATGTCCAGCGTCCAGATGTCGTAGTCGCCGGAACGATCCGACGCGAAGACGATCGCGCCGCCATCGGGGGAGTAGGCCGGCTCCCGCTCGTCCCAGGGACCGAAGGTGTGCTGCACCGGGTCGGAGCCGTCGGGCGCGATCGACCAGATGTGCCAGCGCCCGTCCCGGAACGACTGGAACACGATCCGGCTCCCGTCCGGCGCCCACTGCGGCTGCCGCGCGTCGTAGTACATGTCCGTGATCGCGCGCGCCTCGCCGCCCCCGGCGTCCATGACCCACAGCGTCCCCTGGAGGTCGAGCACGATTTGGCTGCCGTCCGGGGAGACGGCCGCCGCCATGTTCGTCCCCTCGGACACCGTGACCCGCACCTCGCGATCCTGCGCCTGTGCCGCCAACGGGAGGAGGCACAGCGCCGCAGGCAGGAGGCACAGCGCTATCGGCAGGCAGCACAGCACTGCGGGCAGGAGGAACCGCGCCGCCAGGGGGGCGGGCGCGCTGAACGAACGACGGCTGCGGGGGACCGATGCCTGGGACATGTGCTCAGCTCCGTTCTCTCGGCTATGGGTCGAGGATGATACGGTGGGCGCGTCACCCCCCGGCAAGACCCCGTCAGTTGCCGCGATAGTGGCGCATGCGCGCGGCGTAGGCGAAGCCGTAGAAGTATCTGCGCAGACCGTCCGCCGAGCCGGGGGGGACATCCGGGTCGAAGAAGAGGCGGCAGAACTCCTCGCGGGCCCGCAGGATCTCCCGGCAGCGGTGGCCGTGCCAGCGGGGGTCCGCGGCCGTCAGGTCGAACAGTTCGAGCGCCCGCGCGAGGGCGCCCTCGAACCGGCTCTCCCGCCCGGCCTCGTAGGCTCGGATCGCGCGCTCCACCTCGCTCCCCACATTAGCGAGTTGCTCAACCAGATCGAGCTTTGCCCATCCACCCTCTGCCGCTCGTTTGTGGAACGTGCGCCCCATTAGGTGCCTCCCCCGCTGGAGAGAGCAACGTAACCGGCGTCACCGCGAACCGCACAGCGGGTCTTGACGGGCTGTCGGGGGCGGCCAGATTCGCGATGGGTCAGGTCCAGTCCCTCACGCCGAACGGAGCAACCGATGCAGGCACCCACACGTATCCCCGGTAGTCTTGTCGGTTTCGCGCTGATCCTGCTCATCGGGGCGCAGCAGGGATGTGGGCCGCAAGCGGAAGATCACGCGGAGGGGGAGGGGGAGATGGCGGAGGGGCAGATGGAGGCGGAGCACGCGGAGGGGGAGGGCGAGGGCGAGGTCCATTGGGGGTACGAGGGCGAGACGGGTCCCGACGGGTGGGGCGGGCTCGATCCCTCCTTCGCGGTCTGCGACACCGGCCTCGAGCAGTCTCCCATCGATCTGGCGGGCGCGATTTCCGCCGATGCGGACGACGGCGGCCTCGACATCCAATGGCAGGCCACGGAGTGGGAGGTCGTGGACAACGGCCACACCATCCAGATCAACGTGGCGGAGGGGAGTTCTGTCGTCCTGGAGGGCCGGCAGTTCTCGCTCGTGCAGTTCCACTTCCACCTGCCGAGCGAACACACCGTCGACGGGGCGGCATCCCCGATGGAGGTCCACTTCGTGCACGCGGCGGAGGAGGGGGACCTCGCCGTGATCGGGGTCTTCATGGAGGCGGGCGACGAAGACCCGGCCATCCAGGGTCTCTGGGAGGCCATTCCCGGCCCCGAAGAGGCGCCGGCCGCGGTCGGGGCGCTCGATCCCGGCGCATTGCTTCCCGAGGGGCGCGGCTACTTCCGCTACCAGGGGTCCCTGACGACGCCGCCCTGTTCGGAAGTCGTGAGCTGGGTCGTGATGACGGAGTCGATCTCCGTCTCGCAGGCGCAGGTCGACGCCTTCGCCGCCCTCTATCCGATGAACGCGCGCCCGGTGCAGCCCCTGAACGAGCGGGAGATCCGGCTACACTAGCGGCCGAGGGCCGTCCCGCCGCGGCGGGGGTCCGACCAGGCCGTCCAGGATCCGTCCGGCATCGCCATGATCAGCTGCAGGTCGCCCGACATGCCGCCCGTGAAGTAGGCGTCGGGCGGGCCGGGGTCGCGCTCGCGGACGGTGTGTCCCAGCGCCTCCAGCGCGCTCGCCGCGGCCTCTCCCAGTCCTCCGTATTCGTGGAAGACGAGGTCCGGGAGATGCTGGTGGTGCACGCGCGGGGCGTGGACCGCCTGCACGACGTTCATGCCGTGGTCGACGACGTTGAAGATGGATTGCAGCACCGTCGTGATGATCGTGGCGCCGCCGGGGGTTCCGGTGACGAGGAAGAGGTCGCCGTCCGCGTCCTCGACGATCGTCGGGCTCATCGCCGACAGCATGCGCTTGCCCGGACCGATCGCGTTGCGCTCGCCCTGCACGAGGCCGAACTGGTTCGGCGTGCCGGGTTTCGAGGCGAAGTCGTCCATCGTGTTGTTGAGGAAGAACCCCGCCCCCTCCACGACGACCTTGCCGCCGTACCACGAGTCGATGCTCGTCGTGACCGCGACCGCGTTCCCCTCCGCGTCAACGACCGCGTAGTGCGTCGTGTGGCTCTCGTCGAGGAAGGCGTCGATCCCGGGGTTGACCTCGGCGGACGGCGTCGCCCGCTCCTCGGAGATCGTCGCCGCGCGGCTGTCCGCGTAGGCCTCCGAGAGGAATTCGTCGACGGGAAGCTCGATGAAGTCCGGGTCCGCGAGATACTCGTTCCGGTCGGCGTAGGCGCGCCGGAAAGACTCGGCCATGAGATGGATGGTCTCGGGGCTGTTCCACCCCATGGCGCCCAGGTCCCAGCGTTCCAGCATGTTGGCGATCGCCGCCATGGTGAGGCCGCCGGAGGACGGCGGGGGCATCGAATGCACCGTGTAGCCGCGGTAGTCGAACGCGACCGGGTCGCGCCACACCGTCTCGTAGCGGTCGAGGTCCTCCAGCGTGATGATGCCGCCGCCGCGCGCCATCTCCTCCACGATCAGGGCGGCGGTCTCCCCGCGGTAGAAGTCGTCGGGCCCCTGGTCGCGGAGGCGCGTGAGGACGGCGGCGAGATCCGGCTGCGAGAAGGTGTCGCCAATGCCGGGGATGGCGTCGCCGGGAAGAAAGATGCGCGCGCTGTGCGGGAAGGCGCGGATCCCCTCCTGCGCCGCGTCGAGCGTGGACACGAGCCGCGTCGTGACCTCGAACCCGTTCGCGAGGTCGATGGATGGCTGCACGATGTCCGCCCAGGGAAGGCTGCCGAAGCGCCGGTGCGCCTCCCACAGCCCGGAGACGGTCCCGGGCACGCCCGCCGCGAGGTGTCCCAGCACGGAGAGGTCGGTCACGTTCCCGTCCTCGTCCAGGTACATGTCCCGGGTGGCGGCGAGCGGCGCCTTCTCCCGGTGGTCCTGCGCGAAGACGCTGCCGTCGGCGAGGCGGACCATCATGAACCCGCCCCCGCCCAGGTTGCCGGCCTCCGGGTTCACGACGGCGAGCGCGAGTCCCGTGGCGACCGCCGCGTCCACCGCGTTGCCGCCGGCCGCGAGGATCTCCACGCCGACGCGCGACGCGTATTCGTCCGTCGACGCGACCATGCCCTCGGTGGCCGTCACCGGCGTGTCGTCGGCGGCGAACGGCCATCCGGGCGGGAAGGCGCCGCCCGCCTCGACGAAGGCGCTGGCGGTGCTGCGTGCAGCGCTCGCGCCGCCGCGATCCTCGGTGCCTTCTGACTGGCAGCCGGAAGCCGCCAAGACAAGGAGCGTGAGGGCGGCACCGAGCGAGGGCAGGGCTCGGTGACGGAACGCCCGCAAGCTCCGCTGTCTGATTTTGACTCTTGGTGCGTCTCGCATTTTGAAAGGATCTCCCAGGAGTTGGACACCGCTCCCCCGGCTCCGGCGAGGGGCTATCGGCGGTGTTCGACGAACTCGTCGACCGGCATGCCGACATCTCTCGCGATGCGGCGAAGCAGGATGGGTGACACGTCCCGACCTCCATGGACCGGTACGGTCGTCGCACGGCCATCCGGATGTCGAAAGCGTTTGTGAGAACCGCGCTGCCGCACCTCTCTGAAGCCGAGCGTGGTGAGGATCGCGATGACCTGACGCGGCTTGAGGACGGGGACCGGCGGCACGCGATGCTAGGTCACGATGACGGTCTGAGTACCGACATACTCGCCCACGAAGGTCGGCGGGCCCTCATCCAGAAGCATGCCGATCACTTCCTTGAGGTTGATGTTCAACTCCTCAAGCGTCTCGCCTTGGCTATGCGCTCCCGGAAAGCCTGGAATGTAGCCCACATAAAGGCCAGTATCCGGGCAGCGTTCCACGACAGCTGTATAAGTTTGCATCGACGACGCCCCTGTCCCTGATCGTACATGCCATTCTAGCCGCCGCCGCGCACCGCGGCCAACGCACAGCGAGAGTGACTCATGACGCGGAAGACACTTCGCGCCGTCGGCGGGCGCATTCAGGTGGTCGGCAACTCCGGGTCGGGGAAGAGCACGCTCGGGAAGCGGCTGGCGGAGGCGCTGGAGGTGGACTTCGTCGAACTGGACGCGCTCAACTGGCTGCCGGGATGGGTCGGCCTGAACCAGACGGACCCCGACAGGTTCGAACGCCGAATTCGAGAGGCGACCCGGGGGGAGCGATGGGTCGCCGCGGGCTCGTATGAGAAATTCTCCCAGCGGATCCTGTGGCCGCGCCTCGACAGCGTCGTCTGGCTCGACCTGCCGCTGCCGCTGCTCGTGTGGCGCTTCCTCCGCCGCTCGTGGCGGCGCTCGCGCTCCGGGGAACTGGTCTGGGGGACGAACCGGGAGTGGTTCTGGCGTCACCTGCTGATCTGGCGGGATGATTCGCTGCTCGGCTGGATCATCACGCAGCACCGCCGCAAGCGACGCAACATGGCAGCGCGCGTTTCCGATCCGCGCTGGGCGCACATCCGGTTCGTGCGCCTCACGTCTCCCCGCGAGGTCGAGGACTTCGCCGCGTCCGTCGGCCGAAAGATCCGCGCCGCGGACTGATCGGCGTCTGGGGAAACGTTCGGTCAGCCGATTTCGTATTTGTCATTTAGTGCAACCAAATGTAAAATACGATTATGATTTGGCGTCCGATGTGGCTGGAGAGGATCCGGCGGGCCTGGGCCGAGAGGCCCGTGGTGTGGCTGTCCGGCGTGCGGCGGGTCGGGAAGACGACCCTCGCCCGGATGTTGCCGGATGCCGTGTACCTGAACTGCGACCTTCCGTCCACCGTCCGGCGACTCGACGACCCGGAGTTCTTTCTCGGCGGCCTCGAACCGGGAACCGTCCTCGTCGTGGACGAAGTGCACCGTCTTCCGGACCCCAGCCTTCTCCTGAAGATCGCGGCGGACGAGCACCCATCGCTCAGGGTCCTGGCCACGGGATCGTCCACGCTCGCGGCCACCGGAAAGTTCCGGGATTCGCTCGCCGGCCGAAAGCTGGCGGTCCACCTGTGCCCCGTGCTGTGGGAGGAGTGCGCCGAACCGTTCGGGCGGGCGGATTTCGACCACCGGCTGCTCCACGGCGGGTTGCCGGACTTGCTGCTGGCGGAGACGAAGTCGACGCAACTGTACGCCGAGTGGATCGATAGTTTTTATGCACGGGACATCCTGGAACTGTTCCGCGTTCGGAACCGCGAGGGGTTTCTGTCGCTGTTTCGACTCCTGATGAGGTGGAGCGGCGGGCAGGTCGACTACAGCCGTCTCGCCCGCCTGACGGAACTGAGCCGGCCGACCGTCAGGACGTACGTCGAGGCTCTGGAGATCGCGCACGCCGTCCATCTCCTCCGTCCTTTTCGCGGCGGTGGAGGGGGCGAAATCGTGAGCCGCCCCAGGTGCTACGCCTTCGACACTGGCTTCGTCACCTTCGAGCGGGGCTGGAGCCGGATCAGGGATGACGACCGCGGCGTGCTGTGGGAGCACCTCGTCCTGGACGCCCTCCGCTTCCGCCACCTGGACGAAGACATCTTCTACTGGCGCGACAAGTCGGGCAGGGAGATGGATTTCGTCGTGCGCCGCGAGGACGGCCGCCTCGATGCGTTCGAGTGCAAGATCAACGCGGACGAAGTCGGGCGAACCGGAGTCGCGGCGCTGCGGCGGCGCTACCCCCTGGGCCGCAACTACGTGGTCGTGCCGGCGGCGAGGGAACCCTACCGCATCCGCCGCGGCGAGTGGGAGTTTACCGTGTGCGGAACCCGACACCTTTCCGCGAACCGGGAGAGGGGACTGACGCAACGGAAGCCGGACCCACAACCATGAGTCTGACTGAACTCACGATCGACCGCTCGAAGGTGCCCGCTCGGCTCCGGTACGGGGCGACGTTCAGCGCGGCTTCCTGGTACATCGACCGGCACGCGGCGGAGGGTCGGGGCGACAAGGTCGCCATCGAGCAGGCCGGGACGCGGGTCACCTATGGCGAACTGGCGCGGCGGGTCGGGCAGACCGGGAACGCGCTCCTCGGGCTCGGGCTCGCGCCGGGCGACCGCATGCTCATGGTCGTGAAGGACTGCCCCGAGTTCTTCCATTTCTTCTGGGGGGCGATCAAGGCCGGGATCGTGCCCGTGCCCGTGAGCTACCTCGTGCGGGCGAAGGACCTCGCGTTCATCATCGCCGACTCGGAGTGCCGGGCCGTCGTCTATTCGCCGGAGTTCGCCGCGGAGGTCGTGCCCGGGCTGGCGGCGGCGCGGACGGGAGCCCGCGGTCTCGCGCTCGAGGCGGAGGGCGGGGTGCTCGACGACGTGTCCGCGGCGCCGTCGGAGCTGGAGACGGCGCCGGCGCGGCCCGGAGACATCGCGTTCTGGCTCTACTCTTCAGGCACCACGGGCCGTCCCAAGGGGGTGCCGCACCGCCACCGGGACATGCCCGCCACCTGCGAGCACTACGCGGTGGGGATCCTCGGGCTGGGCGAGGACGACCGCTGCTACTCCGCGGCGAAGCTCTTCTTCGCGTACGGGCTCGGGAACGCGATGACCTTCCCGCTGTGGGTGGGCGGGACCGCAGTTCTCGACGAACGGCGTCCGACGCCCGCGACGACGTTCGAGACGATCGAGACGCTGCGTCCGACGGCGTACTTCGGCGTGCCGACGCTGTACGCAGCCCAGTTGCAGGCGCTGGATCAGGTGCGAGCGGCGGCTGGCGGCCCGGCTCGCGGCACGCCGGGGCAGGGAAGTCCGGATCTGGGGTCGCTCAGGCTCTGCGTGTCCGCGGGCGAGGCGCTGCCCCCGGACCTCTTCCGCCGCTGGAAGGCCGCCACCGGTCTCGAGATCCTCGACGGGATCGGCTCCACCGAGGCGCTCCACATCTTCATCTCGAACGCGCCGGGCCACGTGAAGCCCGGGAGCACGGGCCGCGTCGTCCCCGGCTACGAGGCGCGGGTCATGAACGAGGATGGGACGGAGGTGGGTCCCGGCGAGGCCGGACAACTCGAGATCCGCGGCGACTCGACGACCCCCGGCTACTGGAACCGTCCGGAACTCGAGGGACGGACGATCGTCGACGGCTGGCTCCGCACGGGAGACCAGTACGTGCGCGACGCCGAAGGCTGGTTCCACTACCGGGGCCGCGCCGACGACATGATCAAGGTGGGCGGGATCTGGTGCTCCCCGTTCGACATCGAGGCCCGTCTCATGGAACACCCGTCGGTGCTGGAGGCGGCGGTCGTGGGCCGCGAGGACGACCACGGCCTCGTGAAGCCCGAGGCGCACGTCGTGCTCTCTGCGCCGCTCCGGGAGACGGCGGGCGCGCCGTCCGCCGCCGACGCGCTGACGGCGGAACTCGTCGCGCATTGTCAGGAGGGTCTCCCGCGCTATATGTACCCGCGCTGGATCCGGTTCGTCGCCGGACTCCCGAAGACGGCGACAGGGAAGATCCAGCGGTTCAGGCTCCGCTCGTCATCCCCTTTGAGGTGACCCGGGCGACGGATCCGTCGTCAACAGGTTGGGACCCCGCTCGACCGGACCATATCCGCTGAGGAAAAGTCATGTTCGAACGTCGTCGTGTCGCGGTCGTCGCGGTGCTCGCGGGCGCCCTGCTCTGGAGCGGGTGTTCCATGCTCTTCATGCGAAGACCGCCCAAGGGCGAGGGACCGGTGGCGCTGGGCGACTGCACCCGCAGCCTCGCCGCGCCGATCATCGACAGCGTCGTCGGATTGGTCAACGTCGGAGTGGCGGCGGGGATCTGGGGAGACTCGCGCGAGGCGTTCGACTCTGATAAGGACTACGACGAGTACCGCTTCTACACCGGCCTCTCGTCGGGCATGTACGCCGTCTCCGCGATCCACGGCTTCAGGTGGAGCGAGGATTGCCGGAGCCGCAACACGCTGAGCGAGCAGGCGATCCGCGACCATCTCCGCGTCCTGGCGTCGCAGCAACGGGGCGACCGCTGAAGAGGGCGCTGGTCTCGGCGCTGTTGATCGCCCTGGCGGCCGCGCCGCTTGCGGGTCAGATGACCGTCGGTCTCAGGGGCGGCATCGGCACCGCGACTCTGTCCCGGGACATGCCGCGACTGGAACAGGGAGAAGGAGGGGGATCCCGATTCGGGGTCGTATCGGGGGTCGACGTGGGGGTCCCTCTGAGCGGCGCCGTGGATCTGCGCGTCGGCATGGGGCTGGCCCAGAAGGGTGGCGGCCCGGACACGCCGTCGTCGGTCACCGCGGGCAGGGCGTTCGTCGATGCGACCACCGAACTGGACTACCTGCAATTGTCCGCACTCTTCCGCGCGAGCGCCGACGCCGAGCAGGGGCTTCTCAACGTCGGCGTCCTCGCCGGGCCCTACATGGCCGTGAACCATTCGTGCGACATCGCGCTGACGACGCTCTTTTCTCCGCCCGGATCGGGGGAGTATCGGTCCTTCAGCGAACGGCTGCCCTCGAGAACGGAAACGTCATGCGACGGGGACGACGGCGCCAACTTCAGGACCGCCGACTTCGGACTGGCCTTCGGGACGGCGGTCGAAGTAAGGCTCGGCGATTCGATTGGCCTGGCCTTCGATGTGATCTACGCCATCGGTCTTACCGGTATCGACGACGACGGAACCAGGAACCGTCACCTCGCCCTCCAGGGCGGGCTGGTGTTCGCGACACGTTGAGGGTCAGCGGTTCGCTCGCCCCTCAGCCGCTCGCTCGCCGCTCCAGCACGCAGTAGCCGTAGAGCTTGAGCGTCTCGCGCCAGTCCTCCGGATAGTCCGCCACCATCTGACCCAGCCCGTACTCCTCCGCCAGCTCCGCGAACGTCCCCGACTCCGCCACCTCGAACGGCGTCTCCTTCTCGAACACCGCCAGGTCCGGAAAGCCCGTGGGGAACGAGGCGTTCATCGCCCGCTCCACCCCCTCGAGCCGCTTGCGATCCTCGTCGGTGTCGAAGTCGCGTGCCTGCAGGTCCACCGAGAAGTAGTCGAAAGCGATGCGGAGCGACGACATCGCACCCGCTAGCCGGTTCAGGAACGGCATGATGCTCTCCGGGGGCAGGTACATCGTGTTGCCCTCCCATACCATCAGCGGGGGCGCCGCGGGATCGAACCCGAGATCGGCCAGGCCGCCCGGAACATCCGCCTCCAGGTAGTTGGCGAAGAGCGACGGCGGCTGCTCGACCCCGTTGTCCGCGAGCAGATGGCGCTTGAACTCCAGGACCGCCTTCTGGTCCACCTCGAAGAAGGCCGCGCCCGCGTCGCGGTAGTGATGCGCGCGCATGTCGAAGCC
Source organism: Gemmatimonadota bacterium (assembly GCA_022820995.1). Lineage (GTDB taxonomy): Bacteria > Gemmatimonadota > Gemmatimonadetes > Palauibacterales > Palauibacteraceae > Palauibacter. The sequence continues at coordinate 27,121 of JAJEEM010000008.1, read as the reverse complement.
GCCGCCGAGCAGCACGACCTGCCGGGCCCCGTCCTCGATACCGCGCTCCACGAACCGGTTGAAGTAGCGCGTGCGGAACCGGACCATCGTCGTCGAGGGCGGGAACACCGCGTCGAGTTGCCGGGCGGCCGTGCGCGCCCGGTCGTTCGAGAACCACGGGGCATAGGGATCGTTGAAGAGCGGCTGCGGCTTCTCGGGCTCGAGGGCCCGGATGGAGGCGATGACAAAGGCCGTCGCACCGATTTCGTTGATATCGATCATGGGTCGGGAGAACCTGGGATGTGTGAGAGTGAAGGATGCGGTCGAGGCGGACCTCGACAGCCCGGAGTATAGTACGAAGGGAGGAGGATACCTCAAGGCATTCACATGGAGGGAGACGCCATGTCCGCAGGACGCAGTTCCGCGCAAGCCGCCATCCACGCCGTGGCCCTGGTTCTCGCGCTGGTTGCCGGGCCGCTCGCCGCGCAGACGACCATCGGCGTGCGGGCCGGAGTCGGTCCCGCAAGCCTGCCCGGAGCCGACCTGGATACCCGGGGCGCCTCCGCGTTCGACGAACCCAGAGACGGGATCGTGGCGGGCGTCGACGCGGGGATCCCTCTGAGCGGCGGGCTGGGCGTGCGCATCGGCCTGGGGCTGGCCCAGAAGGGCGGCGCCGTGAAGGTGCCGCCGTCGATCACCGCGAGCCGGCTGCTCACCGAGTCGACGGCCGAGATCGACTACCTGCAGTTCTCCGCGCTCTTTCGCGCGGGCACCGCCACCGAGGAGGGGCGTCTCAACTTCGGCTTCCTCGCCGGGCCTTACGTGGCCTTCAACCTCTCGTGCCAGGTGGCCGTGACGTCCGTCGATCCCGGGCCCCTCCGTCCCGACGTCCCTCCGGGAATTCCCAACCGCGTGGGGCGGACCGGGAGCGCGGGGCGGACGGCGAGCGCGCAGGACACCGACGTGGCCTGCGGAGAGGGCGGCGTCAGCGAGGTGAAGTCAACCGACTTCGGACTCGCCCTCGGCGGCGGGTTCCAGGTGAGGATGACGGATTCGCTCGACCTCGCCTTCGACCTGATCTACGCCCGGGGCCTCTCCGAAATCGACGATGAAGGGAAGAAGACCAGCCACGTCGTCTTGCAGGGCGGCCTCGTGTTCGCCATCGGCTGAGCCCGCATCGCCCGCCGACCCCTCAGGGCCAGAGCCAGCCGAAGGCGCCGCCGGTCACGAGGCCGTAGACGAGGCCGTCGAACATGCTGCGGGCCGTGGCCGGCCAGCCCTGGAAGGTCCAGATCGCGTCCTGGGCGTGCGCGAGCGCGTATCCCATCGCCGCGGCGACCGACGTGATCTTGAAGACCTGCATGTACTCCGCGCCCGGTCCGAGCGCGAGGCCGGCGACGTAGGCCGTGAGCAGACCCACCGCGAGGCAGTAGACGAACCACTGCACGAGCTGGCTCCCCCGCATGAGGGGATGGCCGGCGGGCAGCACCGTCATGAAGGCGACCGGGCCGCGCCTCACCTTCTCCTGGAACGCCTCGCTCCTCAGGACCTCGTGAGATGCCGCGTGTGGGACGGAGTAGGTCCCGCCGGGGATGTCGAAGCCGCGCAGCGCGTCCATCACCCCGTCCTCGTCCGGGAGCGCCCGGTAGTCGTGCCGGTGGTAGTTGAGGACCATGTGGATGACGCAACTCGCGACGAACACGAGCACGCCCGAGACCAGGATGGGAAGCCAGAGACTGAACACCGAAACCATGGATTCGCTCCCTTCAGGCGTTGGGGCCGTCTTCCAACATGGCGTTCACGTCCTCCGTGGGTTGGGGAGGATGAGATCCGTCAGACACCTTCGGCCGGGCCTTTGGCGGACGGCCTCGGCGGACGGGCACCTTGGCGAATTTCTCCGGCCAGCCGTCCCTGGAGAGATCGGACGCCGTGTCGGGATCGAAGCCCTCGGTGATCGCGCCGTCGTTCTCGTTCATTGACCGTCCCCGCGCGTTTCGTTCTCGTGGAAGTCCGTTCACGATGAATGTTGCTACAGAGATTCGGTCAAGAACGTTCCCGAGCGGAGAGCGCGTGTACACAACCTGCATCTTCTGCAAGAGACCCCTCCCCTCGAACGATGTAGTGGAGGAGTTCCCGGTCGGGCGTCGGCTCGCGTTCGACCCGGCGAAGGGGCGGCTGTGGGTGGTGTGCAGGAGGTGCCGCCGGTGGAACCTGACGCCGCTCGAGGAGCGCTGGGAGGCGATCGAGACGTGCGAGCGGATCTTCCGCGACACGCCCATGCGCGCCTCGACGGACAACATCGGGATCGCGCGTCACCGGGAAGGGCTGGACCTGGTCCGGATCGGGGAACCGCCGCGGGGCGAGTTCGCGGCCTGGAGGTACGGCACCCGGTTCGGGATACGGAGATGGCGCAACCTTTTGGGGGGCATCGCCGGCGGGGTTGCCGGGGGTATGCTGGGGCCGATCTCGGTGCCGATCGTCGGCACGTTGGCGTTCGCCCTCGTGGGGCCGTATGCGGCGTGGGACTACCTTCGCCCGTTGGCCAAGGTCCGGGTCGGCGGAAGGGCCGGTGCCGACGGTCCTGTTTCCCCGGAGAGCGTCGCGAAGTTCAGACGCCTCGACATCAGATCGATTCGCATGCTGCCCGACGCCGGCGCTCCCGGCTTCCGCGTGGAGATCGACCGGGGATTGCGGCGGGCCTGGTTCGAGGGCGAAGACGCCCGCCGCGTGGCCACGGCCATCGTTCCCCTGGTGAACCGTGAGGGAGGTGCCCGCAGCACCGTCCGGCGCGCCGTGGACGCCATCGAGTCAAGCGGGCACCCCACCCGTTTCATCGCGGATGTGGTCAACAGGAAACACAGCGGACTGACGGGCCGCACGGGGTATGTTCGCGCCATGCCGACACCTCTGCGGCTCGCCGTGGAGATGTCCCTCCACGAGGAACAGGAACGTCGCGCGCTCGAAGGTGAACTCTGGATCCTCGAACAGGCGTGGAGGGAAGCGGAGGAGATCGCGGCCATCGCAGACAGGCTCCTCCTCCCCGCCCACGCCGACGAATTCTTCGAACGACACGGAACACCTGAGGAGGACGGCCGGCCGAAGGTCTGACGATCGTCCAACGGTCAGAGCGGCGCCTCGACGCCGATATCGTATGCCGCCGCAAGGATCCTCTTCCCGCCGGCCGCCTCCATTCTCTATGGTGGAAGGAGATTCACGTTCCTCGCCGCCCTCGGCACGGTCATCCTGATCGTGCTCGAGGACGTCGGCGTCCCGATCCCGGAAGAGGTCGTCGTACCTCTGGTGGCGTACATCGTCGCCCAGGGACTCGCCGACATCGGGAAGGAGCGCGCCAAGGCGGAGCAGGGAGGCTCCTGACAGCGTTCCTGACCCTTCGTCGGTGACGAAGGAGTAATCCCGCGCCGGATCCGGTCGTCCACCGGTGTGTACCAGCGTCGAAACGGTCACACACCTGATTCGATGCGGAGGGGTGAATCCTATGCAGCGCCGGATGAACCTGGGGTGGAAGATGAGATGTCGGGTGACGCTTCAGGAATCCGAAGAGGGATTCTCCGCTTGGGTTCCAGGCCTCCCGGGTTGTGTGTCCCAGGGGACGACGGAGGAGGAAGCCCTCGCGAACATCGCGGCTGCCGTCCGCGAGTATCTGGAAGTGGAACGGCAACAGACCGTTGGCTAGGTTGCTCGCCATGCTCACAGCCCCTGGCCCCCATCATGGGTGACGGAGTCGGTGCGGCAGTCCCCCGGCTATTTCATCGTCAACGCGTCCTTCTCTCCCTCCTGCGCACCTGCGGAGAGAAGATGCGTGAGACCGATGTCCAGTGGCTCCTCTTCGACTACGGCCGCCTGTGTCGGGAGCGCGGCATCGATCCGCCATATGACTTCATCACCGACCCGCAGGGGCCGCGTTCCTTCACCGCCGTGGCCGACCGGGACAAACTCGCATCCCGTGGCATCCTCGTCTCCGGTGCTTGGCGTCTCACGGCGGACGGCCGTCGGCTCGCCCGCGATCTCGAGAACCGCGAAGTATCCGCTTTCGCGGCTCGTCTCCGGAGCCAAGCCGGCGGGAAACGCCGACCCCCGGTTGCCCATCGCGACCGCGACGAATCTGCCCGAAACAACGGGAGGCCAGGGGGCGGCCTTCTCGCGACGATCGGCTACGAGGGACGAAGCTACGAAGCCTACTTCAACAAACTCCTCCGGTCCGGAATCTCCCGCCTCTGCGACGTGCGCCGGAACCCGCTGAGTCGCAAGTGGGGATTCTCGAAGCGACGCCTCTCGGAAGGCTGTGACGAGTTGGGCATCCGATACGAGCCGTTCCGGGAGCTCGGCATCGAGTCCGGGGCACGCGCGAACCTCGGCGACCGCGAAGCGTACGAGCGTCTCTTTGCGGAATACGAAGCCACGACCCTAACTCGATGCCAGGACGCCGTGACCAGGATCGCGGGATGGATCGACGCCGGCGAACACGTGGCGCTCACCTGCTACGAACGCGATTCCGGGGACTGCCACCGTGCCCGCGTCGCCAAGGCCATCGTTGCAACCGCTGCCCGGCCTCTGCGGTCGAAGCACCTGTAGGCGGGCATGATGGCGAGAGACCGCATCCTCGTGACGGTCAAGACCTACCCCGAGCTGTCAACGACATACGGAGAGACCGTGTGCACGGCGGGAATGAGGATGGAGAGGGTTGGGTCCGTGGTCGTGGGGCTCGCCCTTCTGGCGGCCGTCATGCCGGGGTCGGCCGTGGGGCAGGGCTGCTCGTTTGCGATGGCGCTGGGCGTCGCGGTTCCGACGGGTGGCGTGCCGGACCCGGACCGGGGAGAAGTGAGACTGTCGGCCGGGCAGACCGGGCGTCTCGGGCTCGAGTGCGGTTCGAAGTCCATCCGGTTCGGAGTCGACCTGGAGAGCACCGCCTTTGGTTCGCAGCATGCCGCCACATTCGGCTACGGCGTGAGCCTGCTGGGCTTGGTGGGTCGGTTCGGGGTCGACTTCCCGCTCACGGACGACGACAACGCGCCGTGGGTGGGAGTGGGCGGCCATGCGGGATTCATCGTGCCTGACGAGCGGGCGAGGTCGCTCCTTGCCATCCTTCACCTTGAGAGGCAGGTCGACTTCGGTCGGCTCGGAAAGGTGGCCGGCGGGAGTGTGCGCTTCGGCGTCCCCCTGTCCCCGCCCTGGGCCGTCATCTTCGACGTCGCCGTGAGGGCGAACACTCTTTCCACCATCGAACCGGGCGCCAAGGGAACCGCGGCATATCGCGGACATGAACGACTGATGACCTTCCCCGTTTCCGTCGGGGTGCGGTTGAGCCTGTGAAGCGGAGGCTCGGGTTCGTCACCGGATTTCTGGCGGTGGCGGTGGCGAGTATTCCGCCCGACGCGGCCGCTCAGACGTGTACCCTTTCCGCGACGACAGGGATGGCCGTTCCCACCCACGGAATGGACCTCGGGTCGGGCATGGACTCGCCGCTGTTCATCGGGGAGCACTACGGCCTTGGCTTCGCATGCGGGTCGACGTCCACACGCGTGGGGTTGGACGTCGAGGCGTATGTCCTCAGCTATTACAGCCATCAGTTGTGGTCGACCTCGGGTGGCGTCGACATCTCGGGCCTCCTCGGTCGCGTGGAGCGCGAATTCGCGCTCGGGAACGGCCCCCGCGCGCCGTGGATTGTGGTCAGTGGACGGGTGGGGCGAATGGAGTTCAGGTCCGGAGGATCCCGCCACACTGGGGTTGCGGCGGGCGCCGGCGTACAATTCGGCCTCCGGTTCGCGCGACCCTGGTCGGTCCTTCTCCATCTGGGCATAAAAACAAACCGCGTTCCCCGGGAGACGGGGGGAATCCGGATGGTGACCGCGCTTCCAATGGGTGTCGGCGTGCGGTTCAACCCCTGACCCAAACCAGACTCCATACATGACTGAACCGTCGAGCGATCGATTGCGGGAGGAGCTTGACTTCCTCCAGCCGTTCTTTCTGGGGCCCGCGGGGGAGAACGACCGTTGGCTCGAGGAGTTGATCGTCGAGTTCGTGCGCGATCATGCCTTCTGGCGGCGGAACTTCCGCCCGGAGGACGGGCACCGGATCACGGCGGCGGCCGCCTACCGTCCGGATTTCCTGCAGGCGAAGGCGCGCACGCGGCAGGCGCTGATCCGGCTGTCGGGAGAGCTGAAGCAGTCCGTTCCCATCTTCCACCCGCGGTACGTGGGGCACATGAGTACGGACCTGCTCATCCCCGGTCTCGTGGCGCGGATCCTCACCACCCTCTACAACCCGAACAACGTGAGCGAGGAGGCGGCGCCGGTCACGCTCACCCATGAGCTCCGCGCGGGCCGGGACCTCGCCGCCATGTTCGGCTTCAACGTCGACCCCTCGGTCCAGCCCTGCGCCTGGGGCCACCTGACGTCCGGCGGCACCGTGGCCAACTACGAGGCGCTGTGGAACTTCCGCGCGGTGAAGTTCTACGGCGTCGCCCTGCAGGAGGGGGTGAAGCGGGCGGAACTCGCGACCGGACCCGTGGGACCGCTGCGGAAGGAACTGGCGGAGTACAGCCAGTGGGAACTCGTCAACCTGAGCATCGGCCAGACGATCGGCCTGCGGCGCGAGGTCGCCGAGGCCGTCCGCGAGCGGGATCCGACGGCCTTCCCGCGGCTCAGGCGGGCCGTGCGGGGCGAGCGCCTCGAGACTCTCGGGATCCAGGAGTTCTTCGCCCGGCACCCGGAGCTGCGTCCGCCGAGGGTGCTCGTCGCGGCTTCCGCCCACTACTCCTGGGAGAAGGGGATGAAGGTGATGGGTTTGGGGACCGCGCAACTCGTCAAGGTCGCGGTGGACGACCACATGCGCCTGGATCCGGACCACCTGGAGGCGTGCCTGGCGGAGGCCTTCGAGAGCCGCACGCCGGTGCTCGGCGTCGTCGGCGTGCTCGGCACCACGGAGTTCGGCACGATCGACCCGATCCACGAGATCGTCGCGGCGCGGCGGCGCTGGAACGAGCGCGGCGCCGACTTCTTCGTTCACGTGGACGCGGCCTGGGGCGGATACCTGGCGAGCGTCTTCCGGGACCCCGACGGCGGCTTCCTCTCGCCCGAGAAGATCCGGAAGGGGTTCCGGTACTTCCCCTCGGACCTCGTCTACCGGGCGTTCACCTCCGTGAGGCACGCCGACTCGGTGACGATCGATCCCCACAAGCTCGGGTTCCTGCCCTACGCGGCGGGGGCGTTCGTCGCGCGCAACCGCGAGATCGTGGACTTCATCACGCAGCAGGCCGCCTACGTCTTCGACCTGGGCGACGTCGAGGACGAGGTCCCGCGCGAGCAACAGCTCCGGAACCTCGGCCAGTACATCCTGGAGGGCTCGAAACCGGGGGCGGCGGCCGCCTCGGTGGCCGTGGCGCACGAAGTCCTGCCCCTCCACAGCGAGGGCCTGGGGCGCGTCCTGCGCCACACCATCCGGGCGTGCGAGTACTTCTACGAATCGGCCCGGGAAGCCGCCGGGCGGCTCGAAGACCGCGTGCGGCTCATCGTCCCCTTCGAGCCCGATTCCAACCTCGTCTGCCTCGCGCTCAACCGGAACGGCAACCGGAGCCTCGCGGAGATGAACCGCTTCGCCCGCCGCGTCTTCGCCCAAATGAAGGTGGACGGCGCCCGGCCGGTGCAGGAGGCCCGTTTCATCGGGTCGTACACGTCGCTCCGCCGGGAGGGCGGGGAAGACGAGCAGTGCGGCCGCATCCTGCGCGAGCTGGGCATCGACCCGGCGACGTTCGTCGCGGTCCCGGCGCGGCCCGAAGAGGAAGCGGACCACATCTTCATCCTCCGGCACACGCTGATGAACCCGTTCCTGATGGACGGCCCCGGCGAACGCAGCTACATCGACCTGTACTGGGACTTCCTGGAAGAGGCGATCGACGCCGCGCTCCGGGAATGATCAATGACCAGGGTACGTCTGCCTGTCGTCAGGAGAGGCGGATCTTGGCGACGGAGTGGCTGAGGGGAACGGTGCGGCGGCCGCGGTCCGGGCCCGGTTCCTCGACGATCTGCTTGCCGTAGAGCTTGAACCATGCCTCGCGGGCGGCGGGGTTCACCTCGATGAGGGCGTAGGAGGTGCCCGTGTAGAGGGCGAGCCGTCTGAATCCGTAGCCTTCCGGCGTCTCTCCGTCGTCGGCCGCGCCGAAGCGGAGCGCCCAGCCCAGCGCGCGGGGCACGTGGTACGTCACGGCACTCGAGGTGAGCTGCCAGACGCGGTGCCCGTCGTCGTCGGTGAGGCTGAAGACGGCCGAGCAGTGCACGTCGCCGCTCAGGATGAGGGGACGGACTCCGCGCCGCGCCGCCCGGAACAGCACCTCCATGAGCGCGGCCCGCTCCTCGTCGTGGAGGCGGTGCTCCCATGAATCGCGCAAGTCGTCGCCGAGACCGGCCGCGCGCAGGGTGAGGTCGAGGTCCGCATTCGCCAGGGCCGACCTCGCGTGGAGCACGGGGACCGCCGAGACCACGAACATGAACGGGGTCTCCTCCGGATCGAGCGCGTCCGCCCATGCCTCGAAGCGGCGAAACTGGGACTCGCCCAGGATCCGGTAGCCGTTGCGCTCGATGTCGCGGTGGCCCCGGCCGTCCAGGACGTAGAACGCCGCCCCGCCCCGGGTGAACGAGTAGTCCCACACGTCAGGGGCCTCCGCGGGATCCGCATCGGCAGCCGTCGGGGGATTGTGGCTGTGCTGGTATTCCCGGTAGACGGCGCACGCCGCGCGGAACATGCGGCGGAGGAGCCGGCGCCCCTCGTCGCGGGTCAGCCCCCTGTCCGCGAGGTCCGGCAGCACGCGCGCCAGCCCGTCGTCGGGGCCGTCGTCGGCGAGATAGTGCGACCCCCAGCCGTCGCCGATCTCGTGGTCGTCCCAGATCATGTAGGTCGGGTAGGCGTCGAGGATGCGGCGCACGCCCTCGAAGCCCCAGTATCCGCGGTAGATGTCGCGGTACCAGCTGCGCATGGACCGCTCGTCGGGCAGCAGCTCGCCGCCCTCCCGGCGCATGCTCCGGTTCAGGAGCTTCCAGATGTCCAGCGTCGTCACGCCGTCGCTGTAGCACTGGTCGCCGCCGGCGATCACCACGTCGACGCTGTCGCGGTGCCGGTCGAGCGTCGCGGCGAGGAAGTCCCAGGCATCGATGTCGCCCACGTCCGTCCGCTTCCGGAACAGCCCGCTCACGCGGTACGGCATGTGGCAGGAGAAGAGCGCGACCTGAAACGGGCGCCGTTCGTCCTCCCCGGGCGGCGTGCGAAAGCTGCGCAGCCGGTTGTGTCCGAGGATCACCTTGCCGCCGTCGTCCTCCGAGTGCAGCGCGTAGCCGTAGCGCGTGTCCGGCCGGAGATCCGCGAGGTCCAGCACGCGCGTCGTGTCGTCCGCGTACCCGTCCACCTCGAAGGGCACCGCGCGCGACGCGGCCAGGGCCTCGGCCGTCTCCTCCGCCGACAGGGGCACCCGGCCGAGCGCGGCCCGAAGCTCCGCCCGCGCCGACGACGACCCCATCGCCTCGCCGCAATCGTAGAGCAACAGCGTGAAGCGCCCGGGACCCCCCGTGCGCAGCCACAGCCGCACCGAGTCCGAGGTCGCGTGCCCGACGATCGCCCCCACGCGCAGGCGGGCGTTCGGCCAGGGCCGGTCCGACTTGAAGACCAGCGAGTCCGGTCCGTGCATGCTCGTCGCCACCGCCGGGCTACGGCCTGGCGCGCTTTCGGCGGGCCCTCAGGAGATCGTCGATGAGCGCCATCAGTTCGTGGATCGCCGCCGATCCGCCGGCGATCAGTCCGGCCGTGAGGATGATGTCCGTGAACCGGAACAAGGCCTGCTGCAACGACGACGACGCGGCGAGATCGAAGATCGGGCCGAGGAGCCGGACGCCGGCCAGGGACACCATGAGTCCCAGCGTCAGGCCGGCGAGGAGCGCCCGCCGCTGGGTGCCCGCCCGGTATTCGCGCAGTTCCGTCTCCGCCGCGGCCCTGCCGTCCTCGTCCGCCGCCCGCACCTTCGCCTCGATGCGCGTCTTCCCGCCCTGGCGCCACGCCTTGAGGAGGACCTCGAGCGAGCGTTCGACGAACAGGGCGACGATGTAGAGGATGCCCAGCTGCATGAGCGCGGTCAGAAACGGCCGATCGTCCGCGGCCACCGCGGCCGACGCCAGGGAATCGCCCTGGACCACGACGACGATCCCCAGCGCCACGACCAGCAGCGCCATCCAGATCCGTCCGATGTACCGTTTCATGCGCGCGCCTCCCGGCGTCCCCCCGGTTCCTCCGATCGCAGCGGCGGATCATATGGCCCCCTCGGCGGCGCTCCAACCATGTCGGCCCGCGACGGCTCGTCGAGTGGGGAGACGATGGGTAAGGCCTCTAGCTATTCTCTCCGAATCAGGACATGCTTGTAGGCGGAGCACGCCTTCGAAGTCGAACGAAGAATGGAGACGGGCGCCGCTTGAAAAGCATGCATCGCAGGGACCGCCGCCGCGCTGGGTCCGGGACGCAGCGAACCTCGGCGTTGTTCGCGCTCGCGTGCATCGTCTGGGGCAGCGGTTGTGGCGGCGACGGGGGCACGGAGCCCACCCGCCCGCCGCCCGATCCTCCGCGTCCGGCGAGCGTCACGGTCAGTCCGGCGGCCATTGAGCTGACCGCGCTGGGCGCGACGGTGCAGCTCTCCGCGGAGGTCCGCGACCAGAACGGGAACGTGATGGCCGGCGCCGCGGCGACCTGGGCGAGCGGCGACGCGTCCGTCGCGACGGTGGACCGGTCGGGGCTCGTGACGGCGGCAGCCAACGGGACGGCCACGATCGCGGCGACGCTGGGCTCGGTGTCGGGGAGCGCGACGGCGACGGTCGCCCAGCAGGTGAGCTCGGTCGAGGTGACTCCCGCGACCGGCTTCGTGCTGCCGGGCACCACGCTGCGTCTCATGGCCGAGGCAAGGGACGCGAACGCCCACACGGTCGACGGCGCCGAATTCGCGTGGGCGTCGAGCGACCCGGCGGTCGCCGTCGTCGACGCGACGGGGCTGGTCACCGGGACCGCGGAGGGGGACGTCGACGTGTCGGCGACATCGTCCGGGGTGACCGGGAGGGCGCAGCTGGAAGTCGTGGAGCCTGCGCCCACGACGGTGGCCGTGAGCCCCGACGCGGTGGTGCTCGAGGCGCTTGGCGACACCGTGCGGCTCGCCGCCGAAGTCCAGGACCAGGTCGGACGGCCGATGCCCGGCCAGCCGGTCGTTTGGACGGCCGGCGACACGCTCGTCGCGAGGGTGGATTCCACCGGGCTGTTGACGGCGGTCGGGAACGGCGAGGCCGCGGTCACGGCGGCCTCCGGACCGGTCTCCGGCGACGCGGCAGTCCAGGTGATGCAGGTGGCGCGCACGGTGCTGGTGGCGCCGCCGGCCGACACACTGGTGGTGGGGGACAGCCTGCGCCTTGCAGCCGAGGCGTTCGATGCCCGGGGACACCCGGTGGACGGAGCTGCGTTCGCGTGGTCGTCCAGCGAGCCGTCGATCGTGGCGGTGGACGAATCCGGCGTCGTTCGCGGAGTGGGCGAAGGCACGGCCGAGATCGCGGTGGCGGCCGGAAGCGCCCGGCAGGCCTCCCGGATCTCCGTGTTCAGCCCGGACCGAGCGAGCCTGATGGCGTTCTACGAGGCGGCGAACGGAGACGGCTGGACCAACGCGCGCAACTGGACCAGCGACCGGCCGCTCTCGGAGTGGTTCGGTGTCGAGGCAGACGCGGACGGCCGCGTCACGAGACTCGCGCTTGGCGACAACGGGCTCGAGGGCCGGATACCATCCGAGATCGGCGACCTGTCGCGCCTCACCGACCTCCAGTTGAACCGGGACGCACTGACGGGTCCGATCCCCCCCGAGATCGGGAGGCTCGCCGAACTCAGGATTCTGAGCCTGTGGGGGAACCACCTGACGGGTGCGATCCCGCCTGAGATCGGCGCCCTCTCCAACCTCAGGATCCTTTGGCTCAGCTCCAACCGCCTGACAGATCCGATTCCTTCGGAACTGGGCGGCCTTGCCGAACTTCGCAGCCTGGCGCTGTCCGTGAACGCCCTGACGGGTCCGATACCGTCCGAGCTGGGTGATCTCTCCAACCTGGAAGTGCTATGGCTCGGCCATAACCGTCTGACGGGTCCGATACCGTCCGGGTTGGGTGACCTCTCCAGCCTCCGGGATCTGTGGCTCGCCGACAACGACCTGACGGGCACGATTCCCGCTCGCTTCGGTGACCTGGAGGGACTCGTTCAACTGGATCTGGCAGAGAACGATCTCGAGGGGACCATTCCCGAGGAGTTGGGCCGGCTCCGATCCCTGGAGCGACTGCTGCTGTACCAGAACGGCCTGACGGGACCCATCCCCGCCGCCCTCGGGAATGTGGCCAGTCTCCGACTCCTCTCCCTGGCCAACAACGACCTCTCCGGCCCCGTTCCGGCGGAGTTCTCCGCTCTCGCCGCGCTGGAGGAACTGCGGTTGAACGGCAACCCCGGCCTGTCCGGGTTCCTTCCCGTGGGTCTGGCGAATCTCGGAAGCCTGACCACGCTCCTGGCCGAGGGCACGTCCCTGTGCGCTCCCGCGGAGGCGGACTTTCTCGCCTGGCTCGGTACGCTCGAGAGCCAGCGCGTGGCCCGCTGCCAAAATGACCGCTCCGCGGCATACCTCGTACAGGCGGTGCAGTCCCTGGACTTCCCGGTTCCCCTGGTCGCGAACCGCCCGTCCCTGCTCCGCGTGTTCCTGACCGCCCCGGACGGCGAGTCGGTGGATTTCCCGCCGGTGCGCGCGAGCTTCCACCTGGACGGAGAGGAGGTCCACACCGCGGACATCCCGGCCCCCGGAGGCACGGTGCCGGCAGAGGTGGGGGAGGGCAGCCCCGAGGCGTCGGCGAACGCGGTGGTTCCGGCCGACGTGGTGCAGCCGGGGCTGGAACTCGTCGTCGAGGTCGACCCCGACCGGACGCTCGGCGCCGAGGCCGGCCTGACGAAGCGGATCCCGGAGACCGGCCGCCAGGCGATCGACGTCAGAAGGGTGCCGCCCCTTCACCTGACATATTTCCCGGTGCTCCGGCCGGGGCAACGGGAACCCGCGTTCCTGAGACTCGTCGCGGAGCTGACGGCGGACCACTCCATGTTCCGGCCGACACGGTCCTGGCTGCCGGTGGCCGAGTTCACCCTCGACGTTCGCGAGACCTATTTCACCTCCGCGGCCACCGGCGGGGAACTCCTCGAGGAGATCGAAGCCATTCGAGTGCTGGAGGGCGGGGCGGGATACTACATGGGGGCGGTGCCCACGTCGCTGACCTTCGAATTGTCCCTCGGCGGTACGGCGTTCCTTCCCGGCCGGAGCAGCTGGTCGCACGAGGATCCCACGACGGTGGCGCACGAACTCGGGCACAACATGAGCCTGCAACATGCCCCCTGTGGGGGCGCAGACGGGCCGGATCCGGACTTCCCGGATCGGGCCGGCGCCATCGGCGCGTGGGGTTTCGACACCTCCGACAACACGCTCGTTCCTCCCGAAACCGCAGACGTGATGGGCTACTGCCATCCGCGCTGGATCAGTACGTTCAGCTTCGGCAAAGCGCTCGACTACCGCCTCGAGGAGGAAGCAGCCGCGGCGGAGCATGCCGAACGGACCCTCCTGGTCTGGGGCGGCGTCGATGCCGCCGGGGCGCCGTTCCTCCACCCGGCGTTCGTCGTCGACGCTCCCCCGACGATCCCCCGGTCGGGAGGTCCCTACACATTGACGGGCCGGACCGCTGCCGGCGACGAGTTGTTCCTGATCGAGTTCGACACGCAGCAGATCGCCGACGGCGACGGGGGCTCGGCATTCGTCTTCGCCGTCCCGGTGTCACCCGGTTGGGCGGATCGTCTGGCCGCGATCGAAGTCTCCGCGCCCGGAGGGGTCGCGACGCTGGACGGAACGGAGGGTGAGAGCATGGCCCTCCTTCGCGATCCGCGGACCGGCCGGGTACGAGCGATCCTGCGAGACCTCGCCGCCGGCGGCGACCGCCTCGGCAGTCTGGCCGGCGTGGCGGCCGACCCCGGCGCGATCGTCTCGACGCTGGGCGATGCGGCGGACCTCGAGGTCCTGATCTCGTCCGGCCTCCCTCCCGCGATTCAATGGAGGCGCTGACATGCGTCTGCGAATTCTGGCATTCTCCGTATTGACATCGGGCATCAGTGCCTGCGGCGGTGGGGCCACGGACCCCCCGGCTCCCGCCGACCGGCCGCGGGCAGCGGAAGTGACCATCACGCCGGCTGCCGCCCAGCTTGCGGCGCTCGGGGAAACCACCCGGTTCTCGGCGCAGGTGCGTGACCAGAACGGCCAGGTGATGGCGGGCGCCACGGTCAGCTGGTCCAGCGGAAACACCTCGGTCGCGACCGTCGACGGATCGGGGCTGGCGACGGCCGTCGGCAACGGTACGGCACCCATCTTGGCTACGTCCGGATCGGCCTCCGGGAGCGCGACGGTGACCGTGGCGCAGCTCGTCAGCGCCGTCTCGGTCACACCCGCCGCACACACGATGTCGATCGGCGATACCCTGCGCCTCACAGCGGAGGCGACCGACAGGAACGGCAGTGTGGTGACCGCGGGAAGGGAGTTCGCCTGGACATCGAGCGACACGCTGGTGGCCACGGTCGACGGCTCGGGGTTGGCGACTGCGCGCGCGGAGGGAGAGGTGGAGATCATGGCCGGCGTCGTCACGGCGACCGGAGACGTCGCCGGGACATCCCGGGTCACAGTGGTCAGCCCGGACCGTGCGGTACTGGTCGCCCTGTATGAAGCCACGGGGGGATCCGACTGGGTCGTGAACAACGGCTGGCTGACGGGCGCCCCCCTCGGAGACTGGTTCGGGGTCACCACGGACGAATCCGGGAGGGTCACGGGCCTGAATCTGATAAAGAACAACCTGAATGGTCCGATCCCCGCCGAAGTCGGGGGGCTCGCCGCCCTGACGGAATTGTGGCTCGATACCAACCAACTCACCGGCCCGATCCCGTCCGAACTCGGGGGCCTCGCCAACCTGACGGCGCTGGCGCTTCACACGAACCAACTCACCGGACCGATCACGTCCGAACTCGGCGGTCTCGCCAACCTGACGACGCTGACGCTTCGGGCGAACGCGCTCACCGGCCCGATCCCGTCCGAACGGGGCGGCCTCGCCAACCTGACGGGATTGTGGCTCGACACCAACCAACTCACCGGCCCGATCCCGTCCGAACTGGGCGGCCTCGCCAACCTGACGGTGCTGTCGCTTCACACGAACGGGCTCACCGGCCCGATCCCGTCCGAACTCGGGGGGCTCGCCGCCCTGACGGGACTGTGGCTCGACACCAACCAACTCACCGGCCCGATCCCGTCCGAACTCGGCGATCTCGCCAACTTGACGACGCTGTCGCTCGACAGGAACCAACTGACCGGCCCCATCCCGCAGAGCTTTCTTCAACTCACGCGGCTCGTCGCTCTCTACATCGCGGGCAACTCGCTGTGCGTGCCGGGAACCGCCGTGTTCACCGCGTGGCTGGCCGGCATCGAAGGCCACGACGCCGACGAAGTGGCGGCCTGTCCAAACCCGGACCGCGCGGCACTGGTCGCTTTGTATGAAGCCACGGGTGGATCCGACTGGGGCGCGAACCACGGCTGGCTGACGGGCGCCCCCCTCGGAGACTGGTTCGGAGTCACCACGGACGAATCCGGGAGGGTCACGGGCCTGAATCTATTCAAGAACAACCTGAATGGTTCGATCCCGTCCGAACTCGGGAGCCTCGCCAACCTGGCGGAATTGTGGCTCGATACCAATCAACTCACCGGCTCCATCCCCTCCCAACTGGGCGGCCTCGCCAACCTGACGGTGCTGTCGCTTCACACGAACGGGCTCACCGGCCCGATCCCGTCCGAACTCGGCGGCCTCGCCAACCTGATGACGCTGACGCTCGACAAGAACCAACTCACCGGCCCGATTCCGTCCGAACTCGGCGGCCTCGCCGCCCTGACGGAATTGTGGCTCGACACCAACCAACTCACCGGCACGATCCCGTCCGAACTCGGCGGCCTTGCCAACCTGACGACGCTGACGCTCAATGCGAACGCGCTCACCGGCCCGATCCCATCCGAACTGGGCGGTCTCACGAACTTGACGGGATTGTGGCTCGAGGAGAACCAACTCACCGGCTCCATCCCGTCCGAATTGGGTGCTCTCGCCAACCTGACTTTGCTGTCGGTTCACACGAACGCGCTCACCGGCCCCATCCCGCAGAGCTTCCTTCAACTCACGCGGCTCGTCGCCTTCTACATCGCGGGCAACTCGCTGTGCGTGCCGGGAACCGCCGCGTTCACCGCCTGGCTGGCCGGCATCGAAGGCCACGACGCCGATCAGGTGACGGTCTGTAGTGCAGGATCGGACCGATGAAGCACGGTCGCGATGGCCACGACTCACAGTCCGGGCAGATCAACATCGAGGAGGGCGACCCCGGCGGGTAGACTTCGACGAAGCAGTCGCCGCCGCTCCGGTCGATGGTAAGGTTGTCTGGTCTCATCTGTCCCGATCCGGAGAACGGAGGCGCGCGATGAACGATGCAGGGGATGCCCCGGAGCCACGGGATGCGTGGCGTTTTCTCATCAAACGGGGCAGACGACGGGGAAGGAACGGATCGTGAGTGACACCGAGCCAAGACCGTTGCTGACTCACCTCAGTTGGCGGTTTCATCCACCCATGGAAGTGCTCGCCGTCGCAGTGCTCGAGTACATCCTCAACAGCCATCCCGACTCAAGACGGGGGGTGGGCGAACTGCTCGCGCGAATCGTCCCGGGCATGCGGCTATCCGGCAGGCCGTTCGAGACTGAGGTCGCCGATGGGGAGTCGGGCCGCCTTGACATGCTGCAGAGGGGAGACCACGGGGAGGAGCGGTTCATCGTCGAGGCCAAGTTCGATGCCCAGCTCATGTCAACTCAGCCGGTTGCCTATCTGAAGCAACTGCCGGCAACTGGCGTCTCGACGCTCATGTTCCTGGTCCCGTCCAGGCGCCTGGAGGAGCTTTGGCCGGTGCTGCTCGGTCGGCTGGAAGACGCCCGCATTCCATACACCCAACTCGAGCATCCCCGCTGCGTCCAGCTCGATGAGACTGACAAGCATCTCTGCATCATCGACTGGACCACCTTGCTGGACAGCATGGAGGAGCCGCTGGAGGGTGACGGGTTCGGTCTGGCGGATCTCCGACAACTCCGCGGACTCGTGCAGTTCGCCGAAGCAAAGGAGAGCAAGGCCAGGCTCCCGGGAAAGGACCTGGTGGACGCGGTCACGAAGATCGGGAGGGACTCAGGCTGGCTTGAGACCAGAACCATCGCGGGGGGCAACTACGGGATAGCGTCGCGTGGTGACGACTACGGCCGGTATGCCCGCATCGATCGCCTCTACAAGCTCGGCGTCTGGTTGGGCATCAACTCTCGCCTGTATGAGAAGTTCGGCTCGACGCCGCTCTGGTTGGAGTGTATCGATTGGGTCTACGACGGTGGTCAGGGCTGGAACGAACGCGTTCGATCGCTGCTGAAGGCTCGCTTGGGCTCGGACGTCCATGAGGCCGGCAAGCAGCTGTGGGTCCCGGTCATCCCGGAGGGAGGCGAGGGGCCCGACCGGTACGCGGCCGCGCTTGAAGGCATCGCCGGAATCCTGGACGAACTCGCCGAGCCCTGGCATTCGGACGCCATCGTGCTCGAGGAGGTCAGCCGCCCGTACAAGCAGCGAGTGATGAACAACGTCCACCGTTCCGAGTACGTCGAGGCGATTGTGACGCTCGCACTCAGGGCCAGCGGCTGGACGCGCACGGCCGCGTGGGATTCGTGGGACTTCGAGCACGAATCGGGAGTCAAACTCGAGGTCAAGCAGTCTGCGGCGGCCCAGGCTTGGGGGAGCGATGGGAGACGGAGCCCCGCTCGATTCGATATCGCCCCTCGGACGGGGTATTGGGACGAGGATGGACACTGGGTCCCGAAGCCGGGGCGCCACGCAGGTCTCTACGTGTTCGCCTGGCACGGAGTCGACGAGAACACGGCCGACCAACGGGATTCGGGAAGTTGGGAGTTTTACGTCGTCGCCGAGCACAACCTCCCCGAGCGAAAGTCGATCGGCCTGACGGTGCTACAGGACCTGGCGTCACCGTGCGGCATCGACACTCTCGCCGCAGCCGTGGACGCCGCCGCCAAGGATGTGGATGGGCGAGCGTCCCCGATAGACCGTACACCATGACCATCTTGGAGCGGGACAAGGCGGTTTTCAACGGGCTGAAGGCGTTGGGAGCCGAGGATAAGCCGGTCTGGCTTGAGGATCTGTGCAGGTACCTGCGCGAAACAGGTTACGAGACGCCTAGGCGTGGCAGCATCGTGAGGGAGGCGGGGTTCGTCTGCGCGTGGTTCGCCAACCGACCGGCCAAGGGATACATGGGCTATCGGATCGTCAGGGTTCAGCCCGACCTGTACAAGCTGGAGTCGTGACCAGGGGTCGGCGCGCCAGGCCGTCGAGGAGGCTTCGCACGTCACGGCGACGGTAAAAGTGCTTGCCTGACCGCGTTGGGATCGTGCTTGATGATGCGCAGGAGCGTCGCGGCCGGACCGCTGACACGGCGCCTCCCCTGCTCCCATTTTCGGTAGCCGGACAGACTCATTCCCATAAGGGCCGCCATCTGAGTCTGAGTCAGCTTCGCCTCCATCCGTACCTCGCGTGGGGAGATCGGGGCGTGAACAATGGCGGGTCCCTCGCCCTTCGCATGGGCCAGGGCCTCGTTCAGGGACTGGATCAGGTCATCTCCGAACGTGCTCATTTCCTCTGCCTTCCTTGAAGCTTGATCGCGTCCACGAGCGCGGCTACCGTTCGCCGCTCGCCGGGGCTAAGGTCGGTCTTGTCGGACTTCGAGTAGGCGAGAAGCGCGTAGATCGGTACTCCTCCACCCCCGAAAAAGTAGATCACTCGGGCACCACCCCGTTTACCGCGCCCAGAGGCCCGGAATCTCATTTTTCGGACCCCGCCCGTTCCGGGAATCTCGTCCCCCGCCAACGGATTCTCAGCCAGATAGTCGATCACTTCGCGCCTTTCGTCCTTGCTGAACAGCTTGTCGGCTTGGCGGGAGAAAATTGGCGTTTCGGCAACAGTGTGCATGCGAACACGGTAACCCAATGGGGCAGCTTGGGCAATCTCGAAAATCACGTCGTATTCGGCCACCCGTCTCGCTTGTGGACCGGTTCTAGGGACCGGCGCGCATTCCGTCGAGGAGGGTCGCGGTGGTTTGGCGGATCAGGGCGTCAACGTCCACGGCGGTGAGGATCTGGCCCTCGATCAGGAGTGACGCGAGGCCGTGTACGGCGCCCCAGGCGACGTAGGCCTGGAGGTGCGGGTCCTCTCGCCTGATCGTGCCGCTCTCCTGGTATGACTGGACGATGCGGACGAGTTCGTCGAACAGGGCGTTCGCTGTCTCGCGGAGTTCGGGGTGGTCCTCGCGGGTGATCGCTTCCTTTCCGTACATCAGGCGGTAGTGGCCCGGGTTTTCGAGGGCGAACCGCACGTACACCCGGCCGACCTCCGGTAGCTGCTCGATCCCGGCGTCCGGGGCTCCCGCGCCCACCGCTTCCAGGCGGTCTCGAAGGCGGTCGAAACCGGCGGCGGCGACCGCGACCAGGAGGGCTGACTTGTCCTCGAAGTGGCGGTAGGCCGCGGACCGCGACACGCCCAGGCGCCGCCCGATCTCACGCATCGTCACGCTCGAGGTCCCTCCCTCGTCGATCATCGCGGCGGCTTCGGCGAGCAGTGCCGCCCGCAGGTCTCCGTGGTGGTACGCGGTGCTTTCCCGGGTCATGTCGCCAAGGTATCCGTCGCGGGTTGATCAGCAATGTGATCAGGAATGTTGACACCGTCAACGTCGCGCACTAAGTTGACGGCGTCAACAAGCTCGGATCGAACCACTCGAAGGAGGGAAGGGAAGATGGCCGGCAACGAGGAGATCACCGGATTCCTGAAGGCGGGCCTGGAGCGAAGCCTGCCCCGCGATGAGCTCAAGGGGGTGCTTCTCGAGGCGGGCTGGCCGCGGGACCAGGTTCGACGCGCCCTCGACGGATTCGCCGACGTCGCGTTTCCGATTCCCGTCCCGCGTCCCGCCCCGTACCTGTCCGCTCGCGAGGCCTTCGTCTACCTCGTTCTCTTCGGCACGCTGTACGGCAGCGCGATCAGCTTCGGGAGCCTCCTGTTCGCGTTCATCCACCAGGCGTTTCCCGATCCTTCCCTGGCCCCCGCGACCGCGCTGGCGATGGCGCGGGAGGAGATCCGGTGGGCGATCTCCTTCCTCGTCGCGACGTTTCCCGTCTTCGCCTTCGTCTTCTGGACGAACGATCGCGCGGTCCGGAAAGACCCGGGCCGGCGGCTCTCGCGGGTTCGGCAGTCGCTCACGTACCTGACCCTCTTCGTGGGCGCGGCCACGCTCATCGGCGTCGTCACGAGCATCGTCTACAACCTCCTGGGCGGCGAACTCACGGTCCGGTTCGCCCTGAAGGTCCTCGTCGTCGGCACGATCACCGGCTCGCTCTTCGGGTACTTCCTCCGCGACGTGCGCAGGGAGGAGGTGGCGGAATGAAGCGCGCGACGCGATCCATCGTGCTGGGAGTCTCGGGAGCCGCCGTGGCCGCGGCGGTGGCGCTCGGGATCGGTTTCCTGGGATCTCCCTCGCAGGAGCGCGAGCGCCGGGTCGACGACCGGCGACTCGCCGACCTGCACGAAATCACGGCGGCCGCCGATCTCTACTGGACTCGACACGGGCGGCTTCCGGCCTCTCTGGACGACCTGGCGGCCGAGCCCGGCCTGAGCATCAGCACCCGCGATCCCACCAGCTCGGAGGTGTACGAGTACCGGGCGCTCGACGACGGCCGCTACGAGGTGTGCGCCACCTTCGCGACGGACGCCGGGGGGACGACGGGAAGCTCTTCGATCGTTCAGAGGAGCTGTCAGGGCTGCCACGGCCCGGGCTCGCCCATTGCGGCCCGCCTGGACGATCCGGTGGCCGCGCACGTCGCGTTTCGGGACCTGTGGGCGCACGGCGCGGGACGGCACTGCTTCCAGATGCGCGTGCGCTGAGGCGGCGGCCGGGCTCTCGGCCGGCTGGCTTACGCGACGTCGTGCTGTTCGATCCAGTCGCGCAGGGCCGCGTCGATCCGGGTTTGCCAGCCGCGGCCTCCGGCCCGGAAGTGATCGATCACCTCCGGGGACAGCCGGATGGTGGTGGACACCTTCGGCCGGGCTTTGGGGGGACGGCCCCGGCGCACGGGCGCCTTGGCGAACTTCTCCGGCCAGCCGTCCTTCGAGAGGTCGGGTGCCGTGTCGGGATCAAAATCTCGGCCCGTAGAGCCGTCGTTCTCGTTCATTGGCCTTCCTCATACTGATGACGCGGAGCGCATTGCCACGGGGCGTCCAGACGAGCACTACCATCGCGTCGTCCAGAAACCCGATCGTGATGAAGCGAGCCTCACCGTAGTCCCGCCGATCATCGTCGATGGTCAGCGTCGCGCCGGAGAACATGTCCGCCGCCCGCGCCATGTCCAAGCCTCGGGTCCTGATCGTATCCGCGCGTTTCGCTTCGTCGAACTCGATCCGCATGAATTAATGTTCCTACATAAATTCGATGTCAACGTTTCACCTCGCCCTCACGGCACATGCTGCAGTCTGCTCTTCGCTCTCAAGCCAATTTCAACGCGTTGCTGGAGGGGCGAGCGCCGCTGGCCGGGCCGGGCTCTCGATCCCGGGGAGCTTGCAACGGTCCACTAGTCCTGTTATGGATTAGTGGACCGAGGCTCGTGGATCGAGTTCGGCCAGCGGTGACTGAACGCTCCTCCCGGAGGCGCCATGAGCCTGGACAACGTGCTACTGATGCTGTTGGATGAGCCGACTACGGGCTACGATCTCAAGAGCGAGTTCGAGGCCGGGGCGATCACGTTCTGGCACGCCACACCTTCGCAGATCTACTCGACGCTCAATCGGATGGACGAGCGCGGGCTGCTCGAGTCGAAGCTCGAAGCGTCGGCGAAGGGGCCGGACAGGCGCGTCTATGCACGGACCGCCAGAGGCACGGAGCGGATGCGGGAGTGGGTCAGGTCCGGGCCCGTGCTCGGGCGTGAGCGCCTGGCCTACATCGCCCAGCTCAGCGGCATCGGCCTCCTCGACGATCCCCGCGTCGGTGTCGATTTCCTCGTCCAACTCCGACACTGGTTCCGAGGGCGGCTGGGGACCCTGGCCGGAATCGAAGCCGCGCTACTGCGCGGACGCGAACCGGTCGAGCTCAACGATGCGGGCTTCTTCGATTGGGCCGCTCTCCGGATGGGGATCACCGCGCTCGACGCGAGGGTTCGCTGCTGCTCCGAGCTCCTGGAGCTGCTGGAGGAGAGAGAGCCCGATCCGTCCGATCGGGCGCCCCGCTCGGGCGTACGGATGGCGGACGCATGACGGCGTCCGCGGATCCGACCCGCCCCCATCCCGCGCATGCAGGCTCGATGTGGGCCCAGCGGCTGTCCGGGTGGATCATGGCGTGGACCATGATCTTTCTGACCTTCACATGGACACCGACCATGCGGGCCCTGCTCAAGCCGGAGGTGTCGAACTGGCAGATCTTCGGCATGGCCGGCTCCGGGTTCTCCATGGAGTTCGTCTTCATTCCCGGGGCCGCGGTGTATGGCCTGCTGCTCTTCTATCTACACGGCCGACAGCGACTCCGGGGTCTCTTCCACGGGATGCTGTTGACGCTCCACGTCACCGTCACGCTCGGCCTCGTCCTGTCCGCCATGCGATTCGGCCCCGAGGCCCGGTTCATGGGCGCCGCGTGGGGTTTCGACGTCTCGCTCGCCGTACTTGCGGTTCCCTTCCTGGTCTCCACCGGCTTGGCGGTGGTCTGGTGCGTGGCGGAAATGCGAAGGCCGTACGACGGGCCCCCCTCCGGGTGGCTTCAGATCGGCTGGAAGAAACTCGCCGTGGCGATCGCAATGCTCCCCGTCGCGACGCTCTTCTTCGCGATGGGAGAGGCGTACGACGGGTGGACCAAGGTGGCGATCGCAGCGACGATTCTGCAGTGGATCATGCTCGCGGAAGCGGTCGGCCACCGGTCCCGGTCGGTCCTCACACGGCATCCAACGTAGCCTGCCAAGCGCGGTTGTGCGCGGGGACGAATGCGTCCCTGCGAGTCCGTCGGGAAGGTTGAAGCGCACCCCTCGGCGAGGTATCGTGGAGGCGGGAAAAACGAATCGCCTTGCAACCCGGACCCACGTCGCGGTTGCAGGGCGATTTTCGTTTGCAGGGCGGGGTGGCAGGGCGGTTGATTGCACCGGATTGAGGATCCGGTAGGCGCTGTCTTCTCTTGAAGGCGCCAAAGCGTCTCGCGGGTCCGAATCCCGTCCCCGCCGTTTCCCTCCCTACCGCAAGGTATCCAGCCCCCGTCTCGACGCAAACCCGACCGCTGCCGTACCAAGGCTCGCGGGCTGGGCGTGGTCGGGATCAATGCCAACGACGTGGCAACCCATCCGGCGGAGCCCGGTCCTTACCGCCGGTTCGCGGGCACTCCGAACGGGTAGAGGCCGCCGAGGTCCACGTGCTCGTAGGGCAGCGCGTCGAGGAAGACGGTGCCCACGAAGGGCCCGGGCGCCTCCACGACCAGAACGGTGGGCGCGTAGCCGGTTTCGTCGAAGCCGCGGCGGAAGTGGATCCGTGACTTGACGACGAAGACATCGTAGTCGGCCGGGTCGATGGTCCCGAAGCGGAACGCGTCCGGGTAGAGGACCTGTTCGTAGGCGGGGGTGAGGAAGACGACATTGCCGTCGCCGAAGGAGACGGCGGCGATGCGGTCGTAGCCGAAGCCTTCGCCGAAGTACTCCACCGTGCCGGTGACGCGATGGGGGGAGCCGCCGGAGGGGGTGAAGCCGCCGATCTCGTCGTCGAAGGGGTCGCCGGCCCGGGCGTCGGCCGCCGCGAGGGCGTCGAGAGTGGCGGGGGAGGTGATCGTGCCGTAGAGGACCCTGCCGATGCCCGCCGCCTCGAAGGCGCTCAAGACGTGCGTGGCGTCGCCGGGGCGGTCGCTGTAGTCGCCGACCGCGACGGGGGTCTCGCCGCGTGAGATGGCGGCCGCGACGGTCCGGGCGGCCTCGGCGGGGCGGGGGAAGCTGCCGAGCGCGAAGTCCTCGCGGACGCGCCACATGAAGTCGTCCATGTCGTCGGCGATCCGGTCCGCGAGCGCCTGGTCGCCGTTGGTCATGACCTGGATGGTGGCGCCCACGTCGGGCACGTCCGACCAGGGGTAGCCGAAGAAGACGCTCACGTAGGCGTCGTGCTCGCGCGACTCCCAGCGCCGCGCGCGCTCCATGATGTCCATCGCGGGAGACTGGCCGGTCCACTGCAGCACGGTGGCGGTGATGATCCCTGGTTTGCGGGTGGCGGTCACGGGCTCGTATTCGCCCCGTGCGGCGAGCCGCAGGGCGCGGGCCGCGCGTTCGCCCTGGATGTACGAGTCGTAGTGGGGGAAGCGCTTGGTCACGAAGGAGAAGTCGGCGTGCTCGAGGAACTCGCCGTCCTCGTTGCCGTGGAGGTCGAAGGTCGCGGCGATGGGGACGTCCGGGCCGACGATTTCCCGGAACCGCCGGGCGATCTCGGCTTCGGGGCGGGGGACGTCCCGCACGGCCATCGCCCCGTGCAGCGCGAGAAAAACCCCGTCCACCGGCAGCTGCGCCTCCAGTTCGGCCAGCATGGCGTCCAGGAAATGCTCGAAGGTCTCCCGCGTGTTCCAGCTGCGCGACGAGCCCCCGAAGACGCCGAGCGGCGAGGTGAGCGGCACGAGTTCGATGTCCCCGAGCTCGCCGGCCCGCTGGACGAAGCCGCCGATGTAGTCGCCGGCGCCGAGCAGCGCGTCCCCGGAAACCGGCTCGCTGAAGCGAAGCCAGTCATCGACTTCGGTGTCGCCGCCGGGGCAGAAGGTGCAGGTCTCGTGCTGGTAGCTGGCGACGGCGAAACGGAGCGGGGCCACGTCGTCCCCCGGGGGAGAACCGCAGGCGAGGAGGGTTGCGGCAAGCGCCGCGGTGGCCGGCAGCGACCCTCCACGCGGCGATCCGGGGGTCCGTTTCGATCCTTCGCGTTCCGTTGTCATTCTCTGGTCCCTCGTCTGTAGCCACCCTCGTTGTCGCCACCGGTAGAAGCTGTGGCGGAGTATGGGGAAGAAGCGGTCCAGCGGCCACGCGATGAGGTGTGCGCCACCTTTGCGACGGACTCCGGGGGGGGGCAACGGGAAGCTCTTCGATCATTCAGAGGGGTGCGGGGACTTCCGCCAGAGGGGAAGAGGGGGTGCTGCAGCAGCTTCTCCGGCATCGCTACTCGCTCGCTTCAAGCGATCGGCACGTGTCGGAATCCGCACCTACGGCGCCGGCCCCGTAGCTTCGGCGGGTGGTACTCCGGCCCTTGAGAAAGGAACAGCGTGATGCGGATCAGCAGAAGTTTCGGCTTCGTGGTCGTTGTGGTGACGATTACGGGCGTAACCCCGGTTCTCTCGTCCTGTACTTCCTCCGGGGAGGAGGAGCAACGTGCGCGGGCCGAACCTCCATCCGACCGCGAAACGACCGTGTCACGAGCGACTGAGCCCGTACTCACGCCCGAGGATTTGGCGGCCGGGTCTGCCGAGTATGAGGTCCACGAGGTCTCCTCCGTGTCGTACGGTGGCCGTGAACGCCTTTCGGCCGAGGTCACGACGCTCGAAACGGAGCCCGCCCGCATAGTCGAGGCGCTGATGCGCGCAGCCGTTCACGTCCATCGAACCAACGGTTTCCCTGACGCCGTGGCGGTACGGCTCTGGGAGGTTTGGCCTCCACCGGAAATGTCGCAGGAGGAGTTCGATCGGTTGGAGACAAGTGAGGAGATTCAGGCCTACATGCGCGTCCGCCAAGTACAACGGTTCGAGGTCTATGCGCTCGACGGGTGCGGCTGGTCGGACAACCCGGAGTCGGATCGGGTGCGGTGCGACGGTCCAATATGGTCGTTAGAAGCCGCCGAAATCCCGGCATGGATTCTAAGGGACTCGCCGCGCGTGCTCTCGGATCCGACGGCAAACGGTTGGGCGCTACGCGTTTG
This sequence comes from Gemmatimonadota bacterium, assembly GCA_022820995.1. Lineage (GTDB taxonomy): Bacteria > Gemmatimonadota > Gemmatimonadetes > Palauibacterales > Palauibacteraceae > Palauibacter. The sequence goes on along the minus strand of JAJEEM010000008.1, from coordinate 989 downwards.
GTGACATGGGCAGACGCAGACACCAACCTCCTTCAGCCGACGATTGCCCTAGCCCACGACACGCGTGTTCGCGGATCGCAATCGGTGCGTCGAGACCGAAGCGGCGGAGCATCGGCCGAAGGCCAGGCCGGGTCTGCGATCCTACAACCCCTTGTTGAACCGGAGGAGGGTGATCCGGGGCTCGATCGCCGCTGAGTTGAGCACCTTCTGAGAGAATTCGGGTGCGATAAGGATGCCTCGCACCTTGTCCGCGGATACCCCGCTCGACTGGAGGTTCCCCATGTAGGACGTGAGCTGCGTGTAATCTCCACGTCGTGCCTCGACGATCTTCAATTCGATCGCGATGTGCTCGCCGGACCTTCCCCTCGCGAACAGGTCGACCCGGTCGCTTGTGCCTTCGCTCAGGCGCTTCTGTTTCCCGACGAGGTAGATGGGACGGTCGAAGCCGAAGTCGATGGACTCCCACTGAGACCACAGGAAATCCTCCAGATCCTTCTCGAGCCATCGATCAGGAACGGCCAAGAACTGTTTGGGCGGGTGTTGGACGCGCTCCAGGGTCCACTGGGCTCCCCCCTGCGCGCTCGGCCGCGGCTTGCCGGAGAGCATATCGAAGATGCTGGGCCCATCCTCCACATCCTCGTCGTCTTCGTCGGCGTCGTCTGGGTCGAATTCAGGTTCCGGTTCCGGCAGTCCGTCATCCTCCTCGTCGATCACCATTCGCGTTTCCTCATAATACTCGCAGACAATCGACTTCAGCGTCTCCTGATCGTGCAGGAATTCTTCCAGGGATTCGTCGAAGAGCAGCCTCGCGAGCTTTGAGTCATCCGCTCGCGCCACGACATCTCGACCGGCGGCTTCGGCCTTGATCAAGCTCACCACGCGCGCCCCGCCCTTGGAGATGATCAGCTCTGCAACGGCCTTCGCGGCCCCCTCCTCGCCTCGATCCAGTGTCAGCGCCTGCCACCAGACCTGAGGGTCTTCGCTGTCGA
>JAJEEM010000053.1 GCA_022820995.1 Gemmatimonadota bacterium | reverse complement strand
CCCGCCCCCGCCGCAGCGCCCGCTCCCACCGCGGCGCCCACCCCTGCAGCGGCACCCGCTGCGGTCCCGGCGCCGATCCCCGCCGCCGATGTGAAGGCGTCGGAGCCGACGCTGCCCGAGACGCCGGCGCCGGCGCCGGCGGCACCCGGCACGCTTCGGATCCCGATCCACGGGGCCACGCTCGATGTCCGGCTCGGTTCCGTGCCGATTCGCGAGCGCGACCGGGTCGAGGAAATGAGCAGGGTCCGCCTGCGGACGATGGAACACATGCTCATGTCCAAGCGCGTCTCCGCGCACGTGACGTCGGTGACGGAGGTGGACTTCGAGCGGATCGTGCAACTCCGGCGCTCGCTCAAGCCGCGCTTCGCCGAGCAGGGCGTGAAGCTCACGTACGGCCCCTTCATCTATCGCGCCGTGATCGAGGCCCTGGGCGAATACCCGATCCTCAACTCGTCGGTGGACGGATCGCGAATCGTGTATCACGGCAACATCAACCTCGGCATCGCGGTGGCGATCAACGACGGCCGCGAACTCATCGTGCCCGTGCTCAGGGACGCGGACCAGCTCAGCCTGCTGGGACTCGCGCAGCGCTCCAACGAACTCGCCGAGAAGGCCCGCAACAAGGCGCTCGACTTCGACGACATCCAGGGCGGGACGTTCACGATCACGAATGTGGGGGTCTTCGGAAACCTGTTCGGGACCCCGATCATCAACCAGCCTCAGGTCGCCATCCTCGGAACGGGGGTGATCGAGAAGCGTCCGGTCGTCGTTCAGGACGGACTCGGCAATGACGTGATCGCGATCCGCAACCGGGCCTACTTCGGTCTTTCCTACGATCATCGCGTAGTCGACGGCGCCATGGCGGCGTTCTTCCTCAATCGGGTCCAGGAATACCTCGAAGGTTTCCCGGACGACTCCGCTTGACAGTCATCCTGACGGCCCGGTAGGCTGGCCGCGTCCTCCAAGGTCCCGCCCCACCCCACGAAGAGTCGACGAAAGACCATGGAAAGCTCGGTCGCGGTTCGAGATCGCGGTTTCGGCAAGACCCTCCGCAGCGATCGCTGGTGGCTGCCACCGCTGAGCGTGGCGCTGGGGCTCGGCCTCTTCGGGGGCTACGCCACCTGGGCGGTCCTGCAGGGCGGCAACTACTTCGCCGACCCGTACCTGTCTCCCCTGTACTCGCCGTGCATCGCCGCCAGCTGCCCCGAACAGATCCGCCTGTTCGGAATCGAGTGGTGGCCGTTCTCTCCGGCCATATTGATGATGGGCGTGATCCTCGGGTTCCGGGGGACGTGCTACTACTACCGGAAGGCGTATTACCGCGCCTATTTCCTCGACCCGCCCGCCTGTGCGGTGGGCGAGTTCCGCGGCGACAGGTATGCGGGCGAGACGCGGCTGCCGTGGGTTCTCCAGAATCTTCACCGCTACTTTCTGTACGCCTCGATCGTCATCTGGCTCTTCCTGACGTACGACACGATTCACGGCTTCTTCTTCGAGGACGGTTTCGGCATCGGGGTCGGATCCATCGTCCTTCTGATCAACCTCGTGCTGCTCTCGGGGTACTGGTTCGGCTGTCACTCGCTCCGCCATCTCATCGGCGGCAACGTCGATTGCTACTCGTGCACGCTCGGCGGCAAAGCTCGCCACAAGGCGTGGAAGGGCGTGAGCTGGTTCAACAGGCGACACATGAGTTGGGCCTGGTTCAGCCTCGTCTTCGTGTGCGTGACGGATCTGTACATTCGGCTGGTGGCGATGCGAGTGCTCGAGGACCCCCGACTCTTCTGAACCCACAGGGCACAGCGGGCTTTTAATGGAGATTTCAGAACGCCACGAGCATGACGTCCTCGTGATCGGAGCCGGAGGGGCCGGGCTCCGCGCGGCGATCGCGGCCATCGAGGCCGGCGCATCCGTGGGACTCGTCGGCAAGTCACTGCTCGGCAAGGCGCACACCGTCATGGCCGAAGGCGGGATGGCGGCCGCCCTCGGCAACAACCGCCCCGAAGACAACTGGCAGGTCCATTTCCGCGACACCATGCGGGGCGGGAAGGGATTGTGCGACTGGCGCATGGCCCGGGCGCACGCCAGGGAGTCGCCGGATCGCGTGAGGGAACTCGAGGGCTGGGGCGCCCTCTTCGATCGGGCGGAGGATGGACGCATGAACCAGCGTCCGTTCGGGGGACACACGTACGGGAGGCTGGCGCACGTCGGCGACCGGACGGGCCTGGAGATGATCCGGACGCTCCAGGACCATGCCGTGCACGAAGGGGCCGACGTCTTCATGGAGTGCACCGTGTTCAGGCTGCTCGTGGTGGATGGCCGCGTGGCCGGCGCCCTCGCGTACTGGCGTCCGACGGGCGAGTTCGTGCTTTTCCGCGCGCGGACGGTCGTCCTCGCCACGGGAGGGCTGGGGAAGGCCTGGAAGGTGACCTCCAATTCGTGGGAGTGCACCGGCGACGGGGTGGCGCTCGCCTACGACGCGGGGGCCGAACTCATGGGCATGGAGTTCGTTCAGTTCCATCCCACGGGCATGGTGTGGCCGCCCAGCGTGCGCGGCACGCTCGTCACGGAAGGCGTCCGGGGCGAGGGAGGCGTTCTCACGAACCGGGACGGCGAGCGCTTCATGTTCCGGTACGTCCCCGAGATGTTCGAGGGGGACTACGCGGAGAGCGAGGAGGAGGCCGACCGGTGGGTGGAGGGCGACCGCGTGGCGAACCGCCGGCCGCCCGAATTGCTCACCCGGGATGTCGTGGCAAAGGCCATCGTAGCGGAGGTCGAGGCCGGACGCGGGAGTCCGCACGGCGGGGTCTTCCTCAACATCTCGGAAAAGCGGAGTCCGGAGTATATCAAGGCCAAGCTCCCGAGCATGTATCACCAGTTCAAGGAACTTGCGGGCGTCGACATCACCACCGATGCGATGGAGGTCGGGCCGACGACGCACTACGCGATGGGGGGAGTGAAGGTACACCCCGAGACGGCGGCGACCTGTGTTCCGGGGCTGTACGCGGCGGGGGAGGTGGCCGCGGGCCTCCACGGCGGCAATCGTCTCGGCGGGAATTCCCTCTCGGACCTCATCGTGTTCGGTCAGCGCGCCGGCGCCGCGGCGGCCGAAGAGGCGCGAGACGTATCCCTCGCCGAGATCCCGGCATCCGAACTGTCCGGGGCCGCCGCGGGCGCGATGGCCCCCTTCGCGCGCGAGGGTGGGCGCAATCCTTTCGGCCTGCAGGAGGAATTGCAGCAGATCATGCAGGACAAGGTCGGCATCGCGCGCACGGACGAGGCGCTGCGCGACGCCCTCGAGGATGTCCGCCGGCTGCGCGGGGCGCTCGACAGCTGCTCGGTCGATGGCGGGCGAGCCTTCAACCCGGGCTGGCACACCTGGCTCGATCTCCGCGTCATGCTCACCGTCGCCGAGGCGGTCGTCCTCTCCGCGCTCGAGCGCCGGGAGAGCCGCGGCGCGCATACCCGGATCGATTATCCGGACTCCGACGCCTCGCTCGGGCGGGTCAATTTCGTCATCCGATCGTCCGATGGACGGATGGTGACGGACGCCGAACCGGTATCGGAGCCGCCGGCCGAACTGAGGCAGCTCATCGAGGAAGGGGTGTAGCGAGGTGGCGGAACGAACTTTCAAGGTCTACCGCGGGTCCGACGACGACGGGCGGCTCGAATCCTACACGGTGGAGATCGACGAGGGCATGGTCGTTCTGGACGCGATCCACCGCATCCAGGCGGAACACGCACCGGATCTCGCGGTGCGCTGGAACTGCAAGGCCGGCAAGTGCGGCTCCTGCAGCTGCGAGGTCAACGGGCGGCCTCGCCTGACGTGCATGACGCGACTTTCCGACTACGGTGAGGGCGAACCGATCACGGTCACGCCGATGAAGGCCTTTCCCGTCATCAAGGACCTCGTCACCGACGTCTCCCAGGCGTATCGGAACAACGCCTCCATCCCGCGTTTCAGGCCGCGCCCCCGCGATGCGGACGACGGCTGGCGCATGCAGCAGTTCGAGATCGACCGGGCGCAGGAAATGAGGAAGTGTATCGAGTGTTTCCTCTGCCAGGACGTCTGCCACGTCCTCCGGTCGCACGGGAAGCACGAGGAGTTCATCGGCCCCACTTACCTCGTGAGAACAGCCGGATACAGCCTCAACCCGATCGACGTGGAGGACCGGAGCGAGTTCCTCCGGGACGCGGCGGGAATCGGCTACTGCAACATCACGAAGTGCTGCACGGAAGTATGCCCCGAGCACATCACCATCACGGACAACGCGATCATCCCCCTCAAGGAGCGCGTGGTCGACCGTTTCTACGACCCCCTGAAGGCGCTCGTGAGGCTCGTGCGGAGACGCTAACAGTTCGTGACATGACCCGTCGCCGTCGCCGGGAGTGGGCTCAGCCGAAGTCCTCGACGTTCAGGACGTGCATGCCGGCAATCCGGCGAAGTCCCGAGCCCGACGTAAGATACAGCTCGGCGCCCGAAACGAGCGCCGTTGCGATCTGCAGGGCCCGTTCCGGCCGACCTCCAAGCCGGGCGCGTACTTCGGCGGCCTGAATGGCGATCTCGGGGCTGGCCGACACGATCTCCAGCCGCGGGTACAGGCGCAGGTTCCGCGCCACATCGCGGGCCGACGCCGGCCTCCCCTGCCGATACACCTCGGCGAGGATCTGGTACAGGGTCAGACTCGACGTCTGGGCCCTGATGCTGCCGCTCGCAATGCCCGATAAGGCGATATCCGTCTGTCTCGTCGGGCCCCTGCCGATCAGGTGCAGAGCGAACACGCGAGCGTCGACGTGAACGAGTTCAGCCCGGGCCAGGCGTTCCTCGAGACCGGCGGGGTTCGCGTCCGCCAATCAGGCTTCCTCGAGTTCGGGCCAGAGATCGCCACCGTCAACGACATCCCGAAGCAGACCCCGTAGACGATCTTCCTCGTCCGGCGGCAGCTTTTCCATTGTCACGGTCTCGCCGTCCACCGACACCGCGAGCCGGTCCCCGGGAACAAGGCCCAGCGCTTCGCGCGCGGCTTTTGGAACCACGATCTGGTTCTTGCTGCTCATCTTTACCGAAACGACCATACGTCGAACCCTAACCCTTTACGATATCGCTTGGCAATCGCGTATCCAAAGCGGGACGGGGGAGGGTCGGGTCAGTTGAACAGCCAGACCAGTACGATGTAGGCGAGGTAGAGGAGCAGGAGCAGCCCGCCCTCCCACCTCTGTACCGTGCCCCGGTGCAGTGCGAGGGGGATGAGGATAACCGAGAAGGCCAGGGCCGGGAGGACGTAGCCGACGACGATGGTTGGATGAAGAACGAGGGGGCGAACGAGCGCCGCGGTCCCGAGCACGAGCCCGAGGTTGAATATGTTCGAGCCGATCACGTTGCCGATCGCAATGTCTCCCATTCGCCGGAAGGCGGCCACCAGCGTGGAAGCCAACTCGGGAAGCGAAGTGCCGACCGCGATCATGGTGGCGCCGATCACCGCCTCCGGGACGGCCAGCGACCTGGCGATCCCCTCCGCGCCCTCCAGCAGCCACTTCGCCCCGTACGTGAGGCTGGGCAGGCCGAGGCCGACCCGTACGAGCGACCACCAGACGCCCGGCGCCGCGACACCGGTCTCCTCGGCGTCGGTCCCGGCCTTCGGCGGATGCGCGTCCGCGGCGGGGGCGCGATCCGTCTTCCCGAACAGGCCCACCCGTTCCCACCTCAGCAGGAAGAGCAGGTAGAGCGCCCAGCCGGATACGAGTACGAATCCGTCCAGCCGGCCGACGGCGTCGTTGAGCGACAGCACCATCACCAGGGAGAGTACGACGATGACGAGGGGCGTCTCGCGCACGATGACGCTACGGTGGACCTCGATCGGCCGAATCAGGGCGCCGACGCCCACGATCAGGCCTACGTTCGCGGCCGTGGAGCCCATGATGTTGCCGACGGCTACGTCCGCCCGGCCCTCCAGGGACGCAAGTGCGCTCACGACCAGTTCCGGGGCCGAAGTGCCGAAAGCGACGACTGTCAGGCCGACGACGAGCGGGCTGACGCCGAATCGCTGCGCCAGCCCGGCGGCGCCGCGAACGAGCCAGTCCGCGCCGAGCGTCAAGGGCACAAACGCGAAGGCGAAGAGGAGGGTGTCCCTCATCCGCGGTTACGGAATCCCGTCAAGCGGATCGCCCGCCCCGGCGAGGCGCGACCCCTGCGGTCGGGAGACCGGGCGGGCGGTAGCCTCGCTTCAGCTGCGCCCGGCCGCGCGCTGAGGCTTCTGCGACTGGATCGATGGGGACGCACCCTTGGGCGCGGCGGCCGACTTGCCGTCCGCGGCCGCCGTCATGTGGAGACGGCCCTCAATCTGGCCGCCCTCCTCGAGCTTCACGCGGCGGCTCCGAATGTCCCCCTCGATCCTGCAGGTTTCCTGCAACTCCACGCGGCTGGCTCCCGACACGGTTCCCACCACGGTGCCGGCTACCACGACGTCCTGCGTTTCGATATCGCCGGTAATACGGCCGTCCTTGCCGACGACAACCGATTTGGTTGCCTTGATCGAGCCTTCGATCTTGCCTTCGACCCGGACCGTGCCATCGCACATCACGTCCCCGAGGATCGTCATTCCGGGCGCGACGACCGAGACGACGTCGCTCAGCTCGCGGGTGGGCCCACCATGTCGAGAATCTCTAGCCATTTGCTCCAATCCTTACTCCGGTTATCTCTCCGCCGGGGCCCCGTTGTTGTCCCGGCCGCTGTGGTCCGCCACCAGCGAGAGAGGGTCCAATAGTGCGCCGTTCCGGGCGAGTTCCAGGTGCAGATGGGGAGCCGAGGATCTCCCCGTGTTCCCCGTGAGGGCGATGACCTCGAGCCGCTCCACCGCGTCGCCGGCCACGGCGAACAGCCAGGCGTTGTGGCCATACAATGACGTTAGCCCATCGGCGTGCGCAATCCGCAGGAATTTTCCGTAGATCGGGTCTTCCCCCGCCTCCTCGACCCGCCCCGCCTGGATCGCCCGGACGTACGAGCCCGTCGGTACCGCGATGTCCAACCCGGTATGCCCTTCGCGTGAAGCGTCCGGCCGCGAGCCGAAGTGACGGGTGACGAAGCCGCGCTGCGTGAGGGGCCAGGCCGGGGTCGCCGTCTCTGCCGCGGTTCGTGACCCGACCTCCATGCCTCCCCTGGGGACGACGCTCACCGGCGGGGACTCGGCAGGCCGTCCGGCGGTCACCGCATCCTGCAGAACGCCGAATTCGTCCTCGAGTTCGTTCAGGCGACCCGCCAGCTGGTTCATCCGTTCGCGCTCGCCCTCGAGCGTCGCGAGTTCCCCCTCCAGTTGGAGTATGCGGCTGGACTCGACCCGCGAAGCCGTCAGGAAGCCCCCCAGAAACCCCAGGCCGAACAGGCCGATGATCGTGCCCGCCACCGAGAGAAGCAGCCGGGCACGACCCAGCGGCAGGGACCGCACCTGCCGGCCATCCCGTCGGACCAACTGCAGAGTCCATTGCCGGAGGACGGTCATTCGCGAAGCTCCGCCGCGAGTTCGTCGCCACCCATCAGGGCCACGAGCCGCAGAAAATCTTCGGTATCGTGGAAACGCACGACGACCTCGCCCGCGCCATCCGCCCGCGTCCGGATCCGCACCTGGGTTCCGAACCCGCGCTCAAGCCCCAGTTCGGCCCGCTTCACAAAGGGATCGCCCGACCCTGTCGGCTTCTTGCGCCCGGTCTTCCGCGCCGCGCGGCCTCGGCGCACGCGCCGTTCCGTCTCCCGCACGGACCACCCCTGCTCCACCGCTTCCAGCGCGAGGCGGGTTTGCTCTTCGGGCGTGGGCAGCGTCAGGAGGGCCCGGCCGTGACCCGCGGAGAGTTTCCCGTTCGCGAGCAGGCCCAGCACCGCCTCCGGCAGGCCGAGCAGTCGAAGAGCGTTCGCCACGGTGGACCGGTCCCGTCCCACGTGCCGCCCTACTTCTTCCTGCGTCAGATCGAAGTCCTCCATCAGTCGACGATACCCGCGAGCTTCTTCAAGTGCTGACAGGTCATGACGTTGGAGGTTTTCTACGAGGGCCGCGACCAGCATCTGTTCTTCGTCCAGCTCCCGAACCAGGGCTGGAACCGATGTCCACCCGAGACTCTGAATCGCCCGAAACCGCCGCTCGCCGACGACGATCTCGAACGCCTCCCCTACGGGTCTGACGACGACAGGTTGCAGGAGGCCGTTCTCGCGGATGGAATCCGCAAGTTCCACGAGGCGGTCCGGGTCGAAGTCGCGACGAGGCTGAAACGGATTCGCCTGGATGGCCTCGACGGGAATCTCCGCCTCCGCCGAGACGCCTTCCGTTCCGAGGTTTTCGCTCAGCAGGGCCCCGAGCCCCTTCCCGAGACGGCGGTCGTTCCTGGGCAAGGCTACGAACTCCCGTGCCGGTCGATGAGTTCCCGGGCCAGGCTCAGGTATCCGCGGGCTCCGCTCGACAGGACATCGTATAGAGCGATCGGCTCTCCGAAACTCGGCGCCTCCGCGAGCCGAATGTTCCTCGGGATCATCGTGTCGAAGACCTTGCCTCCGAAGTACTCACGCGCCTCGGCGGCCACCTGTTTGGCCAGGTTGAGGCGCGAGTCGTACATCGTCAGCAACACGCCCTCGATCTCGAGTCCCGGGTTGATGCTGCGTTGCACCAGCCGCACCGTGTTCAGAAGCTGGCTGAGCCCCTCCAGCGCATAGAACTCACACTGAATCGGGATGAGCACGGCGTCCGCGGCGGCCAGTGCGTTCAGCGTGAGGAGTCCGAGGGACGGCGGCGAGTCGATCAGGATGTATTCGAAATCGTCCCGCAACGCCTCGATCTTCCGGCCGAGGATCCGCTGGCGGTCCGATCGATCGATCAGTTCCACTTCGGCACCGGTCAGGTCCCGGCTCGCGGAGACGACGGACAGACATGGGAAGTGGACTTCCGGCCGCACCGCGGCCTGCAGCGGCTGTCCGTTCACGAGGCAGTCGTACACGCTGGGAACGTCTCCATCCTTGCGCAGTCCGAACCCGGATGTCGCGTTGCCCTGTGGGTCGCAATCGATGACGAGCGTGTTGCGCTCCGCGATCGCCAGCGAGGCGCCGAGGTTGATCGCCGTGGTCGTCTTGCCGACCCCGCCCTTCTGGTTCGCAATCGCGATCACCCGGCCCAAATCGATCCGCCCCTCGCTGTACCGACACGCACCGTAAGCGTATACCTCGTAACGAATTGATGTCATGACGACCGAGCGCGACCAATGGGGTCCTCGCGCCACGGAACGTCATCTCCCGTGAGGGGGTCCAATATACGCCGCTCTCGTAACCCGGGCGACCTGGCGTAGGGCCACAGAGATCCGGCGACCCTGTTTCACGTGAAACGTGCGTTGGCGGTCGTGGGGCCGATCCGCTCCGGCGAAGGAACGGAGTGTTTCACGTGAAACCATGACTCGCTGTCCACGCGCCCCCTTGCAGGCCGGTACGCCGGGAAAGAGCTTCGTCCTCCACTCGCCGCAGTCCCGCTCCAATTCACCTGCTTCGGGAGGCCGACATCTCCACAACGATTCCCCCGACCGACCGGCTGATCCTCGCGCTGGATGTTCCGACCGCCTCGGAGGCGCGAGAGATCGTCGACTCCCTGGCCGAGACCGTTTCCTTCTACAAGATCGGCCTGGAGCTTTTCCTTTCCGGCGGGTACTTCGAGCTGGCGGACTGGCTTCGCTCCAGAGACAAGAAGGTGTTTGCCGACCTCAAGCTCTTCGATGTTCCGCAGACCGTCCGCTCCGCCGTCCGACAACTCCGGACCCGGGACGTGGATTTCGTCACGGTACACGGCAACGATGCGATCCTCCGTGCAGCCTGCGACGCCGCCGCAGGTGATCTCGGAATCCTCGCGGTGACCGTTCTCACGAGTCTCGACCGGGCCGACATGGAAGACCTCGGCTTCGAAGCCGACATTGGGGCCGTCGTCCTGTCGCGAGCCCGCCGGGCAGAGAGTATCGGGTGCGCCGGTGTCATCAGTTCCGGTCGCGAGGCCGCTCGAATCCGCTCCGCGGTGTCTCCGCCGTTTCGCATTGTCGTCCCCGGCATCCGCGCAGCGACGGAGGCCGGGACCGACGACCAGAAACGGACCGTGGATGTGGAGACCGCGTTCGAGGCCGGGGCCGATTACATCGTGATGGGACGGCCCATCCGGAACGCTCCGGATCCCCCCGGGGCGGCAGCGGCCGTTCAGGAGAGAATATCCGCCTGGTTTCGAGAGGCCGGCTAAGCCGCACCCCGCACCATGTTGCCGTAATACGTTGTAGTGCAACGTGTTACGGACATTCGCGGCACGCTGATCCCCTCTGGTCGCCCGGCGGTTTGACGCGGCGTTGAGACCCCGCGGCGATTCTCATCTTTCCACCTCCCGTGAAGCACGGGGCACCTTTCCTTCGTACGGGTGTACGTCCACCTGCACCCAGTCTTGCCCACCGGAGCCGTAATGCAATGATAGAGCTTCCCGATGTTGAGAGGATGATCGAGCGCATTGCCGGTTACACGACCGGCAAAACGATCTCCATCATCCGGATCGATGACCCGGATGTCGCTTCAATCGACCGCGACATCGTCGAAAATCACCTTGAGAACCACGCCGTGGATTCCGTTGAACGCCACGGTCGCTACGTCGTTCTCCGTTTCCGTTCCGACTACAGCCTCATGTTCGACATGGGGGATGACGGCGTCTTGCGGCTCGAGTCCCAGACCGCGGCTCCGACCGATCGGACGCGGATCCGGTTCCAGTTTGCGGCCGGGAGGGAACTCCGTTTCTCGTCGTCCGGTTCCCAGGGGACGGTTCAGGCCGTGGCCGGAAGCGAGTTCAACGAGAAGGGCTCGCTCCAGAGTCTCGGGGTGGACCCGCTGAGCGACGACCTGACTCTTGCGCGCTTCGAAGCGCTTGCGGAGGGGAATGCCCGCTCCTCCATCAAGGGCTTTCTCCTGAACCAGAAAGCGATTGCGGGGATCGGCAACGATTATGCGGATGAAATCTGCTTCCAGGCCGGGGTACGCCCCGACCGCCGCGTCGGCCAACTGGAGCCCGAGCAGCTCGATCGGCTCCACCGTTACCTGAAGCGGGTTCTGAGGCGCGCCACGCTTCACTGGAGCGCCGCGCACTCCGATCCGGGGTGGCTGATCAACTCACGCTCGTCGGGCGGCTCCTGTCCGCGCTGCCGACATGCGTTGACGTCCCTCCGCGTGACCGGCCGGAAGACGGTGCTCTGCCCGAGGTGTCAGCGAGCCGCCTGAAGCTCCAGCGCCGCGGCTGCCACGGCCTGCCCGGCCGCGCCCGGGCGGTGCGTCCCGGGGCGGGTGACGTGCGTGACCTCCTGGTCTGCCTCCTTCTCGTGGCTGCACCCTTCGCCGCGGCACGTCCGCTCGTCGCCCAGGCGGGCAGCGGCGCGACGATTGGAATCCGGGACCCGAACGGCCATCCCTTCCGCACGCCCTCGGGCTCCCCCCTCGAGCCCGTGCATCGCGTTGCGCTGCTGAGCGCGACGCGCGACTCGGTCCGCGACGGCATTGCCCTCGCGGACATCGGCGACCGCCTCGGTTTCTGGATCCGGCGCGACCCGGACGGGGAAGTCGAATACGCCGGAGCGATTCACGGAGGGGCGTTCTCCCGCTTCGACCTCGGAGGTCCGGATCAGGCCCTCATCGAAGTGCACTACCGGATCGGCCTTCTCCTCCGCGCGCGTTTCGGCGAGGTCGCGGCTCGGGCCGAACTCTATCATGTGAGTTCGCATCTCGGGGACGAATTCCTCCTGGACACCGGCGCCCGTCCCATCAGCACGAGCCGCGAGGGGATGGAATTCATGCTCCAGGGATCTCCGGCGCCAGGCCTCACCGTCTACGGAGGCCCGGGAGTGCTGCTGCGCGCCACGCCGGACTTCGAGCCTCTTTCGCTGCGGGCGGGCGCCGCCTGGGAGTCGCCGCCCGGGGCGGGCGCGCGGTTCCATGCTTCGGTCGACTACTTCGGCTGGGCCGAACTCGAGTGGAAGCCTGCCGTTGCCGCGGAACTCGGGGCCGCGCTCGCTCGAGGGACGCGGGTCGGACTGCTCCTCGGCCTCGGTCCCTCCCGCTCGGAGCAGTTCCTCCGGCAGTCCGAGCGCCTGATCGGGCTTTCCGTCTCCCACGTGCGGTGACGGGGCGGCGCCGACGCCGTCTGGCGTGTCCCGGCGGCCCCTGGCGCGCCCCGTCGGCTACTCCTTCTTCCGGGAGGCCGGCGGCTGAGCCCTCCTTCGCTCCCGGGAGAGGTACATCTGCTGCGGCAGCGACATGATGTTCGAGGCCGTGTAGTACAGGTTCAGCCCGGCGGCGAAGTTCGCAAAGAAGAAGGTGAAGACGACGGGCAGCACGTAGGATATCATCTTCATCTGCGCGTTCGTCTGCATGCCCCGCTGCGTGATCCAGTTCAGTCCGAGCATCGAGCCGCCCATCAGGACGGGGACGATGAAGAGCGGATCTCTCAGCGACAGGTCCGCCAGCCACAGGAAGGGGACGCCGCGGAACTCGATCGTGTTCTGGAACACGAAGAACAGCGTGATGAGGATCGGGAGAGGCAGGAACATGGGCAGACAGCCGCCCAGCGGGTTGACCCCGTGTTCCCGGAAGAGCTTCATCTGCTCCTGCTGCAGGCGCTGCGCGTCGCCCTTGTACCGCTCCTGCAGCTTCTTGATCTCCGGCTGCAGCGCCATCTGCTTCATCTGCGCGCGTCCCGAGATGTGGAACAGCGGCGACAGCACGATCCGCGACCCGACGCCGAACAGGATCAACACCCAGCCGTAGGCGAGCGAGAACGACTCGTGCATCCAGATCAGGATGGCGACGATCAGGTTCCCGAAGGGCCGGGTGAACCACCGGAGCCATCGCCAGCCGACGGGGTTCACGTTGTGGAGTTCCTGCCCCACGGCCTGCAGCCGCGAGAAATCCTGCGGTCCGATGTAGGCCGCGTACTCGAAGCCGGAGCTGCCCGCGGGCACCGGCAGCGCGGCCTGCATTTCCGCCGCGTCCTCCTCGGGCACGCCCCGCAGCATCACCCCGCCGATGCCCGGCCCGTCCGGCGTCGCCACCACCGCGGCGAGCCAGTACTTCGATTTGGATGCGGCCCAGCTGAAGGGAGCGCCGGAGGCCGGCCTCGTCTCGTCGATGTCCACGCGGTCGAGTCGCTCCGCCGAGATCTGTCCGGAGCGGCTCCGGGTGACGAGCGCCATCGCGGCCCTGTCCTCCTGCGGCACGGCCTCGTTTCGTTCGATCCCGCGGCCGAGGCCGACGAGAACGACGTGCCCCACGTCTCCCAGCCCGCGCAGCCCGCCGCTCACGTCGATCCGGTAGTCATCCGGCTGGAAGCGATACGAGACATCGAAGGTGACCTCGCCGATCGCGGCCTCGAAACTCAGTTCCGCGGGCCCATCTCTCACCTCGAGCGTGGACGTCGACGCCGTGAACGCAATCGAGCCCAGGGAGACGGTGTCGCCACGAAGCGTCAAGGCGTACGCCAGGATCGAATCGTCGGGGCGCACCAACTCGACGTTGCGGCCGCCGTGTCCACCATCGGCGAAGTTCTCGTGTGCGAGCATCGTCGCGCCCACGAGCCGTGCGCCCCGCGTGTCGAACCGGTACTCGTACAGCTCCGACCGAACCGTGATGATCGAGCTTTCCCCGGCTTGGGCGGCGGTTTCCTCCGTCGCCTCCTCCTGCGCCGTCGCCCCCTCCGCTTCGGCCAGCACCGCCGCCACCTCCCGGGCCGCTTCTTCCTCGGCGGAAAGGCGGTTCAACTCGTCCGCCGCGTCCGTGGTTCCCGGCGTCTCCACGCTGTCCGGCGACACCGGCGCCGGCGGCCTTTCCGTCGGCGGGAAGAACACGTTCGAGAGGATCATCACGCCGACCATCAGCGCGATGGCGAGAAGCAGACGGCGTTCCATCAGCGCTCCCGGGCGGGAACCGGGTCGTAGCCGCACGACCCGAAGGGATGACAGCGAAGCAGGCGCCGAGCGCACAGCCAGACTCCCCGGCCCCCGCCGAATCGCCGCACGGCGGTCAGGGCGTATTCCGAGCAACTCGGCTCGTACCTGCAGGCGGCCGGCAGCCAGGGAGAGACGACCAGCTGGTAGCCGCGAATCAATCCGATGATCACCCTGCGCATACGGTCTCCAGCGAATCCATCAACGTCGCCCGAAGCCTTTGGTACGAGGCGTCGTAGGCGGCCGGTTTCGCTCTCACGACCACGTCCAGGTCGAACCGGCGGGTTTCCAGGGCGGGCAACAGGTGAATGCGGGCAATCTCGGTCAGGCGCCGGCGCACGAGGTTTCGCGCGACCGCCCCACGCCCGTGGCGGGGCGTCACAACTCCGACCCTGGAGCGACCGGAGGGCGACGGAGCGAAGAACACATCCACGGTGCGGCCCCGGCTGCAGCGGCCCGCACGGATGGTCCCGCGAATCTCCCGTGCCGTGCGCAGCCGGGCCGCGCGAGGCCGTCGATAGCCCGCGGGCGGGCGCCCGCTAGCGGCTTCGTCGCTTGCGACGGAACGCGTCACTGACGGTGAGCCGACGTCGACCCTTCCTTCTGCGGCGCGACAGCGTGCGGCGGCCCGCCTTCGTCTTCATCCGCGCCCGGAATCCATGGTCGCGGACGCGCTTCCTGTTGGTCGGCTTGCTGTATGTGGGCTTCCCCATGTCACATCACCCGAGGCTTTCCGGTCGTCTCGTCACGTTTTTCGAGGCTAGCCCGGAAGTCTAGACGCGGCGCGGGATAGTGTCAATTCGGCTCGCCGATGTCGGGCCGAACACGCGGTTCCCTCCGCCATCCGCGCGCCGCTTCGCCAGGCGTTTCCCTTCGTTGACACTCGCCGGCGGATTCGCCTAAGATCAGAACCCCTATCCCACCGTTTTCTTCTCATGCCGGCGCGTCACGGATGGAGCTGACTGCACACGAGGCCTGGATCAAGATTCGCGCGTCGGCGAAGCTCGTGCTCCCGGAGCAGACCTATCGCACCTGGCTCGGATCGACGGAGGCCGTCTCGCTTTCCGACGACACGCTCGTCGTTTCCGCGCCCACCAGGTTCGCGGTCGAATGGGTCGAGGACAAATACGGGACGCTTCTGAGGGACATCTCCGAGCGGGAGCTGGGCGCGAGACTTCGACTCCGCTTCGAGCACAAGGGAGCCGAGGAGCGTCTCGACTTCCCGGAAATCACGGAACCCTACCCCGGCGACGCCAGTCACGCGCTGGCGTCGGAAACGCCGAACCGCGGAGGCCTCCCGGCGGCGGCGGCGCTGAACGAACGCTACACCTTCGCGCGCTTCGTCATCGGCGGCAGCAACGAACTCGCCGCGGCCGCGTCGGATCGCGTCGCCGCCGCACCGGCCACGACGTACAACCCGCTCTTCATCTGGGGCGGCACCGGTCTCGGCAAGACACACCTGATGCACGCGATCGGCAACACGATTCTCGACCGGCTCCCGGACTGCCAGGTCGCCTACGTCCCTTCGGAGCAGTTCACGAACGAGATGATCGACGCGATCCGGACCGGGCAGACCGCCCTTTTCCGCGAGCGCTATCGCCGTATCGACGTCCTGCTCGTCGACGACGTCCACTTCATCGCGAACAAGGAGGGGACGCAGGAAGAGTTTTTCCACACCTTCAACGCGCTCTACGACGCGAAGAAGCAGATCGTCATCACGAGCGACCGACCGCCGCAGGACATCCCGGGGCTCCAGGAACGCCTCGTTTCCCGGTTCGAGTGGGGTCTCGTCACCGACATCCAGCCCCCCGACCTGGAGACGCGTTCCGCCATCCTGCGCAAGAAGGCCGACGAGGATGGGATCGAAATCGACGACGATGTCATCGAGTACGTCGCGCGGAGCCGGCGCACCTCCGTCCGGCAGCTGGAGGGGGCCCTCATCAAGCTCCTCGCCTTCAGCTCTCTCACGCGACGCGAGATTTCACTCGACATGGCGCGCGACGCGCTGGGGCCCGAGGGGAACGAGGCCGATGAGCAGGTGATCGAAGTGTCCGCGGAGGAAGTCCGCGCCCGCATCGCCGCTTCCTGGGGCGTCTCGGTGGATGCACTCATCTCAAAGCGGCGGAACCGGACCGTGACCGTTCCCCGGCAGGTCGCCATGTACCTCATCAAGACGCATCTCGACCTGCCCTATTCCGACATCGGCCACCTCTTCGGCGGCAGGAACCACTCCACCGTGATTCACTCCGTCAACAAGGTCGAGGCCGACATGGCGTCCGACGCCGCCCTTCGCGGCCGCGTCGGGCAGTTGCAGCAAGAGTTGTTCCGAAGCTGATGTCCGGTCCGTCCACTACCGTGTGCAAAACCGGACGAAGACTTGCGCCTCTCCCACGCGATACCCACCCGCCGGGCGCACCACCCCGGCCGCGGCGACGAGGTTTCGCCGGAGCTTCGACAGCCGTGTCCGTGTGTCGACAGCGGGCGCACCCGTCCCGGGCCGCGAAAAACATGGGGAACCCCGGATTTTCGACACTTCGACAGGCTCTACTACTACTCCTTTGAGACCTGTATCATACGCAACCGTAGAACCCACGGTGGAAAACCCGAACCGACACTGCCGGAGCTGAAATGAGATTCTCGATCACCCGAGAGGCACTCCAGAAGGGCCTGGCGGCGAGCGCCGCCGCCGTCCCGACCCGAGCCGCGCTCCCGGTTCTCTCGAACATCCTGATCCATGCGGAGGACGACGCCGTGCGGCTGAGCGGCACGGACATGTCCATCTTCGTCTCGCTGTCCGTGCCGGCGGAGGTCTCCGAGTCGGGCGTCGTCGCGCTACCCGCGAGACAGCTCCTGGAGATCTCGCGTGTCCTCGATGATGCGCCGGTGAAGTTCGCCTCGGCGGACGGGAATGGAGACGGAGCCGCTGCGGGAGTGGACATCGAGTGCGGCCGGAGCAAGTTCCGCCTCTACGGGCAGGCCCCGGACGAGTTCCCGGACTTTCCGGAGATCGACTTCGCCGGAGGGTGGGAGATGTCCGCCGGCGAGCTGCAGACGCTGATCGAGCGGACGAGTTTCGCCGTTTCAACCGAGGACAGCCGTCCGATCCTGAACGGGATCCTGTGGCAGTTGCGCGAAGCGGCCACGGTCATGGTCGCAACGAACGGCCACCGCCTCGCGAAGATGTCGCGTGAACTGGATGTCAGCGGCTCGCCCGCCGAGGCAGACCTCATCATTCCTCCGAAAGCGCTCAGCCAGGTGCAGAAGCTGTACGAGGCCGACACGGTGCTTCAGATCGCGCGTTCGGAGAACCATCTGGCATTCCGGTCCGCGGACCGGGAGGTCTTCACGTCGCTCATCGAGGGCCCGTATCCGAACTACGAGCAGGTCATACCGAAGGACAACGACAAGGTTGCGACGGTGAACCGCGCCGCGCTCGAGACGGCGGTGCGGCGGGTCGCGGTGATGGCGGATGACTCCACCAGGCGGGTACGCCTCTCCTTCAGATCCGGGGATCTCGGATTCAAGGTGCAGACGCCGGATCTGGGGGAGGCGGAGGACGCGCTCTCCCTGGATTACGAGGGCGAGGACATCCAGATCGGATTCAATGCGACATACCTCCTCGAAGTGCTGCGTCACATGCCGGAGGAGGATGTCCGGATGACGTTCAAGGCACCGGAACGGGCGGCGACCTTCTCTCCCGCGAGCGGGGAACCCGATTACCTTTGCCTCGTCATGCCGCTGCGCATCCTCGACTGAGCCGAGAACCGCAATGACGACGTGCGCGAGGTGCGGGCACGAGAGCGCCGCGTTCGACCGCTGTCCGTTCTGTGGAGAGGCGGCGGCTGCGGCGGCTGCGCCCGAACGGGACCGCGCGGGCGACGGGGAGAGCGCCGCGGACATCAACCTGCCCGCGTGGGAGGATCCGGCGGCACCCTTCCCGGGGAACCTGATCGAGACATGGCGCCGGAGCGTGTTGGAGCCCGGCGCCTTCTTTGCCGATGGGCCCTACGATCACGCCGCTGTGCGCCCGATCCTCTACTACCTCCTGATCAGTGTCCTCGGAGCGGCGCTCTCGCTGACTTGGGGCGCTTTGCTGCCGACGACGCAGCCGGGCTTCGTGGAGACGATTGCCGAGGTCATGAACATCGCGCTGCCGGATGCGGCGGACACCATGGGGTCCACGGGCAGGCTCGCGGACTTCTTCCTCACCCCGTTCTGGGCGGTGGCGTCCCTCGTCATTACGAGCCTGCTCCTCCACCTGTTCGTGCTCCTGCTGGTCCCCGGGCGTCGAAGCCTCACGGCCACCGTGCGCGCCGTCTGCTACGCGTGCGGACCCGCCGTCTTCGCCATCATCCCGTTCGTCGGCGGATTGGTGGCCTGGATCTGGGGAGCCGTGCTGACGGTGATCGGTCTGCGAGAGGCCCACCGGACCACGACCGGAAGAGCCGTCGCGGCATGGCTGCTGGCGGCCGCCCTCCCGGTCGCCTTCGTGCTGCTGGGGGTCGTGCTGGTCATCGCCCGGGTGGCAAGCGGAGTTTGACGCCACGGCCCGCCGCCACCGTCGTCGTCGCCACCCCGGCGCCGGCCGGGCTCGAGTTTCTCCTGCTTCAGCGCCCCCGCGACGCCAGGTTCGGAGCCGGAGCGTGGGCCTTTCCGGGCGGTGCGATCGACGAGGATGACGCCTGCGCGACGTGGGCGGCCCGACTTCCGGGTGCGGTCGAAGCCGCGGCGTGCGTGGCGGCGCTGCGCGAGTTGTTCGAAGAGACGGGGATCATGCCGGCGCCGCTGCCGGGCCGCGGACCGGAGGCGCTGGTCGAGGCCCGGCAGGCATTGCTCTCGGAGCGGATCCGCTTCTCGCGAGTGGCGGAGCGCCTGGAACTCGACTTCTCGTCCACGCCCATCGTGTACTTCGCGCGCTGGATCACGCCGCGCGGTGCGGCGTTGCGGTTCGACACCCGCTTCTTTCTCCTCTCGCTGGAGGAGCGGCCGAGTCGCGTGAGCCTGACGCCGGAACACGAAGCGGCCATCTGGACCACGCCGTCCGCCGCGCTCCGGCGCTTCTCCGCCGGTCGGCTGCCCATGATGTTCCCGACGGCAAGGACGATCGAGCGCCTCGCCGGCTTCCGGTCGGTCGACGATGCCATGAAGGCACTCCGAGGCGTGCACGTGGAACCCGCGCTCGTCAGGCGGGGCGTCGGTGAGAAGGGGGTGACGCTGCTGGCCCCCGGAGACCCCGGCTACGACGAGGTCCGGTGACGTCGAGGGCGGGAGCGGCCCACGTCGTCCGGCACGGGTCGGGCGTCACCGCGGTTCGCGCCGACAATCCGGGCCCGCTCACGCTGACCGGCACGCAGACGTACGTGATCGGGACCGGGCCGCTCATCGTCCTGGACCCGGGACCGGAGGATGAAGCGCACCTCGGCCGTGTCGATGATGTGATCGCCGGAAGACCCGTGGCGGCCGTCTGCCTGACGCACGCGCACGCCGACCACGCGGCGTCCGCGGGGGCGGCGGCCGACCGCTGGGGAGAAATCCGCGCCTCGTCCGCCACGCTCGACCTGGTGAAGTTCGCGGGCCGGGCGCTCGCGGATGATGAGGCCATGGAGGCGGGGAAGGGACTCCGCCTGCGGGCGGTCCCGACGCCCGGTCATTCCGCGGACCACCTCTGCTACCTGCTCGAACCCGCGCGCGCCCTTTTCACGGGGGATCTCGTGCTCGGGGAAGGGAGCACCATGATCGTCCACCCGGACGGATCCGTGGAGGCCTACCTCGCGAGTCTCGCGCGCCTCACGGCCCTCCGTCCCGAGCGCCTTTTCCCCGGACACGGCACACCCGCCGAGGACGCGCTCGGACGCCTGGAAGAGTGCCGCGCGCACCGGCTCCGTCGCGTGGCGGCCGTCCGGAGGGCGCTGCAGGCCGGCGCCCGCAACCCGGACCGGATCCGCGCCGCGGTCTACGGAGACCTTCCCGCCTCCCACCACGAGGCGGCGGACCTTACGATCCGCGCCTACCTCGCCTTTCTCGGGGAGGCGGCTCCCGGGGAGACATCCTCGTTGATCAGCCGCCGGAGGTAGGCGGGAAAGGCGAGGTCGCCGAATTCCCCGCGGCGGACCCAGCGGTGCGGCCGCGGGTCCGTGACCTCACCCGATCGCCAGCGGGCCCGGTGCACGATGAGCCGCAGGCGGAAATGGCTGAACGCATGCCGCAGCACGCGAATCTCCCCGCCCACGCGGCAGTCGAGCCCGAACCGTTCCCGGAGAACTCCCGTGAGCGCCGGCGCGGGCGGGGTCGGGGAGGACAGTCCGACAGTGGGGAAATCCCACAGACCGCCGAGGAGTCCATCCGAAGGCCGCCGCAGGACGAGCACCCGTCCGCCGCGACGGACGACGGCCGCCGCCTCGACCCGTTCGGGGGATGGCGCGCGCCTCTTCCTCGGGGGCCGCTCCCCGATCGTACCCCGTCGCAGCGCCAGGCATCGATTCGACAGCGGGCACGCTCCGCACGTCGGCCGGCGCGGCGTGCAGACCGCGCTCCCCCGGTCCATGAGCGCCTGGTTCACATCGCCGGGCCGCTCCGGGGCCGCGGCGATGAGGGCTCGCGCGGCCCGGTCGAGTTCGGAGGCGGAGGCCGCCTCGAGATCGCCCAGGCGCGACAGCACGCGGCGCGCGTTCCCATCCACTGCGGGTTCCGGCAGCCCGAACGCCACGCTTGCGACGGCGCCCGCCGTGTACGGGCCCACGCCGGGGAGCGTCCGCAACTCCGACACCGCCCGCGGGATCCGGCCGGCGTACTCCAAGACCACGCGCCGTGCCGCACGCCGCAGGTTGCGGGCCCGCGCGTAGTACCCCAGTCCCTCCCAGAGTCCGAGGACCTCGTCCTCCTCCGCTTCCGCGAGGGTCCATACGTCGGGGAAACGATCCATGAACCGCCGATGGTACGGCGCGGCGGTCTCCACCCGCGTCTGCTGCGCCATGACCTCGGCCACGAGGATCGCGTAGGGGTCCCGCTCTCCACGCCACGCGATGTCGTCCCGCCGCCGCGCGTCGAACCATTCCAGCAGCGGCGCCGCCACCGCGGACGCCTCCGGGTCAGCGCGTGGCTTCGGGGAAGACGCCATCGAAAATGAACACCGCCGGTCCCGTGAGGCGGATCCGCCCCGCCTCGATGAATTCCACCGTCAGCGGGGCCCCGGACCGGACCAGGAACTCGACCCGGTCGCCCGCCTCGCCCGCGGCCCGGAGCGCGAACGCCGCCGCCATGCAGCCGCTGCCGCAGGCGAGCGTCTCGCCCTCCACGCCCCGTTCGAAGGTGCGGATGACCACCGTTCCTCCGTCGCGGGCGACGAGGTGCACGTTCGCCCCTCCGGGGCCGACATCCTCCCGCCACCGAAGGGGCCGGCAGAGGTCGTCGAAGTTCTCCACATCCACCGACGGGACGGGGACCACGAGGTGCGCGGTCCCCATCCGCACGAGCCAGGCGTCACGTTCCCGCGGATTCCCGGTTCCGACGCGCGCGCGCAACTCGCGTTCCACGCGGGCGTCGAGCGCGTATTCCAGGGCCACGCCGTCTTCCCGCACCCGCGCCAGGATCTCACCGTCGTCCGTCACGAGGATGTGATCGGGCGGCACGAGCCCCCGCTCCACCGCGTAGCGCGCCGCGCAGCGCGAACCGTTCCCGCAGGTGGAAAACTCGGAGCCGTCGCAGTTGAAGAACCGGAGGCGGACGACTTCTTCGCTGAGGCTTCGGACGGTGATCAGCCCGTCCACGCCGACGCCCGTCGCGCGGGGGCACAGCGCGGCGGCCAGGGCCCCCGCATCCCGGAGCCCTAGTTCTTCGCCGCGCACGATCACGAAGTCGTTGCCGGCTCCGGTGTATTTGCTGAATAACGACATATTTCAGAGGAAGGGCAGGGCGAAAAGGAAGCCGGCCGCGAGCATGAAGCCCACGGCCGGCTCTTGTCTCAACCGAAACCTGACTCGACGCGACGCCGGCAAGGCACCGCAGCTTTCAGGTCGGCGCATGTCTCGGGCGCCACCGGTTCAAGACCGGTTACGCTGCCTCGAGGCGATCGCTTGCCCGTGCCGAGTCAGACCCGGTTCTACATCCTGCAGACACTAGATCACCTCCTTCCAAAGGGTTTACGGATAGGGCACGAAAGCACCTGTTGTGCGCCATGATGCCTTCCGCGCGCCCGCGCTGCAAGTTTTTTTGCCTTGCTCGCCCCGCCACCTTGCGTGAGAATCAGGCCGGCCAGATGGCGAGGAGGACATGACGGACAGCCCAAAAAGGACGTTGTCGCCGGAGGAACGGCAGGCGGCGGTGGACCGTCTCTGCGCCCATTTCGCGCGCGACGCCATGAACACGACGGAACTGGAACGCCGGCTGGACATCGCGTACGCCGCGCGCACCCGGGCCGAACTCGTTGCGCTCGAGCAGGACCTCCCGGCACTCCGGAGCGAAACCAGTCCCGCCGCGCCCGCGCCCGCACCCGCGCCGATGGCCTCCGTGCCGGTGGATCCGGCGCGTCCCGTCCAGGAGAGCGACCTCGTCGTATCCATCTGGGGCGCGACGGAGCGCAAGGGCAGCTGGGTCCCGCCCCGCCAGCTCAACGCCGTCACCGTGATGGGGGGGACCGATCTCGATTTTCGGCAGGCGACGTTCGCGACGGAGACGGTTTCGATCCGGGTCCTGGCGCTCATGGGAGGCGTGGACATCGTCGTGCCTCCGGGTGTTCGCGTCGAGTGGGGGGGCATCGCGCTGATGGGAGGCGTGTCCACGCCGGAGCGGGGCACGCCGCCCGCCCCGGACGCTCCCGTCATCCGGATCAGCGGTTTCGTCTGCATGGGAGGCGTCGATGTCGTCGAGCGGCACCCGGGCGAGAGCGCGAGGGACGCAAGGAAGCGGATCAAAAAGGACCGCAAAGCGCGGCGCAGACTCGCCTCGGGCGACTAGTCGCGGCGTTGCTTGACGCCCGGCTCGCGGCTCGGGTATAGTCTCCACGCCGCCAGCCCAGAGACGCTAGATCCGAAGCAAGGCAAGGTACGCATGTCGGACATTCCGGAAGACCTCAGATACACGCCCGAGCACGAATACGTGCGGGAAACCGACGTCGACGGCGAGGTCTTGATCGGGATCACGGATTACGCCCAGGGCGAATTGGGCGACGTGGTCTACGTCGAACTCCCCGCGCCCGGCGAAGAGTTCGGACAGATGGAAGCCTTCGGAACCGTGGAGGCCGTGAAAACCGTCTCCGAGCTCTTCTGCCCCGCCGCGGGAGCGATCGTGGCGGTGAACGATGCGCTGGAGACCGACCCCGGTCTCGTCAACAGCGACCCCTACGGAGAAGGATGGATGATCCGGCTCGAGCTGGAATCGCCCGAGGACTTCGACGATCTCCTCACCGCCGAACAGTACGCCGCTCTCGTCGCCGACGCGGACGAGATCTGACGGCCCGCCCCTGAACATGCGGTTTGAGATGGAGCCGTTCGGCGAGTTCGCCGGGCGCCACATAGGACTGGCGCCCTCGGACGTGGAGCCGATGCTGGAGGTGGTCGGCGCGAAGAGCCTGGGCGAACTCGTCGAGGAGACCGTTCCCGAACCCATCCGCCTGGGTCGCGACCTCGACCTGCCCGAAGCGATCACCGAGAGACGGCTCCTCGATCGCGCGGCGGAACTCGCGCGTGCCAACCGCGCCTTCCGTTCCTATCTCGGCCTGGGGTATCACGGGACGCTGACACCCGGCGTCATCCTCCGGAACATCCTGGAGAACCCCGGCTGGTATACACAGTATACACCCTATCAGGCCGAGATCTCGCAGGGACGCCTCGAAGCTCTGCTCAACTTCCAGACGATGGTCATCGACCTCACGGGGCTTCCGATCGCGAACGCCTCGCTCCTGGACGAGGGGACCGCCGCGGCGGAAGCGATGCTCATGCTCTGGGGGAGCAGGGGGAGCGACGACCGGAACGTCTTCCTCGTGTCCGAGGCCTGCCACCCCCAGACCGTCGCCGTCGTCCGCGGCCGGGCGCGGCCGCTCGGCATCCAGGTCCGGCTCTTCCAGCACGGCGACATCGCCGCCCACGATCCGGACGACGCCTTCGGCGCGCTGCTGCAGTACCCCACCACGGAAGGGGCGGTCGTCGACTATCGGGGTCTCTGCGACGCTCTTCACGAGCACGGGGCCGGGGTCGTGGTCGCAGCCGATCTCCTCGCCCTCGCACTGCTCGTGCCGCCGGGCGAGTTCGGCGCGGACATCGCCGTCGGCAACTCTCAGCGGTTCGGCGTACCCATGGGCTACGGCGGGCCGCACGCCGCCTACCTGGCCGCCTCGGACGCGTTCAAGCGCAAGCTGCCGGGCCGGATCATCGGCGTCTCCGTCGACGCGGACGGGAACCCGGCGCTCCGGATGGCCCTGCAGACGCGCGAGCAGCACATCCGGCGGGAGAAGGCGACCTCGAACATCTGCACCGCACAGGTGCTGCTCGCGATCATGGCCGGGATGTACGCCGTGTATCACGGACCGGAGGGTATCCGCGCCATCGCGACCCGCGTCCGAAAGTTGACGTGGACCCTCGCCCGGGGACTCGAGCGGCTGGGGCACACGATCGTTCACGAGCAGTTCTTCGACACCCTGCAGGTCATCCCCTCGGGCTTCACCTCCGCCGACATCCTCGCCAGGGCCCGCGAACGCGGCATCAACCTGCGGGACTTCGAGGATGGGACCGTCGGGATCGCCCTCGACGAGACGGTGCGGGGCGAGGATCTGGAAGACCTGTTCGCGGTGTTCGGGGGCGAGGGAGGGCGGGAACTCGACGCCGCAGACGTCGCCGCGGACATTGCGGAGCCCGTCTATCCCGCGGAACTCGCGCGCGCCTCGGGCTACCTCGAGCACCCGGTCTTCAACCGGTACCATTCCGAGACCGAGATGCTGCGGTACATCCACCGGCTCGAAACCCGCGACCTGTCGCTGAACACGAGCATGATCCCGCTCGGATCCTGCACGATGAAGCTCAACGCGACATCCGAGATGATCCCCGTCACCTGGCCGGAGTTCGGGTCCCTGCACCCGTTCGCCCCCGTGGACCAGGCCGAGGGGTATCGGCGCCTGTTCGACGACCTCGAACGGTGGCTGTGCGAGATGAGCGGGCTGCCCGCCTGCTCGCTGCAGCCGAACTCGGGGGCGCAGGGCGAGTACACCGGCCTGCTCGTCATCGCGGCCCGACACGAGGACCGGGGCGAGGGGACCCGGGACGTGTGCCTCATCCCGTCGTCGGCGCACGGGACGAACCCCGCGAGCGCGGTGATGGCCGGGATGAGGGTCGTCGTCGTCCGCTGCGACGAGAACGGGAACATCGATGTGGACGACCTGCGCGCCAAGGCGGAGGAACACTCCGACCGGCTCGCGGCGACGATGATCACGTATCCGTCCACCCACGGCGTGTTCGAGTCGGCCATCCGGGAGGTCACGGACATCGTCCACGAGCACGGCGGACTCGTGTACCTCGACGGCGCCAATCTCAACGCCCAGGTCGGCCTCTGCCGGCCCGGCGACTACGGCGCCGACGTCATCCACATCAACCTGCACAAGACGTTCGCCATTCCGCACGGCGGCGGGGGCCCGGGGATGGGGCCGATCTGCGTGACGGAGGAACTCGCGCCGTACCTGCCGGGACACCCGCTCGTCGATGTCGGCGGCGAGGCCGCGATCCCGCCGGTCTCCGCCGCGCCGTGGGGGAGCGCCTCGATTCTGCTCATCTCGTGGGCCTACATCGCCATGCTCGGCCGGGACGGCGTGAAAGCGGCGACCGAGGCGGCCGTTCTCGCCGCGAACTACATGGCGAGTCGTCTGAGCGAGCACTTCGACGTCCTCTACCGCGGGGAGCACGGGCGGGTCGCGCACGAGTTCATCCTCGATCTGCGGCCGCTCCGGCGGGGAACCGGCGTGACGGACGAGGACGTCGCGAAGCGGCTCATGGACTACGGATTCCACGCGCCCACGATGTCCTTCCCGGTCGCGGGCACGATCATGATCGAGCCCACGGAGAGCGAGTCGAGGCGCGAACTGGACCGGCTCGTCGACGCCCTGATCTCGATTCGCGATGAGATTCGGAGGATCGCGGACGGGACGCTGGATGCGAAGGACAACCCGCTGAAGAACGCGCCTCACACCGCGGAAATGGTGACGTCGGACAGATGGGACCACGCGTACACGCGGCGGGAGGCGGCCTGGCCGGCGCCTTCGACCCGGGAGTGGAAGTTCTGGCCGCCCGTGCGACGCGTGAACAACGCGTACGGGGACCGCAACCTCGTGTGCGCGTGTCCGCCGATCGAGAGCTACGAAACCGCGACCGCCGACACAGGCCGGCCAGGCGCATAGACCCGGGGAGGGAAGCGGATGGCACGACTCGTCTTTCACGGCCAGAGCTGCTACGAGATCGAGACCGCGGACGGAACGCGGATCCTCATCGACCCGTTTCTCACCGGGAATCCCGTGGCGGACGTCGGACCGGAGCACTTCACCGACCGCCTCGACTATCTCCTCCTCACGCACGGGCACGGCGACCACATCGCGGACGCCTGGGACATCCTCGAGGCGACGAACGCGAAGCTCATCGCCACCTACGAGATCGTATCCTACGCAGGGGAGGTACAGGGGCACGGGAACGCCCACGCCATGCACATCGGCGGCGCCCACGAGTTCCCGTTCGGGCGCGTCAAGCTCACCGTGGCGATCCACGGCGGGAAGATCGACGCGCCGGGCGCGGAGGCCTACACGACGACGCCCGCCGGCATCCTCCTCACCGTGGACGGCACGCGCGTCTACCACGCCGGAGATACGGCGCTCACGCGCGACATGGAGCTTCTGGCCGGGCAAGTGGACGTGGCGCTGGTGCCGATCGGAGACAACTTCACGATGGGCCCGGAGGACGCCGCGCGCGCGATAGAGATGATCGAACCCCGAATCGCCGTTCCGAACCACTACGGCACCTGGGAGTTGATCGACGTGGATCCGGCCCGCTTCGTGGACGCCGTGGGCGACACCGCCGATGTCGTGATCCTCGAGCCCGGAGAGGCTCTGGAGTTGTGACCGCGCGGCGCGCGCGTGCCCGGTCCGGGGGGTCTCCGTGCCTCGTGCTCCCCTACGCCGTGGCGGACGGCGCCCGCAACATGGCCCTGGACGAGGCGATGCTCGAACTCGCCTCCGGCGGTGCGACGCTGCTCCGGTTCTACGGCTGGGAGCCCTGGTGCCTGTCGCTCGGGCGGC
Organism: Gemmatimonadota bacterium; assembly: GCA_022820995.1. GTDB lineage: Bacteria > Gemmatimonadota > Gemmatimonadetes > Palauibacterales > Palauibacteraceae > Palauibacter. The sequence goes on along the minus strand of JAJEEM010000053.1, from coordinate 54,441 downwards.
ATCAGGCGGCGCCGGACCGGCTGCTCGGGCGTTCCCCCGACGACCTCCGTCCCGGCATCGACGCCGTCCGGCGGCCGACGGGCGGCCGCTCCGTCTTTCATGGTCCCGAGATCACGTACGCCTTCGCCTGTCCCGCGCGGGCGTGGGGCGGGCCCCGGGCCGTCCTGCAAACCGTTCACCGCGCGCTGGCCGAAGGGTTGCGCGCCGTGGGCGTCCCGCTCGATCCGGCTCGGCGCGTCGACGCGGAGGCGAGTTTCGAGGCGGCCTCGCCGGTCTCCGACGCGAGCTGCTTTCGCGATCCCGCCCCGGGCGAACTCACGGCGGGCGGCCGCAAGCTCGTGGGCAGCGCCCAGTGCCGCCGTCGCGGCGGAGTGCTGCAGCACGGGTCCATTCTCCTCGAGGACAGACAGCGTCTCGGCGACCTGGACGGACGCGATGTCGGGCCGGAGGACGGCGCCGCGGAGGGAATCTCCGGGCGGGGCCCGGCGATCGGCCTGAACGAGTTGCTCGATCCGGTGCCCGATCTTCGCATCATCGTCGAGCGTCTCTCGGCCAGCGTGGCCGCCGCGTTCGGCGCACCCGCCGCTGCCTCGACGAATGCTCGCGCGGGGATCGCGACCTCCGCGGCTCTGACCCGCCTTGCCGCCGGCTACGAGCGCGTCCATCGCTCCGGCGCCTGGCTCCGGCGCCGGGAACCGCCTCTCCCGCCGCTTGACGGTCCCGCAGACCGCTTCTAGCTTGGTTCCGCTCGTACCCGGGCGCATCCGCGCCGGACGGTGCGAGCCAGTCAATCGATCAACCTTACCGGGAGGCCCACCTTGATCGCGTCCACACTCTGGTTGCAGGAGTCACAGCTGAGGTTGGGGGAGGGACAGTCGCTCAACCTCGTGGAGATCTGGGAAGCCGGGGGGTGGATGATGTGGCCGCTCGGGGTCGCTCTGGCCATCGGGATCCTCATCATCCTCTGGAAGCTCGTCGACCTCCAGTTGAAGGGCGGCAAGAACAAGAAAGTTCTTCAGGAAGCCGACGAACAGATCGCCGCCGGCCACCTCGATGAGGCGCTCGAAATCTGCACCGAGTCCGGCGCTCCGGCGGGGAACGTCCTCAGCGCGGGGCTCTCGCGGTACAACGAGGGGACCGACCGCGCGACGCAGGCGGTCGAGAACGCCGGCGCCATCGAAGTCGCCGGGCTCGAGAAGGGGCTCGTGTGGCTGGCGACGCTGTCGAACGTCGCTCCGCTCCTCGGCTTCCTCGGGACCGTGATCGGGATGATCATGGCCTTCCAGGCCATCGAGATCGCGGGCGAAGTGGAAGCCACCCTGGTCGCCGGCGGGATCAAGGTCGCGCTCATCACCACCGCCACCGGCCTCACGATCGCGATTCCGATCAACATCTTCCACAACTACTTCGTGACGAAGATCGACCGCCTCGTCATCGACATGGAAGAGAGCGCCCAGCGTCTCATCGACGCGCTGCACGAGCGGGTCGCCGCCTAGAAGGGAAGAGACGGTTCGCCGGGGCGTTTCCCGGCACAGGCGATGGGGTAGCGAACGAGCGGCCCGCCATCCTCGGCGGGCCGCTTTTGTTGGAGCCCGGGGACGCGTCCGCTTGCATCGGGGGCACCGGAGCATTGAAGTTCGGTGTCGGGCCGCAGGTGGGGGCCCCGGCGTGAGTGGGGTGGGGACGACGTGGGAAGGAGGCCTTCCGGTGCATGTTCAGCGGCAAATCCGGCGCCTTGGGCGCATCCATCGGCTCCGCGGTCCGTGGCTGGGGTCGCTGTTGACGCTTGCCCTTGCGTCGCCTCTCGGCGCACAGACCGGGAACGCGGCACGCCCGTCCAACCCGGCCGAGGTCACGGCGACGACGGCAAGCGCACGCCGCCTTCTCGATGCCGGGATGCCGGTCTCGGCATCGGCCCTGCTCGCGCGCGAACTCGCCGCGGGCGAGGTGCGGGGGGACGATGTCGTGCTGCTGTCGGCGCAGGCCTTCGCGGATCAGCGGGCATGGGCTTCGGTGCTGGGCCTCCTCGCGGGGCGGGAGGGTCCACCCACGGCCACGCAGTCGCAGGCGGCGCTCCTCCTCGCGCGAGCGTACGCGGGGCTCGACAGCCTGACCCGGTCCGCGGCGCACTACCGCGCGTATCTGGATGCGGTCGACGAGACGCCTCCGCTCCGGGCGCGGGTGGAGTTCGCCCGCGTCTCCTACCGGCGGTACCACTGGTTCGAAGCACAGGACCAGCTCGTCCTCGCCGAGCGCGAGCACCCCGAGTTCGCTCCGTGGTTGCGGCTCTCGCGCCTCTACGCCCTCGCGGAGGCCGAGGACCGGGACGCCTTCGCCCTCGCCGATTCGATCTTGCGGGAGGCCCGCGTGCCGGCGGACTCCGCGCTCCTACCGGCGGCGCGCCTGGCCTTCGAGCTCGGGGATCCCGAACGCGGGGCCGCGCTCGCGCGCAGCGCCGGAAGGGGCGTCCGGAACATCCTCGCCGCCCGGCACCTCGGACCGCACTACCTGGCGACCGGGGACTCCGCCTCGGCGGCGGCGGCCTTCGCGGACGCGATCGCGAGGGGCCTTCAGACGCCGGAGACGGGACCGGCCCTCCTCGCGCTCACGCGCTCCTGGCGGACGCTGCGCGACGTCGGGCGCTCCGACACCCGCGCCGGCCGTCGCGCGCGCGGCGCCGGCTACCTCTCGGAGGCGCTCGAGCTCGCGCCCGCGGCCGAGCGCCCCGGCATCGCCGAATCGCTCGCTTCGACCTACATGGCGCTGGGGGAGCCCGGGCGGGCGGCGGAGACGCTCGCGCCGTGGACTGCGGACCCCGCTTCCGTCCCGGCGCCCCGGGCGTCGCTGTGGATGCTCGCCGCCAGCATCTACCGTGCGCTCGGACGTGCCGGCGACGCCGCGACGGCGCACGAAACGGCCGCCCGCGGCTCCGGGGATGTCGCCGCGCGCGCCGCCTACCTGCTCGCGGACCTCGAACACGATGCCGGCCATCCCGACATCGCCGCGGAGGGCTTCGAGCGCTCCTACCGCGCCTTCCCGGAAGCGAGCTACGGATCGCGGTCGCTGGAACGGCTCGCCCTCCTCGCGTACCACGAGGGCCGCTATCCGGAGGCGGGCGCGCTACTCGCCGAATACCGCGAGCGCTACCCCGACGGAGGATGGATCCAGGGAGCCATCTACTGGAGCGGCAAGGTGGCCGAGGCGCTGGGGGACACCCGGGCCGCGGGCGCGTTCTATGCCCGCGCCCTCCGGTACAACCCGCTGGACTACTACGCCATCCTCGCGGAGCCCCGCACCGGCACGGACCGCCTGGCCACGATCGGGCTCGGCGAAGCGGAGCCGCTGCCCGAACTCGACCCCATCCATGCGACTGCGCTCCGGCGCATGAACGTGCTCCGAGAGGTGGGGTGGCCCGAGCGGGCGCGCCGGGAATACCGCCGGGCGAGCGAGCGCGGACCGTCGGCCTACGGCGCGATCCTCGCGTTCGCGCACGCACTGAATGAGGCGGAGTGGACGCGGGAGGGGATTCGCGAAGGGTGGCGCGCGCAGGCGATTCGCGGGCGCTGGACCCGGCCCCTTCTCGAGGCGATCTATCCGCTGCCGTTTCGCGAGGCCCTCGTCGCCGCCGCGGAGCGGAACGGACTCTCGCCCCACTTCGTCGCCGGACTCTCGCGTCGCGAGTCGATGTTCGACCCCGAGATCCGCTCCGTCGCGAACGCCATCGGTCTCATGCAGCTCCTGCCGGAGACGGCCCGCAACGTCGCCTCCCGCGCCGGACTCGCCGGCTATCGCCGCCACCAGCTCACGGTCCCGCAGGTCAACCTCATGCTCGGGACCCGGTACCTGTCGGAAGTTCTCGGCCGCTTCGACGGCTTCGATATCGCGGGGATGATCTCCTACAACGCCGGCCCCCACCGCTACACGCGCTGGCGCGACTTTCCCGAGTTCTCCGATGAGGAAAAGCTGGTCGAGCGAATCCCCTACCGGGAAACGCGCGAGTACGTTCGGGCGGTCACGGAACTCACCGAAATCTACCGCTTCCTGTACCCGGATCTGGCCTCCGCGAAGCCCTGAACAGGCGGTTTTTCACGGCCCCGCGACGATCCCGTAACGACGTGTTGACGGCTCCAAATTGCTCGCATAGCATAGGTGCGTCTCGAGTCCGGCGGGGCGAAAAAAAGACGCGAAAACGATGCACGGCGAGCCGCGCGACGCGCCCGCAACACCCATCACCGACGTTTCGCAGGAGGCAGGATGCCATCAGGCACGGTAAAGTGGTTCAACGACTCCAAGGGGTACGGTTTCATCGAGCAGCCCGACGGCGGCGATGACGTCTTCGTCCACTATTCGTCCATCGACATGGACGGGTACAAGACGCTCGCCGAAGGGATGGAAGTGGACTACGAGTTCACGCAGGGCGACAAGGGCCTGCAAGCGACCCGCGTCGTGCGCACCGCCTGACCGGACGCCGCAGCCGGAGCTTCACGCGCCCCGCCCCACCCGGCGGGGCGTTTTTTTTGTCCCCGGCTTTGCCACGGACGGCCCCCCCGCCATACATAGATGCCATGCCGACCCTCTCCGACAGCCCGTGAACGCCGTGTGGCGGCGCCAGGCGTCGTGAAGCCCGCACGGGCCTCTCGTCCCTCGCTCTTCCTGCTCGATGGCTACGCGCTCATCTACCGCGCGTTCTTCGCCATGATCAACCGGCCGCTCACGACCTCCAGCGGTGAGAACACGTCGGCCCCCTATGGAATCGCCCGCTTCCTCATGCGGCTGATCGCCGATCACGCACCCGACTATCTCGGCGTCGCGTTCGATGCCGGCGACAGCTTCCGCACCGACATCTACCCGGAGTACAAGGCGACGCGAGAGAAGATGCCCGAGGAGCTCCGGGCGTCCCTCCCAAGGTGTCGGGAGGTGTTCGACGCCTTCCGGGTGCCCGTCATCGAGGCGGAAGGGTGGGAGGCGGACGATGTGATCGGGACCCTCGCGCAGAAGGCCGCGGGCCGTGGTCTGCGCACCGTCATCGTCTCCGGAGACAAGGACTTCCATCAGCTTGTCGACGATCGCACCGCGTTGCTCAATCCGGGCCGCGGGGGACCCGCCGGAGTGGACCAGGTGTGGGTGACGCGGGACAACGCCGAGGAGCGGTTCGGCGTGCCGCCGGAGCGCGTCACCGACTTCCTGGCGCTGCTCGGCGACTCGTCCGACAACGTCCCCGGCGTGCCCGGCATCGGGAAGAAGACCGCGCCGGACCTCATCCGGCAGTTCGGCGACCTGGAGTCCATTCTCGCGCGGGCGGACGAGGTCAAGGCCGCCCGGGCCCGCAACGCGCTTCTCAAGCATGCCGACGACGCCCGGCGCTCGAGGCAGCTGGTGACGATCCGTACCGATGCGCCCGTGAGCCTCGATCTCGAAAGCCTCCGGTCACGGACGCTGGATGCGGAAAAGGCGGCGGCCGTCTTCCGGGACCTGGAGTTCCACAACCTGCTGAGGGAGCTGGAGGCTCCGGCGACCGGGGCCGAGCGCTTCGCCCCGGAGGTGGACGTCGTGGCCGACGCGGATGGGCTGGGCGCCCTGCTGGCCGAGTGCTCGGAAGCTCCGCGCATCGGACTCTTCGTCGCGGGCAGCTCCGACGATCCGCTCGGCGCCGACCTCGTCGGCCTCGCGGTCGCCGCCTCCGAGGCCCGCGCCTTCTACCTGCCCCTCGGGCACCGGGCCCCGGAGATCCAGCACGATGCGGCGGGAAACCCGACGCTCGCCTTCGATGCGGGCGAACCCGTCGGCCTGCCGGGGATGACGTCGTCCGACATGCGAGGCCTGCGGGAACTGCTCGCCTCGGACACGCCGAAACTCGGGCACGATCTCAAGTACGCCGCCCAGCTCCTGCGCCGGCACGGCGTCGAGCTGGGGGGCCTCGAGGACGCCGCCGCCTTCGACACGCAGATCTCCTCCTACTGCCTTGATCCGGCCCGCCGCGACCGCGCCCTCGCCACCCTCGGCCCCGACCGCCTGGGGGTCGCGCTCGATACGGGCGACGCCATCACGGGCACCGGGCGGAACCGTCTCCCCATCGCATCGGTCGAGCCTGAGCGCGTCGCCGAATGGGCCGGCGCCCGCGCCGCTCTCCTGCACCGCCTCGCGAAGGTCGACGAAGCCGACCTCGTGCGCACGGACATGGAACGCCTCTTCCGCGAGGTCGAGATGCCGCTCGTCACGGTCCTCGCGAGCATGGAACGGGCGGGCATCGCGATCGACCTCGACTTCTTCGGCGAGCTGCGCGCCCGCCTGCGCCGCGATCTCGACGCCGTGCGCTCGGAGATCCACAAGATCGCCGGGACCGAAGTCAACCTCCGCTCCGTGCCCCAGATGCGGGCGCTTCTCTTCGATCAGCTTGCGCTGCCCGTCCTCAAGAAGACGAAGACAGGCCCCTCGACGGACGAGTCCGTGCTCGAACAACTCGCGGCCATGGGCCACGAACTTCCGCGCCTCATCCTCGAACACCGGGAACTCGACAAGCTGGACGGCACCTACGTGAGCGTGCTCCCGCGCCTCATCGACGACCGGGGGCGCATCCACACCCGCTTCAACCAGACCGTCGCCGCGACGGGCCGACTCTCCTCCTCGGACCCCAACCTCCAGAACATCCCGATCCGGCGGGCGCTGGGGCGCGAGATCCGGAAGGGGTTCGTCGCCGCTCCCGGCCACCTGTTCACGGGGGCGGACTACTCGCAGATCGAACTCCGCGTGATGGCGCACCTCTCGGGGGACGAGGCGTTCGTGGAAGCGTTCCGGGCGGAGCGCGACATCCACCGGGAGACCGCGGCCCGCATCTTCGGGGTCGAACCGGGCGAAGTCACGCCGACCATGCGCGAGCAGGCGAAGACGATCAACTTCGCGACCATCTACGGCCAGGGGCCCTTCGCGCTCGCCCAGCAGCTCGGCATCTCGCGGACGCAGGCGAGCGAGTTCATCGACGGATACTTCGAGAGGTTCGCGGGCGTCGCGGCCTACCTCGAGGAGATGAAGGAACAGGCGCGGGACCGGAACTACGTCGAGACGCTGTTCGGACGCCGGCGGTACATCCCCGAGATCCGGCACAGGAACCCCGGGATCCGCGGCTACGGCGAACGCACCGCGACGAACTCCCCGATCCAGGGGTCCGCGGCGGACCTCATCAAGGTGTCGATGATCCGGCTGCACGAGCGTCTGGCGGGGACCGGGGCCCGCATGCTGCTGCAGGTACACGACGAGTTGCTCATCGAGGCCCCGGAGTCCGATGTTGAAGCCATCGGCCGGATCGTGCGCGAGGAGATGGAGGGGGCCATCGAGCTCACCGTCCCCCTTCGCGTCGATCTCGGGATCGGCCGCAGCTGGTACGACTGCAAGTTCGGGAAGGGATCGTGAACGCAGCCCGGATCGCCCTCATTGCCTTGACCTCGAGCGCGCTCGCGTGCGCGCCGCCCTCCACGCCGGACCGTACCGCGCCGGAGTCGGTCGCGGACGGGTCCCCCGAGGCGCTCGTCGAGTCGTCGCTGATGCCGACCTTCACGATTCGCGGCGAGCCCGGCGCGCGAACCTCGCTCGCCGACCGCATGGCCGAACTGGGCGTGCCCGGGGTCAGCGTCGCGGTCCTGGTCGACGGCGAGATCGCCTGGGCCCGCGGCTACGGACTCGCCGACGTCGAATCGGGCCGGCCCGTGACGCCGAACACGCTCTTCCAGGCGGCCTCCATCTCCAAGCCCGTGGCGGCCCTCGCCGCCCTGCGCCTCGTTGAAGCGGGCCGCGTGGACCTCGACGGGGACGTCAACGCCTATCTCACGAGTTGGCGGGTGCCGGACAACGCGTTTACCGAGCAGGGGCCCGTCACCCTGCGCGGGCTCCTCACGCACCGGGCCGGCCTCACCGTGTGGGGCTTCCCCGGGTACGGCCCGGACGAGGAGGCGCCGGACGGACCGGGCGTCCTCGACGGCCGCGGCAACACGGACCCGGTGCGCGTCTACAAGGCGCCCGGGGAGAGCTGGCAATACTCCGGCGGCGGCTACACGGTGATGCAGCAACTCGTGGCCGACATGGCCGGCAAACCGTTCGCCGCGGTCATGCGCGAGGAGGTCCTCGACCCGATCGGCATGTCGCGCTCGACGTACGAACAGCCGATCCCCCCCGAGCGGCAGGACGATATCGCGACGGGCTACCGGTCGGACGGCGAGCCCGTTCCGGGCGGGTGGCACACCTATCCCGAACAGGCGGCCGCGGGCCTGTGGACGACGCCGAGCGAACTCGCGCTCTACGCCCGGGAGATGCAGCGTGCCTGGAGGGGCGAGTCGACCCGCGTGCTGGGAGAAGCGCTCGCCCGGGAGATGCTGACGCCCGACGCGGACGACTGGGGGCTGGGCCCGGCGATCTCCGAGGACGCGGAACGCTTCCGTCACGGCGGCTCGAACCAGGGCTTCCGCTGCACGTTCGCGGCGTACATCGACGGGGACGACGGGGTCTTCGTGATGACGAACTCCGACTCCGGGAGCGAGCTCGCGGCCGAGATCGCGATCACGGTCGCCCACGCGTACGGCTGGTCCGGGCCCCGCGCCGAAGAGAGGGCGGAAGAAAGCAGCGAAACCACAGGAGAGGGTAGACCATGACGAAGTGGAACCAGACCCGACGAGAGTTCGTGAAGACATCCGCCCGCGCCGGCGGCGCCCTGGGCGTCATGGGCGCCTTCGGCTCCGCCGCCTGTGCGGGGGGTTCCGAAGGACCTCTCCGCATCCTCATCCTCGGCGGGACGCGCTTCATCGGTCCCCACCAGGTCAAATACGCGCTCGACCGGGGCCACGAGGTGTCGACCTTCACGCGCGGACAGACCGAGCCGCCCTTCTTCCACGATTACTTCGAGCGGGTCGAGCAGCTCATCGGCGACCGCACGGGCGATCTGTCGGCGCTCGAGGGGCGGGAGTGGGATGCCGTGATCGACAACTCCGCCTCCTACCCGAGCTGGGTCGCGGCAACCGCCGACCTCCTCCGCGACCAGGTCGACCGCTACCTCTTCGTCTCGTCCATCTCCGCCTACGCGGACTTCGCCACCGTCGGGATCGACGAGAACTACCACGTGGGGCAGCTCTCGGCGGACGAGGCGGAGGACGACGGCCAGTACGGCCCCAGGAAGGCGCGCTGCGAGGAGTACGCGCGCGACGCGTTCGGAGAGAACGCGATCATCGTGCGCCCGGGGCTGATCATCGGGCCCGGCGACAACACGGACCGCTGGACGTACTGGCCGGTGCGGGTCGACCGCGGCGGGGAGGTGCTCGCCCCCAACACCCCCGCCGACCCCGTGCAGAACGTCGACGCCCGCGACCTCTCCGAGTGGATCGTGCGCCTCGTCGAGAGCCCCGGGCACGGAGGCACGTACAACGCCACGGGCGAAGTGCAGCCGTTCGGCGAAATGCTGGAAGAGATCCGGGGCGCGCTGGGTTCCGACGCGTCCTTCACCTGGGTGCCGACGGCGTTCATGCAGGAGCAGGAGGTCGCGCCGTGGATGCACATGACGAACTGGACGCCGCCGGAGGGGCAGACGGTGGGGATGAACCAGGTCTCGGTGGCGGCCGCCGTGCAGGCCGGGCTCACCTTCCGCCCGCTCGCCGACACCGCCCGCGACACCGTCGAATGGTGGAACTCGCTCCCCGAGGAGCGCCGCGCGGAGCCGCGGGCCGGCCTTCCCGCCGACAGGGAGGCCGAGGTCCTCGTCGCCTGGCACGCCAGCGCCTGAGTGGCCGCTGACTGTTCACCAGGAGCCCGGAACCTTCAGCGGACGCGGGTGGTTAAATCCACCATGATTCCCACGGTTTCGAAGTGTCGAAATGCGTGGCTTCGGCCACTGGTGCTCGCGACCGCCCTCGCCGGGGCGACTGGGTGCGGGGGTATTGAGACCGGCCGCCTCGTGATTCCGGAGTCTGAACCGCCGCCGGCTCCGGTCGCGTCGACCACGGCAACGTACCGTGTGGTCTTCGAGTCGACGTGGAGCGCCTCGACGCACCCCACGAACTTCCCCGGCGGCGCCCACCTCTCGCCGCTCATCGGCGCCGTGCACAGCGACGGCGTCACCTTCTGGGAGGCGGACGGCACCGCCACGCCGGGCATCGAGAGCATGGCGGAAACGGGCGGCACCGGCACTCTCACCAGTGAAATCCAGGCCGAAGTCCCGGGAGCCGCGCTCGCGGTCATCAACGGCTCCGGGATCCGCAGCCCCGGCAGCACGACGATTCAGGCGATCACCCTTCGGGAGGATTTCCCGCTCATCACCCTCGTCACAATGATCGCCCCGAGCCCGGACTGGTTCGTGGGCGTGTCCGGCCTGTCGCTGCGGGACGCCGATGGGAACTGGATCGGGGAACTCGAGGTCGTCCTCTACCCGTACGACGCGGGAACGGACAGCGGCCCCGACTACACCTCCGCCAACGCCGACACGCAGCCGAGGGAGCCCATCCACCGCCTGCGGGGCGAGCGCCCCTTCTCCGACGAACCCATCGGCACCTTCACCTTCACTCGCACGGACGCGTAGCGAGGGGCACGGACTTGTAGTCGGGCGCACGGCCGTCGGTCAGACGACGTCGTCGAGGAGGAAGAGGTCGGTGAGGAGCGCCCGCAGGTGGGATGAGGCGTTGAGGTTGTCGATCAGCTGCGAGCTGATCGTCTCCTGGGCGAGGACGATCCGCACGGCCGCGCCGGCCCGGGCGGCGTCGGCCGAGGTGACGTCGATCATCTCGCCGTAGGCGCCCGCCGGTTCCAGCCCCTCCGCCGCGACCAGGCCGCCGAGGTCGTTGGCCAGCGCCCCGAGCGCCGCGTCCGTCCGGCTCAGGTACTCCCGCAACTGGCCGCCGACCTTCGAGGCTTCCTCCCGCTCGGCGCCGAGCGCGGCGTAGGAGAGGAAGAACTCGTACGCCTTTTCGAGGACCTCGATGTGGGCCTTCAGCTCCTCGCGGTTCAAGCGGGCACGGCCCCGTCGGGATCCGCGGACGACGCGCTCCCGCCGGCCAGATCGGCCCCGGCGGGCTCCGTCCCCAGCTTCCACAGGTTGGGGTCGTAGTGCTCGAGGTATTCCTCGCGCGTGATCCAGCCCTTGATCATCGAGCGGGTCATCCAGCGCTTCTCGGGTCGGATCGCGAAGTAGATGTGGGCGATGACCATCGTGACGAGCCCGACCCCGCACAGCCCGTGCAGGACGAACACGAGCCCCCACGTGGAGTCGGAGAGGAAGTACGGGTTGCTGGCCCAGAACCAGGTGTCGACCCCGAACATCATGAGGAGCCCCGTGACGATGACCCCCACCGAGACGAGCGTGACCGCGTTGTGGTAGGCCCGCTGGTCGAGGGGATACTTCCCGGACCGCTCCTCCTTGGCCGGCTGGCGACGCAGGAACTTCCCGATCGCCTGGAACGCCTGCCCGATCTCCTTTGTCCCGGTCCACACGGACCAGAGGTCCTGCTTCGTCGACGCATGGATGATGTGGTAGATGATGAGGAGGGTGAGCACGACGCCCGCGATCCAGTGGATCGTGACCCACGCGAACTGGACGCCGATCACGGGGAAGAACGCGGTGACGAGCAGCGTGAGCATCGTGGCGGCCATCAGCCAGTGGAAGGTCCGCGATGCCGACGAGTGGCGTTCGACGCGGTCGGGGATGTCAGGCGCCGGGCCGGCCGCGCTCTTCTCGGCTTTGGGCGCCATGATCCAGACGTACAAGTGGTGCCCGACCACGAAGAGAAAACCGGCAATGGCGGCGGCCCAGAGCAGATCCCAGGCGACGCCGACGAGTACCTCCTGGCCCCAGGGATTCGGAGCTGTGCGGAGAATCTCCATCCGGGAGCTATCCTTTCAGGGCTGCTAGGCTGCGTCTCCTCGCACCGCGCGCCGGACGAGATTCCGCGCGAGCGGTACCTTGTAGTCGTTGTGGCGCAGCGGCTTGAAGCCGCGCGTGGCGAGTTCGCCGGCCGCCATGCCGGTGTCGTCGTTCGCCGGCATTCCCTGAACCAGGTCCTCGACGTCGGTCAGCCGCACCGGTGTCGGGGCCACGCCGTTGATCGCGATCCGGGCGCGCTCGATCGTGCCGTTCGACTCCACGATCGCGGCGGCCACGCTGGCCAGCGCCCAGTCCCACGACTTCCGGTCGCGGACCTTCTCCCAGTAGAAGCGCGCTCCTGCCCAGTCGCCGGGGATGCGCACGTGCGTCAGGAGATCTCCGGGCTCCAGCACGGTCATGCGCTGGATGTCGATCTCCGGGCCGACGAAGAAGTCCTCGGCCTCGTAGACACGCTCGCCGCCCGGATTCCGCACCATCATCTGCGCGCCGAGGGCGACCAGCGCCCCGGCCGTGTCCGCGCCGTTCACGGCCACGCAGCGGCTCTGTCCGGTGACCGCGTGCTCCCGGTTCATGGAGCGGGGTGTCCCCGCGTAGCAGATGTTCCCGCCAGCGCGGTAGCACGGCCACCCGCCCCGGTAGTACCAGCAGCGGGTGTCCTGGATGAGGTTGCCGCCCAGCGTCCCCTGGTTCCGGATCTGCGGGGTCGCCACCTCGGCGGCCGCCTGGGCGAGGATTCCGAAGCGCGACCGCACCTCTTCGCTCGCCGCCACGTCGCGCAGCGAGGTCATGGCGCCGATCTCGAGCCCGTCTCCGCTCGCGCGGATGCCGGTCAGCTCGCTCACGGAGCCCAGCTCGACGACGACGTCGGGCCGCTTGATGCGGTCCTTGAACCAGTCCATCGAGTCGAGGCCGCCGGCCAGGACCCAGGTGTTGTCGTGGCGCTCGAGCACGTCCAGCGCCTCGTCCACGCTCGTCGGCTGGAAGAGCTCGAACGCGGGCATCATGTCGCGAATCACGGCCATCGTCCTATCTCCCCTAGCTGTGGATCTCGGTGAGTGCGTGCGGCTGCGCCCGGCCCTCGAGTTCGGCCAGGATCACGTCCGTCGTCAGCGGGATCCGGCACAGGCAGCGCCCGCCGAGCGCGTCCGCGATCGCGGAGGTGACCGCCGCGGATCCGGCCCCGACCGGGGGCTCTCCGATCCCCTTGGCGCCGATCGGCGTCTGCGGGTCCGGCTCGCCCGCCGCCGCCCAGTCCATGCTGAGCGGCACATCGAGAATGCCGGGAGGTCTCGCGGTATAGAGCCGGTGGGCGAAGGGCACGCCCCACTTCGGGTCGTACACCCACTTCTGGCTGCGCGCCTGGCCGAAGCCCTGCACGCTGCCCCCGTGGATCTGCGCCGCGAGGCTGCGCGGGTGCACGACGACCCCGCAATCGGCGGAGCCGGTATAGTCGACGAGTTTCACGTCGCCCGTCTCGGTGTCGAGTTCGACGACCGCGAAGCCCACGACCCACGACCACGTCGAGCCCTCGTGCGAGAAGTTGTCCCGCGCCACGCCCATCAGGCCCTGGCCCGCCAGCTGCGTCGCCGACGCCCGCGTGTAGTCGTTGATGTCCTCCGGCAACTCCTGGCCGGAGTATTCGCCGCCCATGTCGATCGCGCGCTCCGCGGCCTGCGCGAAACTCAGGGAGCCTCCGGGGCCGCTCACGCGCGCGCCCCCTACCTGGTAGGCGCTCGCCGAGCCGCCCAGCGCCGCAGCCGCGACCTCCTGCAGCTTCCGCTTCATGTCGAGCGCGGCGGCGTAGTTCGCGCGCGTGTGCGCGTGGATCGTCTGGCTTCCCGCCTGCACCGAACTGTACGGGTGGTGCTGGGAACTGTCGCCCCAGATGACCGCGCAGTCGTCCCACTCGAGGCCGAGTTCATCCGCGGCGGCCCGCGCCGTGTCCGCCATGGAGTGCGTGCCGAGGTTCCCGATCCCCTGGTGGATGTAGAGCTTCCCGTCCGGGCGGATGAGGAGGAGCCCGTCGAAGCCCGACGAGCCGCCGACGTACGGACTCAGGCCGACGCCGATGCCCGTGACCTTCGTCCCGTTCCGCTGCCCGCTGAGCGCCTGCTTCCCGGCCCAGTCGAACTGCTCCGCGCCCGCGTCGATCGCCTCGCGCACGAAGGCGCTCGTCGTCGTCGCCCGCTGCGGCCCGAACTCCGAGTCGTGCGATGGGGCGTTGATCTTGCGGATCTCCACCCGGTCGATCCCCAGTTCGCGCGCCGCCTTGTCGACGAGCGGTTCGAGCATCGCGACGATCTGCGCGCCGCCGGGCCCCCGCTGCGCCGCCCGCGGCGGGGTGTTCGTGTAAAGGGTGAGGCCGCGGAAGCGCATCGCGTCGGGCTGGTACATGAGATCCGTCACGGCGCCCGCGGTGTTGTAATCGCCGGACCGCCCGTAGGGCCCGTGGTCCTGGATGATGTAGAGGTCGATCCCGGTGATCTTCCCGTCGCTCCGGAAGCCCATCTTCGTCCACGCCTGGAAGCCCGGGCGCGCGCGACCGATGTAGTTCTCCTCGTAGCGGTTGATCCGCATCATCACCGGCCGCTGGATCTTCCGCGCGAGGAGTGCGGTGACCTGGTAGATGGTGACGCCGGCGATCTTCGAGCCGAAGCCGCCGCCGCAATACTGGCCCACGAAGACGAGTTCGTCCGGCTCCAGGTCGAGCTGTCCCGCCATCGCCTGGTGGGCGCGCTGCGTGCTCTGCGTCGAGCCATACAGGAAGCAGCGGCCGTCCTCCCAGTACGCCATGGAGCTTCGCGGCTCCATCGGGTGGTGGGTGAGCGACTGGTGCACGATCGTGTCCTCGAGGACGTAGTCCGCGTCGGCGAACGCCGCGTCGAGGTCGCCGTGCGACCACTCGTCCGTCGGCTCGCCCATCGGCAGCCGGCCCTCGGCTTCCGCCGCGTCGAACTCCGCCTGCGGCCACTTCACGGACACGAGTTCGCGCCCGTCTTCCCCGAAGCGCATGACGTTGCCCTCGAGCCGCGCGTTCGGGCCCCCGGGCCGGAGGCTGTCGAGCGGGTCGATCGCGAAGGGGAGCGGCTCGAAGTCGATGTCGATCGCCTCGATCGCCTCCGCCGCCGTCGTCTCGTCGACCGCCGCCAGCGCGAGGATGGGCTCGCCCACGTACTTCGGCTCATCCGTGAGCGCCGCCTCGCCGGGGGCTTCGGGCTGGTTGACCTCGCTCGCCCGCAGGATGCCGAGCACGCCGGGCATCGCGAGCGCGCGGCTCGCGTCCACGCTGCGCACGCGGGCGTGCGGCATCGGGCTCAGGAGGAGCTTGGCGAAGACCATCCCCTCCGCCCTGAAGTCCTCTGCATACCTGGCTCGCCCCGTGACTTTTGCGCGCAGATCCGGCGGCGAAATGTCCTGTCCGATTAGCGCCATGATCGTTCTCCCCTCACACCATGCGCCGCGCGTACTCGGCGGCACGCATGGCGGAGTTCAGGATTTTGTTGTAGTCCCCGCAGCGGCAGAGATTGCCGGAGAGAGCCACCGCCGTCTCCTCGCGCGTGGGCTCGGGGTTCTCGTTCGTGAGCGCGACCATGCTCATGATGAAGCCGGGCGCGCAGAAGGCGCACTGGAAGCCGCCCTCGTCGATCACCGCCTGCTGCACCGGGTGCAGCGTCCCGTCCGCGCTCTCGAGCCCTTCGATCGTCGTCACCGACCGGTCGCGCACCGCGTTCGTCAGCATCGAGCACGCGTAGTGCGAAACCCCGTCGATGAGCACCGTACAGGCGCCGCACTCCGCGCGGTCGCAGCCGAGCTTCGTGCCGGTGAGGCCCAGCTTGTAGCGGAGCGTCATCGCCAGCGTCTCCTGCGGCATGACATCCACCGAACGCGACACTCCGTTCACGTCCAGCGAGATCATGCGGGGCATCGACGCCCGCACGGTCGCGCTCGCCGACAGGCTCCGGGCCCGGAAGAGGTGGCTGGAGGAGGAGACCACCGCGCCGGTCGCGATGACCCCCTTGATGAACGTCCTGCGGGAATGACCGGTTAGCGTCTCGGTCGTGATCTCGGCGTCACTCATGGGCGAACCTCAAGCGGGAGACCTCTTTGCGCGTTTGCGTCGCGCCTGCCGCGTTTCCACGGGAGACACAACGATCCACGGTGAATCCTTACATCGCCCGCCCCCGGAAACAAGACTGTGGGCCGCGCGCCCGGCGGGGCGGCTACAGGATCCCGAGGAATCGGGGGTCGACGGAAAGGAGGAGGACCCAGTGCCCGCCGCTTCCGCCGGGAGATGGATCGCCGCGCAGGCCGCGCATGACGTCGAGGCGAAGGATGTCGTAGATGAGTCCGAGGCCGAGTCCGGCCGAGGCGCGCAGACCCTCGCTTCCGCTCACGCCGAAGCGGCGGGCGGCGCCCTCCCCCGCGCGGCCGAGGCCGGCCCAGCCGGCAACTCCGACGGCGCGCAGCCGCACCCACGGGGACGCGACGGCCCGCGACACCTCGGCGCGCCACACTGCCAAGCGGTCCCCGCCCCAGCCGCGAAACTCGTAGCCGGGCAGCGAACCGCGCCCCCCGAGCAGGAAGAGCCGCTGGGCCGGCAACTCCCCGCCGGCAAGGCCGAACTCCACGCCGCTCGCCCAGTTCCACGCGCCGCCCGGACTCCCCCGGGCCCGCAGCGCGAGCGTGGCGCGCGTGTAGCCGAAATCCCCGACGCCGTGCGCCTCCGCTTCGCCCGCGACATCCAGCAGCCACCGCGCGCCCGATCCGCTTCGGAGTCGTACGGTCACACCCGCGTCGAGCCGTGCGAGTTCCCCCTCGTCCACCGGGCGCACCGGGCGCAGCGGCCGATCTCCGAACGGCCCGGTGGCGACGACCAGCCCGGCGCTCCGGTGGCGCTCGAACGAGGCGCCCACGCGCCAGCGGACGGAACCGACGTGGCGGGCGATCCCTATCCGTCCTCCCGTCGTGAGGTACGGATCCTCGTAGTCCTCTCCGCGGGCGAGAAGAGCGAGCGTCCGCAGCAGGCCCGCGCCGGCGGGCGGCCCCACATCGCGGCGGGTTCGAAGCCAGCCGTCGACCGCCACCTCGACCTCCCCCAGCCGCTGCCCCAGTCCGAGGCTCGCCTGCGGTCGCGCCTCCCCGACCGCAAAGCCGCCCCCGAACGATATCCGCGTGAGATCGTTCGGCCGCCAGGCGCCTCCGGCCCCGAGGAACAGCCCCTCGGAACGCCGCGCCCGGATTCCCGCCGACGCGTTCGAAAGCGCGAGTTGCCACCGTCGCCCTCCGAGCAGCGTCTGCCGCCGCAGGAGTTCGCGCGCGTCCGCGACGGCCCTCGCCGGATCGCCATCCGCGCTTCCCTCCTCGATGGGTCCCCCGTAGAGCGGGTCTTCCCAGCCGTCGAAGCGTGCCAGCTCTTCCTCGCGATAGCTGTAGATGAGCTGTCCCGGCCCTAGGCTGAAGAGCGCTTCTTCGTCGAATTCGTAGTCGAGGACGCGGAGGCGGGTCCGGATCAGCGTCTGAAGCGGGAAGTCGAACCAGGGAAGGGAGCGCGCGATCTCGATTTCCTGCTCGTCGGGCAGCCAGTAGCGACCCTCCTGCAGTGCGGAGCGCAGGTCGATGACGAGCCGCACGATCTGCGGATCGCGATAGGCGGCGGGAGTGAACGTGAGCCGCATCCGCGCGACGGCCCCGGTCTCCCGTTCGACGAAGAGCGATCCGACGACGCCTGCGGCCGTCGTCTCCCGCGGGCGGACCTCCACTTCGAAGACCCGGGCGGTCCGGTCGCGGATCCGGATCTCGAGCGAGTCCGCGAGCCGGTATTCATAGAAATCATGCGCGCGTGCCCCGGCGGGATGGAGTACATCGCGGACCTCGAGGCCCTCTCCGATCCGGATCCGGTCCCCGAAGTTGTCGAGGACGAGAAACAGGTGGTCGAGGTGATACTCGATGGTCGTCGGCAGCCGGCGTTCGTGTCGGCGTCCGATGATCGTCTGCATCGCGCGATCCGGGTGCTGCCAGCGGACATCCAGCGCGAGCTGGTCCGCCCGGATGACGTGCCGCTCCCCGAAGATGTCGCCGAGGTAGTAGACGTGCCCCTGCACGTCGGCCCGAAACCGTTCGAGGGAGCTGTCGGCCCAGGCGTGCCGCCGCGCGTCGACCGCGCGCTCGATGAGGAGAAGGGCCGCTTCGGAATCCCAGCCATCGGAGACCCCGGCCTGCGGAGTCGTGGCCGGCGCGGCGGAGATTTCCTGGGCTCCGGTCCCGGACGCGAGGCAGAACGCCGCCAGGGCGGCGACCGCGCCGGCGGCCGCCGGTCGCCCCTCAGCCGAAGAGATCCTCCTGCCCGTCATCGTCCGGCTCCATGACCCGCCGGAGTCTGCCGGCCCAGTACTCGACGTCGAAACCCTCTTCGTTCTTCAGCATCCGCTTGAGCACCGGCGACAGGTCGCGCAGCGCGCCGACGAGGTCTTCGGCGATGGAGCCGGCCTCGGCGACCCGGGCTTCGTCCGGCAGCGACGCCATGTCCCGGAGGATCGAAGCCTCGGATCGGGACGCCGTGACGGGCTCGGACCTGGTGGCGACGAAGACCTCCGTCCGCCGGCCGGGTCCGCGGTCTTCGTCGATCGGGAGCAGTCCGACGATCTGGTCGGAGCGCCAGTACTTCGCGTACCCGAGGTGGACCATCCGGTCGCGTTTGATCTCCACGCCGCCTCCGTTCCGCCTGCTCATGCTCCGACCCCGCTGACGGCTCCAAGCTCGCAAGTGCCCCGTCCGCCCCGCAACACCGCCACCCGGTCAAACCGACCGGATCCCGCCGGCCCGGTTTGATTGCCCGTTGACCGCGCGGCGGAGCATGTTCAGCGACGCCCATGGCCAGAATACGCACCATCCGTGATCCCCTGTGGGGGAACGTCCGCGTGGACCAGGACGCGGCCGAGATTCTCGACGCGCCCCAGTTCCAGCGACTGCGACGCGTCAAGCAACTCGGCTTCGCCCACCTCGTGTATCCCGGCGGCGTCCACAACCGCTTCCTGCACGCCCTCGGCGTCTACCATCTCGTGTCGCGGGCCATCTCCTGTCTCAGGCGCGACGGACATCTCGAGGCGCTGGAGGGGGAGGACGTGGACGAACTGCCGGTGGTTCGCCTCGGCGCGCTCCTCCACGACGTCGGGCACTACGCCTTCTCGCACGCGTTGGAGGAACTCGGTCCGGGAGCGATCCCCGGAGACCATGAGGAGATTGCGGCGCGCTTCATGGCGGCGGACCCCATCCGGCGCGTCCTCGAACGGCACGGCCCGGATGCCGCGGCCCGCATCGGCGCCCTCATCCGCGGGAAGTCGAGCCACCCGCTGCAGGGGCTGATCTCGGGATCGCTGGACCTCGACAAGATCGACTACCTCCGGCGCGACTCCCTCTTCTGCGGCGTGCCGTACGGGGCCGTGGACGTCGACCGCCTCCTCCCCGCGCTCACCGTCGCCCGCGAAGGGGCCGGACGTCGGCTCGAACTCGCGGTCAGCGAGAAGGGACTCAGCGCGCTGGAGACGCTCCTCTTCTCGAAGTACCAGATGTTCCGCAACGTCTACTGGCACCACGCCGTGCGCGCCGCGACGCTGACCTTCGTGCGCCTCGTCCAGACGGCGCTCAAGAGCGGTCTGCTCTCCCCGGAAGACCTGGCGGGCCCGACGGACGAGGAGCTGCTCTCGCTCATCGATCAGCGGATCGCGCGGTCGTCGGCGGGCGGGGGGCACGATCCCGACTCGGCGCTCGGCCGCGCGGCGAAGCTCCTGCGCGCGCTCGTGGACCGGCGTCTCCCGAAGCGGCTCGTCGAGTTGACGGGCGACCAGCTACCGAACGCGTTGTCGTCGTGGCCGTCGCGGCGCGCCGACCTCGTCGCCGCGCTCGAGCGGCGCATGGCCCTCGAGTGGGGTCTCTCCGAGGGAGCGGTGATGCTCGATTATCCGAGCTACCCCGGCATGCTCGAACTCAACCTGCTCCTCGTGCGGAACGACGGCGAAGTCCGCCGCCTGACCACGCTGGGCGAGCGGGGCCTCATCGACATCCCCCGGCTCGGACGTTCCCTGCACCACTCGGCGCGGGTGCTGCGCATCTTCTCCTTCGAACCTTCCGCTCCGCGCGATCCGAAGCCCGTGCTGGCGCTGATCGAAGCTTCCGAACGGGAAGTGGAGGCGCGGCTCGACTCGGGAGTTCCGCTGCTGGCCTGAAGGTCGCCGGCTCGACGCTCGGTCGCGCGCGCCCCGGCGCTCGCGGTAGGATCAACGGCAGAAACCCCGCAAAGGCTCATCTCATGCACGGATCGGCGCCGCCGACCGAACCACGGCAAGACAACGCGCGCCCGCGACGAATCCACTCGTCGCCGTCCGCGTCGAACGGCGCCGGGTCCGCCGGCGCGGCGCCCCTCGTGCGCCTCGACCACCTGGATACGCTCTGGTTCCAGGTGACCGGGACGATCTGCAACCTGCGCTGCGTCCACTGCTTCATCAGCTGCGCCCCGGACAACGACAGCTTCGAGTTTCTCTCCCTCGCCGAGGTCGAGGACTGGCTCCGGCGCTCGGAGAAGTGGGGCGTCAAGGAGTACTACTTCACCGGCGGCGAGCCCTTCATGCACCCCGACCTTCCCGCCATGCTCGAACGGACCCTGGAGCGGGGACCGGCTTCCGTGCTGACGAACGGGACTCTGCTCCCCGCGCGGGCCCTGAAGCCCATCGCCCGGACGGCCCGCGCCGCGAGCTACTCGCTCGAGATGCGCGTGTCCCTCGATGGGCCGTCGCCCGAGACGAACGACCCCATCCGGGGCGATGGCACCTTCGACCGTGCGATGGACGGCGTCCGGAAGCTGCTCGCCGAGGGATTCCTTCCGATCATCACCGCCACGCAGGTATGGGAACCGGAAAGGGATGAGGAGGTGCGACAGGCCTTCGTCGCGCGGCTGCGGGCGCTCGGGTACGAGAACCCGCGGCTCAAGATCCTCCCGTCGCTCCGCATCGGGCGCGAGGCGGCGCGCATCCGGCCGTACACGGACGAGGAGCGCGTGACGGAGGCGATGATGGAGGGGTACGAGGAGAACCAGTTGCTCTGCGCGTCGAGCCGGGTGGTGACGAACCGCGGCATCTACGCCTGTCCCATCCTCATCGAGACGCCGGCGGCCCGCATGGGTTCGACGCTGGAGGAAGCGTCCCGCCCGGTGCGGCTCGACGAGTCCGCGTGCTACACGTGCTGGCTGCACGGCGCGATCTGCTCGAATTACGGGGGCATCGGGCAGGATGTCTCCTGAACCGCGCCGGATCGCGGTCTTCGGCGGCGTCTACAGCAACCACCTCGCGCTTGCGGCCGCAATCGAGGACGCCGGGGCCCGGGGGGCGGAAGCGCTCTACTGCCTGGGCGACCTGGGGGCGTTCGGCCCCCACCCGGACCGCGTCTTTCCGCTCCTCGTCGACCACGATGTGCGCGTCCTGCGCGGGAACTACGACGATTCGATCGCGCGTGGCCTCGAAGACTGCCAGTGCGGCTACACCGACCCGCGCGACAACCATTTCGCGCGGCTCTCGTACCGCTACACGTTCCGGAACACACACGCGCGATGGCGCCGCTGGATGGACCGCCTCCCCGGCGAGATCCGCCTCGAGGTGAGCGGCGCGCGGGTGCTGATGTGCCACGGCAGCCCCCGGCGCATGAACGAATTCCTCTGGGAATCGGCCACCTCGACGCAGTTCCTGGCCTGGCTCGCCCGCGAGTACGAGGCGGACATCGTGCTCGCGACCCATACCGGGATCCCGTGGCAGCGCCCGCTGCCGGGCGGCGGGCTCTTCGCGAACGTCGGCGTTCTGGGCCGGCCCGCGAACGACGGGCGGACGGAGGTGTGGTACGCGCTTCTCGATTTCGGCGCCGCCGCGAAGGCGCCGCCGGCCCTCGAGTTCGTGCCCGTGGACTACGATCACGAACGCCTCGCAGACGAGATGCGCGACGAAGAACTGCCGGAGGAGTTCGTGGAGACGATCCTCACGGGTTGGTGGACGACCTGCCTCGAAGTCCTCCCCGCCCGCGAACGCGCCCGGGGCCGCTTCTAGGGGGCTCCGCTGGCCGCGGACCTGACGGCAGATTTGCGGGCGCGCCCCGTCGCACTAGCTTTGACGTAGCGACCGATGGTTCGTGCGTGGCCCGGAAAGGGAGGGAGTTTGCGATGGATCGCGAGGGTTTGTCGCCCAACATCCTCGAACGCTACCTCGAGGAACTGGGTCGTTATCCGCTCCTGAGCCCCACCGAGGAACGTGAGACCGCCCGCTCCGCTCGCGGCGGCGACGCGTCCGCCCTCGACCGCCTCATCCGCGCGAATTTGCGCTTCGTCATCTCCATCGCCCGACGTTACCGCAACAAGGGACTGAGCTTCCTCGACCTCATTCAGGAGGGGAACGTCGGCCTGGTCATCGCGGCGCGGAAGTTCGACCCGGACCACGGCGTGAAGTTCATCAGCTACGCCGTGTGGTGGATTCGCCAGGCGATCCTGTCCGCGATCGCGAAGCAGGGCAGGCCCGTGCGGGTGCCGCTCAATCGGGCGACGGAGCTCGCGCGCATGATCCGTGCGCGGGGCGAACTGCGTCAGACCCTGGACCGTGAGCCGAACGATCGGGAACTCGCGGCCGAGACGGGGCTGACGATCCCCACGGTCGGGCTGCTGCGGAGGCTGAACGCGCACGAAGTGCGACTCGACGCGCGGGTCGGGACCGACGACGACAGCGACCTCGCGGAGCGGTTCCTCGCGGACGAGACGGATGTCGAGGAAGTCGTCGAACGGCGCCTGCTGAAGCGGCACATCGCCGACGGCCTGCGGCGCCTGCGGCCACGGGACGCGCGCGTCGTCCGGCTGTACTACGGACTGCAGGGAGAAGACCCCCACACTCTGGAGCAGATCGGTCGCCTGCTGGGCGTGACGCGCGAACGCGTCCGGCAGCTCCGGGATCGAGCGCTCCGTGAGTTGCGGGAAGGCCCCGAGGGACAGAGCCTCGCGACCTTCGCGACCTAGCCCGAGGCGGCGGCGCTGAAGCGTCTGGGTCTGTTTCAGCATCCTGACTGCAGCCGGCACGACACGGGCTGGGGTCACCCGGAGCACCAGGGACGGCTCCGCGCCGTGATGGGCGCGCTCGAGCGGGCGCTGCCCGAGCTTCACGAGGACGTCCTCCCCGTCATGCCGCCCGCGGCCGAAATCGCCCACCTGGAGCGGGCCCACACGCCGGGACACGTGGAACGGGTGCGGGCGATCTGCGACCGGTCCGTCGAGAGCGGAGGGATCGTGCGGATCGATCCCGATACGCCGGTCTCGCCGGGAAGCTGGGACGCCGCCGTCGCCGCGTCCGGGTGCGGGGTCGCGGCGGTGGACGCGGTCCTCGACGGAACGTGCCGAGCGGCTTTCTGCGCCGTGCGCCCGCCGGGACACCACGCGACGCCGGACCGGGCCATGGGCTTCTGCCTCTTCAACCACATCGCCGTGGCCGCCCGCCACGCCCTGGCCAGGCCGGAAGTCGAGCGGGTTCTGATCGTGGACTGGGACGTGCACCACGGAAACGGGACCCAGGACATCTTCTACGACGATCCCTCGGTCTTCTTCCTCTCGATGCACGAGCACCCTCTCTTCCCCGGCACCGGGTCCGCGGATCAACGCGGCCGGGGAGCGGGGGAGGGGACGACGCTGAATCTCCCCATGCCCGGGGGGCTTCCGCCCCAGCGTTACGTGGAGACGCTGCTCGAGGGCGTGGATCGGGCACTGGCCCGCTTCGAGCCCGACATCACGCTCATCTCCGCCGGGTTCGACGCGGGGGCGGAGGATCCGCTGGGGGGCTTCACCCTCACCCCGGCGCACTTCGACACCCTGACGCACGAGGTCGTCGGACGGACGCGGGCCACGGCCCGAAACCGCGTGGTCTCCTTCCTCGAGGGCGGTTACAATCCCGACGAACTGGGACGCAACGTCGTCTCGCACCTGACGGCCCTGCGCGACGCCACGGGCTGACCGCCCGGGAGCGCGCCCCGCAGAAGAGGAGCCCCCCTTGCCCGACCTTGACGCCACCTTCCTGGAGACCGCTTCCCGGGAGCTCGAACGACAGAAGATCGACGCCTGGCTGCTGTACGACTTCCGTGCGCTCAATCCGCTGGCGGCGCACCTCGTCGGCCTGCCCGAGGGCCAGAAGCGCCGGTATTTCGTCCTCATCGAGCCGGGGCGGACGCCGCACGCGCTCGTCCAGAAGATCGAGGTGTCCGGATGGGACGGGTGGCCTCACACGCTCACGAGCTACGTCGGCCGGGATGAGATGGAGACGGCGCTGCGCGAGATGCTGCAGGGCACGGATACGGTCGCGATGGAGGTGAGCCCCCGGGACTCGATCCCGTACGTGGACCACGTCCCCGCCGGCGTCGTCGAGCTCGTCGAGTCGCTCGGCCCCCGGGTGGTCAGTTCGGTGGAGCTGATCTCCGGGACGGCGGCGCAGTGGGGCGCGCGCGGGCACGCGCTGCACCACGAGGCGGCCGAGATCCTGGCGCGGACCGCGCGGACCGCGTTCGAGCTGGCCGTGCGAGCGGCGGGGCTCACGCCCGAGGCGGATCCCGGAACGGCCGCCGCCTTCGACGCCTCCGGCGAGCCGACCCCGGTCACGGAGCACGACCTCGCCGAGTGGATCCGGGCGCGCCTGCGCGCCGAGGGTCTCACGGAGACCGACACGATCGTCGCGGTGGGCCCCAACGCCGCCAAGCCGCACTACGAACCCCGGGCCGAGGGATCGTCCGCTCTGACGGCGGACCAGGTGTTCATGGTGGATCTGTGGGGGCGCGTGGCCGGGGAACCCGACGCCGTCTTCGCCGACCAGACATGGATGGGTTTCCTCGGCCCGGAGCCGCCCGCCGACGTGATCGCGGCCTGGGACGCGGTCGTCGCGGCCCGCGACGCGGCGGTCGACGTCATCCGGGAGGATCCGGGCGCCACCGGTGCGGACGCGGACCGGGCGGCCCGGGAGGCGCTCATCGCGCGCGGATACGCGGACGCCATCTTCCATCGCACGGGGCACGGGATCGACCGCGAAATCCACGGCGTCGGACCCACCCTGGACAGCATCGAGATGCGGGACGACCGGCGGCTCGTGGCGGGCGTCGGCTTTTCCGTCGAGCCCGGCGTCTACCTGGAGGGTCGCTTCGGCCACCGGACGGAAATTGACGTCTACATGCGCGAGGATGGGCCCGAAGTCACTCCGTCCCGCATCCAGTACAACCTCTGGCGGACGACCGGAACGTGAAAATCTCATGGGAGCCGTTCCACGTCGAGACGGCGCACCCCTTCGGAATCAGCCGCGGCGTGAAGACCGGCGACGACCTGGTGTGGGTGCGGCTGGAGCACGAGGGGATCGAGGGCTGGGGCGAGGCGGATCCGTCCGGGTACTACGGGGAGACGGCGGATACGGTGGAGGCCGCGCTGAGAAAGCTGGCCCCCCGCATCGAGGAGGTGGAAGACCCCTTCCGGCTCGAGAACATCGAGCGGGACCTCGCGAGCCTCCTCGGCCGCAACGGGTCGGCCCGCTGCGCGATCTCGTCGGCGCTTCACGACTGGGTCGGAAAGCGGGCGGGGCTTCCGCTCTGGAGGCTCTGGGGCCTGGATCCGGCCGACGCGCCGCTCAGTTCGTTCACGATCGGGATCGACGCTCCGGAAGTCATGGCCCGGAAGACGCGCGAGGCCGAAGCGTGGCCCATCCTCAAGATCAAGCTCGGAAGCGACGATGACGAAGCGCGGCTGAGCGCCGTCCGCGGCGCGGCGCCCGACAAGGTCCTGCGCGTGGACGCGAACGCGGCATGGACTCCCGCGGAAGCCATCGAGGGGATCGCAATGTGCGCCGAGTACGGGGTGGAGTTCGTCGAGCAGCCTCTTCCGCCGACGGAGAACGACGAGCTGGCCTTCGTCCGCTCGCGGGCGGTGCTCCCCATCGTCGTGGACGAGTCGAGCATCGTGGCGAGCGACATCCCGCGACTCGACGGCCTTGTCGACGGCATCAACATCAAGCTCGCGAAGTGTGGGGGTCCGAGGGAGGCGCTCCGCATGGTTCACACCGCGCGCGCGTGCGGCCTCTCGGTCATGCTCGGATGCATGCTGGAGACGAGCCTCGGGATCGCGCCCGCGGCGCACCTCGCCTCGCTCGTGGACTACGCGGACCTGGACGGCGCCGCGCTCCTCCGTTCCGATCCGTTCACCGGCCCGCATCTCGAGGAGGGTCGAATCGTCCTTCCCGACCGTCCCGGGCTCGGCGTGGAGCGGGCAGCCACGGGGGCGCCGGCCTGAGTCAACGGAAGCCCGCGGTCAAGATCTGCTGCATCGGGAGTCCCGAGGAGGCCGCGCTCGCCGCCCGTAACGGGGCGACGGCGATCGGGCTCGTCTCCGCGATGCCGAGCGGACCGGGGGTCATCGATGACGCCGCGATCCGGCGCATCGCGGCCGGGGCCCCGCGCGGCGTCGCGACCTTCCTGCTCACCTCGCGGACCGACCCGGAGGAGATCGCGGCCCAGCAGCGCGACGCCGGGGCCGACACGCTCCAGCTCGTGGACCGGCTGGCGCCCGATGCGCTCCGCGGCCTGCGCCGGCTCCTGCCGGGCGTCTCGCTCGTTCAGGTCGTCCACGTCCGGGGAGAGGACTCGGTGGAGGAGGCCGTCGCGGCGGCGCCGCTCGTCGACGCCGTCCTGCTCGACTCGGGCGACCCGGACCTCGCCGTGCGGCAACTCGGGGGCACCGGCCGCGTTCACGACTGGAGGCACAGCCGCGCGATCGTCGAGCGGGTCGACTGCCCGGTCTACCTCGCGGGAGGCCTCCGGCCGGCGAACGTGGCCACGGCTCTGCGCGCGGTTCGTCCGTTCGGCGTGGACGTCTGCTCGGGAGTGCGAACGGACGGGCGACTCGACGAGAGGCTGCTCCGGCGCTTCATGCGCGCAGCGAGAGGCGGCGGGAACGGCCGGCGGCCACGGGCTGCCGGCCGGTCGGGTTCGGGCTAGTCCGCGCGCACGCGGGCGCCGCGCCGGCACTGGAGCGCGAGTTCCTCCGTCTCCGACGCCTCGCACGCCTCGCGCCGCACGGCTTCGTCCGCATGGAGCGAGTACAGTGCCTCTCCCATCGCTTCGTGACACCGCGGCTTGGCCGCGTCTTCGATGATGCGGCAGAACGAGAATCCGGCCTCGGTCGTCGCGGTCACGTCCACGAAGTTCCTGACGACGCCCACGTAGCACCACTCGCGGTGGTCCGCCGGCGACTTCCGACATTCGCGGTGCGCATCGTCTTCATCCAGAAGCGTGCGGCCGCTGATGTCGCGGCCGAGGCTCACGAAGCAGTCGTCTCGCCAGGCGTCCGGCGCGTCGAGACAGGAGGAGGCTGCGTCCGCGATGTCCCCGTCGTTGTGCCAGAGCATGGCGGACGTCTGCATCTGGTAACAGGAGGTAAGGTACCGCTCGTCCAGGATCGAGCAGGGATAGTGCGGGTCGTCGGCACGGAGCGGCTCGAAGGGTTCGACGCCCTCGGCCATCGCCATCGTCCCGTGGCCGTGCGCGCCCGCGCCGTGCTCCGACGCTTCCGCCGCCTCGCTTGCCCCGCCCTCCATGGTCGTCCCGCCGGACACGAGTTCAGCGGCCGGATGATGAGGATCGATCACATTGACCACGTTCTCCATGAACGCCCCGCCGTAGCACGAGTTCCGGTTCCATCCGGTGGTCAGCAGGTCGCAGCCCTCGAGGGCCATGAGGAGGTGGTGGCCGTAGTACATCGTGAGACCGTGTCCGAGACCGTGCAGGCACTGGAAGAGCAACCAGCGGTCGGCGGGGTCCGCCTCGTAGGGCGCGCAGAGCCCGGCGACCTTCTCCGCATTCGGCTCGCCCGTGGCGATGAAATAGGCCTGGACGACGCCGTGGTAGCACCCCGACTGGAAGAGTTCCGTGCACTCCTCGAAGGCGTCGGTGAAGGTCTCTCCGGGCGAGTAGGCGTTGATGCCGATCGCGTGCGTGAGGACATGGGACTGCGCCCGAACCGCCCGATCCGCGACGGCCAGCGACTCGAGCATCTCCAGCGCCGCAACTGTCCCGGCCGCGTCGAGTTCGTCGAGGAGCCGTGCTTCATAGCATGCCTGCTTCTCCTCCCACGCCAACTCGCTGCACGCCTCGAACGCGGCCGCCGCCTCGGCCGAGGCGAGGGGTGGCAGCGATGGCTCCCCGCAGGCCGACGACGCGATCCCGATCGCCATGACAAGCCCGAGGCCCCGAACGTGACGGTTCATTCTCTCTCCCTCGTTTTGCACCCGCGACGGCGGGCGGAACCAGCGGCACAACCTGACGAAGCGTGGTCCTCCCAACAAGCAAAGCCCGGAGCTGGCCGGCCCGCTCACAGGAGTGCCTCGGGATCACGGTCGATCTCGAGCCGGAGGCCGGAGCCGGGCTGGCCCCGCTGCTCTCCGAGAAAGCGGAGGACGCCACCGAGCGTCGCGGCGCGATCCGCCTTGATGAGGAAGTGCCACCTCCACCGTTCCCGGAGTCGATCGATGGGGCACGGGGCCGGACCGATGACCTCGATCCCGCCGAGCCGTCGATCGCGAATCAGCCGCCGCGTCCACTCGGACAGTTCCTCTGCGACGTCGATCACCCGCGACTCCGTCTTCCCGGAGATGACGAGGTTCGCGAGCCGGCGGTGCGGCGGATAGCCGGGCTCCTTCCGGTCCCCGAGTTCGCGCTCCGCGAAGCCGACGTAGTCGTGCTCCGCAGCCGCGGCGAGCGCATAGTGCCCCGGGCGCGACGTCTGGACCAGGACCTCCCCCGGTTCCTCGCCCCGCCCGGCCCTTCCGGCGACCTGCTCCAGGAGTTGGAAGGTGCGTTCGCTCGCCCGGAAGTCCGGCAGGTGCAGACCGACGTCCGCGTTGATCACTCCCACGAGCGTGACCTGCGGGAAGTCGAGACCCTTGGCGATCATCTGCGTTCCGAGCAGGATGTCGACCTCCCGTCTCCGGAACGCCTCCAGGATCTCGACGTGCGCCCACTTGGAGCCCGTGGTGTCGAGGTCCATGCGGGCGATGCCGGCCTCCGGAAAGAGCTCGCCCACGCGGCGTTCGACCTGTTCGGTGCCGACTCCCGCATAACGCGGCGCGGGGCCGCCGCACTCGCCGCACCCGGAGGGGAGCGGGCTCGTCGAGCCGCAGTGATGACACACGAGCTGCCTGCGTCGGCGATGATAGGTGAGGGTCACGGAGCAGGCGCCACAGCTCCACACGTGACCGCAGGCCGCGCACTCGGCGAAGGAGGCGTATCCGCGGCGGTTGAGAAAGAGGATCGTCTGCTCGCCCCGTTCCAGGCGCGCGGCGATCGCCTCCCGCAGCCGCCTGGAGAAGACCCGCGGACCGCCACCCGGAGCGGGCTCCTCCGCGTCCTGGCCCGGGTCCTCGCCGGCGTCGGCCCGCAGATCGACGAGTTCCACCGAGGGGAGCCCGTGGCCCGTCACCCGCTTCTCGAGTTCGAGCAGGTGGTAGCGTCCGGTGCGCGCATTCTCCCAGCTCTCGAGGGCAGGCGTCGCGGAGCCGAGCACGCACAGGCCCCCCTCCAGCCGCGCGCGCATGATCGCAACGGAGCGGGCGTGGTAGCGCGGTACATCGGACTGCTTGTAGCTGCTTTCATGCTCCTCGTCGACGATGATCGCGCCCAGGTTCCGGACCGGCGCGAACACCGCCGAGCGCGGACCGATCGCGATCCGCTTCCTCCCCGCGCGCAGGCTGCGCCAGGCGTCGAAACGTTCCCCGTCCGAGAGCCCGGAGTGCAACACGGTGACCTCGTCGCCGAAGCGGGCGCGGAAGCGCTGCACGGTCTGGGGCGTGAGAGCGATCTCCGGCACGAGGAAGATGCCGGAGCGGCCCGATGCGAGTTGACGCTCCAGCACTTCGAGGTACACGGCCGTCTTGCCGGAGCCCGTCACGCCGCGCAGGAGCGCGACGCGTCCCGGCGCGTCGAGGCGCTCGAGGTCGCCCACGACCCGGACCTGGTCCGGGGTCAGCGTGAACCGCGCCTCCGGTTCCGCCGGGCCGGCGAACGGATCCCGCTCCACCTCGCGCTCCACGATTTCCGCGAGGCGCCGCTCCACGAGCCCGTCGAGCACGCCGCGGCCGAAGCCGAGCTGCTTCACCAGGTGCGCGACGGCCGCCTGCCCGCCGACCGATTCGAGCGTCTCGTACAACTCGCGCTGCCGCTTCGCCCGCCCGAAGGCACGGTCCCGTTCGCTCAGCGTCCGCAGTTCGCGCGCAAGCCGGAGCACGCGCTCGGTTCGCGGTCGCCCCGGGTTCCCTCCGCGGGCGGCCCGGGACCCGAGCGCGCCCGGAGGGAGGGCCGCCCTCAGCACAACGCCGAGAGGCGCCACGTAGTAGTCCGAGATCCAGCGGCAGAGACCGAGGAGAGGCGCGTCGATCAGCGGCGCTTCGTCGAGGACGCCCCGCAACTCCCGCAGTCGGGGTTTCCGTCCCCGGTCCGTCCGCAGCCCGAGGCGGTCCACGACCCCGACCGCCGTCCCGCCGCCGAGCGGCACGCGAACCCGGACGCCCGGCGCCACGGCGCCGACGAGCGATGCGGGGATCGAGTAGGCGAGCGTCCCGAGGAACGTCCGCGCGACCGCCACCTCGCACACGCCGGCGGAGCCTGCCTCCCGCGCCGCCTCCCCCGGGGGGCCTTCGCTTGACACGTCGCAGCCGGATTGCTTGTTTTCCGCCACCGAATCCAATGGGGGGTCGCTCATGGGCTGTCTGGCCCTGAACGCTTCATACGAGCCGTTGACGATCATTCCGGTCCGGCGCGCCGTTCGCCTGCTCATCGACCGGAAGGCCGACGCGCTGGAGGTGGATTCGGAACGTCCCATCCGATCCGAGCGCGTGCAGATGGACACGCCCGTCGTCATCCGCCTCGTCCGGTTCATCCAGATCCCCCGCCGCTTCCGCCGCCAGGTCACGAACACCTTCCTGTTCGCGCGCGACGCCTATTGCTGTCAGTACTGCGGCCGTCACCGGCGGGAACTGGGGTATCGCGAGTCGCTGACCCGCGATCACGTGATTCCGATTTCGCGTGGCGGAGACAACGGATGGTCGAACGTGGTCACGGCCTGCAGCAAGTGCAACCTGAAGAAGGCGGACCGTCTGCTGGGCGAGTGCGGCTTCTCGCTCCCGGCGGAGCCTCGCGAACCCAACCACGTCGAACTGATCTGGGCCGTCCGCAGGGTCACGCCCGTGCAGGCCAGATATATCGGCATGTTCTACGGCGAGGACGTGCTGCGGGCGCTGACGCCCTGAGTTCCGCGCGCCCGCCCGGCTGATCGCACCGTCATGAATATCACCACCGGGTTCGGACTCGGCGAGATCCTCCTCATCGCGATGCTCGTGCTCATCGTGTTCGGGCCCCGCCGCCTGCCGGAGATCACCCGCACCATCGGCAAGGGGATCCGCGAGTTCCGGAAGGGGATGAACGAGATTCAGCGCGAACTCGAGGCCGCCGGGCGGGAGACGCAGTGGAGGTCGCCGCCGACGCCCCCGAAACCGGCGACCGCAAACAATGCGACGATCGCCGGAACGGCGGCCGCCGGCACCGCGGCGGCGGCCGGGGCGTCCGCCGCCTCCGCGGACGAGACGGAGGACGAAGAGGGCGCCTCC
Source organism: Gemmatimonadota bacterium (assembly GCA_022820995.1). Lineage (GTDB taxonomy): Bacteria > Gemmatimonadota > Gemmatimonadetes > Palauibacterales > Palauibacteraceae > Palauibacter. The sequence continues at coordinate 22,896 of JAJEEM010000053.1, read as the reverse complement.
GAAGCGACGCCGGGGCCGGTCGTGGAGGAACAGGCGCCGCCCACGCCGCGCGATGAAGTGGATCCGGCTCAGGAGTTCATCGATCCCTGGTCCACGGATTCCTCGCGTCCGACGTTCGGCCCGAAGCCGTCCTCGGAGCCCGTGATCGCCCCGCCCACGACCGAGCCCGCGCCGACGGAGTCCGCGGCTGCGGAGTCGCCCGAGCCGACCAAGGGGGAGGATCCGACGACGGCCTCCCAATGAGGGCGCGGTAGCGGCGGTTATCCCCTTCCAGCGCCCTCAGCAACTCGATCGCCGACGGCGCACCGGCTGCGGACAGATCCGGGAAACCGGGATCCGCGATGCGCGCGCGCGGCGGTTCCGCATCGGCGCCGGCGGTCCCGCGGAACTCGATTTCCAGCCGCCGGCCGCGCTCGCACGGGTTGCACAGGACGCCGTCGTCCGCCGCGGATCCGTCGACGGTCCACGATCCCCCGGCGCCTCGAACCGTGAAGCCGGCCAGGGCGTCCGGAACCCGTAACGTGCCGCGCCACACGCCGTCCGCGCCGGCATCGAGCGCCAGATCGATCGCGCCGTGGAGCGCTCTCAATACAGGCGCCGCCGGCATGCGCCCCTCGCCCTCGCCGTCTCCGTCCTCCCAGCGGAACTCGGCCTTCATGCCGTCGTCGCGCAGCGCGGCCTCGCGGAGCTTCCGGAAAGGGAGAACGCCGTCAAAGGGGACGGGTACGCCGGGTTTGAGTTCACCGGAGGCGGCGACGAAGGACTCGCCCGCGAGACGCAACTCTGCGGAGCCCTCTCTCGGCGCCGGGGCACGGGCTTCCGACCGGCGCAGCAGGAACGCGACCATCTGCGCCCGCTGTCCATCCGGATCCGTGGGCCCGGTCTCATCATCGCCCTCGCCCGCTTCGCCCGGAGCGCCCGAGCCGCCCGGAGCGCCCGGGGCGCCGCCGCCACGGCGGGGGAGGTCGAGGGGGTTTCGGAATCCGACTTCGGGGCGCTGGATCCCCGGGGCGCCGGCGCCGTCCATGCCGGCCCTGAACTCGCGACCCCAGCTCGCGAGGTCATAGCCGATGGCGGCCTGGAGATCATCGTCGTCCGGGCGCCAGGCGAGCCCCGTGATGCGGGGGACCGAGACCGTCACGACACCCTCGGGCCAGGTCGGCCGCACGCCGGGTGGGCGGGAGGCCTGCACGGTCAGCCGGTCGCCCGAGCCGTCGTCGCGTTCCGCCCGCACGTTTGGACCCGTGTCCGGAGAGAGCCGCGCGGAGAGCGAGCGCTCACACCCGGGTTCGCCGTCGAGCACGACGAGGAGCGTGTTCCAACCCGCCGCCAGCCGCACTTCGCGCGCGGTTCCGGCGTCCGCGATCTGCTGCGCGTTCACCCACGCTTCGAGCCGCGCGCAGGGCTCGACACCCAGTTCGAGCCGCACGCTCGCGTCCGCGGACGACTTCAGATATGCGTGAGCGAGCGTCGCCCGCCCGGCTTCCGAGACATCCGAAAAATCCAGCGGCGCCTCACCGTCGCGGCGAAAGAGCGTCCACGTACCCGCAGCGGTTTCGAGGTTCCGGTCCGGGAATCGGTCCGGCCCCGCGACGGGGAGCGGATGGTCACCCGCCGTGTGTTCCGCGCTGGTGACCAGCCAGCGGTCCACCGGGATCTCCTGGGCCCACGCGGCTTCGGGGGCGAGCGCGCACACTCCCGAGGCGGAGAGCACGAGCGAAAGCAGTGTTCGTCGAACCAGGCGATGCATCGTGTGTTCCCTCATCTGACCGTCATCCACGGGCGGACTCTCTCCAGACGGTTGAACATGGGGCTTTCGTCACACGATGCGCACCCGGCGCGCACCCGGACCGTGCCCGCCACCCCATTCCGGTTGCCGCCCGGATGGCCCCCGGGCAACTTGATTCTCATGCACAGCGTGGTTGAACTGCGGGTGAACGGAGACCGGCGCCGGGTCGGAGTGCCGTCCCACTACACCCTCCTCGAGGCCCTCCGCTACGGGCTCGGCCTCACGGGATCGAAGCAGGGGTGCGACAAGGGGGACTGCGGGGCGTGCACGGTGCTCCGCGACGGCGAGGCCGTGCTCTCCTGCATCATGCCGGTGCACGAGGCGACGGGTCACGAGATCACGACCGTCGAAGGTCTCGCGGACGCGTCCGGCCCCCACCCGCTCCAGGACGCCTTCGATCTCACGGGAGGGGCGCAATGCGGCTTCTGCACACCGGGCATTCTCTGCTCGGCCCATGGACTGCTGACCCGCGATCCGGACCCCGCCCGCGAGGACGTCGCGCGGGCGCTCTCCGGCAATCTCTGCCGCTGCACCGGCTATACGAAGATCTTCGAGGCCGTGGACATCGCGGCCGAAGCGATCCGCACGGGCGAGACCCCCGAGGAGATCGTCTCCCGGCGGCGCGATCCGGGGGGGACGGCATGATCTCGCCCTCCCCGCCGTATGGGCGCGCGCCGCGCACCGCCGCCGGCGCGCTCGCGGGATTCTTCGTCCTCCTGTCCCTGGCCGCGGGGGCCGCTGCCCAGACGCCGGAAGATCGTCTCGCCGAACTGGGCATCGAACTCCCGACTCCGGATGCGCCGACGGCCAACTTCGTGAAGGCGGTGACGACCGGGAATCTCGTCTTCCTCGCCGGGCACGGCCCGTGCGGCGGCCTCGACGAGAGCAACACCGGTAAGGTCGGCCTCGACCACACCGTCGAGGAGGGTTACGAGATCGCCCGCTGGGTCGGCGTCTGCCTCCTCGCATCGCTCGCCCGCGAGATCGGCGACCTCTCCCGGGTGAAGCGGATCGTGCGCGTGTTCGGGATGGTGAACACGCCTCCGGACTTCACGCAGCACTCGCAGGTCATCAACGGCTGCTCCGACCTCATGGAACAGGTGTTCGGCCCCGCGATCTCGAAGCACGCCCGCGCGGCCGTCGGCATGGCGTCGCTCCCGCGGGACCAGTCCGTCGAGATCGAGATGCTCGTCGAACTCCACGATCCGTGATCGATCGACAGCAGCAGGGGTTTTGCCACGGACTGCTAACCGTCGCCGTTGCCCTGCTCGCCGGGTGCGGAGGCGCCGGAGGCCCGGCCCCGTCTTCCGACCTCGCGCGCGGGATCGACGCCGTGTTCGCCGACCTGGACCGCCCGGGCTCGCCGGGCGCCGCCGTGTCGGTCATCCGGGACGGCGAGATCATTCACTCCCGCGGCTACGGCTACGCCCAGATCGAGCACGGCGTCTCCGTGACGCCGCACACGGTCTTCCATGTCGCCTCCGTGTCGAAACAGTTCACGGCCATGGCCGTCACCATGCTTGCGGCCGAGGGGGCGCTCTCACTGGACGACCCCGTGCAGGCGCACCTCGGGTTCGTCCCCGGGTTCGAACATCCGGTCACCGTCCGCCAGATGATCCACCACACGAGCGGGATCCGGGACCAGTGGCAGCTTCTCGGGATCTCCGGCTGGCGCCTGGACGACGTGATCACCACCGAACAGATCCTCGGCCTCATGTCGCGCCAGCGGGAACTCAACTTCGTGCCCGGATCGGAGTACCTCTACTCCAACATGGGCTACACGCTCCTCGCGGAGACGGCGGCGGCGGTCGGCGGCCTGCCATTCCCGGAGTTTACGGCCGCAAGGATCTTCCGGCCGCTCGGAATGGATCGAACGCACTTCCACGACGACCACGAACACATCGTCCCCGACCGCGCCTATTCCTACCGGCCGGTTTCCGCGGACGACGATGGGAGCGGCGACGGAAGCGGGGCGGGGCCGCAGCCGGAGTTCACCAAGGCCGTGCTCAGCTATGCGAACGCGGGGGCGACGAGCCTGTTCACGACGGCGGACGACCTCGCGCGCTGGCTCGACAACTTCCGACACGAAACGGTCGGAGGTCCGCAGGTGATGGAGATGATGGCGACGCGCGGCGTCCTGAACAGCGGCGATACGATCCCGTACGCGCACGGCCTGAGCATCGGCGACCACAGGGGGCTGCGCACGGTCGGGCACGGGGGCGCCGACGCGGGGTTCCGGACGCAGGCGATCTGGTATCCCGAGGCGAACGTCGGGGTCGCCGTCCTCACCAATGTGGCCAACGGGAACCCGGGCGGGCGCGCGCGGCAGGTGGCCGAGATCGTTCTCGCCGGCGTCTTCCCCGAGGGCGCGCCGGAGGAGGAAGAGGAGGACCCGTCCCCGGCCGCCGCTTCGGAGGCGCCTCCGAAGCCCGATGCGGCGACGCTGGCGGGATACGCCGGCAGCTACTACAGCCCGGAAGTCGATGCGCTGTATCACCTCGACGTGGCGGACGACGGACTCGTCGCGCGCCACATACGCCACGGCGACATCGCCCTCGAGCCCCGGGCCGCCGACGAATTCGCCACGGACCGCTGGTTCATGCGCGAGATCCGCTTCGAGCGCGCGCCGGACGGCGCCGTCACGGAGATGCGGGTCGGCGGGGGCCGTGTCCGGAACCTGCTCTTCGTGAAGCTGACCCGTCCGCTTCCCCGGTAGGGATTCGGCGTCTTTCCGCTGCGATACGGGTTTGCGGACAAGCCGATTCATTGCGCGTACTTGCCGGTTACGGCATGTTTGCTGCATGAAATTCATGGAGTTGCTTGAGATCGTCGCGGACGAGCCGGTGTTCGAGACCGGCTTCCTCCGCAGCGGCCGGGGCTCGGAGCCGGGTCTGGAGGCACAGCTCAGCCGCTGGTGCGCCTCCGGCAAGCTGCAGCGGCTCCGGCGTGGGCTGTTCGCGCTGGCACCGCCGTACCGGAAGGTGGTTCCGCATCCGTTCCTCGTCGCCAACCGGCTCTCGGCCGGGTCGTACGTGAGCGGGCTGTCGGCGCTCGCCTTCGCGAACGCGATCCCGGAATACGTCCCGGAGGTCACCAGTTGCGGCCCCGCGCGTCCTCACGTTAGAGAGACGCCGCTGGGGCGGTTCTCCTTCCGTTACGTCAAGCCGTCCCTGCGAACCGGCTATCGGCTCGTGGGCCTCGTCGACGGGCAGAGCGCGTTCGTCGCCTGCCCCGAAAAGGCCTTCCTCGACCTGGCCCACCTGCAGCCGGGCGGCGACACGCCGGCGTGGATCGACGAGTTACGCATGGATTTCAAGCAACTCTCGCCGTCGCGCCTGCGAGCCATGGCGGCGGCCACCGAGCGTCCGAAGCTGGCCCGCGCCGCGGCCCACGTGATCCGCCGCGCGAGCGATCCGCAGTCGGCAGACGAACCCCTGCCCGTCACGTGAAGGACCATCTCCGGGAACTGATCCGGGGTCTCGATCCGCACGCCGGGCGCAACGCGATGCGGGAGTACCTGCAGGCTCGGATCCTGGAGGGTCTGCAGAGGGTCGGCGCCATGTCGCCGCTGGCGTTCCGGGGCGGCACCGCTCTGCGTTTCCTCTACAGGCTGCCGAGATATTCCGAGGATCTCGACTTCGCCCTCGAAGGACCCCGGGAGAGCTACGATCCCCGGCGCTGGCTGATGTCCATCGCCGCCCAGTTCCGGCGGGAGGGCTACGACGCGAGAGCTTCGCTGCGCGACGCGGAGGCCGTCCACGCCGGGTGGTTCCGTTTCCCGGGACTCCCCCACGAGTTCGGTGTGTCGAGCCACCGCGACGAGACGCTCCGGATCAGGCTCGAGGTGGACACCCGCCCGCCCGCGGGCGCGGTGACGGAGACGCGCCTCGTGCGGCGGCACGTGTCGCTGCGGATCCATCACCACGACCGGGCGTCGTTGCTGGCCGGCAAGCTGCACGCGGTGCTCCACCGGCCCTGGCTGAAGGGCAGGGATGTCTACGATCTCGTCTGGTATCTGAGCGATCCCGCATGGCCGGCCCCGAACCTCGACCTGCTGAACGCCGCGCGCCGCCAGACGGAGCCGGCGGCGGCGGCGCTCACGGAGGACACGTGGCGGGAGACCGTCGCGGCGAGGGTCGCGGGCGTGGAGTGGACGACGGTCGAGGCCGATATCCGTCCCTTCCTGGAGAGCGGCGAAACGGTGCCCGCGCTGGCCGACATGATGGACCTGCTGCGCCCTGACCGCTGACCCGAGACGAACTCGGCCCGCCTCCCTCGAACGGGCGGTGTAGCCTTCGAGGAGGTCTACGAACTGCCGGGGGTCTCCGAGGCGAGGCGGTCGATGACGAGTTGCGTGATGTCGACGCGTTCGCTGAACAGGATGATGATGGGGCTCGTCGCGTTCAGGATCAGGTCGTAATCCAGTTCGGCCTGTATCGCTTCGATCACCGGCGCGAGTTCCGCGCGGATGCGCTCGCGTCCGTCGTTCTGCAGCGCGGTCGCCTCCTCCTGCTTGTCCTGCTGGTAGCGCTGGAAGGCCGTGAGGGCGTCCTGGTACTCGCGTTCGAGCACGCGTTGCTCGTCGACGGTCAGGCTGTCCGCCTCGGCGACCCGCAGCTCGACCGCGCGCACCGCTTCCTGCCGCGCCTGCAGCTCGGCGGCGAGATCCTGCTGAAAGTCCGTCAGCTGCTGCGCGAGTTCCTGTCCCGCCGGCGACCCGAACGCGGCGGCGTCCAGGTCGATGACGCCGATCCTGAGCGGTGCCTCGTCCGCCTGACCCGCCAGCGCCGCGGGCGCCAGCGCCAGGAGCAGCGCGGCGAACGAAAGCACGAGACGTGCGTACCTTTCCATCGTTCTCCCTCTATTGGAACCTGCCGGAACGGGTCTACCCTTGAAGGGGCCGCACCGGCTTCATCGTCACGGAAACATGAAGGTAACGCGATATGTCTGAAGGAACGAAACGCGCGCGCCGCGCCTGGCGCGGCCCTCACCTCCTCTCGGCGCTGATCCTGGGAGTCGCGGGAGGCGCCGGCGCTCCGGAACGGATCGCCGCGCAGGCGGCCACGGGCGGGGCGGAAGAACCGGCCACGGTCCTGTTCACGAACGCGACGCTCGTCGACGGGACGGGCGCGCCCGCCTACGTCGGCGACCTGCTCATCGAGGGGGGACGCGTCGCGGCGCTCGGCGCCCCGGGCTCCGTCGAGGCGCCGCCCGATGCGGAACGGCGCGACCTCACGGGCCTCGTCCTCGCCCCGGGGTTCATCGACATCCATAACCACTCCACCAACCGCCTGTTCGACTTCCCGCTGGCCACGACCCAGCTCGCGCAGGGCATCACGACGATCGTCGTCGGCGCCGACGGCTCCTCTCCGTGGCCGATCTCGGACTACCTCGCGCGCATCGACGAACTCCGGCCCACGGTGGACGTCGCGACGCTGGTCGGACACGGGACGGTGCGCAGTCTGGCGCTGGAGGAGGACTACCGGCGCGACGCGACCGACGCCGAGATCGCGGACATGACGGTGCGCGTCGAGCGCGGGATGAGGGAAGGGGCGTTCGGCCTCTCGAGCGGACTCGAATACGATCCCGGCTTCTACTCCACGACGGGGGAGCTGATCGCCCTCGCGCGGGCCGCGGCGGGCCACGGCGGCTTCTACATGACCCACATGCGCGACGAGGAAGAAGGGCTGATGGAGGCCGTGGACGAGGCGATCCGCATTGGGCGCGAGGCGGGGCTCCCGGTGCAGATCTCGCACATCAAGGCGGGGAACGCCTCGGTCTGGGGACGGGCTCCGGACGTGCTGGAGCGAATCCGGCGGGCGAACGACGAGGGGCTGGACGTGACGGCGGACCAGTACCCGTACGCGGCTTGGCAATCGGGGCTCGCGATCGTGGTGCGGTCGAGGATGTTCTCGAACCCGGACTCGGTGGCGAAGGGAATCGCGGCGGCGGGCGGCGCGAACCGGCTGCAAGTCGTCGCCTTCTTTCACGAGCCTGAACTGAACGGGCTTCGGCTGGACGAGATCGCCCGGCGCAGGGAGATGACCGACGTTGAAGCCTACATGTGGATCATGGAGAACGGGGGCTCCGGGCTCATCGGCCACACGATGAACGAGGAGGACGTCGATACGTTCATGGCCTCGCCGTGGGTGATGACGTCGAGCGACGGCGGGGTGCGGAGCGCGCACCCGCGGGGCGCCGGGACCTTCCCGCGTGTGCTGGGCCACTACGTGCGCGAGCGCGGCATCCTGACGCTGGAGCGGGCGGTGCGGCGCGCCACCTCGATGCCGGCGCGGCGGCTGGGGCTGAACGACCGCGGGGTGCTGCGCGCCGGAGCCCGGGCGGACCTCGCGATCTTCGACCCCGAGCGCGTGGTGGACCGGTCGACCTTCGACAACGGGACCCGGCAGGCGGAAGGCGTCGAGAGCGTGTGGCTCGGCGGCGTCGAAACCTGGTCCGCCGGGGAGCCGACCGGCGCCCGCCCCGGCCGCGCCATCCGCCGCGCGCCATGAGCGGGCGGTCGGGCGCGCACCGCGCGTGCGGGGAGGGGAGGGAGCGTCAGTCTGCGGCGGGCTCCCCGCGCTCGGCGGTGGCGACGATCTCGATGCCGCCGCGGACGTTCTGCTCGACCTCGACGCGCACCCGGCGCGGCGCCACGGCGTAGACCACGTCGTCGGCGATCCGGGCCGCGAGCGTCTCGCAGAACTCGCCCTCGTCGCGGAAGGACCACAGGTAGAACTTGAGCGCCTTGGACTCCAGGCAGCGGTCGCGCGGCTCGTAGTCGATCGTCACGCGCCCGAAGTCCGGCTGTCCCGTCTTCGGGCAGAGCGATGTGAACTCCAGCGCCCGCAGTCGGACGCGCTGGACGTCGGCCGCGGGGATCGCCTCCGCGCGCAGCGTCTCGCGTCCCTCCTCCGGGTCCCGGGGCCGCGGCAGGGGACCGGACGCGGGGAGTCTCGTCATCCGTCCTCTTCATCGTTGCGCGTCATCGCATCAACGGTCGTGGCGGCGGCCATGTGGCCGATGACGTTCGTCGCCGAGCGGAAGACGTCGGGCACGCGGTCGATCCCGAGCAGGATCCCGAGTCCGGCCAGCGGCACGCCCACCACCTCGAGCGCCGGCACCATCGACACGATGCTCGCGCTCGGCACCGGCGCCACCGTCATCGCCGCGAGGAAGATCGCGAGGACCGCCGCGGCGATGAGCCCCGCATCGAGCGGGACCCCGTACATGGCGGCGAGGAAGACCAGCGAAGCGCTCTGGAAGAGGGCGCTCCCCGGACGGTTGATCGAGGCCCCGAGCGGGAGGATCAGCGTGTAGCGGTCCCGCCGGAGCCCCAGTTTCTCCGCCTCCTGAAGCATCATCGGCAGCGTGCCCACGGACGTCGTCGTGGTGAAGCCGACGGTGTACGTACCCACGGTGCCGCGGATGAACCGGCCCGCGCGCATGCCGCCGACGAAGCGGACCAGCGGCAGCAGGACGAGACCCTTGAGAATGAAGAGACCGACGACGACCGCGAGGATGAAGACGGCGAGGTTCTGGAGCAGCGCCAGCCCCGTGCGCGCGATCACCGGCGCGGCGAGGCCGAACACGCCCACGGGGGCCGTCCACAGGACCCAGTTCATGAGCTTGATGAGGGCGTCGCCCGCCGTCTCCGCGAAGCCGGTGAGCAACTCCCGCTTCTCGCGCGGCAGCGTCGTCGTGGCCGCCGCGAGAAGGACGATGAAGATGAGGATCGAGAGCAGCGATCCGTCCGCCGCCGCCTGCACCGGGTTCCTGGGCACGAGGTTCACGAGGAAGTCGATCACGCCCGGGTTCGCCGTGTTCAACTCCGTCGTCGGAGTCGGGGGCGGCACCGGGGCCGTGAAGGTGAGCGCGAAGCCCATCACGCCCATCCCAATGAGGATCGCCGGCAGCGTCGTGACCCAGAAGAAACCGACCGAGAGGCCGCCGATCCGCCCCAGCTTGCGGAGGCTTCCGATCCGCGCCACGCCGACGAACACGACGGCGGCAACGAGGGGGATCACGACCATCTGGATCGCGCGCAGGAAGACCTGTCCGAGCGGCGCCACGGCCTCGGCCGCGCGCAGGAGCGCCGGAGATCCGGTGGCGGAGGCGGCGACCCCGAGCCCCAGCCCGAGCGCGAGGCCGATGAGAATGGCGCGGGTGTTCACGTCCCTTCACCCCCACCGGATGTCCCGGCGGTTCCCGTTTCTCGCCGCTTACGGAAGGCGAGCCAGGCGCCGATGGTGAGGACGGGCACGACGTAGTAGACGATGAACCCCCAGGTGATCGTCCCGTATCCCCGGCTGATGAGGTCGATGAGGCCGAGAGGGGTGAGGGAGAGCGCGACCCCGAGGAAGACCGCCGCGACCACCGGCCTCGCCCAACCCGGCATCCCCGCGCCCCGCTCGCGCCGCGTGACGGCGAGCCGCTCGTTCACCGCGTGGATCATCCCCGTCCCGGTCTCGATGAGCGTGCCGAAGAGGATGACCTGGTAGGCGATCTGGAACGTCCTCGACCCGAGCGCCTCGAGGATGAAGTTCGAGGGGACGGTCGCGTCGACGATGCCGGGGTAGTGCGGCACCATGGCGAGATAGAAGAAGAACGCCGGCAGCATCCCGATGATGCCCGCCAGCAGGCCGGCCCACACGGCCTGGTTCCGCGTCTGGATGTGGCGCACGGTGAACAGCGCCACGGCGGCCGCGGAGAGGTTGTAGCCTCCGTACTGGACCCCCTTCACGAGCCAGTCGCCGTCGAGAGCGCTGGCGGCGAAACTCGGGCCCAGCGTGGAGCCGAAGCGCACCAGCGACCACACGACGAGCGCCACGAACACGGCGTAGAGCGCGAACGACCAGCCGGCGAAGAACCGCTCGATCGCGACGCTCCCGTAGAAGAGGAGCAGCGCGACCGCCCCCAGCGCCACGATCACGCCCAGCGCATACGGGAGGCCGAAGGTCTCGTCCACGATCGAGCCCGCCGCCGCCCCGATGACGGCGAGCACGAGGAGCGTCAGCAGCACGTACGTGACTTCGAACAGCACCCAGGACGGCCCGAGCAGACGCTTGAAAAAGTTGCGGTACTCGTAGCTGCGGAACTGCCGCGCGAGTTCGAAGGTGACGGCGCACACCGCGCTCCAGATCGCCATCGAGAGGGCCATGGCGGCGAGCCCGGACGTGGGACCGATGGAGAGGAAGAACTCGACGTTCTCCCGCCCCGTGCCGTATCCGCCGGCGATCACGGCCGACTGGAAGACGAGCCCCGGCAGCAGATAGCGGCGGAACCAGGGAGCTTTCACGCTGGCGTCCCTTTCTCTCGGCCGGCCCCTGCCCCAAGGTTTCGCCCGTCAGCGACGGGCGGCTGAACCAGGGCGCCGGGTGCCGGCGGCCACATGCGACCCGCCAAGCTAGAGAGCGGAGATGGAACGAGACAGACGCGAGACGTTCGGCTCCCGCTTCGGGCTCGTGGCCACGATGATCGGCGTCGCCGTCGGTCTAGGGAACGTGTGGCGCTTCCCGTACATGGTCGGCGAGTTCGGCGGGGCGCCCTTCGTGGCCTTCTACGTGCTGGCCGTCGTGCTGATCGGGGTTCCCGCGCTCATGGCGGAATGGACGCTGGGCCGGCACACCCGCCGCGGCCCGGTCGGCGCGTTCGAGTCGGGCGGTCTCCCCTTCGGCCGCGCCCTCGGCTGGATCTTCTTCGTCGGCGTCACCGCCGCCACCGGCTACTACTCGAACGCGCTCGGCTGGGTGCTGTACCACACCCTGGCCGGGTTGCTCTCCGGCGTCGGGGTCGAGATCGACGCCGCGGCGATCCTGCCCCCGGACGAGGGGTTCTCCCTCCGCTCCTTCCTCCTGCAGTGCGTCTGCACCGGCGCCGTCCTCCTCACCTGCGCCGCCGTGCTGCGCCGCGGGCTGCGGGGCGGAATCGAGAGGGCGAGCCGCTTCATCGTTCCGGCGCTCCTCGCGGGGCTCGTGATCCTCATCGCCCGTTCTCTGACGCTGCCGGGGGCCGGAGAGGGTCTCCGCTGGTACCTGGGCGCCTTCGATCCCGGCGCGCTCACGCCGCCCGTCATGCTGGGGGCGCTGGGCCAGGCGATCTTCAGCCTCTCGCTGGGCGGCACCTTCATGGTCGTATACGGCTCCTACCTGAACCGCGACGACCCCCTCCGCGGCAACGCCGTCTTCACCGCGGGCGGCGACCTCTGCGCCGGACTCATGGCGGGGCTCGCCATCTTCCCCGCCGTGTTCGCGTTCGGACTCGAACCGGCGAGCGGCCCCGGTCTCCTCTTCGTCACGCTGCCCGAGGTGTTCGGCCGGATCCCCGCCGGAGCCGTGTTCGGGACGCTCTTCTTCCTCGCCCTGTTCGGGGGCGCGTACCTGTCGGATGTGGCGGCACTGGAAGTGCTCGTGGCCGGGGTCACCGACAACACCGGGATCGGCCGCTCGCGCGCGGTTACGCTGACGACCGTGGTCGTATTCGCCTTCGCGCTGCCCCCGATGATCAACATGAGCGTGTTCACGCCCTGGGACCTGACCTTCGGATCGGGCTTCCAGACGCTCGGCGCGCTGCTCTCGGTCGTCGCCGTGGGGTGGGCCCTGGACCGCTCCGAAGTGCTGCGGCAACTCGCGGCGGGCGAGGATCGGCGCGCGAAGCGGGGCGTGCCGGCGATCTGGCTCTACTACTGGCTCCGCTTCGTGATCCCCGCCGCGATCCTCGCCGTCGGCGCCTGGTGGCTCCTCACCGACGTGCTCGGTGTCTTCGCGGGGGCGTGAGTGCGCGCAGGCAACGGGTCCGTTCGGGAGGGCGTCTATTGGAACGTGCGCTCGCCGCGGTGGGTACGATCCGCTCCGGCTCGCGATCCAAGTGTTCGCACCGGTCGGATGCGCGGCGGCTTGGCACCGAGTAACCCCGGGGCGTCATCGTGCTTCCGGGGCACCGGAAGATCGACTAACCTTAACCTCGGTCCAAATCCCGGGGAGTTGAGGCAGCAAAGGCAGAAGGCATGAGATACGAGCCGGACGAACATTCTTCGCACGAGTACGAGGTGAAGAACGTCTACACGCAAGGTTCGTCCTTCAAGGCAGTCGTTTTCTATCTGCTGGCAGGCCAGAAGGTCGAGATTTCGTTGTACGACGTTCTTAAGAAAACCAATCTTTGGCTGGAGCCAACCGAGTCGGAGCCGGAGCGAGAGTATCATGTGTTTTTTGAAGTGGACCCCGGGAAAGCCGAAGGCGCGGTGGATCTCTACATGAGCAAGGTCACCGCAACGTTTGAACCAGCCGGCCGCGAAGGGCGTTCCACTTCCGAGCCCCGTCCTCCCTTGAACCGGGAGAATCATTGAAGCCTCCGATGACCGTATTACGGTGCGACGACGCTCCTTCGTTCGTGACGTATGGTTCGATTCGCATCCGTGAGCCGCTTGACCTGTCGCGTCTGGCTCCGCAGCAGGCGCCCGGTCATCGGCGCGCGAGACTCCGAGTTCGCCTTGCGCCTTCACCGTGGCTTCTGGTGAAGGGACCGCCCCCGGGCCTGAACGCATACCGGGAGCGAATCGCGACGTTGCGAGAATACGGACAGGCAGACGGAGTCACGCTCCGGCCCGAGTCCGAGGCTGCTTTCTTCGATTTCATCAAGGCCAATGCCTATGCGCGAAGAGCTTCTCTCGTGCTTCTCGACAACGGGAATCTCCGAGCAGTCTGGAAGGACGACGATGGAAACCACGTCGGAGTCCAGTTTCATGGGGAGCAGGTTGCAAGCTGCGTGATATTCAAGCGCCAGGCCCATGGTGCTGAAACTGATCGCGTAGTCGGCAAGGTCACGTTGGATCGCGTCAGGAAGCAGATTCGAGCTTTCGGGCTCGACGGACTCGTGGGCGGATGAGAGGCGACGACCTACCTGACGACAGTCACGTGATACGTTACGCGAAGCCAACGTTGGTGAGGGAAGATGAGTCTGTCGGCGGCGAGGCGTTCCAGCTCAGGCCTGGCGAAGCAAGCCTGTCCGTCAACTGGCTTGAGTATTTTTCAGACATCTCGAACCCGGAACAAGTGGACGAGGTGCGGCGACGGAGTCGGTTGCAGTTGCGTCCGAGCGGTCGTTTCGCCGAACTGAACGTAGGCCGGACGAGAGAACATGTGCAGGACGAACTCACAGACCTTCGCTTCGTGCACGATCCGCTCGAGGCAGAAGCCGCGTTCGAAGCCGATCCCTCCCACAGCGAGATAACGGGCTTGCCTCCGGCCGACTCTCCGGAAGCCGAACTTATCGGGGACATGATCGCCCAATGCGTGGCGGCGGTGCATCTGGCCCAAAAGCCCCCAAGCGGCAGCTGACGAACGAGAGAAGCACGCGCAAACGAGACCTTCTGAGGTGTGCCGCCCACCCAGCGTGAAGCCCCGGATGTCCGAACAAAAAAAATCGACACCGTCGCCGGAGCCCGAGCCCTCCGCCGCGCGTAGCGCCAACATGGCGCGGATCGGGCACAAGGACACGAAACCAGAACTCATCGTCAGGCGATTACTGCATCGACTCGGGTATCGCTACCGTCTGCACAGGCGCGATCTTCCCGGCACGCCCGACATCTGCTTCCCGTCGCGCAAGAAAGTGATCTTCGTTCACGGATGTTTCTGGCACCGGCACGACGGTTGCAAGCGAACGACCACGCCGAAAACCCGCACTTCATTTTGGGAGAACAAGTTCCAACAGAACGTGGTTCGAGACCGCGAGAACTTGGAGAGCCTGAGTGACCTTGAATGGGAAGCGATGGTCGTGTGGGAATGCGAGACCGATGATCTCGAAGAACTCGCACCGCGTCTCGTCGCGTTCCTTCGCGAGGATCCGTGAATCACCCTGAGCGCAAACGCCCATGACAGCGTCTCGCTTGCGACCCGCAGAAAGTGGACGTCAATCTTGCAGTGGAGGCAGTTCCTCCCGATACCCGTCAGCCTGCAGTTTCTCGAACGCTCGAATCACCCTTAACGACTGCTTTTCAGTCGGCAACTTCCGGGGCACGTTGGAGGCCACGCCGAGAACGCCGATCTCAGTCGGCGACAAGCGGCCGTGTTCCTGACCCCAGGCAAGCGCGTTCGCCCAGAACTCGCCGCCGGCGTTCACTATCGCCATTTGCGCTTCGATACCGTTGAGTACGCGCTGATCGACTCGAGCGCTCTTGGCGGCGTCTTGTCGAGCCTCGGCGGACAAGAGTTCGTTTATCAGTCCCGTCGGCCACTCGATGCGGATCGCCTCGGCTTGGGACCAACACGCCTGCTTCTTGGCCCACTCGGTGACGTTGCGCATACCCTCCGGCGGCTCGACCAACACATCATGGACCCGCTCCGCTACCACGGCGATGGTTTCCCGCAACATCGGTCCCGGTGCCTGCCTTCGCCAAATGGCCTCGAAGTCTACGGCTCGCTTTGTCTTCTCCACATGGTGGCTGATTCTCGCGATTGCGTAAGCCACGATGTTCGCGCGAAACCCACCCTGATACCAAGGCTGAGCCGACACGATGCGCTCCGTAGCCTTGAACACCAGAGCCTTGGCGATAGCCTCCCGATACCACGCCTCGTTGAAGTCATCGGGATTCTTGTTCCACGCCTTGCCGATGCGACCGGCGAAAGCAGCGAAGTTCTTCTGCGCGCCCAGGCTCACGACATGGGGAAGTCCTTCCCACACACCCAGAAACTTCGCGAGATCGGTCTTCGTGAACCGCTGGCCACGCGGATACTCGATATCGAACTTCTTTCGTTCCGCGGGAGTGCGACCGCCACGCGCGTCCGCGTACTGGCCACGCGCCCGTTCGTAGAACCACTTGCTCTGCTGAAACGTGCCGTCCGGGGATGGCGCATATATGCGGCGCGAAAACCCCTCAACCCGGACATGGAACGGATGATTGGAGAAGAAATCCGACGCGGCCACTCGGTTCTGGCTGTTGGCGTACTCGGAAATCTTAGGGACGAGCTTCACGGCCCGATCCGCGTTCACCACGGAGAGCTTCATCTGCACAAACGTCTGGGAGATGTCGACCTTCTTGCGTGTTGCGGAGTGAATCGATGCCGTCGTCTGCCCTCCGTTAACGATCTGGAAGTTCCTGAGACCGCAGAGTAGCTGTCGCTTACCATCGTTTCGGATCTCGACGCTCTCGGCGGTGGCCGTAATCCCGTTGTTGTACGCGAAGAACATCTCCGGCTCGTGTGCAAGAGTATCCCTGATTCCTCGGTTCACCTTGCTTCGGGCCTGCAGGAACACTCGCACGTTCTGCTCAAGTAGACGGGCACCCCACCGGTCGTAGATTTCCGAGAGCACCGGTCCCGGCACGGCGGCAAGATACGATTCGTGGTCGCCGTCAAGTTGCTGCGCTGGCAAGATCGGGAGGGGGCCGCCGAAATCCTTCACGAGGTCCACCTCGATGGCCTCGGGCTCCGGGTCGGCTGCCGCCCGATGCAACCGGCGCAGATCCCATACGCTGTATGTTACCGGCTTGCCTTCCAGTTCTCCGGCCGGTCGGCCATCGACGCGCTCGCTCAGCTCGCGGTTGCTGACCAGAAAGAGTCGGATCTTGCCGAGCGACCGCCAGCAATGGTGAATCAGATCGGCCAGTCCGAAGGCCGGGCTCGTCTCCTCAAGCGCGTCACGCCAGCGGCGGTCGAGCGACTGCCGAACGAACTTCGATACGCGACGGAAAATCGCGTCCATCTCGCTACCAACGAGACGTCCCGGTGCCGGGTGGGCTCGGAAATCGAGTACGATCAGACTGAGGGTGTCGGAAGCGTCGCGGGGGTCACCCCCGTACCCGTCTACACGAATTCCTCGGGAAGGTGATCGATACGGGACACGATCTGCGGTGTCGAGTTCACCAGCCTCTTGGAGATATGAACACGCTTTGTCGAAAAACACGTCCTCACGGAGTTCACCATCAACATCGGCTTCCGCCAGAACATCTTGGAGCAGTTCTTCAGCAAAGACATCAATTTCCATCGTTGCCTCCGGTAATGGCGGCGCTCAGGTCTTCTTTCCGCACACGGAAGTCGTCACACTGGGCGAGGATGAGACCGTAGCGGACATCGCTCACACCGGCAGGGATCAGATCGGGCGTGAGGCGGGGGAATCCGTCCACCACCTCGTACACCGATCCTCCCGCGATCATCCACGGATAATCCGAGTAGTCGTCGGCCCAATCGAACCCGACGGACAGCACTCGATCCTCGAAGTCCCCGACTGCCGACATGTCACGATCCAGGATGGCGTCGCGAGTACGGCGAACGACATCGGTGACGGTGCAGGCCGAATCCGAGTCCTCCGCTGCCTCCGCGATATCCGTTACATGGAGGAAGAGACGGGCCGTGTCCGTCGAGTCGAGCTGCTCCGGGGACGAGATGCGTACCGTCGGCGTAAGGGGAGTTCGTGCCTTCGCTTCCACTGCAACGAGTCCGATTCTGAAGTCTCTAGGCTCATCGAGCGGACCCACCCAGCCTTGGACGGCCTCCGAAGCACCGACTGCGGGGAGGAGGTGTTGCTCGAGCACAAGCAGCTCGCCGATCAGTCCCTTCTGTTCCTCGCGGCTCAGTCGTCCGTCTCGCCCACCCTTTAGGAGCCGATGCCAGCGCCAGGTCCGCACGACGACTCGCTCCAACGCCTCCTGACCGGACTCAGCCACTCGCGTCGCTTTCACGATGTCGCTACAGAGTCGGTAGAACAGGTCTCGGTGCTCCCCAGTCGTAAGGCGGAGAACCAGGAGCGCTCTCCCATTCCCCGCTGGATGAGTCTCAACCCGCAGCCCGCGTAAGGTCGGCAGACGGTGAGTAGGACGATGATTCGCATCGTGCTGGAGGATCAGCAAGCAGCGACGGTGTCGGTCAACGCCCCAGTAGAGCCCCCAGGCGCTCGATCCGGCATCCGGGATCCTTCGAGCGTTGAAACCGGTTGCTTCCTTGGGCGTCTCGATCTCTCTCCAAGGGTTGTCACTCATCGTGATCATCGTCCAAGTCACCGTCGCCGTATTGTTCTCGGAACCAAGTCTTGTTCACGACGTACTCGACCATCTTTTCCGGGCGATCCGTCTTGGGCAGACTGAGGCTCCAAGCGACAAGCGGTGGGTTCTTGCTCAAGTTTTCGTCCTTCTTCCCGATCGCGAGCAAATGAACTATCAGGAGAGGTTTCGAACGTTCAGCACGATAGATTCGATCCGGAAAGTTCTTTGCACCGGGCTTTTCCTCCCTGTACTTCGTCTCGGCCGTCTCTCGCTGTACCGACGAGAGGCCAACCTTCTCGACACCACGGCTGGCAACCCGCTGCTTCTTGGTGACCATCAGCATCGAATCGTCGTCGGGCGTCCCATCCGCCCTGCGTTGACACACCAGACGGAATCCAAGCAGGTTGGAGGTAAGCGACACCGATGTCTCTCGCTCCACGCCAACGAAAAGCACATCCCAAGAACCAAGTTCCTTCGGTCGATCCGTAATATAGCGGCGGACGGGCCCGGTCTCTGTCTTCACCGAGCGGGGGTGATTCTTAAACGCCCCTAGGAACGCATCCACGAGTCTCACGGGAACGTCGCGTACCAGACGCCCGCCTTGGTACTTTGTACCGCGTTCCGGCGCCAAGCCGTCCGCTCGCATCTGGTCGGCGAGTCGCCGAACCGCCCGTCGATTCGCCGCGGTCACTCGTGGATCACGATGCAGAATTGCGGTTTCGATAAACTGCGTGGCGAGTCCGATTCTCACCGTATGCGTAGTGCTTGATCCCATCTTGTTTCGTGCGGTGACGACCAATGCGTCCGGGTGGCTCCGAACCTTCAAGCCGAAGTCGCGCGGTGTGGCATCAACGCTCTGCATACGCACCAGTTCGCCCCTCAGTTCATCATTAGACTCTGCAATGTGAGCATACCACCCCTGCGCCTCTTGGGGCATCCACACGCGACACAGATCCTCGTATCCATCACGATATCCAAACCAGCGTCCCAACTGGAAAAGGGTGTCGTACATCGATGAACGTCGCAGGACGTAGCTCACGGTCAGGCCTTCGAGGGTGAGGCCTCTCGACTCTCGACAAGGACATCCCGCCGACCGCGATCACGTTGAGGCCGACGTCGCTGTAATCGTCATAGCTCAGCACATGCGCCGAGCGGCTGTTGATCTCCATTACACGCACAGGGCTGATGCTCTCGTGAAGCCACCCCTGTACCGTCCCCCACTCCTCGTCGACAGTGCTCCTGAAATGTTGTCGAAACACTTCGTGTAACGCCTCGAGTTCTGGATCCCGAAGTGCGGTCTCGACTGGCATACTCGCATTGACCCGGCAACTCGAGGCGATTTGTCGGACGAACTCATGAATCTCGTTCCGAACCTGTCGCTGCACCGCCACGAATGGCGACGCATTGACGAGCATCGAGTTGTGCGCATGTCGCTGCCCTCGTGCCAGTCTGATCGCCCGCACGACGAGAAACATGCGGACCGCTTCGAGTAGACTGCTCGGGAGTGCGGTGACGGCGTGTGTCTTGGAATGTGGCATCGGCAGGAGGTCCCGGTGATCCTCTACGTCACACAGCACCCGCCGCCCGGAATCGCCAAAGACCTGTTGCGGACCAAAGTAGTTGGAGGGAGGGTTCAGGCACACGATGAAGTCGCGCGGAAACAAGTCATCCCCAACCATTTTGTCTTCATCGTCGGGATCGATGAATATGTTGGCAAAGGGCGTCGCAGTGTAGCCGACGTAACAGCTCCGCTCGAAGAGACTCAGCAAGCGACGGAGCAGCCCGTTGATTGTAGACACCTCGTCGATGTGCTGCCGGATGTTGATAGATGCGTTGTCTGCCTCGTCGTCCAGCAACAGCATGGGCTCAGCGATCGTATCGGTGCCGATTCGTGCGTTGTGCGTCTGCAGCCAATCGATGAGACTCCTCAGCGTGTGCGGATTCTTCTTGATTACGAGCACGACGGGCTCACCTAGATCCTGCAGCCGAACGCTGAGACTCTCGGCGAAGGCCTTGTTGAAATCTCTAATCGCCGTTGTGAAGCTGATCGGTTGACGACGAACGTTGTAGCGTCCGACACCCAGGGGAGTGCGCCCCGAACTCTGGATTCCGGCCGCCGTGTCGAAGCCTACTAGTCCTTCGTCGACTCGTCGCTGCGTCTGATCGCGTAACTTGTTTTGTATACCGGCGATGATGATGATGACGCGGTATCCCGCGTCGGCGGCCTTGTTGGCTACGCCAATATAGTTGGCCGTCTTGCCGGATTGGACATGGCCGATGACCATGCCGCGCCGATCCCAAACCCCGGACTTCTTGGGGTTCTCCAGGAACCCAACGATTCGATCGGTGTCGTTGTCGAGCTCGGCTAGTACCTGTCGCGGAAAACCCTTATCGCCGAGCAGGTCGCGGTAGCGGGCCCAGTAATACGGATCAATCACAGACCGTTCCCGATCGAGCCACGGTGTGAAGGGTTCTTGATCGTGGAGGGCGGCGGCGGGGCGTATGGAGATCACGTACCTCGTTTCGAAGTCCAGCGCGAGTGCTTCCGCCTGGTCGTCAGTCACGCCAAGGCAGAGAGGGCGGACTTCGGCGATTTCGGCGCGTATGTCCGCGGCCGTTGGTGGGCTCGGCTTATTCGCAAGCAGGGTTCGGACGATTAGCGTGAGGCGCTCAAGGTCGGTCATCGTCGCAGTCCGTCGAGCAAGTCGGCGATGTCGTCCCATTGCGTCTGAAATGGGTCGGCAGACCGCAGGTGATTGGCGATGGCGTCCGGTGGCAAGTCACGAGCCTCTAGAACTTGAATGAGATCGGCGGCGAGCGTCCGGATATCTGCCTTGGGCATCGCTATGGCGTCAACGACTTCCGGGTTGGCGCTGACATCATGATGCAGCGAATCGATCGGGAGGGAAGACGAGACAAGTTTCAAGAGCCGATCGTAGTCGTGCATTTGATCCGGTGCGAGTCCTTCGCGGAAAGCCTGAAGCGTAGGGTGCTCGTGGGCGATGTCGTATGACACGCGATTCTTGTTCTGGATCCTCGTCCAAACGGGGAGCCGGTTGCGAGTTGCTTGGCCTGGACCGCGAGCCCTGTACGTTCTTCGGGACGGGTCGGCGAGGCGGTCCACGATCTTCTTCAGGCGCTTACGGACCGGTGGTGGTGGCTGCGCGGAAGCCTTCTTGACGTCGATCTTCCATTCTGCGTCCATCGTATTGGGGATGTCGATGGCGACGCGGGCAAGTTTGGTCAACTCGAGTTTGCGTGCCAATCGGAACCAGGTTCCGTGCACGATGAGTCGGCGATTTCGGTAGAGGTAGAAGCCCTGATTCGGCACATAGCCTTGTGGGCCAGCGTACCGGCGCCACTCGGTCGAGCTAACTTTATCGTGGTGTGGCAGGGTCACGGGCCGGATCCGGATAGGCTTCCCGGCGAGAGTCATGTCTTCGTCCGGGTGGTGTTGCGTAGCGGGATGTGTGGAGTGGAAGGGATCGAACGGCTCGAGCGGGCGGTCGTTGAGGGAGATCTTGACCTGTCCGCGGCCGGCTAGAAAGCGATGGAAAACGAATTCGATGTGTGTCGCAGCCTCATCCAATTGCAGCAGGAGGTCTCCGCCGCTTCCGCCTTGGGCCGCGCCGACCAAGCGGTCGAGCTTCTCCCACACTACTAGCGTGCCGTTGCCGTCGAGTCTGTTCGCCCAGCGGACTCCTCCGGGTGCGTCGGGGATTTCGACGACCCATTCGTCCCGAGTAGCCACCGCGTCGAGGTCCCACACAGCAGCAGATAGCTCCTCGCCCTTGCGCGTCACCACGGTGAGACGACGGCATTGAGAGAAGGATGCGGTCTTCAGGCCGAGACCGAAGCGTCCAAGATCGGTTGCGTCACGCGCGTCGAGTGGGCTCCTCGTCCCCGGACGCATCGCCTCAAGCAGCTCGTTCTTGGTCATGCCCGTCCCGTCATCCAAGATTCCAATAGCGGGAATCTCCTCGTGGGTGTCGGCGAAGAGCCGGATGTGCTGCGCACCAGCCGTAATCGAATTGTCCACGACGTCGGCAAGAGCCGTCTTGAGCGAGTATCCCATGTCGCGCAGGCTTTCGACCAGCGCCGACGCACGGGGCGGAAGCAGTTCGTACTGCTGGGTGCCGTCCGTCATCGCACCCCCGCCATCTCGGGAACCGCAACTTGGGTTGCCTGTCGTTGGTCTCTGTGCCGCCCTTCTGATCGGTCCGGTGCCTGCTCGGGAGACCGACACAACCGTTCGGACACCTCCCACACCCGCGCGGCGATCTGCCGAGCGAGGAAAGGTGGGACGGCATTGCCGACCTGCACGTACTGCTGAGTCCGAGGGCCGTGGAAGAAGTAGTTGTCCGGGAATGTCTGAAGGCGCGCCGCTTCTCGGACCGTGAGGCTACGACACTGCCCGGGATCTGGATGGATGTAGTAGTGACCATCCTTCGAGATATGACTCGTCACGGTACTGCTGGGATCATCAGCGAGCTGGACCCGGAAACGATCACCAAACTTCCCAGTGCTCCAGTTCGCATGCTCGGGTGCAAGATCATCGGGGAAGTGAGAGGCATGCGGCGACCGCTTCTTCGCCTTCGCGAACGCCGCCGCGAAGAGATACCGGGCAAGGTCGTCCGCCATATGGCCTCGGGTTTCGTGGTTGGGAAGCTTCTTCAGCTTCGCGTCGTGAATCCAATCACGGAGGCGATCCGCGCAGCTTGGAGGTAGCGCACCTCTGGCGTCACGATACGGTGGTGCCGGCGCACCTGCGGTTTGGCGCGCCGCGGCAACAGCCTGATTGAAGCGTTGTGTTTCGTTGGCGGTCATCTCCGGCCGAGAGATCCGCTCGAGTAGGTCGCAGGCTCGGTTCAACGCGGACCGCCACAGGGCCTCACTGTCGCCGCGGCTGATTCTGCTACGAAGCGTGGGCATCTTCCCGATCATGTCGGCGACCGAGACCGTCGACGGGACGTTCTCCAGCCGCAAGAGCGAGTCTAGCCCGGATTTCTCACACGCGTCCCGGGAGCGGTGTGCGGAAGCGGGTTCGGGCATAGTTGGCCGGATAATGTCCCCATTTGGAGTGCGAGGGTAGCTCGGGGAGGGGTCGAGACGGGCTGTTTCGGGCCGGCGGGAG